>RDXN01000005.1 GCA_004292855.1 Cytophagales bacterium
GTCGTTGAACCGGGCGGGGCGGCACACCTCGCGGGGGATGGAGTTGATCCGTACGCGGTTGGGCAAGCGGGGCAAGATGCTCATCGAGGAGATCAAGAATCTCAATCAGGAAGTGCTGGGCACCAAAGTAGAACTGCAACTAACGGTCTGATAATCATGCTAAACGTAATCATTATCGACGACGAAGACGACGCCCGTTACCTGCTCAGGCGGGCATTGGACGAGAATTTTGCCCAGACCGTTCGGATTGTGGGCGAGGCCGACGGCTACAAAAAAGGCGTGGCCCTGCTCAAAAGCGTACCCTGCGACGTGGTGTTTCTGGACGTGAAAATGCCCGACGGCACGGGATTCGATATTCTCAAAGACCTTGATGAACACAACTTTGCGGTGGTGTTCGTAACGGCGTTCGACAAGTTTGCCATTCGGGCGTTTGAATTCTCGGCGGTGGGCTATCTGGTCAAACCACTGCGCACCAGTGATTTGACGCGCACCATCGAGCGAATTATGGAGCAGAAAGACCGGTCCATGAAAGACAATGGCCCGTTTAAAATCCTGCTTGAAAGCTATTCCGAACAGCGCATTCGGAAGCTCGTAGTGCCCAACACCGACGGTTTTACGGTGGTGCTGCTTGACGAGATTTTGTACATCAACAGCGTTCGGAACTACTCGGAGTTTTACCTGACCAACAACACCCGCGTGCTCACCAGCAAGCCCCTAATCAACTACGACACGCTGCTGTCGGATCAGGGCTTTTTCCGCATTCACCACTCGTATTTGATCAATTTGAGCCATTTGAAGGCCTTTGTACGCTCGGAGGGGGGAGCCGTGAAGATGATCAACGGCGATTTGTTGCCCGTATCGCGTCAGAAGAAGAGCGAACTCATGGAGCGGTTTCTGTAAAAACTGTACCGTTCGTCCTCTGGATAAGTGAAACAAGCGGGTTATCCGGCCTAACGTACTGCCGGATAAGTGGTCGAAATGGGTCTGATTTGCAGGCTACACCTTTGCTTCTGAGAAAGGCAATGGTTGCCTTTGAGACCCATAATTTCACCAAAACCACCATGAAGCAGATCGCTCTACTTCTTTTGTTTGTCATTCAGAGTACCATCGGTTTCGCGCAGTGCGATGCACCCACGAATCTTTCGGTCAGCCAGAACAACGGCGACATTACCTGTAGTTGGGATGCCGTTCCCAATGCGCTTAAATACCGGGTTCAATTCAAGTATCCGGGCTACGACTGGACGTACCCGGAATACGAAGACTCGACAACAACCAACTCACTGTTCATACCCGGCGTACTCGCGAGCGTGATGGTCGACTGGCGGGTATCTACCGTGTGTAGCACCACCGAGAGCGCGTACACAACCGCCCCCGCCACGCTGACAGTGGCCTGCCCGCAACCCATCAATCTAACTGCCACCAATATTACCATGACCAGCGCAACCCTCAACTGGACCCACGCGCCGGGCATCGACAACAGTTACCAGTTCGCGTATTTGGCCTTCCGGGTGGCTGGCTCGAACAGTAGCTGGATACAGCGGGGGTCCATTCAGGGGGGCGTGTACAGCCTTACGGGCCTTCAGGCCGGTACGACCTACGAATGGTGCGTGAACCAGATCTGCCCGTATTTTTATAGCGCACCCGCCATCGGTACCTTCACCACGGCGGCTGCCCCCTGCGGCACGGCCTCGCTTTGGCTCCCCGCCAGCCTAACCACCACCTCGGCCACGCTCCGCTGGATTGCCGTTCCAAACGCTATCAGCTACGCCGTTGAGTACAAAACCAACTCGGCCACGGCCTGGATTACGGCCACCACGTCGGGTACGTCGCTACCCATCACGAACCTGACCCCCGCGACGGGCTACCAATGGCGCGTGCTGGCCACGTGTCCCACGAACGTCGGGGTGTATTCGGGAATCGCAACGTTTACAACCGCTGCCGTGCCCCCTCCGCCCAACACCTGTGCAACGCCCACCAACGTGACGGTGAGCAATTTGACACATAACCGAGCCACCGTAAGCTGGAACCCGGTGCCCACAGCGACCTCGTATCAGTATTGGTACAAACTGGCTACCGGTACGACCTGGATTGGCGTAACGGCCAACGGCGGCACGAGCCACAACAAGAACAACTACGCCAAAAACACCACCTATCAGTACCGCGTCCGGGCGTTTTGCCCATCGGGAACGAGTGCCTATTCCCCCGAAGGCACCTTTACGACGCTCAACACGGGTTCGTCGCGCCTGGCCACGACTGAATCGCCCGAAGACGCGGCCAACGAACTAACACTCTACCCCAACCCAACCGACGGCGAGTTTTGGGCCAAAATTCCTGCTCACCTGACGGGTAAGAGCTATCAGGTTTTGACCAGCACAGGAGCTTCCGTAGCATCGGGCGCGGTTGAGGGTGCAGACGTGCGGGTCAACGTGCGGGCGCAGGCTGCGGGCCTCTACATCATGAGCGTCCTAACCGATGACGGGCAGCGATTATCGCGCAAGTTTATCAAGAAGTAAGGGTGCGTTGTCCGTCAAACTTTTCGTATCTTCACAGGACGAAAAAACAGGCCAACCATGACCGCGCTGGATCTTGATCAACTAATGGAAGCCCCTAACCTGCCACTCTTAATTGAGGAAGCTAAAGTGGCACTGGTGGTTGAGTCTAGGGTACGGCAAATCTTCTATAAGTTCATCCAGAATGGCCGCAGTGCGGAGTTTATTAATGGTAAAATCATTATGAACTCGCCCGTTAAGGAACGCCATTGGACAACGGTAGGCAATCTGTATCGGCTGTTGAGTGCTTACGCTATCAAAAATAAATTGGGCCGTTTTGCCTCCGAAAAAGCCCTGATTACGCTGACCCGTAACGACTACGAACCCGATGTTTGTTTTTGGGGAGTTGTAAAAGCGGCTACGTTTACAAGTGAGCAAATGCAACATCCCGCCCCTGATTTAATTGTGGAAGTACTCTCGAAGGGGACTGCCAAGCGCGACCGAGGGATCAAGTACACCGACTATGCCGCCCACGGCGTAAGCGAATACTGGATTGTGAATCCCGGCAAACGCATTGTTGAGCAGTATGTTCTGGACCCGGAGATGGAGGAGTACGAGCTGAAAGGAACCTTTGGAGCAGACGATTTTATCCAGTCCGAGCAGGTGCAAGGCTTCCGAATTCCGGTGCGGGGCATGTTCGATGAGCAAGCCAGTGTTGAGGCTTTAGCAGAGCTTTTATAGGGCTGACTTACAGTGAGTTGTATATCGAAAATAATCACAAAAAACGGACCAAAAAAGTCCGTTTTTTTGTTGTTTGGATATGCACTTTCACACGGAACTTACGCCCGAAAATTTGCCCGTTCAGATTGGTCTCCGCGACCAAATCGTAACGGTTGGCTCCTGCTTCGCTGAGGTCATGGGCGGGCAACTGCTCGACCATAAATTGGCTGTTACGAACAACCCGTTCGGTACGGTTTTCAACCCCGTTTCGATCAGCAAACTGCTCACAATGGTCCTGCGCGATCAGATGCCCGACGAACAACTATATGTGGAACGCGACGGGGTTTGGTTCCATCACGATTTCCATTCGTCGCATTGGGCATCTACGCGGGAGGGTCTGCGTAACCGGCTGATGGTTATTTTGTCGGAAACGGGCGAGGCTCTGCGGCAGGCCGATTGGCTCGTGCTTACGCTGGGGTCGGCGGTGGTGTATCGGCACATCGAAACGGGGCAGGTCGTGGCGAATTGCCATAAAGTGCCGGGCCACCAATTCGAGAAATACCTATACCAGATCGACCATCTGCGGGCCGAGTTCAATAGCCTGTTGCGCACGTTGCGCCGGGCCAATCCGCGCCTGACTATTTTGCTCACGGTTAGTCCCGTGCGCCACACCCGCGATACCCTGCCTCTCAACTCGGTGAGCAAGGCCACACTTCGGCTTTTGGCCCATGAGTTGACCGTGTGGCACGACCACATCCATTATTTTCCGAGTTTCGATATCATGCAGGACGATCTGCGCGATTATCGGTTCTACGAGGCCGACATGATCCACCCCAACGCGCAGGCCGAGGCCTATATTTTCCAGAAGTTTGTTCAGAGCGCGTTCGACCCCGAACTTCGCGGCTTCGTTGGCGAATGGGCGGGCATCCGCAAGGCACTGTCGCACCGACCGCTACACGGACAAACCGACGCTCACCGCCGGTTTCTGACCCAGACGCTTGCCCGGCTCGAATCGCTGCCAGCCTGTATCGATGTCTCTCAGGAACTTGCTGACGTGCGGGCGCGGTTGACGGAACAGATAGAAACTCACTATGTCTGACTACAAACTATCCAAGGAATCGGTGTTGGCGGCTCTGAGCCATGTTGAGGAACCCGACCTCAAGCGCGACCTTGTCACGCTCGGCATGATCAAAGACATTGAACTGGGCATCGACCAGGTCATGTTCACGGTTGTGTTGACCACACCCGCCTGTCCACTCAAGGAACTGATTAAAAAGCGGTGCGAAGATGCCATTCACACGCACATCGGCCCCACCATTCAGGTCAAAATCAACATGACCGCCGACGTTACCTCCACTCGCATGGCCGCACCAGTGTTGCCAGGCGTTCGGAACATCATCGCGGTGGCCTCCGGCAAAGGGGGCGTGGGCAAATCGACCGTTACGGCGAATTTGGCGGTGGCCCTGCACCGGTCGGGTGCGAAGGTGGGCATCATCGACGCCGATATTTTTGGTCCGTCAATGCCCGTTATGTTCGGGGCCGAGGAGTTGCAACCGGGCGTGGCCCAGATCGACGGGAAGAACATGCTCCAGCCGATTCAGCAGTACGGCATCAAAATCATGTCGATTGGTTTCCTGACTCCCCCCGATAGTGCGGTGGTGTGGCGCGGGCCAATGGCGAGCCAGGCCCTGCGGCAGTTCTTTGCCGATACCAGTTGGGGCGAACTCGATTACCTGCTCATCGACCTGCCCCCCGGCACGAGCGATATTCACCTGACCTTAGTGCAAACCGTACCTGTTACAGGGGCTGTGATCGTGACAACGCCCCAAAAAGTGGCTTTGGCCGACGCAATCAAAGGTTTGTCGATGTTCCGCCAACCGCAGATCAATGTGCCAGTGCTGGGTGTAATCGAAAACATGGCCTGGTTCACCCCCGCCGAATTACCTACGCACCGCTACCCGATTTTTGGGCAGGGTGGCGGTCAAACCCTCGCCGACAAGTTCAGTGTGCCGATGTTGGGCCAGATTCCGCTCGTGCAAAGCATCCGCGAAGCAGGCGACGAAGGCCAGCCAGCCGTGATCAGTGGCGAACCCGTTGTCGCCGATGCGTTCCGGGCCGCTGCCGAAGCATTGGCGCAGCAAGTCGCCATTCGTAACGCCAGCCTGGATCAGACCAAGCGGGTTGAAATGGTAAGGTAGCCTCAGAGGTTGTCTAAAGTTTCACGCAAAGTGAGAGCCGGTCAGGTAGTTTTGAGGTGCGAACTTAAAAACTACCTCGATGAACTATCCGAGTAATCTGACC
>RDXN01000091.1 GCA_004292855.1 Cytophagales bacterium
TTTTCCAAGATTTAGAGAAGTACCGCACGGAGTTAGAGTCGTTGATAACTCTTAATTTTCGCTTGTGCGATTCGCAATCCTTTTCCTTTTGACTATAAAAATAAAGTTGTGTTTCTGCTCAGGAAAAATAGTATTGTTTTTGCTCGACAACAGTAAATATAATTCACACCTTTGCACCTCAAACACGACAGTAATGATTTTTCGCAGCCAATATCAACACAAGCACCGCTTCTGCACTCCGCAGGGATGGGTTGATATTGACTAAGCTATAAAAACGCTTTTTGTTAACGATCCCCCTGCTGAGTCAAACCGGCAGGGGAATTTTGTTTTATCCGGGAGTATAAACCGTAACTGGTAGCGGGCAGCACTGTAAATGCTGTGTGTAAACTCTGGTGCCGGGCCGCCGGTGCGGTTCGAGTCCATCTGCTCCCACAAAAATTAAATAAGCGTGGCAGAGTACTGCTGCTAAGTTTATAGTGAATGAGCTTGATCCTGTAGCTCAGTTGGTTAGAGCTTCTCACTTTTAATGAGAAGGCCGTGGGTTCGAGTCCCACCGGGATCACAAAAAATGGAACTGAAGCTAATCTGGTGAAAGCAGCGGACTGAAAATCCGCAGAGGTTGGATCGTAACCAACTAGTTCCACACATGGCTCTGTGGTGTAATGGATAGCATGATTGTCTTCGGAACAATTGGTTAAGGTTCGAGTCCTTACAGAGCCACGAATAGCCCGTTCATTCAACGGATAGGATTTCAGATTACGGATCTGAGTATGGGGACGGTCAGCCGCTGCTGTTCGAGTCCCTCACGGGCTACAAATTGGGGTATCGTATAACGGTTATTACATCTGATTTTGGTTCAGAAAATAGTGCCGGGCCGCCGGAGCGGTTCGATTCCATTTACCCCAACTGTGTCTGTAGCTTAGGTGGTTAAAGCACTCGCCTGTGGCGCGAGAGATCACCGGTTCGAGTCCGGTCAGACACCCGAAACAACAAAAAAGCCAGTCAATATTGACTGGCTTTTGTCGGGAAGGCGGGATTCGAACCCACGACCTCTTGCACCCCATGCAAGCACGCTACCGGACTGCGCTACATCCCGAAATGCTGTGCAAAGATAACGGGAGTAGAGGAGAAAAGGAAGAAAGGAGGAAGGTTTTTCGCCATTTAATTCTTCCTTCCTTCTTCCTCTCCTCTTTACTACTCCTTTATTTCTTCTCCGCTAGCTCCAGCGTTGGGCGGTTGGGGTCGAGGGCGCGGTTGATCCGCACCAGCACGTCGTCGAGGTGATAACGGCTCATCTTGTCGGTTTGGCCAGGGAGAGCCGAACGAATATCACTCTGCAACTGCACCAGATATGCCCGCGTGACAGACATGATGTCTGACTTCTGTACGTCCGTATACGGACCAGGAACAAAGGTGTAGCCCTGCCCTGAGAAGCCCGTTGGTCGCACTACCGCCGGTGGGTTAGTGTACATCCCGATCAGTTTCTCGGCATATGCTTTTTGCAGGTTACGACGATAGTTGTCAATCGGTTTTTTGGCCGCTAGCTCACTCCAGATACCCGATTGTACGTCGCTGAAAAACTCATCCAACCCGTAGGACTCACCCCGGCTGCTGTTCTCGATCAGTCGGCTCATCCGCCCCACGTCGAACAGGCTGTTTAGCGTACCCTCCTGCAACGTACGGACGTAATCGACACCCTGATCGGGCCGGACGAGCGGCATAATCTTGGGGTCGAGGAGCCAGGTTGGGGTGTCGAACAACTGCTTATTCAGGAACGCAACGGCGTCTTTTTGCAGGCTTTTGGGCGTGGGTTCATACACGTTCCCGGCCTGATCGTAGGTCTTGGGTGTTTCGTAAATACCACCGACATACTTGGTCACGTGGCCCATATATCGCCGGAACTGCCCCGTAATTTCTCCATACATCTCCTGCAACTTGTCGTAGTCTTCGCCCTCCTCGCGGGTCCACTGCGGGAGGTTGGGCAGGATGCGCTTCAGGTTTCGGATACCGTAATCGCTGGCCAACATGGCGTTGTCGCCCAAGTCTTCGCTCTGCGAGCGCGGGTCCATCGGGTTAATTTCCGTGCCGAACCAATAGCGCGGATCGGTTTCGTGGCCTTTCACCCAGTTGTTCAGCACGAGCTTGTCGGCTTCCGGGGTTTTGGTGTCGTAAACGGGCTTGTAGCCCCACTCGATGGCCCAAATATCGTAGGTGCCGATGCGTGGGAACAGGTCCGTAACACCATCTTCGGGCTGGGCCACGTAGTTGAACCGGGCGTAGTCCATGATGGAGGCCGTATGCCCAAACTGCTTGATGAAGTTCTTGTCGCGCAGCTTTTCGACCGGTGTTGCGTGGCTCGATCCGAAGTTGTGCCGCAGGCCGAGCGTATGCCCCACCTCGTGCGACGACACAAAGCGCACTAATTGCCCCATCAACTCATCGTCAAACTTAGGCTTGCGGGCGCGGGCATCGACAGCAGCTCCCTGCACCATGTACCACTTGCGGAGCAGGTTCATTACGTTATGATACCAGCCAATATGACTCTCGATGATCTCACCCGTACGCGGGTCGTGAATGTTGGGACCGTAGGCATTCTCAATGTCGGAAGCGAAGTAACGAATCACCGAATAGCGGGCATCTTCGAGGCTCAGGGTGGTGTCTTTGTCGTCCCAGTCTTTGGCCATGATCGCGTTTTTCCAACCCGCTTTCTCAAACGCAACCTGCCAGTCATCGACGCCTTTTTTCAAATACGCCCGCCATTTGACCGGCGTGGCCGGGTCGATGTAGTAAACAATTGGCTTTTGGGGTTCGATCAGTTGACCGCGTTTCTGGCGGTCAGCGTCGGCGGCTGACTTGGGTTCGAGTCGCCAACGCACGGCGAAGGTTTCTTTTTCGGTCCGCTGTGAAGCATCGTCGTAAACCGTGTAGCCGTTGGCGAAAAAGCCCACCCGACTGTCGAAGAAGCGTTTACGCATGGGATTCCTCGGCAACAAAATCATCGACGTGTTGATCTCCATCGTTACAGCACCGGCTGCCGAAGCCGCGGGCAACGAGGTCGTTGGCGATGGGCCGGGCGTGGGTATTGCCGGGGCCGGACTAACGTTAAACGTTTTTACGACCCGAACCTCCGTATTAATTGGGTAGGAGCGAATGCGTTGAATATACGAGCGATCCGATGCCGTGATGGTAAGTCGATAGCGCGTTTTGGTGGCCGGGTCGAGCGAAACGACCTGGTTTTCAGACTTAAAGAAGTCAGTGATCTCAATCACCACCGACGTGTCTTTCCGGATGGCTTTCAGGTCAAAGGCGGCTGCGATGGGTTCCAGGTTGGAGTTGCGTACGGCCTGATAGATGGGCTGTAGCGTATCTGAACTGACATTCTGATAGCTCACCACGCGCAGAAATAGCTTTTTGTCGGGGCCGCGCTCCCAACGCAGCACCTGCCGGTTGGCAATTTCGCCCCCGTAACCCGCGCCTGTGGGAGCCTTCGATACGCGTGTGATGGCCATAAACTCGCGGCCCATCAATGAGTCGGGTATCTCCAGATAATACTTTTCGTCGATCTTGTGGCTGGTGAATGCCCCTCGGCTGCTTTGTGCCGAGGCTGTGATCACCTCTCTGTACGGCTTGGGGCCACTCGCGTCTTTTTTAGGCGCAGCAACCGAAGTGGACGAAGCCGAAGTCGATGCCGCCGAGCTACTGGCCGGGGCGGTGGGTTGCTGGGCGTGTACGGCTCCAGCGAGCAGAACGGCAACAAGCGTGCCGAGGAGAAGTAAAGTTTGTTTCATAGAAGTAGTGAACGTGAAAAAGGATTGAAACGCGTTTTTTGTCATCCCGAAGTATGAGGGATCTAGATTGATAACTCTCAATTTGAGAATACCAGAACTAGATCCCTCATGCTTCGGGATGACAAATCATCCACGTTCCAATCAATCTAATCAATTAATTCTTCCCCGTACCCTGCTTGGCGGGGGGGGCACTCTGACTTTGCTGGCGTTGCTGCTGCATGGGGTTGGGGCCTTGCGGACCGAACCGCCCTTGCTGCTGCCGGAACAATTGGAACCGCGTGGGCGCAGCCGTGCGTGGAAAACTGTTATCTTCCGTATTTATATCGGCGATTTCACTGTAAGGGTCGAGCGTCCACTGCTTCACCTTCTTGTTGGTGGCAACCACTTTCTTAAGCGACACGTCGTTGAACCGCCAGATTTCTGCCGGAAAACGCGCCACTGAATCTGTGCCGTCCTCGAACTCCATACGGATAATAACCGGCATCGGCAGGCCACCTTTGTTCTTCACCGAGAGGGTGTAATAATTCATAGCCTGACCGCTTTCCACCATCTT
This sequence comes from Cytophagales bacterium, assembly GCA_004292855.1. Classification (GTDB taxonomy): domain Bacteria; phylum Bacteroidota; class Bacteroidia; order Cytophagales; family Spirosomataceae; genus Rudanella. The sequence goes on from RDXN01000091.1 coordinate 4,342, forward strand.
CCGCTCGTCGGGCGAGAGCGTTGCCAGATAATCCTGATACCGTTTTTTATCCTGCTCGGTTACGGCATACGGATCATACTGGTTATAGAAATCCTTCATAGTGCTGTCCTGAGCCACTACCGTGTTGGCCTTGCTGGCCGCGTCGCGTTGCTTCGAGACGGTGTTCAGGCGGGCCTGAGCAGCCGCACGAGCCTCGGCTTTGGTGACTTCGGGGTTTTGGCTGGCGGGCTGGAACCAGTCGACATCAACGAGATCCTGGTCAACGGGTTGCGTGCCGTAGAACCAGCCTTTCCAGAACCAGTCCAAATCCACGCCCGACGCGTCCTCCATCGTGCGGAAGAAATCGGCGGGGGTAGGCGACTTGAACATCCACCGGCGCGAATATTCTTTGAACGCATAGTCGAACAATTCGCGGCCCATAACCGTTTCGCGCAGGATGTTGAGGGCCGTTGCTGGCTTGGCGTAGGCGTTGGGGCCGAGCAAAATCACGTTCTCGCCCGACGTCATGATGGGCACGAGCATGTTCTTGTCCATCTTCATGTAGTCGACAATCTGTGCGGGTTCGCCCCGGCGCGTGGGGTAGTTGTAGTCCCACTCTTTCTCGGCCAGATACTGCACAAAGGTGTTCAAACCCTCGTCCATCCAGGTCCACTGCCGCTCGTCGGAGTTCACGATCATGGGGAAGAAGTTGTGACCCACTTCGTGGATAATCACCCCAATCATGCCGTATTTGGTGGCTTCTGAGTAGGTTCCATCGGCTTCGGGGCGGCCCCCGTTGAACGAAATCATGGGGTATTCCATGCCGCCACCCGCTACCGAGTGTACCGAAATGGCTACCGGATAGGGGTACTCGAAGGTGTGTTTCCCGTAGCTTTTGAGCGTGTGTTCTACCACACGGGTCGAGTATTGTCCCCATAGCGGGTTGCCCTCTTTGGGGTAATACGACATGCTCCAGATTTTGCGGCCATTACCATACACATCCGTCTGCATGGCGTCCCAGATGTATTTGCGGCTGCTGGCGAAGGCAAAATCACGCACGTTATCGGCCTTGTAAATCCAGGTCTTCGTGGCCGTTGATTTGTTTTTCTCGGCGGCTTCGGCCTCGGCCTGCGTCACGATCACGACGGGCGTTTTGGCGTTTTTAGCCTGATTAAACCGCTGCATCTGCGTGGGTGTCAGCACCTGTGCGTAGTTCTGGCACTCGCCCGACGCGGCCACCACGTGGTCGGCGGGAACGGTGATGGCTACCTTGTAATTCCCGAAGATCAACGTGAACTCCGACCCACCCAGGAACTGCTTGTTCTGCCAGCCGTTCACGTCGTCGTACTTACACAGGCGCGGGAACCAGTGGGCAATGTTGTAGTTGTAGTTTCCGTCTTTCGGAAAAAACTCATAACCCGACCGACCGTAGTACTCCGTCACGAAGTAGTTCCAGTCAACGCCAAACTGCACCGACTTGCCGGGCAGCACGGGCGTTGGCAGGTCGATCCGCATCATGGTTTGGTTGATCGTGTATTTCAGGGGTTGCTTGGCCTTGTCGTACACCGCCGAGATGTTGTAGCCGTATTTGTCGGCGGGCTGATTCTGGCTGCGCTCCCGCACCGAGTTCATGTTCTGCAACTGGCTCATACTCATCCCCTGCTCGCTGATACCACCCGTGCGGGTGAGGCTAGCCGTGGAACCTTTGGCAAACAGGTTCTGGTCCAACTGGAGCCAGATATAGCTCAGGGCATCGGGCGAGTTGTTGAAATAGGTAACCATCTCGGAGCCAGTCACTTTCTGGTTGGCATCGTCGAGCGTGACCTTAATATCGTAGTCGGCCCGGTTCTCGAAATAATCCCGGCCCGGTGCCCCCGACGACGACCGGAAGGTATTGGGCGTGGGCAATTGCGGACCGAGTTGCTCGAACCGGTCGTTGGCACTAAAGCTCGATGGCGGTGCCTGCGCCAGAGCTATGCCTGAGGCAATGGTCAGGCAAAGGGTTAACAGTTTTCTCATTTTATTCATGTTCAATACGGTTTGGTTAGTAGTGATCGCGTTTAGTATTTTTTGTCATCCCGTTTTTTTGTCATCCCGACGCAGGAGGGATCTAGTCTCCGTATAGTCAATTTGAGTAGATCAGAAGTAGATCCCTCATTCTTCGGGCCGGATGGCCGGAGCCATGACAAAAAATACCGGATGACAAAAAAAACGGGATGACAGGACACCCTACAATGACAAACTCAACTCAATCTTGAATCTCATTATTGAGAAACCGCCATTCTGGATTGAACGAATTAATCAATTCAATCTTCTTCTCGCGTCGCCAGCCCTTGATCTCTTTTTCACGAGCTATAGCTCTGTTTACATACTGATAAAACTCCCAGTAGACCAAATTATGGCAGTGATACTTACCCGCAAACGTTTCCAGGTTGTCTCGATTCTGCGAGTGCTCTTCCATCCGGCGGACCAAGTCGTTCGTCATTCCAGTGTATAAAACGGTGCGCTGTGGGTTAGTCGTCATGTACACGTAGAATTTGTACTGGTTCATGTTGATAATGTTGCAGTGGCTTATGTTTTAGTGTTTTTTGTCATCCCGTTTTGTCATCCCGAAGCATGAGGGATCTAGCTTACCGACGCACAAGTTGAGCGTTACCAAAATAGATCCCTCCTTCGTCGGGATGACGAAAAAACGCGAAGCATTAAAACGGCCAAAGGCCAATGAAACAACGAAGTCCCTCAATTCTTCCCAGCCCCCTGTTTCGCTGGAGCTTGCCCGGCCTGTTGCTGCTGGCGTTGTTGCTGCATGGGGTTGGGTGCGCCACCGCCGGGGCGTTGCTGTTGCTGCTTAAATAATTGGAACCGCGTGGGCTTGTTGGTCGCCGGCGGGAACGCGTTATCGTCGGTGTTGATGTCGGCGATCTCGCTGTAGGGGTCGAGCGTCCACTGCTTCACCTTCTTGCTGGTGCTGATAACCTTCTTGATCTGCACGTCGTTGAACCGCCAGATTTCTGCCGGGAATCGGGCCACCGAGTCCGTGCCGTCTTCAAACTCCATGCGGATAATCACCGGCATGGGCAGACCGCCGTTGTTCTTGAGCGAGAGCGTATAGAAATTCCCTCCCGACTCGGCCATTTTGCGCTCGTCGGGCGATAGCGTGGCCAGATAATCCTGGTACTTCTTTTTGTCCTGCTCCGTTACGGCGTAGGGGTCGTAGGAGTTGTAGAAATCCTTCATGGTGCTGTCCTGAGCCACCACCGTATTGGCTTTATTGGCCGCGTCGCGTTGCCGCGAAACCGTGTTCAGGCGGGCCTGGGCAGCCGCACGAGCCTCGGCTTTGGTGACTTCGGGGTTCTGGCTGGCGGGCTGGAACCAGTCAACGTCTACAAGCGACTGATCCACAGGCTGAACGCCGTAGAACCAACCTTTCCAGAACCAGTCCAGATCAACGCCCGAGGCATCTTCCATCGTGCGGAAGAAGTCGGCGGGGGTGGGCGATTTGAACATCCACCGGCGCGAATACTCTTTAAACGCGTAGTCGAACAACTCGCGGCCCATGATCGTCTCGCGCAGAATGTTCAGGCCGGTAGCCGGTTTGCTGTAGGCGTTGGGACCAAACGTATTCGGCGGAATATTATCCGAACTCGCCATGATCGGCACCTGCTGCGAGGGGCTGAGCTTCATGTAATCGGTGATGTACTGTGGCTCAATGCCGTGCGCCGGAAAATCGGGGTCCCACTCCAGGCAGGCTAAGCCTTCCAGAAAGCTATTCAGACCCTCATCCATCCACGACCATTGCCGCTCGTCGGAGTTGACGATCATGGGGAAGAAGTTGTGGCCTACCTCGTGAATGACCACCAGGATCAGGAAGTTTTTGGTGCCTTCCGAATACGTGCCGTCTTCTTGCGGGCGTGCCCCGTTGAAGCTCATCATCGGGTACTCCATGCCGCCCACCGGACCGTGAACCGAGTAGGCCACCGGATACGGATAAGTGAACGTACGCTTCGAGTACGAGCGGAGCGTGTGCGCGATCAGGCGGGTCGAGTACTGCCCCCAAAGCGGATTGGCCTCTTTTGGGTAGAGCGACATGGCCCATACACGCTTGCCCTCGACATCGGGGTTCAGAGCGTCCCAGATAAACTTGCGGCTGCTGGCGAAGGCAAAGTCGCGCACGTTGCTGGCCTTGTAAATCCACGTCTTTTTGCCCGTCGGTTTGCCCTTCTCGGCGGCTTCGGCTTCGGCCTGCGTCACGATCACCACCGGGTTTTCGCCGGGTTTGTCGCCCTTGCCCTTCGCGCTGTTCCAGCGGCTGATCTGAGTTGGCGTGAGCACCTGCGGAGCATTTTGCAGTTCGCCGGTAGCCCCAACAACGTGGTCGTTGGGTACGGTGATGGCTACCTTGTAGTTACCGAAGATGAGCGTAAACTCACCCTGTCCCAGGAACTGCTTGTTCTGCCAGCCGTTGGCGTCGTCGTAGGCACACATGCGGGGGAACCACTGGGCCATCTCGTAGACGTAGTTGCCATCTTTCGGGAAGAACTCGTAGCCGCCCCGTGCGCCGGTCTTGTTGACATCCACGATGTTGAAATTCCAGTCGATGCCAAACACCACCGATTTGCCGGGGGCAAGGGGCGCGGGCAGGTCGATCCGCATCATGGTCTGGTTAATCGTGTGGCGTAACGGTTTGCCAGCCGCATCGCGCACCGCCGTGATGTTGTGGCCGTAGTGTTTGGCTTTTAGGTTCGCGCTGGGGTCAAGCTGACCCGCCGACGCCCCTCGTTCGGCGTTGATGCTGTTGGTTCGGCTCATGCTCCCGATAGATTCGGGCCGGAACACGTTCTGATCGAGCTGCACCCACAGGTAGGTCAGCGCATCGGTCGAGTTGTTGAAATACGTGATGGTTTCCGTGGCCGTAATACGCTGATTCTGATCATCAAGCTCGGCCTTGATGTCGTAATCAGCGCGATTCTGGAAATAATCTTTACCCGGTGCGCCCGACGACGTTCGGAACGTGTTGGGCGTGGGGAGTTGGGGGCCAAGCTGCTCAAAGCGCGTGTTGGCACTAAACGTAGAAGGAGGGGTTTGGGCGTATGCGAACGGCCCACATACGGCTACAAGCAGTAACCAGCGTAGTTTTTTCATGTAAATGCGACTTGTGACGAAGAATCTTTGGTAAAAATACAATTTGGGGCGCAGGATTACTCAATTGACTTATCAGATTATTAAAAGAAGATAAATACCCGGACAGCTAACATCCGCAATTGACCTATTTTCCGTTAATTTTGTAAGATTAATTGTTGCCGAACACACGTAGTTGACCATAGCATTAACGCACAAAACCACATGAAAAAACCGCTTCTTTATAGCTGGCTCCTGGCACTTGTTCTGCTTGCCGCTGCTGGTTGCCAGAAGTCGGCCACCCCCGCCGAATACAACGCCAAAGCCGCCGATCCAACCCGGTACGATGCCGTGCTGAACAAGCTGACGCAGGTGGTGATCCACGATATATTTTCGCCCCCCGTGGCCAGCCGCATCTACGGTTACTCGAATCTGGCGGGCTACGAAGCCCTGGTGCCGTTCGATGCCAACTACGAGTCGCTGGCGGGTAAGATGAAACGCTTCTCGGCAAGCCCCAAGCCCGAAGCGGGCAAAGACTATTGCTTCCCGCTGGCCTCGGCCCGGGCGTTTCTGACGGTGGCCCGTGCCCTGACGTTCTCCGCCGACTTCTACGACGAGTTTGAGCCGACGTTCTACGAGCAATACAAAACCGATGGCGTTCCCGACGAGGTCTACGACCGTTCGATGGCCTATGGCGAAGCCGTTGCCAAACATATTCTGGACTATGCTGCTAAAGACTCGTACAAGCAAACGCGGGGTTTTAAGCACACCGTAACCAACGAGGAAGGAACCTGGGTACCCACGCCCCCGGCCTACATGGATGCCGCCGAACCCCAGTGGAACAAGATTCGCTGCTGGGTGATGGACACCTGCAATCAGTTTCAGCCCCCCCGCCCCCACCCTTTTTCGCTCACGAAAGGAAGTCCGTACGAAAAGGAGTTGATGGAGGCTTATCAGATCGGCAAGACGCTTACGAAAGAGCAACAGGACATTGCTTATTTCTGGGACGACAACGCGTTTGTGATGAATGTGGCCGGTCACGTGTCGTACGCGTCGAAGAAGATGACCCCCGGCGGGCATTGGCTGGCCATTACACAGACCGTGGCCCGGCAACGCAAACTGAACCTGATGCAAACAGTTGAGGCTTACGCGCTTACTTCGTTTGCGCTGGCCGACGGTTTCGTGGCCTGTTGGGACGAGAAATACCGCACGAAAACGGTGCGCCCCGAAACGGTGATCAACAAATCGTTCGATCCCAAGTGGACGCCCTTCCTGCAAACGCCCCCCTTCCCCGAATACCCCAGCGGACACAGCACGATCTCGGCAGCGGCAGCTACGGTGCTGACCAACCTCATGGGCGACAATATTGCCTTCACCGACTCGACCGAGTTCAAATACGGGCACGGCGTTCGGTCGTTCAAATCGTTTAATGATGCTGCTCAACAGGCGTCCATCAGCCGACTTTACGGGGGCATCCACTACCGGGCCGCCCTGGATAATGGTGCGGCTATGGGCAAGCAAGTCGGCGAATGGGTGCTGCAAAAGGCCAAAACCCGCAAAGGTTCTGTTGCACAACGGTAAAATCCCTTTTACCCGTGGGCCTCGTTGTTCGGGCCGGAAAACATTCCTTGATTATCCCGTACCCGTTGCCATACGCTCCAATCGTTGTTTGAAAGGTAAGTTTTCAGATAATTGTCGACGCGCTCATTGCCCAGTAGGTTCTGGTGGTCTTTCGTTTGACGACGATACAGCTTAATCGCGATAATAATACGCCCTATAACTGCCAAGGTGTTGTTGGTATTCATGTAGTTCAGTCGGTAAACGAAGTTGGAGCTCGAAGCCGGTTCGGGTTGCTACAGAAACAGTCCGTTCGGGTCGTTCCAGGGGTTATTCAGAACCCGATGCAGCGTTTTAGTGGGCAGCCCTTCTGCGTAAGCCAGGCTCAGCAGCCAGCCAAGTCCCTGCCGGTTTAGGGATTGGATCCGGTCTGGGTGTAGCCAGGCTTTACTCAGAGTACTGATTAAAATTAGTTCCGATTGGGGAGTAGGCAGATTGGCTAGCAAGATTAGTCCCCATACCCTTGGTGCATAGCGTTTATAAAAGCCAGCAAAAGCTCGCTGTTGCCGCTTCATGGGCGATACTGCTAACGAAAAGTCCATACCTGTTGATGATATAGGACAAAATTCGTTGGATTGGGCGACCCGGCCTATGACCAACCAGGTTGTGCGAAACGTATTCATCAGCCTGAACTATGACGCTTATCAGGCAATAGGCTGACACTGGTCAGGTATTCAACGTTTCAGAAGCGTGAGTTTGTTGATGTCGAGCAGGATGATCTGGCTGGCATTGATCTCGATTAGCCCTTCGGCCCGTAAATCACTCAGCACCCGAATAACCGTTTCGGTGGAGGCCCCCACCAGGTGCGACCAGTTTTCGCGCGACAGGTTCATGGCCAACGATATGTTTGGATCGTGCCCGCCCGACTGCGGGTAAAATTTACGTTGCACCATCAGTAGAGCCTCGGCTACCCGTTTGCGAACCGACTGATACGCCAGCTTGAGCAACCGCTCCTGTAGTTGGGCCAAATCGCCAGCCAACAAACGACCAAATTGCCGGGCCACGCTCGAATGGTGGTCGAGCAGGCTTATAAAATCTTCTTTCGGAATGGTGCATACCCGCGAATCATCCAGCAATTCGGCGGTTTCGGCGTAGGGTGTCTCCTGCACCAGAGCCATGTAACCCACAAAGTCGCCAGACCCAAACAGACTCGTGATGTACTCATTGCCGACGGCATCGGCCCGGAGGAGTTTGATTTTCCCCCGATCAACAAAATACAGAGCGGTGGGCCAGCTACCCGCCGTAAACAAGCGATGTTTCCGGTTGTAGGGCATCGTTGGGTAATAGTCGCACAACGAACGGCGGGCATCCGGCTCGCCCAATATGGCCCGCGCTAACTGGGTCAGGGCGGTAGAGGTTGTAGCTAATTCGGTGGGGATATCAGCTCCTTTTTTGAGCCGTAGCTCCACCGCATTCAGCAGCGTCAGATCATCGAATGGCTTGGTAATGTAATCGTCGGCACCGAGATTCATACCCACCCGAAAATCGGTCATTTCTGCTTTTGCCGTTAGAAACACAAACGGAACATCGGCCAAAACAGGGTCTTTGCGCACGATGTGCAGTACGCCAAACCCGTCGAGTTCGGGCATCCTGATATCGCACAGAATCAGGTCCGGGGGGGTCTGTCGGGCCAGTTCGATGCCTTCTTTACCGTTCGTTGCCTGGAGTACGCAGTAAGGTGCCAACTGGAGAATCTCGGCGATGTTCTCCCGCATGGCCGGGGTGTCTTCAATCACGAGAATCGTTTTCATGTTGGAAATGGCGTTAACGGGAGCTGAACCGTGAAGATCGTACCCGAATCGAGCTGACTGGTAAAGGTAACTGTTCCACCCAGCAGATCGACATAGCGTTTCACCATGTATAAACCCAACCCTGTGCCTTCGACGTGACCGACGTTGCTGGCCCGAAAGAAATTAACAAACAGCTTGTCTTTGTCGGCGTCAGGAATGCCGATGCCCTCGTCGCGAACGGTTAGCCAGAGTTGATCGCCTGCTACACGGGTGGTCAACTCGATTTCTTTGTGTTGAGCCGAGTACTTACTGGCATTGACCAACAGGTTGACCAGGATGTTTTTGAGCATTTGCCCATCGAACATGACCATCGGTTCGCCCGACTGATGTGTGTAAAGGACTTGCTGCCCCGGTTTGATTACCTCCCTGATGTCGCGGATCACCTCCTCGCAGAACGTAGTAATCTGTAGGGGCTGCGGGTTGCCATGCAGGGTGGATTTTTCCATTTGGCTCAGCGACAGAAAATCATTGAGCAGGCCTGTCAGACCATGCACCGCCGATTTGATGCGCTGCACATGCCGCTCCCGCTTGTCGCCCTCGTTGGGGCCATTGTACCGACCAATCAGCGCGACCGACGACAGAATAGTGCCCATCGGGGTGCGGAACTCGTGGGAGGCCAGCGTAACGAAATTCGACTTTAACTCGTTTAGCTCCCGCTCCCGACTCAGGAGTTGCTCCGTTTTCTGGCGAATCAGTACCTGTTCCGTTACGTCGGTGCCGACCACCACAATGCCGGTAATGGGGCCGTTGAGTCGGTCGCGCAACGGTTCGTAAACGAAGTTGACGTAGACGGTTTGGGCCTGCCCATCGCGCAGAAAAAGCACAGGCAACTCGTTGCCCACGAAGGGATCGCCCGTTTGCATCACACTGGTCAATAACTCTTCAAAACCCTGCCCAACCGATTCCGTCAGGACCTCGAAGATCGGATTGCCGAGGAGTTGTTTTTCGGTGCGATTCCAGACCGTACAGATGGCCGGATTGGCCAGTTCGACCACAAACGCGGGGCCACGCAGAATGGCAATGGCCACCGGAGCCTGCTGAAACAGGCTTCGCAGGTTTGCCTCGCTGGCTTCGATCTGTTGGCGGGCTTCCCTGGCCTTCGTTACATCGGTAGCAACGACCATAACTCGCTCTATAATTCCCTCCCCGTTCCGCAGGGCATCATAGACGAAATCGAAATAAACCGTCTCCAACTGTCCATTGCGCTTCAGGGTAACGGGCAGTTCGTTGCCTTCATACGGAATACCTGTTTCGTAAACGCCCTGTAGTAGTTCTTCAAATCCTTGTCCGGTCGCTTCGGGTAGGGCTGCGAATATGGGTTTCCCGATCACCTGCTCATGCGTGCGTCCCCAAAGCTGGCAAACGGTTGGGTTAGCCAATTCGACCACGAACGTGGGACCCCGAAAAATACCCACACCGAGGGGCGTTTGCTGGATTATAGCGTTCAACACCTGCTCGTCGGTCTCAACGCCCATATCATCACCCCCGGTCAAAAATGCGGGTCTATCTGCTTCATCTGCCCCCATAGTGCGCTGGTACGCTATTGCTTATTCGGATTATTCATAAACATACACAACTGCGCCGTTCCATTCTCTGTAATTGATGGAATGGTACGGTTATGTATGGAGAGTAAAAGCACGACCAACTACCAGGGCTGAACAAAAGGACTTGTTGAACCAGAACAAAAGTGGCAGACGGAGTGGGCCACCTGATCCATTTTTTCGTACGTGTCTGGTTTTTTTACAAACCCACTGGCACCCCGTTGGTAGGCCTTATTGAGTTGATCTGGCTCATCGGATGTCGATACAATCACGGTCGGAATGTGTCGCAACAGGGGGTTTGCTTTCAGGGCTGTCAGGGTCTCGAAGCCGTTCATTTTGGGCATATTGATATCGAGCAGTATTAAATTTACCGGTTGGCACACTAACTCTCTACTCCGGGTTTCCAGCATTGTCAGCAATTCGGTACCGTCCTCGGCTTCAACGAGCGTGAGGGATTGACAGATTTTCTGGAGCGATTGCCGCATAAAATATCGGTCATCGGCATCATCGTCGGCCATGTAAATGATCATTTTAGAGGAGTTCATCAGATTGGTACGGGTTACTGGGCGTTAACGGGTAACAAATGTGAGCAGTAATACGGGGGTCGCCTATGACGGTCATCAGGCAGGGGTATGATCGTTTGCGGATTGGCCGGGGAGATTGTCGATGCGTCAGGGGCAAAATGAGATCCCTACTCGTCATGTACGTGCGTGACGACTGTCATAGTTATTGCAGGCCATAAATTGTACTTTTGTCTATATAGCAAGAACCATGACCCATACACAAACCGTATTTGGCTTTTTCGATAATGCTGCCGAAGCCCAACAGGCCGTTCAGCATCTGCTGGGCGGGGGAGTTACCCGTACAATAATTGAGTTGCTGACTCTCTCCGACCTGCCCAAATCGCATAGTGAGTTGGCGATTAAACCGAACACGGGCAACGGACGCTTTCTGGATGCCCTCTTCGACACCCCTGCCGGGGATTCCGGGCGGGGCGTTGTTGCTATATCCGTGCGGTCGCAGTCGGATGAGGAAGCCAGTCAGGTTATCAACCTGCTCTACGAAGCGGGCGCAGAGAGCGTTTGTACGGAAGAATAGGGTGAAACCAGGCAAGAATACCCTCATTTGGTCGTATGCAACCCAACCAGGCTTCATTTTTGCGAACTTTATCATTAGTTTAGCTCTCTGTACAAAATCCAACCTATACAATTTCCGCTAATCCTATATGAAAAAACAGCTTATTGCCGCGTGTCTGCTCGGCACGCTCCTCAGTCCCACCCTACATGCCCAACCCACCCCCAATGCCGATTGGCAGATTGTGGCCCAAAACATCAACCCCGCCAATTATTTCGGTATAACGGTCGCCAACGGCATGATCGGACTAGTGTCGTCGCCGGAGCCGATGAAGGTGAAAGACGTGGTGCTCAACGGGGCCTTCGACACCTACGGGCGCGGGCGTGTGTCGAACATCCTGAAGGTGTTCAACTTCGCCAACATGAACCTCGACGTTGATGGTATGCGGCTCGGCCCCCGCGATATCAGCAATTACCGCCAAACGCTCGATATGCAGAAAGCGGCTCTCGTTACGTCGTTCGATTATAAAGATAAAGTGAGCGTGCGGCAAACGATGATGGCCCTGCGCCACCTGCCCTTTTCGCAGTTGACGATGGTCGAGATTACGGCCCGGAAGGATTGTGAGATCATTCCGATGTCGGTGATTGAGTCGCCGGAGAACCTGAAAGAGGTCAAGAATTTTTACACCGAAATCGACCGGCCCCACGTGACCGTGCGATTGCTGACGTCGGTGGCCAAAAGCCCAAGCGGGCGGCATACGGTGGCGGCTTCGACCAGTTTTCTGTTTAACGAACCCCACGGACAGGAGCCTGACGTGATCCACGAAGACTGGGATTACAACATGCACCTGGCGAAGTTCAAGAAGCGTCTGAAAGCAGGCGAGACCTATCGGTTCAGCGTGGTTGGCTCGGTTACGTCGACCGCCCACACCGTCGATGCCCACAACGAAGCCGAACGCCTGACGATCTTTGCCGCCCTCGAACGCACCGAGCGGCTGCTGACCCGCCACAACGCCGAGTGGGAAAAACTCTGGCAGTCGGACATCGTGATCGAGGGCGACCCCGATGCGCAACGGGCCGTGCGGTCGGGCTTGTACCACCTGTATTCGTTTGCGCGGGAGGGCCAAGCCTACAGCCTCTCGCCGATGGGTTTATCGGGACTGGGCTACAACGGGCACGTATTCTGGGACACTGAGCTTTGGATGTACCCGGCTATTTTGATGTTGAAGCCCGAAATGGCTAAGTCGTTGCTCGAATACCGGTATGAGCGGATGGCGATGGCCCGCCAAAACGCGTTCAGCCACGGCTATGCGGGCGTCATGTTCCCCTGGGAGTCGGACGCTGATGGGCAGGAAGCAACCCCCGTTTGGGCCTTGACGGGGCCGTTTCAGCACCACATCACGGGTTGCGTGGGCTGGTCGTTCTGGAAATATTACCAGATGACCAAAGACAAAGAATGGCTTCGCACACGCGGTTACCCGATGCTGAAAGAGGTAGCCGATTTCTGGGTAAGTCGCGTCGAAAAAGGCACCGACGGACAACTCCACATCAACAACGTGATTGGCTCGAACGAGTGGCAGGAGAACATCGACGACAACGCGTTTACGAACGCGATGGCTAAAACCTCGCTGGGTTACGCCACGCAGGCCGCCCAGGCACTGGGCCTTGCGCCAAACCCACAATGGGCATCCGTAGCGGCTCAAATTCCAATCCTGAAATTTCCCGATGGCACCACCAAAGAAAACCGGACATACGACGGCGTGACGATCAAACAGGCCGACGTAAACCTGTTGGCCTACCCGCTCACGGTGGTTTCGGACCCGGCTCAAATCCGCAAAGATTTAGACTATTACGCCCCCCGCTACTCGCCCGATGGCCCGGCAATGGGCTGGTCGGTGCTGTCGACGCTCTACACCCGCCTTGGCGACTCCGAAAAAGGGTACGAGTGGTTCGTTCGGAGCTACAAACCCAACGAGGTGCCGCCGTTCGGTGTCATGGCCGAAACAGCAGGCGGCACCAACCCGTACTTCGCCACGGGCGCGGGTGGTATGTTGCAGGCCGTTATGAATGGGTTCGGTGGCCTTGAACTCACCGACGCGGGCGTAACGCAACTAAAAACTAAGCTCCCCAAAAAATGGAAGTCACTCACGATAAAGGGGGTAGGTGTTGATAAGAAGACGATAGTGGTTAAGTAGTCTGTAAAAATTAGTAATCGGAGTGGCTGACGCGGGCAACGTGTCAGCCATTTTTTATGCATTACAGCGTATCCATATTTTACCTCTTACTTTTTACCTCTTACATTTACACTATTCCAATAGACCAACAACGCTGTTCATACCATCTTGCTTCGCCACGCCTTTCTCTATACGCTACTTGCGCTGTCGGTTCTGACGTTTGCCTACACCGAGGTATTATCCTTGTTCAACGCCCTGGCGCCCGTAACGGCCTGGGGCTTTTGGCTTACGGTATCAATTGTTTGCTCCCTGTTTGCCTACCAGCGTCGAAATACCATCTGGAGCCGGATCAAACAACGAGTTGTCTCCCTACCTACCGATCAGCCCTTGATCCGATTCTTGTGGTTTGGCGGGATTTTTCTGGTGATTCCCCTGCTCATACTGGCCGTTGTGGCTCCGCCGAGCAACTTCGACTCGCACCACTACCACCTGAACCGGGTGTTGTGCTGGTTGCAAAACGGCAACGTCGACCACTACCCGACTATGTACGTGCAGCAACTGTACCACAACGTCATGGCCGAGTATTTGGTGATGACAACTATGCTCCTGACCGGCTCCGACCGGTTTGCAAACTTAGTTCAGTTTGGGGGGATGCTGGGGTCTTTAGTGGCGGTTAGTTTGCTGGCTCAAACGCTCGGATTGTCGCGACGGGGGCAGTTTGTGGCGACTGTGTTGCTGTTTAGCCTGCCCATTGGCCTGTTCGAGGCCACCACCACGCAGGTCGATTACCTGGCCTGTTGCTATTTTCTGTGCTTTCTGGCATTTGGATATACGGCTATTCAAGAGCACAACCACACCTACTTGTGGGCTTGCCTGATCGCGCTGGCCTTGGGCGGCTTCACTAAATACACCATCCTGCTCTTTAGTTTTCCGTTTGCCGTTTACTTCGGCTGGCAGATTCTGCGGCAATGGGGATTTCGGCAGGCTGCACAAACGCTGGGGGGATCGATGGTGCTTTTTGTGGTCACGTTCGGGCCGTTTTTTGGACGCAACTACGGATTCTTTGGACACGTGCTCGGCCCCACGTTTGGCAGTCGGATTTACAACGAGAAAATTCCGGTCGATACATTTTCGGTCGCAAATACGCTTGGTAACACACTCAAAAACATGGGGTTGCACCTGGCTCTGCCCCTTCCGGCTTATAACCGCTGGGTCGATCAACTAATCCAGTCGGCACACAACGCAATGGGTATTTTGCTGTTCGACGAGGCCACAAGCTACGACCACTATCACACACATTTTACGTATCAGGAAGATATGGCGTCTAATACGTTCCACTTTCTGCTGATTTTAGGGGCTGTTGCGGTTTTATTTGTTTGGCGGGGCAACTGGCGCGTGAAGGGCCTGTTCGCGATGGGGTTGGCCGGGTTTGTCTTGTTTAGTACCCTGCTCAAATTTCAACTGTGGAGTTCGCGAACGCACATGCCGTTTTTTGCGGTCGGCTGCGTGATCATTGCCTATGTGTATGAGGTTGTTTTTCGGCAAAAGAAACTGTTCCCGGCGGTGTTTTTTTACGCACTTGCGGCCGTTGTGGTCTATGGTAATCCAGGCAAAATGCTGTTGCCTGTCCGTTACCTGGCTAAGCGAATCACAGCCCACATTCCACGCGACATTTGCCCCGCCAATGCCCAACAACAGGCTGTTTTCGCATCGGTTATGGCCCCCTACTACGACGTTCGCCCCGGTCAGTCGTGCTATCTTCTCCGGGAAACGTACACCGACAGCCAACGCCGGACAATTTTCGGCAAACTGGATTCCATTGATTATTTCCACGTCGACAAGGTTGCTACCGTGTGGGCTGAGTCCCGCCCGCAGGCTTACTTTGCCAACCATCGCGCCGATTACCCCGACTTTGCCCGTGCCCTTCCCTATTTGCGTCAGGGCAGTAGCCGGATTGGTGTTTTATTGGCTCAAAAGGATGGGTTTTATCACTATTGGAGCGCGTTGGCCTGTCAGATAGGCCGCCCCGTTGAAATGGCTTATGTGCGGTATCCCCGCGAGTACAAGGTTTTGCCCAATGCCCAACGAGCGTTTCGCTACGGCACTATTTTATCCGATAATTTACAATTAGTAGAAACGTTAGTGCCGCCAAACCTGATCGCGTCCATTCATCCGGCAGGGCGGCTGGTCGTGGTGCATCTGAAACAGGCTACTGCAAAAGTGTTTGTCTACTAGTACTCTTCCAACTTAATTCATACGTTGCTGACGCATCCGGGCTTCGACAGGCTCAGCCTGACAGGCAAGTTGCCTTACCTCTTCAAGGTTGCCTGTCAGGCTGAGCCTGTCGAAGCCCGGATGCGTCAGCAACACACCAATTACAATCATCATTACTAGCCAAAAAGACATAAAACACTCAGATTAAAAGGCAAAGCCACATTTAAATTAGATGAATTAGTAGATCATACTTCGTACATGAAATTGCATTTTCTGAATAAATAAATACATTTGGCGATTGCGCAAAAAATCACTCTATCACACTGAATAAGTGCCAATTAGCCTATTATTCTAGGCGACTAGTATGGATCAAATAAATGTATTAATCAAATAGCCTGCTAACCCTATGTTCACGTATCAAGATGCTGCTCCAGTTGCGGAACAGCCAGACCTGCCGTACAGAAAAACCCGGCTGCGACTAGCCTACTTTTGGGCTTTTTGGCTCGCGCTTTGTGTGAGTGCCTGCACGCAAAAACCACAGACGAGCGAGCAAACAGCCACACAGAGTGAGGTTGTGCTCGACACCGTAAACACCCAGGCCCCCAACGCCGACGCGAGCACTGCCCCAGAGTCATCGGCCAACAGTGTCCCCGAACCGGAACCCACTCCTGAGCCGGTTACCGCCGTAACGAAAGCCACAAAGCCGATTGTTGCGCCGAAGAGAATCGCTTCACGAACAACCCGTTCGCGAACACAGGACGAACCGGCCGTAGCAACCCCCGCAGAAACAGAATCGTTACCCGTTGTGACGCCTGCCACAGCCCCAGCCCCTGCCGCAACGCCAGCCCCCCGGGCAACAGCCGCGCCAGTTGCCAAGCCCACCGCTACACCCGCGCCCAAACCCTCTGAAGAATGGCTTGCCGACGCAACCGTGCCCGAAAAGTGCGAAAACGGTGTGCTGTATAAGGTTGAGCGGAACGCCCAAACCGGCGAAAGCCGCAAAGTCCGGGTGGGCACTTGTCCAAAAGAAACAGCCGTTGCCAAGCCAAGCTATCTGAACAAAACCGTTGACCAGATGAAGGACGAAGGCATGATTAAGCGCGATGAGTTTGGCACTAAAAAGAAAGACAATTGAGCTTTAAACCACAAATCACAATGAGAAAACTGTTTACATCCCTGTTTTTATTCGTTGTCCTATTCGATTTATCCGCAACGCCCCAGTCGACTGTCGAGCGGGTGAGTCGCTATGTCAGTTCGAGCCAGATGTATCTCGAAAAAGCTAATTTCAAGGCATCGGAAGAGATGGCCCGCGAGGCCGTTCGACTGTCAGAACTATCTAAAGACAAACGTTTGATGGCTAAATCATACAGTACGTTGGGAATCGCGCTGTTTAAGGCCGAAAAAATTATTGGAGCCGACAAATACCTGAACCGCTCCCTCGAACTGTACCGTGCCCTGCGCGAAACCTCGCCCGAAGCCATTGCCGCACTTTCTACACTGCGTAAGTTGTATAAAATCGCCAACAACGACGAAGCGGGCAGCGGTAAATCGGTAAACCCAAAAAATGCCGAAGACTGGATTAGCCGGAGTCAGTTTTACCGAAATTCGCCGGTTCGGGCGCAAAACGCCACGTTGAGTGCGAAAGGAGCCTTGTTGTGGGCAACCTACACGAAAAATTCCAAAGTGATTGCCCGCGCCGAGGCTAATCTGGGATTATTTCAGGCACAGTCCACTAAAGAGGCCGACATTCGGGAAGCCGCCACCCACCTGACCAACGCCCGCGATTTGTTCTATGCCGGTGGCATAAAGTCGCCCGAAGTGGCCCCCGTTGAGCAGGCTCTGGACGAGTTATATGCCAAGCATTCGTTTTTGGGGGTTGGCCCCGGCGACAAATACGCGGGCATCGAGATTGGCTCCAAAGGCGTAAAAATGAGCATCATACGGCTCCGCTCCGATGTTAAAGGTGAGTACGCCTACTCTGTTTTAGCCGACACAGCCATCAACACCGAGGTAATTTTATTCACCGGGCAGGCCATCAACGAGTCGGTGCGGGCCGTGAAAACCCTGCACGACATTGCCCTGGCAAAACACGGTATTCCTACGCGTCGGGTGTTTACGGCCATCAGCAGTGGGGTACAGAGTCAGGCCCGCAAGAAAAATAAGCTCCCTCTGCTCATCGACATTCAGGAGGGCGTTCGGAACGAACTCTCTCAGGCTGAACGGAGCGTGGAAGTAATTACACCCGAAGAAGAACCCCGCCTGACCCACCTCGGCGTGGTTCACCCCGAAGGCCGCTACGACGCCCTGATTATTGACATTGGCAGCGGCAACACCAAAGGCGGCTACTTTGCCGATGGTACGCTCAATTTTATTTCTTTCTGGGTCGATTGGGGCACCAAATCACTGACAAACGAACTCGAAAAAACCGATTTCACCACCATCAACGACTATGCGAAAGCCGTTTCCGACAAAGTGCAGACCATTAAAGTCGAGGAAATTCGCCCAGCCATAAGTGCCAAGAGTGGCCTGCGCAACAAACCCCGCGTGATTATGAGCGGGGGCATTTGCTGGGCCGTTGCTACGATCATGCACCCCGAAAGCATGAACAGCGCGTATGTCGAAGTGACCAACGAAGACGTGAAGAAATTCCGCGAAATGGCCGTGAAAGAGTACGCTCAACTCACCAACCGCGACAGTCAGCTCTACAAAGTTCAGGCGAAAGAGGACCGTGAAAAAGCCAAAAAAGAGATTGGTCGCGTCCTCGACGTATTCGACCAAAAAGCCATGATTGCCGGGTCGGACCTACTCGAAACCGTCATGAAAGAATTCAATGCAACCTCCGTACCAAAGAGCTATTACCTAGCACGTTACGGCTACATTGGCTGGGTCACGGGGTATATTATCCGCTCCTTGGCGGGTGATGAATGATGGTGTTTTTTTGTCATCCCGACCGGTCCGCCGGTGCGGCAGGAGGGATCTAGTTCTGGTATTCTCAACTTATTTCCTAGGAAGCTAGATCCCTCCTGCGTCGGGATGATAAAAGGCGCAGCCTGTTTTTTTTACATCGTATCCCATTTCGAAATCACCCCTGCTTTCTCGTACAACTCCGTAAGGGAGAGTTGCGCTTGCCGGACGTCTTTCCAGTCTTTCAGAATTACACCCAAAGTCTGCTCCACAAGCGACTTATCGAGGTGGTCGATATGCAGGGCCGAAAGGGCAGACGCCCAATCGAGGGTTTCGGCGATGCCGGGCGTTTTTTCGAGCCGCAACTGCCGCAACGCCTGCATGAACGAGGCAATCTGTTTGGCTAGCTTTTGGTCGATGTCAGGCGTTTTTTCGAGTACAATAGCCAGTTCCTTATCGTAGTCGGGGTAGTCGATCCAGAGGTATAGGCACCGACGACGCAGAGCCTCCGACAACTCGCGCACCCGGTTCCCCGTCACGACCACATACGGGATGTGCGTAGCCTGAATGGTACCAATTTCGGGAATCGTAATCTGCCAATCAGACAGCACTTCGAGCAAAAAACTCTCAAACTCCTCGTCGGCCCGGTCGACCTCGTCAATGAGCAACACAGGCGGTTTGTAGTGCGTTATGGCCTGTAGCAGCGGGCGTTTCAGGAGAAACTTATCGGAGAACAGCGTCTCTTCGGCATCCAGCAACGCGGTGGCAGAAGGGGTGTCGCCTGAACCGTTATTGGTCCCATTTTTTTCGGCCACTTCGAGTATTTTCAGGTGCAGGAGTTGCCGCTGGTAATTCCATTCGTAGAGGGCGTGGCTCGCGTCGAGACCTTCGTAACACTGCAACCGGATCAGGTCGGTGTTGAGGGCGCGGGCCATCACTTTGGCGATCTCAGTTTTGCCCACCCCGGCAGGCCCCTCAACGAGTAGAGGTTTGCGGAGTTGCATGGCCAGAAACACCGACATCACTATTTGAGGATCAGTTTGGTAACCCTGATTCTCTAACAGTGTCTGTATAGATTCGCGAGTATGGTTTGGCATTTATAATGGCTCCGCAACGGCGGCCCGGGCGGATAACGCGGGCTATGCGGATTTACACAGATTGTTATACTACTTCTGAAGCGGCTTTTTGTTCCAAATGCCCCAACAACGGACCCAAAAAAGGGGCAATACCTTTGTAGTCGAGCATGGCGGGGGGCGTAGTGGTCAACACGTTAAGTAAGCGTTCAGCCGGGCTGCGTTCAGCCGCGTCTGGTCGTTCGGTGAGTTCGCGGTCGAGCCGGTTTTGGTAGGTATGGAGGCCAAATAAAACGGCTCCTGAGCGGGGCAGACGGGTGAGGGTTTGGCGTTCGATGCGGACGTACAGATGTTCCCCGGCGTTGTCGGGCGTGAGCGCGGGTAACAACTCGGCGAGTTCGCGGTTGAGGTCAGGGACTCGGCGGGTGGTCATGTCGAGTTGGTCGCTTGCCTTGATGCTCCAGTTGAGCCGCCAAACGGGCTTTCCGGCGGGTAGTCGGTTCATGACCTGTTGCGCGGCCCGCATCATCGGTTCCACAATCGGCGTGATGGGCGCGTGAATTTCCCAAAACGGCAATCCCATCTTCTCCTCCAGCGACCACACATTCCCAAAACACAATTGCCCAGCCACAAGCGCGGGACCGTCGCCCGCCAGCACCAGCAAATCCTCTTGAACTTGCCGACCTGTCCAGTCGAGCGGGGCTTGGGGCAGGGTACTCGCATCGCCAAACTGAAACGAGATACGTTCGCCAAGCAGCCGGTTTTCCCATGTCCAGGCATCGCCCGCACGTTGTAGTAAAAATCGGTCGGGGTATTGTCGGGCTAGATCGGCTAAAATCAACTCCACCACCTCCCATTGTGCCATTTCGTGACCCAGAAACGCCTGAAAATAATAATCCGGCTCTTGGATCAGCAATGCCCGTTTTAGAGCAACTTCGGTTTGGTAATGGTCATCGACCTCAATCAACGGGTCATCCTGGGTCAGAATCGCCGTCCCGATCTTGTCGTTGAACTTCTGGTCGAAAGGGAAATACGGAAGCATTTTGTAAAAATAGGAACCGCAACGGCGGACCGTGTGGATTTTTTTGTCATCCCGACGCAGGAGGGATCTAGTTCTGGTACGCTCAACTTGAGTGTAAGCTAACTAGATCCCTCCTGCGTCGGGATGACAAAAAAATCCGCGTTCCAATAAAATCAAGCCACAGCAGCCAAAGCGCGTTTCAGATACACGTTGGCCAGATGACGCCGGTACTCTTCCGTTGCAAAATGGTCCGACATAATCGACTGACCACTCGCGGCATTGGCCGACGAAGCCCCGCCGTTCAGTTGGCTCTCGGCAGCACTATCGCGGAACGGCGTATCCGAGACTCCCGAAAAGGCCACCCGTACGCTACCATCCGCCGATTTTACCACGGCGCACCCGACCAACGCGTAACGCGAGGCTGGTTGGGCAAACTTCTGATACGTCATTTTGGCGTCGGCCTGCGAGGACACGCGAATCGCCGTGATCAGTTCATCATCTTCTAGAGCTGTGCTGAATAGGCCCGTGAAAAAGTCGCTTGCTGCGATAGACCGGCTTCCGTTGGCTCCCTGCACGACGATGGTCGCGTCGGCGGCAAGCACCATCGCGGGCCAGTCGGCGGAAGGGTCGGCGTGGGCGAGTGAGCCGCCAATGGTACCCCGGTTGCGCACTGAGGGATCGCCAATGTGGGCGGCTCCTTCAGCAAACATCGGTACGTGCTGCTTCACCACGCTCGATGACGCAATTTGCCCGTGCGTGGCCCCGGCCCCAATGACGAGGTCGTTTCCGTCGACGGTAATGGTTTTCAGTTCGGCGATCCGGCCCACGTCCACGAGCGTATCGGGGGCGTTCAGGCGGAGTTTCATGGATGGAATCAGGCTGTGTCCACCCGACAGAGCCTTGCCACCCTCGCCCAGCATAGCCACGGCATCGGCCACGCTATCGGCGCGTTTGTATTGAAAAGGATAGGTAATCATTTTGGGATGTTGGATTTTGGACGTTGGATACTAGATTTTCTGTTGGAGTAGGAAGCTGCTTCCAGTGTCCAAAATCCAATATCCAACGTCCAGCTACTAATTGTTCATAGCTCGCCAAACACGTTCAGACGTGAGGGGCATCAGGATGTCTTTTACATCGTTGTGTCCACCGCTCCAAAGGGCGTCGAGCACGGCATTGACTACGGCGGGCGTTGAGCCGATGGCCCCGGCCTCACCTGCGCCCTTCACTCCCAGCGGGTTGTGTGGGCAGGGCGTAATTTGATTGGCTGTCTCGAACATCGGCAGGTCGTCGGCGCGGGGCATAACGTAGTCCATGTACGAACCGTTGGTCAACTGCGCGTTTTCGTCGTAGATCGTCCCCTCAAACAGGGCCTGTCCGATTCCCTGCGCCAAGCCGCCGTGAATTTGGCCTTCCACAATCATCGGGTTGATAATGTTCCCCACGTCATCGACCGCGATCATGCGCTTCAGATCGACCTTGCCGGTTTCCTTGTCCACCTCGACAACGGCAATGTGGCAACCGAACGGATAAGTAAAGTTGGCGGGGTCGTAGAAGCTCGAAAAGTCGAGGCCGGGTTCGAGACCAGCCGGGTACACGTGGGGCACGTAGGCCGTCAGGGCCACGTCGCCGAAGCCAATCGACTTGTCGGTGCCTTTCACCGTCCACTTGCCTTCGCCATATTCGAGGTCGCCCTCGGCGCATTCGAGTTTGTGAGCGGCAATTTTGGCTCCCTTTTCGAGTACCTTGTCGATGCTTTTCATGATGGCCGAACCACCCACCGCCAGCGAGCGCGAGCCGTACGTCCCCATCCCGAAGGCCACCGTGTCGGAGTCGCCGTGAACGAGTTCGACGTCTTCCATCGCGATGCCGAGCTTATCGGCCACGACCTGCACAAACGTGGTTTCGTGGCCCTGCCCGTGCGAGTGTGAGCCGGTAAACACGCTCACCTTGCCCGTAGGTTGCACCCGTACCTGCGCCGACTCGTACAAACCGGCCCGTGCGCCCAACGCGCCCACCACCGCCGAGGGCGCAATGCCGCAGGCTTCAACGTACGTTGAGAAACCCACACCAAGCAGTTTGTTGCTGTTGGCGGCTTGTTTTTGTGCCTGACGGAAATCGTCATAGCCCAGTAGATCGAGGCCCTTTTGTAACACAGGGGCATAATTACCCGAGTCATACTGCAACGCCACCTGCGTTTGGTAGCCCGGTTGCGTAACCCCATCGAACGGCGGAATAAAGTTCTGAAAACGCAGTTGAGCGGGATCTTTGCCCATCTCGTGCGCGGCCAGTTCAATAATCCGTTCGAGCAGGTAAGTCGCTTCGGGCCGGCCCGCGCCCCGGTAGGCATCAACGGCGACGGTGTGCGTAAACACACAGGTCATGTCAATGTTGATTTTGGGCGTCGTGTAGAGGCCTTGCAACAGGGTTCCGTGCAGGTAGGTAGGTACGGCAGGCGCAAACGTGGACAGATACGCCCCCATGTTGGCGATGGTCTTGATCCGCAGACCCATGATATTTCCGTCGGCATCGAAGCCCATCTCGGCCTTCGTCACGTGGTCGCGACCGTGTGCATCGAGCAAAAATGCTTCCGACCGGTCGGAGGTCCACTTCACGGGCAATTCGAGTTGCTTGGAGGCCCAGGTCACGAGGGCTTCCTCGGTGTAGTGGTAGATTTTTGAGCCAAAACCGCCCCCCACGTCGGGGCCAACCACACGCACGCGATGCTCAGGAATGCCCAACACAAACGCGCACATCAGCAGGCGAATCAGGTGGGGATTCTGCGTCGACGTGTACAGCGTGTACTTGTCGGCAACAGCGTCGTAATGACCAATGTAAGCTCGTGGCTCCATCGCGTTGGGCACAACCCGCTGATTCACAAACTCTAACGTGGTCACGTGGGCCGAGGCTTCAATGGCCGCATCGACCTCCTCAACGGGATTGCCAAAGCTCCAGTCGAACGCCTTGTTATCAGGAAATTGACTGTGAACGAGGGGCGCACCGTCTTTCAGGGCATCGGCGGGGCTGGCAATGGCAGGGAGTTCGTCCCACTCCACCAACACGGCCTCGGCGGCATCAATGGCGATCTCTTTGGTTTCGGCAATCACCACGGCCACGGGGTCGCCCGCGTGTTTGGCGGTGTCGCCGGTGGCAATGAGCATGGGGTGTTTGGGTTCGCGCATGGTCTCGCCATTGCGGAAGTTCACCTGCCAGCCGCAGGGCACGCCGTTGATCGCGGCCACATCGTCGCCGGTGTACACGGCCACCACGCCGGGAATAGCGAGGGCCTCGGCGGTGTCGATACTCACCACGCGGGCGTGGGCGTAGGGGCTACGAACAAAGTGCGCGTGCAGCATGCCCGGCAGCTTAATGTCGTCGGTATAACGGCCTTTACCTGTAATAAAACGCTTGTCTTCAACGCGTTTTATGGATTGTCCAATGAATTTATTGCTCATGGTTTTGTTTGGTTAAGCCGGAACAGCCTGATGTTCAGCAGCCCATTGAATAGCCTTTACGATGTTGTGATACCCAGTACATCGACAGATGTTGCCTTCGAGAGCAACACGAATTTCAGTTTCGGATGGGTGCGGATTCGTGTTGAGTAAATCAGCGGCAGTCATAATCATGCCGGGTGTACAGAACCCACATTGCAGGCCGTGACACTCCTTGAAGCCTTGCTGCAACGGATGCAGGTCGTTTCCACTTGCCAGGCCTTCGATGGTCGTTACCTGACAACCGTCGGCCTGAGCCGCCAGCAAGGTGCAGGACTTAACGGCAACTCCATCGACGTGGACCGTGCAGGCCCCGCACGACGACGTATCGCAGGCGACGTGGGCACCCGTCAGGCCAAGTTGTTCGCGCAGGTAGTAGACGAGCAGAGTGCGGTCTTCCACCTCCGACGCTCGGGCTTTCCCGTTTACTGTGAGATTAATTTGCATGAGAAAAGGGTGTTATAAATGACTGTTTTTTAATTCTTCTTCGACGTTGTTGAAAAACTGTTTGGTGAGGGTATTGGCAACGCCCGAAATAACGCGGTTGCCCGTGCGAGCCAGCAAACCCGACAGCCGGGCGTCGCCATCGAACGAGAGTTCGGTTTGGGCATCGTCGATGGCTTTGAGGGAAATCTTCACCACCGCGTCGGCATTGCCGATCTTGCTGTTTTGCTTGACGTGGAGCGTGTAGCCCTCATTCTCGCGGATATCGCCCAGCGACAAACTTCCCGAAAACGAGCCACTCACCGGGCCAATCTTAATATCGGCAATAGCATTGTATTGATTTTCAGATACTTGCTCAAGGCGCGTGATTCCTGGCACTACGCGGGCCAGCATGTCGGTATCCATTAATAGGGTCCAGATTCTGGACACGGGGGCCTGTAAAACGTGTGAGCCGGTTAGTTGCATCAGGAGTTGTTTAGTTCAGACCCCTAATTTAGGAAAGCACCCCTAGAACCGTATAAACTATCTTATAAAAAATTTCACAATATTATTTTTCTGCTACCGATGCTTCGCTGTGTAATCCCTACGGGATTATTGGTAGGCTACGCGTAGTGCGTTCGTTACTGTTATTACGTGTTGAATAGCTCGTTCTATGTCAGCTTCGGTCATGTAACGCCCCAGGCTGAACCGAACCGAACTGTAGGCCAACTCATCGGGTAGGCCCAAAGCTCTCAATACATAAGATGGCTCTGTAGAGGCCGAGTTGCAGGCTGAGCCATTCGAGACGGCAATCTCGTTAAGACTCATCAACAGCAGTTCGCCCTCTACGCCGGGGAAGCTGATATTGGTGGTATTGGGCAGTCGGTGTTCGCGCGAACCGTTTACGCGTGTACCGGGAATAGTTTGGAGGATGCAGGTTTCAAGCCGGTCACGTAATTGCGAAACGCCCGTTTGGTCGGTGTCGACCAATGAACACGCCTTTCCCAACCCAACAATCCCCGGCACATTCAACGTGCCCGACCGCCGACCGCGCTCGTGCCTACCACCGTCCTGTTGGGCAATGAGGGCCGTTTTGTTGCGCACTACCAACGCGCCAACGCCTTTTGGACCGTAGAGTTTATGGGCCGACAAGCTCAGCAGGTCAATAGGGGTTTCGGATAAGTTCAGGGGCAGTTTGCCAACGGCTTGGGTAGCATCGGTATGGAACAAAACGCCCCGGCTGCGGGTCAGTTGGGCAATCTCGTGGTAGGGCTGAATCACGCCAATCTCGTTATTAGCCACCATCACCGACACCAGTAGGGTGTTGGGTTGCAGGGCCGCTTCGACCTGTTCGGGCGTAATTAGGCCCTCGGAATCGGGTTGGAGGTAGGTGACTTCGGCTCCCAGTTTTTCGAGGTGGGCGCAGGTGTCGAGCACGGCCTTGTGCTCGGTCATGACCGTGATGATATGCTTTTTCTGATGCCCCTGTGCTTCAAACGCCCCTTTCAGGGCCAGATTGATCGACTCGGTGGCCCCGCTCGTGAACACAATCTCGTTGGGAGCCGCGCCCAGCAGTCGGGCTACCTGCTTGCGGGCCGTATCGACGGCTTCTTCGGCGTGTAGACCGTACACGTGCGTGCGCGACGCGGCATTCCCAAAATGAACCCCAAAATACGGCAACATGGCGTCGAGCACCCGTTGGTCCACGGGTGTGGTGGCGTTGTAGTCGAGGTAAATGGGGTAATTCATTTTCGTTTATTCGGGTTCGTCGGTGAACATGTAGCCTACGCCTTTAAGCGTACGAATATGGGTCTCCCCTATTTTTTCGCGGAGTTTACGAATATGCACGTCAACGGTGCGTTCGAGTACGTAAATATCGGCACCCCAAATACGTTGCAGCAATTCTTCGCGACTGAACACTTTGTTGGGATGCTGAGCCAGAAAATACAACAGTTCAAACTCTTTCTTGGGCAGAACGACCGATTTATTGTCAAAATTAGCCGAATAATTCTGGCGGTTGATGGTCAGGCCGGCAATTTCGATTTTGTCGCCAGGGTCGGCTTTTTGAGCTTCGCGACGAAAAAAAGCGTTAATTCGGCTCATCAACGCACGGGGCTTGATGGGCTTCGTAATGTAATCGTCGGCCCCAATGTCGAAGGCCGCTACCTCGGAGTATTCTTCGGAGCGGGCGGTCAGGTATAAGATGTACGTTTGCCGGAGGTCGGGCAGTTGGCGCATTTGGCGACCCGTTTCGATTCCGTCCTGATGAGGCATCATGATGTCGAGCAGCACCAATTCGGGCTGGTAGGTCTTGGCCACTTCAATGGCTTTGATACCGTCTGAGGCCGTTCGGACATCGTAGCCCTCCTTCTCAAGGTTGTATTGGAGCAATTCGACCAGATCGGCGTCATCGTCGACAACCAACACGCGGTGCGCCGTAGCGGCAGAAACTTTAGTGGGATTCATGAGCAAGCCGTTTAACCGGATACGGTCCCGAAATTAGGGTGTATTACGCGTACTATGCACAGCCTTAACATAAAGATAACACTGGTTCGTTTACTCTGGGCAAAACCATTGGTTCAGATTTTCGGGCAGGAGTGGCCCCGTGTTTGTTACCGCTCATAGAGAACTCCTTTCGTTTTCCCACCCGAATGTCTACTTTGTCGCCTTATGACTAACCGCGCACCCGAAATACAACTCCCAGCCTACGCCCGCCTGACGTGCATTTTAATCTCACTGGTCATTATTATTTATGGCCTCGACGTGTTGCAGGAAACACTCGTACCGCTCATTTTCGCGGTATTGCTTGCGGCCATTATTTTCCCGCTCTGCCGCCGACTCGAACGTTGGGGAATGCCCCGAGTTGGGGCCATTACAGTCGGTATTCTGGTCGCTATTGGCGTTCTGTACGGTCTGATTTATCTAGTAAGTATTCAAATTGGCAATTTCACCGCCGAGGCTCCTCGGCTTATTGAGCGAGGCAATCAGATTCTCGATCAGGTACAGCATTACGCCGACGACCATTATAACATTGACCGGAAACGGATTGTGGCCGAGGCCCGTAAATACCTGAATACCGGCCTGTCGAGTGCCGGCACGATTCTTACCTCAACCCTCTTGGCAACCACGAACACCCTCAGTACCATTGCGTTGTTGCCCTTGTTTATTTTCTTTTTTCTGCTCTATCGCGACTTTTTCAAGTCGTTTATGTACAAGGTAGTAGGCCACACGCGCCGGACTAAAGTTGATGCGGTGATGGGGCAGATTTATACCGTCGTGAAAGATTACCTCGTGGGTCTGGTGCTGGTGATTATCGTGGTGGGTATTCTAAACACGGTGGGCTTATTGATTCTGGGTGTCGAATACGCTGTGTTCTTCGGCTTTTTTGGGGCGTTTATGATTCTGATTCCCTACGTGGGCATTGCAATTGGGTCGGTGTTGCCCGCTTTGTTCACGCTCGGTATCAACCCAAACCCACTTGTTGCGCTGGGCGTGGTGGGCGTGTTTCTGTTTGTGCAGGTGCTGGAAGGCAATTTCATCACGCCCTACATTGTCGGCTCCAAGGTGAGTATCAATCCGTTGGCGGCCATTATTGTCCTGATTTTGTGGGGACAACTTTGGGGCTTGTCGGGTCTGATTCTGGCCCTGCCGCTCACGGCCATTCTGAAAGTTCTGTTCGACTCCATCGACAGCCTAAAGCCATACGGATTCCTCATTGGTGAGGCCGAGAAACCCCGCCCGCCCATCAAAAATATTCAGGAGCTAACCGAACAACTCCCCGAACGGGTGCGGAAAATCGGGAAAGCGGAGGTCAAGAAGTAGCAGTGGGCAGTGGGCAGTAGGCAGTAGGCAGTAGGCAGTAGGCAGTAGGCAGTAGGCAGTAGGCAGTAGGCAGTAGGCAGTAGGCAGTAGGCAGTAGGCAGTAGGCAGTAGCTACTGCCTACTGAAAACTGCCTACTGCTTACTAAAAATTGATCGGGTCCAGATTCTTAAAATGCCCATTCATACGGATGCGCTGCTTGGTGCGCTCCATTTCGGAGATCACCGGAATCACCTTGTCGAGGTGGCGAATCAGGTACTGTTGCCGCTCGGCTTCGGTGTCGATTGTCAGCAACTCGTATTCCTGTTCAATAGACAAGCCCACCTTATGCCCAATCCGAAACGAGATGTTCGGGATGTCGGGGCGCACCTCATCAATGTCAATTTGCAACAGGTCGTACAGGCGTTCGAGCAGGGTAAGTAGAGCGTCGAGGTGGGGGCTGAACGCGTCGCCGGGTTCAAGCAAGAGCACCTCGCCACCAGCATAGAGTTTGCCCGCTACGGGGTTCTCAAAATTCACCAACTGAAACACACCCAACCCTTTGGTTTTAATGTCCATCCGGCCATCGTCGTAGCGTTTATGCAAGGTTGTAATGTGAACTTCGGTGCCGTATCCGGGGAGTTTATTGTCCATAAACACCGGAATCCCAAACGTTGATTCTTTCGCCAGACATTCGTTGACAAGTTGTCGGTAACGGGGTTCAAAAATGTGCAGGTTGAGGTCTTCACCCGGAAACACAACCAGGTTGAGCGGGAAGAGTGGGATTGTTTTTTCCATTATCGGGAGGCTTTTTCGACCGAGATGCCCACGCTCAACACGTCGGGCAGGGGATTCTGACGCATGTATTGTTTGATGCGGATCGAGTACTGACCGGGCTTTGGAAACCGATAATTCTGCTTAATAAGTACTTTATGATCGAAAATATCGCCTAGCCCGTCACCGTTCGGTTTGCCGGTTTTGGCGTCCATCAACAGCAGTTCGTCCAGTCGCGATTCGATGGTGCGGCCCGTCGAGTCGTTCAGGTAGCGGGTCAGATACAGGTTGTAGTATGGGTACGAAAGGGCGTTTCGCAGGTTATAATAGATGTTGTACGGTTGAGAGGCATCCTCAATCCGAAATGTGAACGTTGGCGCGTGATTCACGTACCATTTTCCGTCTTCAATGTCCTCATACTCGCTATAAACGGTGTTTTTGTCGCACCCAGCTAAAAAGCTTATGCTCAACAAAACTCCTAAAAGTCTCAATCGGTTATTCATTATTACTTTATAGATCATGCTTTAGCACGTGTGCGTTGCGCTTTGCGTCGGTCACATAGTTGAACTCACTCCGAATGCGATTGGCTTGTGCCATAATAAGTTGGGTTTGCTGTACAAAGTTGAAAAAAAACGCCTGCTTTCTCTAATTTCTAACGACCATTCTTGTGCAATCGGTGTGTAAGCTCTAGCTGCTGCTTTGCCCCATCGTTCAAACCGTATAATAACCCAACCTGATAGTCGTTTTTTAACTACAAAAATAGTTTTATCTTTGCGTTTGTCAGGTAACCGTAAATTAAGAAACCCCTCATGGAAAAGTTAACGGCCAAAGAAGAAGAAGTGATGCAGGTGCTCTGGAAACTGGAGCAGGCCTACGTGAAAGACATGATTCAGTATTTCGACAATCCGCCCTTGCACTACAACACCGTATCGACCATTGTGCGCAACCTCGAAGAAAAGGGCTTTGTGGGCCACCGTGCCTATGGCAATACGCACGAATACTACCCGATTATCGAAAAAGAGGCTTACCAGAACAAACACGTGATGACGCGGGTGCTGGCCAACTATTTCGACAACTCATACAAAAATCTGGTGAGCTATTTTGCCCAGAACGACAAGATTTCGGCAGACGAACTGCGCGAGATTCTGGCCTTGATCGAAAAAGGAAAATGACATGGAACCCCTCCGCTACTTGGTTCAGGCCAATCTGGTACTGACCGTTCTGGTACTGGCCTACGCACTGCTGCTTCGACGTACGACCCGCTTCGAGTTGAACAGGGCGGTGCTGCTGCTCATTGCTCTCGACGCGTTTCTGTTGCCCTTCGTGGAACTGCCCGACGTGCAGCCGGAGCCGATGCGGGCCGTGATAGGCCAAACGGCGGAGATCCTCCAAAAACCCCTCAACGCGCTCGTGCCCGACCGGCCCGCCGTGTTCCTCACAGCCCCCAACGGACGAACCTACTCGGCCTCGTTCAACTCCCTCCCTCCTGCCTTGCCCGATTGGCTCACCTGGACGGGTTGGCTCTATGGGGCCGTGGTGTTTGGCCTGTTCCTTCGGCTCATTGCGCGATTGGCCCGGTTGCGCGTCCTGATCGAAAGTGGGGCCTGGACACCCTACTCCGACTTTATGTTGGTGCAGGCACCGGTTGAGGCTCCGTTCTCGTTCGGGCGGTTTGTGGTGATCGACTTCAACCGCTACTCCCGCCCCGAACGTGATCAGATTTTGCGACACGAGCGCGTACACGTGGGGCAGTTCCATACGCTCGATGTGCTGTTGGCCGAGTGCCTGACCATCGTGTTCTGGATTAACCCGTTGGCCTATTGGCTCCGGCGGCTTGTGAACCAAAACCTCGAATACCTCGCCGACCAAACCGTGTTGACGGAGGGCGTCGACGCCCGCACGTACCAGTTCAGCCTGTTGCGGGTGAGCCTGAACGCCGACGGCCCGGTGCTAACGAACCGCTTTGGCGAGTCGTCGCTCACCGACCGAATTCGCATGATGTTACGGCCCCGGTCGGGCTTGTGGAGTTGGGCGCGGTACGGCGTGCTGGCGGCAGTCGTTGCGGTGGTTTTATGTACACTGACGATGTGTCAGGACGTGCGTTCGCCTAAAAAGTCCGTCATGGTCGGTAACCTCGATTGGCAGGGCGTTCTGCCCAAATCGCCCACCTACGACCTTTTAGCCGCTATTACGAACGAGGATGGTTGGTTTACGCAGGTGGTTTACATGCCTAACATGCCCGCTAAACTTTCCATGTTTCCGAGAGAAGCTAGCGTTGGTCTGCGCGATAACCGACTGACGTTGACCGAGAAACACCGCTACGAAACCGAGGTGTACCTGAACGGCAAACTCACCTCTCCCGACCAACTGAGCACCATCCAAAGCGAGTTTATTGATGCTCTGTTTGTGGTCAATCAGAGCGAATTTTGGCCGGACCGCAGTGAGAAGCCCTACCGGGTACTGGTACAAACAAGCTCACGCCCGCTCATGCCCAACCCGGCGGCCCGCCACTTCCTGACCTACCTACAGGCAGCCGCCCTCACCGAACACCCAATGGGCGCAAGTCGGACGTTTTCGATGAACGACGTGCTTGAGGCTACCTTCTTCCACCGCAAAGACGTGCTCGTGGAACGGACACCCAACCAGCATCTGAAACTACAGGACGCCTTCGCCAACGACACCGAGGTGTTTATTAACGGCCTGCCCGTAGCGGCCAAAGACGTCGAAACTGTTCATGTGCGGGAGGTACAGAAGTTGTACGCCCTCGAACGGCAGTTTGGAAGTTGGTTCCGGGCCAACAATCCGACAAAACGCTACGCCCTCAACATCGAAACCAGCCCCCACCGCGCCACCCGCGACAGCAGCTACTACGTGTTCAGCCCGTTTTATTCCGGGGATTTTTGAAGGGGTATATACTCCTTCTTATGCCACATCACACATGCGCTTTCTCCTCCTAATTCTCCTGCTGATCGGTTTCGCCTGCTCCCGCCCTGCCCGAATGACCGACACAAGGTATAGCGTCAACGCCCTGTTGAATGATTCGGCCTGGTTTGGCACAGCCGCCTTGCCGAATATTTACGAGACAGAGGACGTTCGTTGCAAAGGGCGACGTTTTATGCTCATCGTCAGAACTGACATTCCTTACAAAGGGATGAAGCTACGGCCCGGTACCCCTCCTACAACAGGGTGCTTAGACAAAGATTGCTATATGACGCAGGCACTAAATTTCGAGAACATCCCGTTTAAACGTGGCCGTTACAAATTGAGCAAGCTCACGCAGTGTGACACGATCAACCAGCCTCGCTATCATTACTGGCGAACATATCCTGGCGGAGGTACACACAGGGCCTTTGTTTACAAGAAAGGAGAGCCGAACTGGGTTCGTGTGACAAGAATTGACGGGGTTAATAGCCTGATTACAGGGGAGTTTGCAGCAACGCTAACGGACACAAGCAACCAAGTGATACGCTTCCGGCAAGGCTCGTTTAGGGTGAAATTCAAGCCTTAACTTCATTAATTATGTCGTTTGTCTTCCGCATACACACAACAGCCCTGTAAGGGCGGCATGTTAATAGAAAATAAACGGCCCACACGTTAGCAAAGCCCCGTTGGGTAGGTTGTCCAGTTAAACAAAAAAGTTCTTGCACTTTTGTAGCGTCTAAACCACCAAAAGATGCAAGAACCCAAACCGAAGACGGCTTTGGAAAGCAAGCTATAACGCTTACAAGCCAAAACCAAATCCCAACAAGAGGCCATCCGATACCAAAAGCAGCCCATCACCGAACTCACTCAGAGTCGAGCCAACTGGAAGGCTAAATACAAAATGGCTCAATCGGCTGGCTCAACCACCCAATTCGAGGCTGTTACTCCCTTGAGAGCCAAGGGCTATCAGTTCTCGCTGGCTACGATTCGGTTGAGTGTTTGGCTCTACCTGCGCCCAAACAGCGCACGCTGGCTCGGTTCATGAACTTGTGGGCTTGCATCGACTGGAGTCAGCGGATGCTGAGAGCCTTACCCGATCTGAGTGAGTTGGAACAGAGTCGGTTTGGATGGTTGAAGGCGTATGCGGGTTTGGTGGCCGAATTAGGGGTCAGTTTCGGTTTGGCTAACTCGATGCGGGCGCATCTTTAAGGAGAAGGGTTGAGTGCTGCTTCGATAGATTACTGCCGCCAACTCATCACCAGAAGTGGCTGTGTGTTTGCTTTAGGGGAAGGTTTTGGGCTTTATTTAACCGATTCGTTGGCGAAAGTGGCCGATGGTGCTTGTTGGCATGGTTGCAGTGCGGTGATAGAATCGCTGTTTGGCCATTACAAATCAGGTTTATCCACCAATCCGTTGGCGGGCGTAAGTGGGGTGATACTGAGTCTGAGTTTACGGACCGATAAGGGTCTTGACTTCGATCTGGGCCAAGCTTTGGAAGCACTTTCTCTGGCAGATGTAGCGGCTTGGAAGCGAAAACATTTAGCTCAAAGTCAGATTGTTAGGTAAAGAAAAACTCTCAAAAAATGAAAGGACTTTTTCTTATACTGGACAACCTACCCACAGGGGTTATGCTATTGATAATTAGCTTCACGATAAAAGCCCCCTATGGACTGTGAGGACACAGCCCACGGGCCTCGCGCAAGCTTTCAACTATACCTCAAAAGACCTTCTCCATCGCGCAAATCCAAAGTTTTTCCGTTTCTTCAAGACCTGAAATACTATTAGCATGTCCCCAACTTCTGGCGCGAGTACCGCGCAACTCAAACGCAGCATTGGCCTGGTGTCGGCTATTGCGCTCGTTATCAGCAACATTATCGGCACGGGCGTTTTCAAAAAGGTGGTCCCGATGGCCGCCGAACTGCAATCACCGAACCTGATTCTGCTAGCCTGGCTGCTAGCGGGTTTACTTAGTTTGAGCGGCACCCTGAGCAATGCCGAGGTGGCGAGTATGCTGGCCGACTCCGGGGGCGAGTACGTTTATTTTCGAAAGATTTACGGTCGCTTTTTCGCGTTTTTGTTCGGCTGGACCCAGTTCGCCGTGATCCGTACGGCAGCCATCGCGTCTATCGCTTACGTGTTCGCGCAGTCGCTCAACTCGCTCATTGCCCTCCCCGACACGCCTGCAAATCTGGCCGAGATTTCCCTCTTTGGCATTCATCCGCTTGATAATTTGTCCGTCAAACTCGTGACCATCGCGCTGGTGTGGCTGCTCACCTACGCCAACGTGCGGGGGGTGTCGATTGGCGAAAAAATCAGCAACAGCCTGACCGTACTGATGATCGCCGTGATGGTGTTTCTGATTGTTACGGGCTTGTTTGCGTCGGGCGGAAGCTGGAGCAATTTGAGCCTGGAAGCCGCGCCCCCCACGGGCGGGAGCCTGGTGAGTGCGCTGGGATTAGCCTGTTTGAGCGCGTTCTGGGCCTACGAGGGTTGGGCGAGTGTGGGCTACATTGGCGGTGAACTCAAAGATCCCCAACGCAATCTGCCCCGTGCCCTGACCATTGGTTGTGTGGTGGTAATGAGCATTTACCTGCTTATGAACCTGGTCTACGTGCGGATGCTGCCGATCAACGAACTGATTGCTCTGAAAAGCCAGCCGAACACCATCGGGGCGGTGGTGGCCGTAGGCAAGTATCTGGGCGTGGCCGGGAGCCTGCTCGTGTCCTGCCTGATTTTGGTCACGACCTTTAACTGCACGAGCAGTTCGGTGCTGACGGCCTCGCGGTTGTTCTACGCAATGGCCCGCGACGGGCAGTTTTTCCGGGCCATCAACTACGTTCACCCGACGCACCAAACCCCCTCGCGGTCACTGATTTTACAAGCCGTCTGGACAACCGTGATGGTCCTCTCCGGCTCCTTCGACCAACTGACCGACATGCTTATTTTCGCGTCGTTTATCTTCTACGGAGCCACCGCCGTGGGTGTGTTCGTGTTGCGCTCGCGGATGCCCGATGCCCCCCGCCCCTACCGCGTGATTGGCTACCCGGTAGTGCCCGCCATCTTTATCCTGTTCTGCGGATTCCTCGTCATCAGCACCCTGTTCAACCGCCCCACCGAGGCCCTCGTTGGGCTGGGGTTGATGGCGACGGGGTTGCCGTTTTATTTTCTGTGGAGTAGAAAAATTTAACCACGGAGTACACTGGTCCGCCGGCGCGGGAGTGTTGGCACGGAGGGCACGGTTTTTTGTCATCCCGAAGAATGAGGGATCTAGTTTGCCAATATTCAACTTGATTGTCAGTGAGCTAGATCCCTCCTTTGTCGGGATGACAAAAGCGAGATAACAAAAAACTCTGCGCCAATACTCCTTTCACTCTGTGCCGCTCCGCCGGTGCGGTTAAAACATCACTTCCCAAACTTCCCCCCGAAGAAATCGCCCCCGTTCCAGACGGGGCGTTCGTCGGCCTGGGCCGTTAGGTAGCCGATCAGGAATTGCAATTGAGCATGGCGGGCAGCAGCGGTCCAGTCGAAGGGTTGGTTCATATCGTCTTGCGGGGTATGGTAGATGGTGGCCCGCCAGTCGAGGTTGAGTTTGGTGCCGTCGCGGGAGTCGCCGGTAGTGGAGCCGCTCTTGACGAACAGGGCCGGGATGCCCTGCCGCACGAAGCTAAAATGGTCGGAGCGCATGAACACCACCTGCTCCGGGATCGGGTCTTTGGCAATCTGAATCCCCAGATACTCGGCAGCGGCCCGCACCGGCACCGACAGCGTGGAGTGTTCGGCACCGTAGGGCACGATGTCGAGCAGGGGATGGAAAAAGAACGGCATGTCGAGCGTGGTGTTGGCTACGATTTTGTCTTTCGGTACAGTCGGGTTGCTGGCGAAATAGTCGGAACCCAACAGGCCCATTTCTTCACCCGTCACAATCGCGAACAGGATCGACCGGCGCGGGGCCTTGGGCAGGGTCGTGAAGAGCCGGGCCACTTCGAGGTTAATTGCCACCCCTGATGCGTTGTCGTGGGCACCGTTGTTGATCGAGTCGTTCGGAAAGGCTTTCGTAGGGCGCGAGATGCCGAGGTGGTCGAGGTGAGCCACGTAGACCACGTATTCATCCTTTAGTTTGGGATCGGTGCCGGGCAATAGGCCAATCAGGTTCTCACCCACGAGGCCGTCGTTGATATCGGTGGCGGTTTTGGCCCGCACGCTCAGGTTCAGCGGAAACGCCTGTGGCTGGCTTTGCGATGCCGCCAACCGGGCCTGCTCAAAATTCTTAGCGGCCCCGGCAAACAAGGTCCGGGCCGTCGAATCACCCATCGACGCAATCACTTTCAGTTGCGGGAACGTCCGTTGGGCCTGGCCTTTCACGTCGGTCCAGCGGTAGGTGGCCATCCGGTTGCGGGGGGCGTTCGACTCGATCCGGGCACGCATGTCGGTGGGCAGGCTGAACGTGATAATGCCCACTGCGCCCCGTGCGGCTGCTACTTCCTGCTTAGCCGAGCCGTGGTAAGCCCGTTGTGTTGACGGAAACGACGCCGGTGCCCCGTTGAAACAGGCCACGATTTTGCCCCGCACATCGACGCCGTTGTAATCGTCATAACCCAAATCGGGGGCCGACACTCCAAAACCCACAAACACCACCGGGGCCGCAATCTCGCTCACGGCCTGCCCAAACTGCGGACTCAGATAGAAGTTTCGGCCGATGGTCAGGGCCTGCGCCGGTTCGTCCAGTTCATTGCTTCCTCGCCGGATCAGGACCATCGAACTGGCGTCTTCGCGGACCTGTGCCCGACGCAAAGGCACGGCCTGCCGGAACGTACCCTTCTCGCCTTTTGGCAAAAAACCGAGCTTTTTAAAGTCACCTTCCACGTATTGAGCGGCCAGTTCAAAACCGGGTGAGCCGGGTTTACGTCCCGCCAGTTTATCGTCGGAAAGGTAGCGCATGTGGCTCTCGATGTTCTCGGGCCGAACGGCTTTAGTGGCTTTCTGGGCTTCTTTGGGAACCGATTGGGCCAGCGTTGTCGCCGACAGTGTAGCCAGCAAAACGATATTGAACGATGCTTTCAAGGTGATTTTTGTGTAATCAAGTTGCCTGTGCAAGATACGAACAGGCGCGGAATGGACAAGGTCAGTCTTACAGTCCTATGGGTGAAACTGGTTGGCAATCAACCTTTGGGACAGCACTTCATCACAAACTATTGTTCAGTGACGCACCCTTGCTTTAGCGTCATAAACTCAGATTACCACTAACCCATATATTTTTATGCGTCCGTTTTTTACGTCGCTCATCGCCGTCCGCAGTGAGTTATACCGCCTGTTGTTCGGGGTTTTGATCGGGTTGATCGGAGCATCGACAACGTCGGGCCAATCGCTGCCGGTCGGCTTCAACGTCAACAAAACCGGCGACGGGTATAGCCAGCCTACCGGATTGACATTCAACGGTCAACAACAGTTTGTCTGGGACAAAGCGGGCCGGGTTTGGGTCTCCACCTGGAACGGCACCCAGTACGTGAAGCAGACCACCCCCGTGCTCAACATTGCCCCGGAAGTGGGCAACTGGCGCGATTTGGGTTTGCTGAGCGTTGCCCTCGACCCCAATTTTGCCCAAAACGGCTTTGTGTATCTATTTTACTCGGTCGACCGGCATCACCTGATTAACTTCGGCACGACCAGCTACAATGCCAACACGGATACCTATTTCAGTGCCAGTATCTGCCGCCTGACGCGCTACCGGCTCATCCAAACAAACGGCGTGTTCACGACCGACTACGCCAGCCGCAAAATCCTGATCGGCGAAACCAAATCAACCGGCGTCCCCATCGTGTATGAGGCCCACGCGGGCGGTACGATTCTGTTTGGACGCGACGGTTCGCTCTTGCTCTCAACAGGCGACAATGCCGGTTCGGCCACCCCCGACAAAGGCAGTTCGCCCGGAACGTACTACCAGCAAGCCCTGACCGACAGTATCATAACGCCCGCCGAAAACGTAGGATCGTTTCGGTCGCAGATGCTTACCTCGCTGTGTGGCAAGGTGTTACGGATTGACCCCAACACGGGCGATGGTATTGCCAGCAACCCGTTTTACGAGGGCAATAATCCCCGGTCGGCGCGGTCGCGGGTGTGGGCGTTGGGCTTTCGGAGTGCCTTCCGCATGACGCTTCAGGGCGGTACGGGCAGCACCAACCCCGCCGACGGCAACCCCGGCACGCTACTCGTGGGCGATGTGGGGTCGGGCATTTGGGAAGACCTGCATATCATCAGGGCTGCGGGCGAAAACGCCGGTTGGCCTATGTATGAAGGCATCACGCCCAGTTATAATTTTCCCGATATCGCTAAAACGCTCGAAAACAAAGACGAACCCAACACTGATGCCACTTGCAACAAGCCGTTTCTGACCTTCGCCGATCTGCTACGCCCTGCGCCCGTATCGGCTACGGCGGTAGCCACCAGCCCCTGCGGCACTACCCCGCTTCCCGGCCCGCAACGTCGGTATTTTCACAGCCCCCCGGCTCTCGACTGGAACCACGGGGCACCTAATGCCCGCACGCCCACCTTCAGCGGAACCGTTGCCACAGCCACAACAATCAGTTTGAACAGCACCGCTTGCGCAGGCAACCCGTTTTCGGGGGTTTGCGCCATTGGGGGAGCGTGGTATCCGAGTAATGCGGCCTTCCCAACGACCTGGCACAACACGTTGTTCTTTGCCGATTATGGTTCGAATTGGATTCGGGCGGCCACACTCAACGGGAATGGAGGGATCAGCCAGGTACGTGAATTTTTGCCCGACAACGGGGGTAATGGCATCGTCGACGTGGCCTATAATCCCCTCGACGGTAACCTGTACTATCTCAATCTAAGCACGGGCGAAGTCAAAAAAATTAGCTACGGCGGCAACCAACCGCCGGTGGTTGTGGCCACGGCCAACCCGCAAACCGGCTCCTCACCCCTGAGCGTAACCTTCACCGGCAGCAACTCCTCCGACCCCGACGGTGACCCGCTCACCTACGAATGGACCTTCAGCGACGGTGCCACGTCGACCGTAGCCAATCCGGTGCGGGTGTTTTCGTCAGCACCTGACGCACAGGGGGTTTTGGTTCAGACCTACACCGCCCAACTCGCTGTAACCGACAGCAAAGGCTTGCGGACGGTAAGCCCGTTGATCCGTATTTCATTGGATAATCTGGCACCTACCGCCCGTATTACCACCCCCGTCGATAACGCTACATACCCGCTCGACAGAGCCAGTAGCTACACACTGGCAGCAACCGTTACCGACGACAACGTGGCTGGCCTGACCTACGCCTGGCAAGTGACCCTGCGCCACAACACCCACGAACACCGCGAGCCAATACAGACAACAGCCTCGCCTACGATTACGATTTCGCCCGTAGGCTGCGATGGGGAGACCTATTATTATTTGGTCAAACTGACCGTGACCGACGCGGGCGGGCTAACTGCCAGCGATTCGGTGAAGATTTACCCCGATTGTAACTCGGCTAACCTCGCCATCTCGACCCTACAGGCGACCACGCTCACCAACAGCGTGCAACTCAACTGGACGAACCCCACCATTCCGTTCGACAACGTGTTGGTGGTGGCTAAGGCAGGCAGTGGCTTCTCAGACCGCCCCTTAGAGGTTGTCTAAAGTTTCACGCAAAGTGAGAGCCGGTCAGGTAGTTTTGAGGTGCGAACTTAAAAACTACCTCGATGAACTATCCGAGTAATCTG
>RDXN01000006.1 GCA_004292855.1 Cytophagales bacterium
CCAGTCGCTGACTATCTCTGCCAACGGCAGCAGTGCTGTGGTGACCCTGACGGGCAACGGCCCTGCCAGCTACACCCTCACGGGTTTGACCTCGGACGGCTTGACCAAGACCGTCTCGGTTGTGTCATCGGCTTCGGCTTGTGGGCAGACTTCGGTCACCTACACGGCTCCCGCTTCGTGTTCGGCGGCTCCGCCCCTGAAGGCCTCCCTGGGCAACTACGTCTGGTTCGACGCTAACAACGACGGCCAACAGGCCGGTGAGTCAGGCGTGCAGAACGTGACCGTGGTGCTGTGCGATGCCACCTCTGGCTCGGCTCTCTCCACTACCGTTACCGACGCCAACGGCGGCTACCTCTTCTCGAATCTTGATCCGGGCACTTACCGCGTCAAGGTAGCACGGGCGTCTACAGTCTGACAGCGGGTCAGCAAGACCTCACGGTTGATGCCGGTCTGACTCCGCTCAAGCCGTCTATACGCACCACCAAGCGGGTCAACAAGACCAAAGCCAAAGTGGGCGACGTGCTCTCCTACACGATCACAGTGATCAACACGGGGCCAGTAGCCGCTACGTCGGTGGTACTGAGCGATTCCATTACATCGGGACTGCGTCTCGTACCCGGCTCGGCAGTAACCTCATTGGGTAGCTTCACGACCGGTAGTGGGGGCGGTACCTGGACCATCGCCAGTTTGCCCACTAACACCACGGCCACACTGGTCTACTCGGCGAGTGTGCTGGCCGAGGGTGTGCTCACTAACTCAGTGCGTCGTCGGCCCCTGAACCCCGATGATCCGGGCGAGGAGGTGACCGTTTGTACCAGTGTGCCTTACCTGGTTTGTAAAAATGAACCGTTCAGTTTCGAGTTGAGTGCGCCCGCCGGTTACAGCCGCTACCAGTGGTTCCTGACCACCCCTGCGGGCAGCACCACCCTCGTTTCGGATGTGAGCAGCACAACGGCCAACACCAGCCCCGTTACCTACACGGCCACCCAACTGGGCGAGTACAGCCTGGTGGTGAACGAAGGTGTGGTGGGAGCCTGCCCCGATGGCACCTGCTGCCCCGTCATCATCGAAGCCGTGGAGGTGCCCTCGTTCTCGCTGGTGGCCCAAAACCCCACCTGCACCGCCACTACGCCCCAGGCCAACGGACAGATTCGCATCACGAACCTGACCAGCGGCACGGCCAACACGGCCCAGTACGTCTACCAGATTAGCCCCGGCAGCAGTTTCTCGGCCGCCACGGCCACGCCAGCCTCACCAACGGCCATTTTGCCGAGTGGTGTTGTAGGCACGAACCTGGCCCAGGGCAGTTACACGGTTCGGGTGTGGGTGTTGATCAACGGCGAGCCTAGTTGCCCCCGCGACGTGACGGTCACGCTGGTGGCCAACTGTGCTTGTCCAGAGGAGATTTGTGTGCCGGTCACGATTCGCAAGACCAAATCGCTCGGACGGACACTGCCATAAACAGCTCTACCAGTTAGTTTGCTGATACGACAAAACGACGCCCGGAATCATGTTGATTCCGGGCGTCGTTTTGTCGTATCAGTAGGCAAAGGTCAGTCATAAAATAATACGGCACATTTATTGTTAAAACCCGATGTTGCATCAAACAATCAAGTAAAAGTATTGTAAATAAAGCATATAAGTAAACAAGGGTAAGATATTATAGAACTATCATATTGCTAGTTTAGGATTGGCTTGTTTATTGTTTTTACGTTGGGCGTAAAACATCCAATGATATGAGTCATTTATACGCTACTTTTTTTAGGGCTAGATTTTCCTTGAAATCTATTCGCTGGATTGTTCCTCTTTTGGCGGGATTAC
This sequence comes from Cytophagales bacterium, assembly GCA_004292855.1. Lineage (GTDB taxonomy): Bacteria > Bacteroidota > Bacteroidia > Cytophagales > Spirosomataceae > Rudanella. Next base: position 1,822 of record RDXN01000006.1, read on the forward strand.
TGCCGTTACTCGGCAATGCACAGAGTGGCACTGTCTTCCGCGATTTTAATACCAACGGCACTCAGGAAAACTCTACCAGTTTCACCGAACCTGGCGTTCCGGGCGTAGTGGTAACAGCCTACGGTACAGGTGGCCCAAAATCCGTGACAACCACTACTAATGGATCATTTACCATAACAGGAATGTCGGGCGCAGTACGGCTCGAATTTACCAATCTATTAAGTGGGGACTACGATTCCAACAACGGCAGTCAGTCCGGCACTTCAGTGCAGTTTGTGCAGGCAGGGGCAGGCAACGTTAGTTTCGGAATCAACTACCCCCAGAACTACTGCCAGCAGGGAACTACACCAAGCCCCCCAAAGGTCGTAACGACCTGCTTTGTGGCAGGGTCGCCGACTAGCTCAACTGGTCCTTCCGATGTGATTGTTTCATTCCCTTATACTAATACTGGCACAACGCCCCCTAGTAAAGATGTTACTAAAGACAAAGTAGGAAGCGTATGGGGACTTGCGTATCACCGAAACACTAAAAAACTATTTTCTGCCGCTTTTCTTAAACGCCACGTCGGGCTGAAGAGCGGCTTAGGAGCAATTTATCTTACAGATTATTCGGGTAGTACACCTTCCACTTCAGCTACGCCTTTTATCAATCTGGCAGCAGCTCCCTTCAATCTTAATCTGGGAACGATTAATCTCGCTGATCGTGATTTGGATGCTCCGGCCAGTGCCAGCTATGATGTTGAGGCATACGGACTGGTGGGTAAAGTTGGTCTGGGAGGGCTTGACCTTTCCGATGACCAACGTTATCTGTACACCATCAATCTGAACAACCGGACCCTAGTTCGAATTGATCTGGGATCGGGCACTAATCCGCAGGCCCCAACCACCGCAGCGGGTGTGCAGGAGTTTCCACTACCGGGTGGATTTAATTGTACAAATGGGGTAATGCGCCCCTTTGCGGTGAAGTTCTACCGGAATAAGGTATATGTGGGGGCTGTTTGTACGGGCGAAACCGAAACATCCAAAACAAATGCAAACCTGGCAGGCTATGTGCTGGTCTTTGACGCAGCGTCTTTATCTTACACGGGCATTGCCTTGACGATTCCGTTAGATTTTCAGCGGGGTAATACGGATGGTGGTAGCAATTCATCCATTCATCCCCTCATCAACAAATGGCGGCCTTGGGTCAGTAATCCAGCCAGTGCTACAGCCCGCGTGGCCGACAATGCTACCAACGACTTGGTAGGCGACCCCGGCGACCCAACGTTCGTCTATAATCCCCAACCGATGCTATCAGGTATTGAGTTCGACGGGGATGGCTCGATGATTATCAACTTTATGGACCGCTTTGGGCATCAGTGGGGCCACGCCAACTACCGGCCCGATCCCAGCAAAAGCAACCAGTCACTATTCTATACGGCGGCAGCCGGCGATATTCTGCGGGCGCAGTTGAATGGCAACAGTTGGGTGTTGGAAAACAACGCACAGTTCGGGGGTGTACTAAGTTCGCTGACCTCCCCGCCGAGTACTCTTGTTGGTTGTAATGCTAACATCGGTTTTGGCCCGGGTAGTGGCCGTTTTTACTGCGGGATGGCCGCTATTGCTCAGTCTGGCGGACGCTTTGCCCACGAGCAAACTTCGCAGGGAGCTGGCGTAGCGATTGCGGGTTTAGGTAGCCATATCAACACCATAATGGACCCACTTGATAAAATTTTTTCGGGTGGGGTACGGGTACTGAGTTCGCTGAATGGGTCAAAGGTTCGTGCTTATGAGCTATATGACAGTGGCTACGGTACTACCTCACCTACGTTTGGTAAAGCCAACGGCTTAGGTGATATTAAAGCTCTTTGTAACAATGCCCCTATCCAAATCGGCAACCGGGTTTGGAACGACACGAACAACAACGGCACACAAGACCCCGGCGAACCCACTTTAGCCGGTATCCCCGTCATTCTAAAAGGCCCTGGCCTACCACCGGCGGGTACCACTGTTACCACCGGCACCAATGGCGAATATTATTTCTCGAACGCCAGCGGCACCAATGCCCCAGGTTTTGTGTACAGTTTGACGGGGTTGACATCAGGAGGTAGCTACTCGTTGTGTTTCCCTCTGACCTCAACAACGCTGAGCCTGAGCAGCAAGCCTAACCAAGCCCCAGGCACCAACGCCGACCGGATCGACACCGACCCCAACGCGGCTGGTGTTATCAGTTTCACGCTGGGCAATGCGGGCGAGAATAATTTTAGTTATGATGCGGGGTATGTCTCGGAACCCTGCGCTCTCACACTGACGGCCACCCCCGGCACCTGCCAGTCGGCAACGAATCAATATACCATTACGGGAACGGTCAACCTGACTGCTGCCGTGGCCGGTACAGCCACCATCACCGACGGGGCACGTAGCACCACCGTTACGATTCCGGCAGCAGCTAGTTCAGTGGCCTACTCCCTAACAGGCCTGACTTCTGGAACGGGGTCGCACACCGTAACGGTAACCCTGACAGGTTGCGGTACCGCTACTACCACCTACACCGCTCCGGCATCCTGCACGGCGGCTCCACCGGCCTGTTGTGTCAACATCCTGACCAATGGCGGGTTTGAGAGTGGTTCTTTCACCTCAAACACCACACTGGCCGGTTTACCAGCTATGAGTACAAACGGGTTGGCTTTGCCTGAGTGGCAAGGCTTTGACACTCCCGGTTACTGGTTCCAGCTCTCGAACACGAGCAAAGCCATCTGGTTGCAGGAAGCCCCATCAAACAGCACGGCAGCCAACTGCGCCCGATACGAAATTCCGGTCAGCACCTGCTGGCAGGTGGGCCATACCTACCAGGTTTGTCTGAAAGCAGCCGCGTTCGACCCATCCAATTCGGCAGGCGGTTCAACTACCTTTGTTGCCGAGATGGAAACGCCGTTCCGGTCGCTTTATAGCCAGAGCCTAAGCACCAACGGCGCGACGAATAATACGATCAGCAACCTGAATTGGACGACCGTATGCTTTACGTTTATCTATGTAGCGGGTGATAACAAATTTTTCGTCAGCGTAGCGAAAGGAACCCGTGCCAACCCAACGATTGGGGTTGTGATGGACGATGTGGTCATTATTGACAAAACGGTTTGTCCAACGTGTGCCTTAACCCTGACGGCTACCCCTACAACCTGTAACACGGCCACTAACCAGTATGCGGTGTCGGGTAGTATCAGCCTGACTAGCAACACATCGGGCGGCACCGCCACGGTTACGGACGGGGCGGTCAGCGTTTCGGTTCCGGTAGCGGCCTCGGCCACATCAGTGGCTTATTCGCTGACGGGTTTAACTTCGGGCACGGGGTCACATACGGTAGCGGTAACCCTGACAGGTTGCGGAACGGCCAGCACTACCTACGCAGCTCCGGCATCCTGCACAGTGGCTTCAACCCCGCCAGCTCTCGCCGTACTGGTTGGCACGCCGGTTTGTAACTCGGCTACTAACAGCTACACTACCACGGGTACGGTATCACTCAGCAACGCTCCGGCAGGAACCCTGACCATCACCGATAATGGCGCGGTCATCTCGACTCAGAGCCTGACAGCAGGCCAGACATCGGCCAGCTTCTCGGTGTCGGGCACCAGCAACGCAGCCAGCCATACCGTGGTCGCTACCCTGACCAACGGGGTGACCCTGACGGCGGGCACCAGCTACACCGCTCCCGCTTCCTGCACGGTTTGCTCGCTGAGCATCACCACCGCTAGCTTGCCTAACGGACAGGTGGGTGTGGCTTACTCGCAAACCATCACCGCCACGGGCGGTACAGCTCCCCTGACCTACACCCTCTCGGCAGGCACACTGCCAGCGGGATTGAACTTG
>RDXN01000052.1 GCA_004292855.1 Cytophagales bacterium
GAGGGCTTTAAACTGGGCTGGTTTCTGACGAATTTTGAGATAATCCATCCACAAAGTTGGGGTCGCGTGCGTTCAAGAAACACTTTTACTGTTCAAAATATCTATTGTTGTAAACATACAAGGTATCATTTATTACCTCGCTTCAACTAACTAGTGTGTCATTTTCGTAGCGCACTCCCGCCACATTCCCTACTGTTTGAGATGTTACACCCGTACGCAGAGTATCATAGAACAAACGAGGACGTTTAGCCGAGGGCTGATAGTGATAATTATACCAAATGGGCTGGAAGAGCTTAATGCTAATCCAGAAAAACAGGCTAAGCAATACCAAAGCTATCTGCCCGTAGAACAGAATTTGAAATATTCTGTAAAGAGAATTAATGACCGAAAGAGGTTTCATGGTGATGGCTGGAGCGTTTAACAAGGTCAGATAGTTAGATCTTGTTCCTGTTTGAGTTGGAGGCCCGAACGGAATACTTCGGCAAGGCCAAAGAGCAAAATGGCAAACACAAACGTCTCTGAAAAGCTGAGACTGTGGATGATGTCGTACTTAATTCCGTATGTATCAAGCATTGCCAGCACATCCTTCTGGACAATGAGCCACACAATCACATCCAGCAACTTATAGACAATGAACAGAGAAGCAATCACCTGAATGCGTTTAACGTTTGCCCGGCTGAATACATTGGGAGTACCAAGTGTATCAAAAATGCGTTTGGCCTGCCAGCAACCTATTAGCAAAAGACTTATCAACAGAAAAACGGGGAATAAAATCTGACTGGCGTAGACGCCGAAGTCTTTTCTAAGTTGAGCAGGGTTCGAGTAGTAGAAACTGACACTGACCGGTGAATTGGCGTTTATCGCAACCTGACGGTAACTCTCTTCGGCAACTTTGACAGGTGGCATCTTGAGTTTGACATGGCTTAGGCTAGTAGTGAAGGATGGAAACTGCTCTAGCGAGGTCGTTTTAACAACAAAAAACAGTATTACTCCAGATAGTAGAGCAACAAACCAAAAAAGCAGGGTTGCCGATCTTTTAATCAAATGGAGGTAAAAAGGTTGTGCGTTCATGACCTTATTTATTTTTTACATGGCAATTATCAATAATTGTTTATTGAAAAACAATAAAGTTTTGCAAATTATTTTTCGACACCGCCTACAAGCGCGTTCATCTTAGGCTGCGGATTTGCAGACCACCCAGAGCATTGTAATTTTGGCCTATAAATCAGACCCTGTACAGATTCGCAGAACACATGACCACAACCCAAATCGACCCGGCAGCCCAAATCGAAATTGACCGTTGGCTATCAGGCCCCTACGACGACGATACCAAAACCGCCATCCGCCAACTTCAGGACGCGGGCAACACTACCGAACTCACCGACTCGTTTTACCGCTCGCTCGAATTCGGGACGGGTGGTCTGCGGGGGGTGATTGGTGTTGGCTCCAACCGCATGAATCGCTACACCGTTGGTGCGGCTACGCAGGGCCTGGCGAATTATATCAACCAAGCCTTTCCGGGTCAGGACGTGAGCGTGGCTATTGCCCACGACAGCCGCCGGATGAGTCCTGAGTTTTCGCGGTTGGCTGCCGACGTGTTTGCCGCCAACGGCATCACGGTTTATCTGTTCAGCAGCCTGCGCCCCACGCCCGAACTCTCGTTTGCGATTCGGCAGTTGGGTTGCCAAAGCGGGATCGTGGTCACGGCCTCGCACAACCCACCCGAATACAACGGCTACAAAGTGTACTGGAACGACGGTGCGCAGGTGGTGGCCCCGCACGACAAAAACATCATCACGGAGGTCGAGAAGGTGCAGTCGATTGAGGATATCAAGTTTGGGGGCGACCCGGCCAAGATCAAGCTCATCGATGAGGAGGTTGACGCGCCGTATATCGAGCGCATCAAAACCAACGCCGTGAACCCCGACGTGATTGCGCGGCAGGCCGACCTGAACATCGTCTTTACGCCCATTCACGGCACGGGCATCACGTTGGTTCCCCGTGCGTTGGAGGCCCTCGGCTTCAAGAACGTGAGCATCGTGGAGGCTCAGGCTACACCCGATGGCAACTTCCCGACCGTAAAATCGCCGAACCCCGAAGAGCGGGCGGCCATGCAACTCGCCCTCGATCAAGCTCTTGCTCAAAACGCCGACCTTATTCTGGCTACCGACCCCGACGCCGACCGCGTGGGTGCGGGTACGCGCAATCACCACGGCGAGTTTGAGTTGCTCAACGGCAACCAAATGGCCAGCCTGATTATTTATTACCTGCTCCGGGCCTGGCGCGACGCGGGCAAACTCACTGGCAAGGAATTCGTGGCAAAGACCATCGTCACCACCGACCTCATCGACCGGATGTGTGAGCGGGCGGGCGTTCCCTGCTACAACACACTGACGGGCTTCAAATACATCGCGCAGGTGATCCGCGAACTCGAGGGCGAACAAAAGTTCATCGGCGGGGGCGAAGAAAGCTACGGCTACCTGATCGGCGATTTTGTGCGCGACAAAGACGCCGTTGCCTCCTGCACCATGATTGCCGAACTCACAGCCTACGCCAAAGACAAGGGCCTGAGCCTGTTCGATTTGCTGATGGAGATGTATCAGGAGAACGGCTTTTTCTACGAAGGCTTGGTATCGCTTACTAAGAAAGGCAAATCGGGAGCCGAAGAAATCAGTCAGATGATGGCCGATTTCCGGGCCAACCCACCCAAACAAATTGCGGGTTCCGACGTGGTGCGGATTGACGATTACAAAGCCCTTATCCGTGCCGAAAACGGACAAACGAACCCCATCGAGTCGGGCAAGATGGGCATTGAATCCTCAAACGTGCTTCAGTTTTTCACGGCAGATGGCACCAAGATTTCGGCCCGCCCATCGGGCACCGAACCCAAGATCAAGTTCTACGTGTCGGTCAATGAACCGCTTCACAACAAGGAAGATTTTGATGAGGTGTATGCCTCACTGAAAGCCAAAGTGGGGCGGGTGATCGAAGACATGAATTTGAAGTAACGCGGTTGTCCTCAACCGCGTGTGATGAGCAACAATGTTCTATTCATCACACGCGGTTGAGGACAACCACGTTACCCCTCCGCAGGCATCTCCGGGGCATCGGACCCCTCTTCGGTAGTGCGGCCACCGGATGAGCTGGCAGCTCCTGATTGCGTTTCGCTGTCAGGAGCCGTGCTGTTCTCCTCGTCGAGCAGTTCGTCGTTGCCCATGTCGTCGCCCCGGCCTACTGCGTCGCGGTCCGGCGTTCCGGGGTCGGTGGCCCCGTAGCCTGCTGTTGCGCCAGAACCTTCCTCTTCGTACTCGGCTCCTCCGGTATTCATGTCGAGAACGTCCTCATTGTTGTCTTGAGTATTCATGTTGGTTTGTTGGTTTGATAAACAAAAAAGGCAATCGTCCGATTGTAGGGGCATAACGTTGCTAACCCCGGCACGTTAGAAGAATTGAGCCAACGGCCCCATGCACTCAACAACATGAAAAACTACACACTAACCCGACTGACCGACCAACCTATTATCCGCACCGCCGACGTGCAACCTGCCGTTGAGGGCTTCACGGTGCTGGGCGCATTTAATCCGGCGGCCACCCGTTTCGGCGACGAAATTATCCTGCTTCTACGCGTAGCTGAAGGACCAACGCCCCAGAATGAAACGACCGGCTGGCTTCAAATTCCGGTGTTGGAAGAACAAGACGGTGTCCCACAACTGGTTATCAAGCGTTTCCGTGAACCCGATTACGATTATGACCCGCGTGTGGTCCGGCTACGCGCCGACGATGGCACCGAAAAGGTCTATCTGACATCCATCAGTCACCTGCGTTTGGCCCGCAGCCGCGACGGAATCAACTTCCAAATCGACCCGAAGCCGTTTTTGTTTCCGGCCCGCGCCGACGAAGCGTTTGGTATTGAGGACGCCCGCATCACGTTTCTGGAAGGTGAGTATTGGATTACATACACGGCGGTTTCGGAACACGGACCGGCAGTAGGGCTGGCCAAAACCCGCGATTTTCGGAATGTGGAGCGCGTTGGACTGGTGTTGGCCCCACCCAACAAAGATGTGGTCATTTTCCCGGATCGCATCAACGACAAATACCTGATGCTGCACCGCCCAATGGTTTCCGAAATTGGAAAGCCCTCCGTGTGGCTAGCCGATTCGGTCGATGGGGTGCATTGGGGCAACCATCGGTTTTTGTTCGGGCCAACGGCCAACGCCTGGGAAACGCTCAAAATCGGGGCCGGTCCCGAACCCATCCTGACCGACGAGGGTTGGCTCGTTTGCTATCACGGTGCCGACGATTCGCACGCCTATGGTCTCGGCTTGGCCCTGCTCGACCGGCACAATCCCACCCGCATTCTAGCCCGCACCACCGTGCCTCTGCTCACACCCGACCTGCCCTGGGAGCGGAAGGGTTTCTTCCCAAATGTGGTCTTTTGCAACGGCTGGGTGCCGGAGTCGGACGGCTCTGTCTTGGTCTACTACGGTGCCGCCGATTCAGGTGTTGGTGTGGCGCGGTTGATTTGGTCAGTCTGACAGAGGCTTGTACCTTTGTTTTTCACGAACCAATGGAACGCAGATCATTATGATTTTTATGGTGAAATAAGATCATTGTTAATCATAACAATCTACGTTCTATCAGCCACTCAATGTCTCAACTCCGTACTGACTGGACCCGCGCCGAAATCACGGCTATTTATAACTCACCCGTCCTGGACCTTATTTATCAGGCCGCAACCGTTCACCGCCAACACCACGACCCGCAAGAAGTGCAGGTCTGTACGTTACTCTCGGTCAAAACTGGCGGTTGCCCCGAAGATTGCGCCTATTGCCCGCAGGCCGCCCGGTACCATACCCACGTCAAGACCCATAAACTGCTGGAGGTGAACGAGGTACTCGAAGCTGCCGACCGGGCCAAATCGTCGGGCAGTTCGCGGTTTTGCATGGGGGCCGCCTGGCGCGAAGTCCGCGACAACCGCGACTTCGACAAAGTGCTCGACATGGTGCGGGGTGTAAACGCGATGGGGATGGAGGTGTGCTGTACACTCGGTATGCTCACCGATTCGCAGGCGCAGAAGCTCAAAGACGCGGGCCTGTACGCCTATAACCACAACCTCGACACAAGCGAGGAATTCTACGGCGACATCATCAGCACCCGTACCTACGACGACCGGATCGACACCCTGGGCCACGTTCGGCAGGCGGGTATTTCGGTCTGTTCAGGGGGCATTATCGGCATGGGCGAGTCGCACAACGACCGTATTGGCATGTTGCTCACTCTCGCCACCCTGCCCGAACACCCCGAGTCGGTGCCTGTCAATGCGCTCGTGCCGGTAGAGGGAACACCCCTCGAAGATCAGGAGCGGGTGTCGGTTTGGGAGATGGTTCGGATGATTGCCACCGCCCGCATTATCATGCCGAAAGCGATGGTGCGGCTCTCGGCAGGGCGCGTACGCATGACCACCGAAGAGCAGGCCCTGTGTTTTCTGGCTGGTGCCAACTCGATTTTTGCGGGCGACAAACTCCTCACCACCCCCAACCCCGACACGGACGCCGACGCGCAATTGTTCCAAACACTGAACATACGACCACGAACCGCATTTAAGAATGAGCAGGGGGTGGCATCGGTAAAATTTGAGCAAATCCCTGTCTAACAAGCGTATCCCTCAAATTTTTTCATGCGAATAGTGATGGTTCGGTCGAAAAATCACTACTTTACCGCGCTGAACAGATTAAGCACCGATATTGGGCGACCTTCTTGAGCTGTCAACCCCGTACACTGGACGAGGTTCCGGTTCAAAACGAACACGAATGGCGTTAGGTCTGTTGTTACACAGTGAAGCGTAATTTTTTTTTGTTAACAGTTAATTTCTAATGGCACAGACCGGTAAAGTAAAATTCTACAATGAGTCAAAAGGGTATGGTTTCATCGTACCCGATGCAGGTGGCCCCGAAGTATTCGTACACGCTACGGGACTAATTGACCAAGTCAACGAGAATGACATCGTCAGCTTCGATGTAGTTGAAGGTCGCAAAGGATTGAGCGCAACGAACGTGAAAAAAGCGTAGGTTGCCACACGACAGAACAAAAAGCCCGCCGAAAGCGGGCTTTTGCATTTAACCACCCCCAACAGGGGCTAGCGTTTTCCTAACTCAATTACTTGCATGTCGCGAATTTGTCCCGAATCGAGCGTGAAGCGCAGGCAGGTTCGCATCTGATGAAAACCCGTTTTACCAGCCGCGCCGGGGTTCAGATACAGAATCCGGTGGGTGGTGCGCCCATACAGAACTGGGTCGCGAGCCACTTTCAGAATATGCGAGTGCCCACACACAAAAATATCAGGCGGGTTCAATTGCAGGTTAGGACGCACAATGGGGTTGTACTTCGGTGGTGCCCCCCCAATGTGCGTCATCCAAATATCCAGCCCCTCCAGTTCAAACCGCCGATGCGACGGCCACTCCGAGGTTTCCCGGTCAATATTGCCACAAACCACCCGCATCGGCCACCGCACCCGCAGCCGGTCGACCACATCGGGCGCACCAATGTCGCCTGCATGCCAGAGTTCATCGCACGAGTCGAAATAGGTAAACACCTGCTCGTCGAGGTAGCTGTGGGTGTCGGAGAGGAGGCCAATTCGTATCATAGTGAACAGTAAGCAGTTGGCAGTTGACAGTAAGCAGTTGGCAGTGAGCAGTTGGCAACTCTTGCGCCAACTACTGCCAACTACTTACTGTCAACTACCGACTAATAAATCCCGCATTTCGACGCGGATGCGCTTTTTGTCTATTTTCCCGACACTCGTTTTGGGTATCTCCGGCACGAGTACAATGCGGTCGGGTACGTACCATTTGTTCAACTCGCCGTTTTGGGCTTTGGCTTGCAGAGCCGCCCGGATCGCGTCGGGAGAGGGGTCAGCACCGGCTTTGGCCACGATGAGAGCATAGGGTCGCTCACCCCATTTTTCGTCGGGTAATCCCACCACGGCGGCTTCAGCTACCCCGGCTTGTTGCGACAACAGATCTTCGATTTCGAGCGACGATATCCATTCGCCCCCGGTTTTGATCACGTCTTTGGTGCGGTCAGCAATCATCACCCAGTTGTCGGGCGTAATGCTCGCCACGTCGCCTGTGTGGAGCCATCCCCCGCGCCAGAGTTCCTCACTCCGTTCGGGTTCTTTGTAGTAGCCCTGCGTCATCCACGGCCCACGCGCCACCACTTCGCCGAGCGAATGCCCGTCGTGGGGTACAAAATTACCTTCGTCGTCCATCAGGCGCATTTCCACAAATGGACCCACGCGGCCGGCCCGTGTGCGGTAATCTACCTGCTCGTCGGGCGAAAGTTGGCGTTCTTCTTCATTCAAATACGTCAGGCTCATGATGGGGGCTGTTTCCGACATCCCGTACCCTTGCGACAATTGAATACCCAACTCTGAAGCGGCTTTTGCCAGCCCTTTTGTGAGAGCCGAACCGCCAATAATGACCCGCCAACGGCTCAACTGGGCCGCAAACTGTTTGGCTGCCGGGCTGCTCACGAGCATGGTCATGATGGTGGGAACGCAATGCGAGAACGTAACCCCCTCTTTCAGAAGCAGTTTCAGGAGCATTTCCGGCTCATACCGACCGGGATACACCTGCTTGGCCGAGAGCATCGTAGCCAAAAATGGAAATCCCCAGGCGTGTACGTGGAACATGGGTGTGATAGGCATATACACGTCCTGCGCTCCCTTGAACGACACAAACTCATACCCCGACACGCAGGTCATCAGACCCATTGTGTGCATAAATAGTTGGCGTTGCGAGAAATACACCCCCTTCGGGTTGCCAGTGGTGCCAGTCGTATAAAACGTAGTAGCCCAACTATTTTCGTCCCAATCAGGAAACTCGTATTGGTCCGACTGACCGGCCAGAAGCGTCTCATACTCACCGGCAAAACCCTCGGGAACCACAACGCTGCCGGGGTCGGTGTAAAATTTATCACTGATAACCACGTAGGTTGTTACAGTAGTCAATTGACTCCTCAGCGCGTCGATAATTGGTAAAAAATCCTCATGCACCAGCACAACCCGGTCTTCGGCATGATTCATCGTGTACAGAATCTGCGCGGGCGACAAACGCACATTGATCGTGTGTAGAATGGCTCCAATGCCCGGCACCGCAAAGAAACATTCCAGATACCGATGGCTATCCCAATCGAGCACGGCCACGGTATCGCCCGCCCCAACGCCCAACTGCCCAAGCAGGTTGGCTAATTGCCGGACCCGCCCGTTGAACGTGCGATAGTTCATCCGAAACAGGTCGCGATAGACGATTTCACGGTTTGGCTCGTATTTGAGCGATTGCGCCAGTAAACTTTTAATAAGCATGGGTGGCTCCTGCGCAGAGCCAGTACGGGGGATAAGTTTCGTTGTTGACATCGAATGAACTATGTTGACTTTTTAAAAGATAAAATTGCCGTAAAGCGGGTAGTATGCCTAATATTTCCAAAAAGAATTTTTGCTAGTTACCCACTAAAGAAATTAAATGTATTAACAACATTTTTTCATAGTAACCAAGGATAAATACTCAGATCTGGCATACGTTTTGTCAATGGATATTTTGAATGATAAAATGACATTTTGTTTAACATTCACTAAGCTCCATTAACTCATATGTATAAACATCACAATCTAGTCCGGTGTATTTATGGAAGAATCTACAATAAAGGTTCTAAAGTAAACAACAAACAAAACGTTATGAAGAAGAAAATTTATCAACTCAGTATGCTTGCCATATTGAGTTACGTAGTGGGCTGCACACCCCAAGATCAGTTCGTCTTGCCTACGCCAGATAACAGCGTATTTGTACAAACCGAACGGGCCTACCCAGGTGAAACAGGTCCCTGGCTAAAGGGATTTTGGCTGAACAACGAAGTGCGCTACCAGGCTATCAACGGCGAAGCCGTAATTGATGGGGACATGATTTTGCACCCGCACGACCTTTCCGATGAACCCCTCCCCCGCTCCGAGTCGACGGGGCGAACGCGGGTATCGGCGAAGTGGCCCAACAAGACGGTGATCTACCAGATGGACCCCTCGGTGCCTAATCCGGGTCTGGTTCAACAGGCCATTGCCCATTGGCAAAGCATGACGCCGATTCGGTTCGTGCAACGCACAAACGAGCGGGCTTTTGTGCTGATCCGTGGGGGAAGTGGCTGTTCGGCCAATGTGGGGCGTGTGGGGGTGCAGCAATATGTAACGCTCAGCCCAAGCTGCTCCTTCGGTAGCATCGTTCACGAGTTGGGCCACACGGTGGGCCTATGGCACGAGCAAAGCCGGGCCGACCGCGATAACCATATTATCGTGCATCTCCAGAACATTCAGCCGGGGGCCGAATACAACTTTCAGACCTACCCGCAAATGGGCTACGATGGTTTCGATCACGGTACTGCGCTGGATTTTAGCTCCATTATGATGTACAGCCCGTTCGACTTTTCGAGCAACGGGCAACCAACCATCACCCGGAAAGACGGTTCGCTGTACTCTATTCAACGGAATGGTCTCTCCCCACAGGATGTGGCCACAGTGAATGCGATGTACCCTTAAGTGAAGTATGTAGGACGGGGCCGCCCGTGCGGTGAGGAGAGAGAAGTGAGGAGGGCTGGCGCAAACTTTTCGTGCGTCAGCAACTCCTAACTCCTCACCGCACGGGCGGCCCCGTCCTACATACTACAGAAGTAACCCCGCCAACGTGGCCGACATGTAGCTGGCGAGGGTGCCGCAGATGAGGGCTTTGAAGCCGAGTTTGGCGAGGTCGCTCCGGCGGCTGGGCGCAAGCTCGCTGATCCCACCCACCTGAATGGCGATGGACGAGAAATTGGCGAATCCGCAAAGCGCGAAGCTCACAATGGCAATGGTCTTAGGGTCGAGCGTTTGCTTGATTTTGACAAGATCCAGATAGGCCACAAACTCGTTGACCACCATCTTAGTGCCCATCAGTGCCCCTGCCACCTGGATGTCTTTGGTTGGTACGCCCATTGCCCAGGCAAACACCGAGAACAAACTGCCTAACAGGTAATTAAGGCTTAAGTTGTCCATTCCTAAAACATAATAACCGATCCGAAACAGGATGCTGTCGAGCAGGGCAATGAGCGCGATAAAGCCGATGAGCATGGCAATCACGTTGAAACCGACTTTGAGGCCCTCGCTGGCTCCGGCGGCAATGGCGTCGAGCAGGTTGGCGTGGTTCTTTTTGATCTCCACCCGAACAGTGCCTTGTGTTTCAGATACTTCGGTTTCGGGAAACACGATTTTGCTGATGACCAACGCGCCGGGAGCCGCCATAATGCTGGCCGCTAACAGGTATGGAGCGGGTACGCCCAACGAGACATACACAGCCAACACGCCCCCAGCTATGCACGCAAAACTGCCCGACATCGACGCGAGAAGCTCCGAATTAGTCATGGTTTTGAGGTAGGGCTTGACCATGATTTGGGCCTCCACCTGACCCACAAACGTGCTGGCCACATTACTCAGGGCCTCGGCTCCGCTCACGCCCATGAGCCACTTCATGGCGCGGGCCATCACAGCCACCACCCGCTGCATGAGGCCCACGTGGTAGAGAATATTCACAAGCACGGCCACGAAAATGATGGTCGGGATAATCGAGAAGAAGAAGATAAAGTTGTTGCCCGGCCCAAAGGCTTTTGTCAGGACGTCGGGCTTGACGAGGGGCGAAAACACAAACTCGGCCCCTTTGGAGGCCTTACCCAGCAACCGCTCCACGTAGTAGCCGATGGTCTGGAAAATCTGTTGTCCGATGGTGGTTTTTAACACGAAAACGGCAAACCCGAATTGGAGAGCCAACCCGACGCCTACCGTTCTGTAGTTAATTGCTTTTCGATTGTTCGACATTGCGTATGCAATGCCCAAAATAAGTACGATGCCGATAATGCCGGTGAAACGCTCCATGCAGTGATAATCTGATTACGGTTTGGCCCGAAAGCCCGCGAAGATACACCGCAACCGGGATTATTGCACCAACAGGTTTAAATCGAGCGCGAAACCCGGCAGCACGTCTTCGCCGGAAAGTACGGGCGTGCCTGCTATCTCCTCGCGCTCCTGAGCGGGTCGATACACGTATGTTTTTTGCTCGTCGAGATCAATCAGCCAGGCTAATCGGCAACCGTTGGCCATCCAGTCGTCCATCTTCTCAAAACAGTCTTTCAGCCGGTCCGATTGTGAGCGGAGTTCGAGCGCAAAGTCGGGGCAAACGGGCGCAAATTTCTTCCGTTGCGTTGCGGTCAATCGCTCCCACCGTTCCATTGACATAACCGACACATCGGGGGACATCACAGAGCCATCGGGCAAACGGAAAGCCGCCGACGAGTCGAACACTTTACCAAACTTTACTTTGCGATTCCAAAGCACGAAATCCGCATTTATTTCAGAGTTATTGGCTCCCGTTTCGCTGCCTGTTTGGCCCATAACAATAATATCGCCGTTTTTACGACGCTCGAATTTCAGATCAGGGTTATCCTGACAGAAGCGGAAAAACTCATCGTCGTTCATGCGAAGGTCTTCCGGGATGTGCATTCTGACCGTTTCTAGCATGGGGTAAATATAGGCTTAAATGTCGGCAATGGCTCGTTCTTCGCTTTCTTCGAGATGGATTTCCGGGGCGGGTTTTTCGGCGTGTTCACCCTCGAATAAACGGGCCATCATGACGTCGAACAGGTTCACATCGAAGAACTTTTTGTGAATGTTAAATGGCTCCTCTCCTTCAGGCACTTCGCATTTTGTGTACGTGCCGTCTTCGTTTAGCTCATAGGCATTCACGTTGTCGCGCAGGTTGTAGTCGAGAATATGAATCGCCTGTTGTTGTACGCGCTCGTCGGCCAGCAAAAACAGCGATTCGATCCGGCGGTCGAGGCTGCGCACCATCAGGTCGGCACTGCCGCCGTATACTTTGGGTTTGCCGTTGTTATGGAAATAGAAGATCCGGGTGTGTTCGAGGTAGTCGCCCACAATGGAGCGCACGGTGATGTTTTCGCTCAGGCCCGCCCGCTTGGGTCGCAAACAACAAATGCCCCGTACAATGAGCCGGATGGGCACACCCGCCTTGGAGGCTTTGTACAGTTCGTCCATGATGGCTTTGTCTTCGAGCGAGTTGATTTTGATGCAAACCCCGCTCGGCACGCCCTGTTTAGCGTTGTCGGCCTCCGTCCGAATCAGTTCGATCAACTGCTTGCGCATGTTGCGCGGGGCCGTAATGAGGTACTGATACCGGTTGGGCAGCGAGTGACCCGTAATGACGTTGAAGAACTCGGCAATGTCGCGGGTAATAACCTCGTTGGCCGTAAGCAAGCCAATATCCGTATACATTTTGGAGGTTTCCTCGTTGTAGTTGCCGCTCGACAGGTGAGCATACTGCACAACGCGGTCGCCCTCGCTCCGCACCACGAGCAGTAGCTTGGTGTGGGTTTTGTAGCTGCTGATACCGTAGATTACAAAGCAACCCGCCCGCTGCAATCGTTGAGCTTCGCGGATGTTGTTCTCTTCATCGAAACGGGCTTTCACTTCAAACAGCACCGACACGTGTTTTCCGTTTTCGGCGGCTTTGAGCAGGGCCTCGGTTACGCGGGATTGTTTCGCTAACCGATAGATTGTCAGCTTAATAGCCAGTACACTGGGATCTTCGGCGGCTTGCTCCAGCAGTTGAACCACCGGCTCGAAGTTATTAAATGGGTGGTGCAACATCAGGTCGCGTTCGCGGATGGTCTCGAAAATATCGGCCATCTTGTCGCGGCTCGACCCAGCCCGTTGCAGGCCCACCGGGGGCACGGGCGGGTGCGGCACGGGCATGTCGTCTTTGAACTCCGGGTTTTTGATAATCTGCCACAGGCTCGTGAAGTCGATCAGCGAGGCTGCTTCAAACAGGTTATAATCGTCGATTTCCCAGCGTTTTTTGAGCAGATTCAGCATCCATTGTACCCCCGGTTCCTCATGATCGACGGTTTCGATTTCGACCCGCACCACACGCCCCAACCGCCGGTTTTTGATCTTCTGTTTCACCTCATCAATAAAATCAACCTCAACATCGTCGCTTTCTTCGAGCGTAAAATCGCCGTTACGCGTGATCCTGAACAGGTTAGCCGACAGAATCTCAACGTTGCGGTAGAGCTTTTTGATGTTGTGCCGGACAATCTCTTCAATGGGCAAAAACAAAACCTCACTAGCCTTATCGAACGTCATGAAACGCGGCAGGTTGGCCGGAATCTGCACAAACGACAACCGTTGGCGGTCGTCTTCGTCGCCTTCCATCACCTTGCGGTCGCTGTTGGCATCTGTATTCTGCGTCACGACCCCGAAAATCAGCACCTTCGCCAGCAGCACCGGGAAGGTGTGGGTGTAGTCGTAGAGCATGGGCGTGAGCGTCGGGTAAATCGTCCGGTCGAAGTAGTCGTTGGCCTGCGCCTGCTCGTTGCGAGTGAGGTCGGTGAGGCCTACAATACGAAGTTGATTCTTGGGGAACTGGGGGAGCAAATCATTCGTAAATACCTCTTGCTGAGCTACATTGAACTGTTGCATGGCCGTAAACAGAGCCTTCCGAAAGGGCACCTCGCGCAAACCCGAATAATCGACCCGCTGTTTATGATAATCCAGATAGTTGTACAAGCTACCGACCCGGATGGTAAAAAACTCATCCAGATTGGAGGCTGTAATGGCTAAAAACTTTAGCCGTTCCATCAACGTCCGGTGTGGGCTACGAGCCTGATCGAGCACACGTTCATCAAATTTCAACCAGCTCAAATCACGACTCAGGTAGTCGCTTTGATCAATGACGCTGCTTACTTTCTCGCTAACTTTTGCCATACCCATCGAATCAGTTTCAGGCGAATTTTTTGAGGGTTGGGTGAATCGGTTCAGGATTTTGCGGATCATGGGCACTAAAATTTACTGACAAATGATAAACAAAGAAGCGGGCGAAATGGCCCGCTTCTTCATCAATTCTATACTTAAACGTCGACGCGGGCGTATTTGGCGTTCCGTTCAATAAAATCTCTTCGGGGAGCCACATCGTCGCCCATCAGGGTCGAAAACACGTGATCGGCATCGGCTGCCGACTCAATCGTGACGAGTTTGAGGCTCCGGCGGTCGGGGTCCATCGTCGTACTCCACAACTGTTCGGCGTTCATCTCGCCCAGACCTTTGTAGCGTTGCACGTGTACGTTCTCTTCACGACCTGAGCCAGCCAGCGTTTTTACGGCCTGCTCACGCTGTTGCTCAGTCCAGCAATATTGCTCTTCCTTGCCTTTCTTGACCAAATACAGGGGCGGCTGCGCAATGTAGATATTACCATTATCGATCAGGGCCTTCATGTTCCGGTAGAACAGGGTCAGAATCAACGTACGGATGTGGCTCCCGTCGACGTCGGCGTCGGTCATGATAATAACCTTATGATACCGCAGTTTGTCGAGGTTCATCACCGTCTCGTCGTCTTTCTTTTCCAGGCGAATACCGAGAGCCGTCCAGATGTTCTTGATCTCTTCGTTCTCGTAAATCTTGTGTTCGAGGGCCTTCTCGACGTTCAGGATTTTACCACGCAGGGGCAAAATGGCCTGGAACGCCCGATTGCGACCCTGCTTGGCGGTTCCGCCCGCCGAGTCTCCTTCCACGAGGTATATTTCGCATTTTTCAGGGTCCGTATCGGAGCAGTCGGCGAGTTTACCGGGTAATCCCGCTCCCCCCATAAAGTCCTTGCGGTCGGCCATGATGCGCTTGTAGGCCTGCTCGGCGGCAATCCGCGCCTGCGCCGACACGAGCACCTTTTTCACGATGCCCTGCGCCGTTTTGGGGTTTTCCTCCAGCCAGGTTTCGAGCAGTTGGTCCATCGCCTGACTCACCGCCTTCACCACGTCCTGATTGCCCAGCTTGGTTTTTGTTTGGCCCTCAAACTGAGGCTCGGCTACCTTCACCGAAATCACGGCGGTGAGGCCCTTGCGGAAATCCTCGCCGGTAAAGGTCAGTTTGCCGAGGTTCTTGAACTTGTCGGCGTTTTTGTCGGCATATATTTTCAGCACCCGCGTGAGGGCCGAGCGGAAACCCTGCACGTGGGTGCCGCCCTCGTGGGTATTGATGTTGTTGACGTACGAAAGCACGTTCTCCGAAGCCTCGTAGTTGTATACGAGCGCGACCTGCACGGGCGTTGAGCCTTTGGTGCTCTCCATGTACACGGGCGTCATACCATCGAGTGAGGGGCGGGTTTCGTCCAGATACTTCACAAACTCGATGAGGCCACCCTCCGAGAAGAAATCGTCGTTCCGAATGGGCGCACCCGTTTCGTCCAGTTCGCGCATATCGTTCAGGAAGATGTGAATCCCCTTGTTCAGGTAAGCCAACTCGCGCAACCGGCCCGCAACGGTATCATAGCGGAAAACGGTTTCGGTAAAAATGGTCGAATCGGGCTTAAACTGGGTAATCGTGCCCGTCTTGTCGGTCTCGCCAATAATCCGCACGTCGTACTGTGGTGCGCCGATGATGTATTCCTGCTCGAAAATTTTGCCTTCCCGATGCACCTCCACGCGGGTCTTTGTCGAGAGGGCGTTCACGCAGGATACACCCACACCGTGCAAGCCACCCGACACCTTGTACGTGTTCTTGTCGAACTTGCCCCCCGCGTGGAGCATCGTCATAGCCATCTCAAGGGCCGACTTACCTGTTTTGGTGTTAATACCCGTTGGAATGCCCCGCCCGTTGTCTTGTACGGTGATAGAGTTATCGGGGTTGATCGTCACGTAAATGGTGTCGCAGTGACCAGCCAATGCTTCGTCGATAGAGTTATCAACGACTTCCCAAATCAGGTGGTGCAATCCTTTGACGCCCACATCACCAATATACATGGCCGGACGTTTCCGCACGGCTTCGAGTCCTTCGAGTGCCTGAATACTGTCGGCACCATAGTCGCCAGTTACTTTCGAGGTATCAAAGTCCTTCTCAACTACTTCAGCCTGAATGTCGCTTTCGATCAATTCGTTTGTCATACGTATACCTAAAATGTTCTCAAGACCTCCTGCATTAGGCGATTATACGCGGTTTAGGAGCGCACCGAAGGGGTGCATTTGAGATTGTAAAAATACAAAATTTTTACGCAATTTCCTAGTATCTGTTTGCATGGTTGCGGTAAGACACAAAAAAACGCGGCTCTTACGGAGAACCGCGCTTCCAGGCGTCTTTTTAGGCCAATGAATGCCTGTTTTCCTGCTTTCTGACCCCTACTTACTTCCTGTTTTACTCGCTCGAAAGCTAAGGGGGTTTGTAAAGGGCGATTTCTAAGAAAAATCGTATTGTTGGTGTGAACAAAGTTGAGCTTGAAATTAGTGCTCATCTACTTTGACTTATTCTTTCGCGGAGCAAACGGATTTCTGCGTTTTTCTCCACCAGTCTCTCCGCAATAGATTGAACATCCGACAGAATTTGGTCGAGCAAAACTGTGTGCAAAGCAAGCTGTGCGGTGCGTTTTGCCAACAGAAATTCGATACGATCAAGATAGTTTTCGGATGTCATTGTTCCAAAAGTGTGCTGAAAGGCATTTATACAGGTGCTTTTTGTCATTCCGACCGGGCCGCCGGAGCGGGAACGAGGAATCTATTGTGCCTCTTCTCAAGTTGACTGAAAGGGGATTAGATTCCTCGTTCCCGCTCCGGCGGCCCGGTCGGAATGACAAAAAGCACTTGCCCTAAAATCGAGTCAAGCAAAGATAACAATTCTTACCTCACTCTACCCACTCCCGCACCTCCTCGACTTTCGGCATCGGTACGTCGCTCATTTTGAGCTTTTTACGAACACCACCAAGGTCGTTGAAGAGCTTGTTGGGATTGGCGGCTTTGAGTTGCGCGACGGTCAGAAAACCCAATTGCTGCACGGCGGGCACCCATTGGGCGGGTACGCCAGCGGCCACAAAATCGGCTTCGGTCGAGACATCGGCTTTCTTTTCGGGGCGCATCTGTGGGAAGAATAAGACCTCCTGTATGCTCGGCTGATTGGTCATAATCATGGCAAGCCGGTCGATGCCCAGGCCGACGCCCGCTGTGGGGGGCATCCCGTATTCGAGTGCCCGCAGGAAGTCTTCGTCCATTGCCATAGCTTCGGCGTCGCCCCGTTTGGCGAGTTCGAGTTGCTCCTCAAACCGGGCGCGTTGGTCGAGCGGGTCGTTGAGTTCGGAGTAGGCGTTGCAGATCTCCTTGCCGTTGCAGATAGCCTCGAACCGCTCCACCAAACCGGGTTTGTCCCGGTGTTTTTTGGTGAGGGGCGACATCTCGACGGGGTAGTCGGTGATGAACGTAGGCTGGATCAGATTTGGCTCGCAGGCTTCGCCAAAAATCTCGTCGATGAGCTTCGATTTGCCCATTGTCGAGTCGGTTTTAACACCCCGGCTTTCGGCCACCTGCCGCAGGGCAGCTTCGTCCATGTCCGACACGTCGACGCCCGTGAACTCTCCGATGGCCTCGAACATGGTCAGGCGTTTCCAGGGGCGTTTAAAGTCAATAACGTTCTCGCCGACGGTCACTTTGGTGGTGCCGGTCACGTCGATAGCCACCTTTTCAACCATCTCTTCGATGGTGTCCATCATCCAGTTGTAGTCTTTGTAGGCCACGTAAAACTCCACCTGCGTGAACTCCGGGTTGTGGGTCCGGTCCATGCCCTCGTTGCGGAAATCTTTGGCAAATTCGAACACACCGTCGTAGCCACCCACAATTAACCGCTTCAGATACAACTCGTTAGCAATTCGCAGATACAGCGTCATGTCGAGCGTATTGTGGTGCGTGACGAACGGCCGCGCGGCTGCCCCGCCATGAATGGGTTGCAAAATAGGCGTCTCCACTTCGAGGTATCCCTTGTCGGTTAGGAACTGCCGGATGGAGTTCACCAGCTTACTCCGCTTGATAAACGTGTCGCGAACGTGTGGGTTCACGATCAGGTCCACGTAGCGTTGGCGGTAACGCAGTTCAGGGTCGGTGAAGGCGTCGTAGGTTTCTTTTTCGCCGGTTTGCTCGTTCACCACCTCTTTCACCACGGGCAGGGGCCGTAGCGATTTGGTCAGCAACTTGAACGACTTCACATAGACCGACAACTCGCCGGTTTGGGTCGTAAACACATGGCCCTCCACGCCCACGATATCGCCAATGTCGAGCAACTTTTTGAAGACCGTGTTATACAGCGTTTTATCGTCGCCGGGGCAAAGGTCGTCGCGCCGGAAGTAGAGCTGCATCCGACCGGCGGAGTCCTGCACTTCGGCAAACGACGCGTTGCCCATAATCCGAAAGCCCATCAGACGGCCCGCCAACCGCACTTGCCCGAAGGTGGCATCCGACGAAAGATCAAGCTGCGATTCGTAGCCCCCCTGCGTGTCGGTGCTTGTTTTACTGGCAAACGCGTCGCGGAGTTGGGCAGTGGTATGGGTGACGTCGAAGAGTTCGGCGGGGTACGGGTCGATGCCCATCCGCATGAGTTCTTCGCGTTTTTGTCGGCGGAGTTGTTCTTGTTCGCTTAAAATCATGAACCAATAGTATACAGGCCATTACCGTTGGCCTCGTGTATGAAGCCGCAAAAATAACGGAATGTTTTTTACGCCTTTCCAACCTTTTACCGACATCCCGACACTTTAGGATAGAAAGTCCCTAAACTGCACGTATGTTCCGCTTGGCAACCCCTCCCGACATATCCGAACGCGCCCTGGTGGAGCAGTGCCTCGACCGGGATGCCCCGTCGCTTCAGCGGCTGGCGCAACGCACGCTGTTTGAGCGGTACAAGCGAGCTATGTTTAGTACGGTGTTCCGGTTGCTGAACGACTACGACGCAGCCAATGACGCCTTGCAGGATGGATTTGTGGAGGTATTTCGGAACCTCGGTGGGTTCCGGCACGAATCGACGTTGGGGGCCTGGATCAAAACGATTATGGTTCGGCAGGCCCTGCGGCAACGACGACTGTTCCCCGTGTTCCAACCGCTCGACACGCTCACCCACGACCCACCCGCCGACCTGCCAGACACGCTTACGGGCGAACAACTCGACGTGGCGATCCGCTCTCTCCCCGACGGTTGCCGCGCGGTGTTTCTGCTGGCCGAGGTAGAGGGCTACCCCCACCGCGAGGTAGCGCAGATGCTGAATATTTCGGAGGGCACATCCAAATCACAAGTGAATTACGCCCGGAAGCTGCTCAGGCAAAAACTGGGGAAAGGAAACGACTTATGAACTTACCAGAACACGAACCAGACCCCAACCTGTGGGACCGCATCGAAGCCCGCATTCAGGCCGATGCTACCCTCAACCGGGCCATTGAACAGTTGCCCGAATACGAACCTGATGCTAGCCTGTGGGAGCGCGTCGAGGCCGAACTAAGCGATGCAAAGGTGGTGCAGATTGGGCGCGGGGCCACGCGTTCGTTGGGCACGGTGAGCTGGCTGGCGGGGGCCGTTGCGGCCATGCTGGTGCTGGCTGGCGGCTGGCTCTACCTGAATCAAAATTCTGCCGATGAGCGCGTTACGGTAGCCTACAGTGTGGAGCAGGTAAAGACTCAGGCCACCGATCTGCCCCAACCACAAGCGGAGTCGGTTCGGCGGGACGAGGCTTTTATCGTGCGCCACTGTGCCGAACAGAAGCCCGTTTGTCAGAAACCCGAAGTCCACGAACTGCGCTCGCAATTGGTCGAGCTGAAGCAGGAACAGGCCCGGCTGGGTAAAGAAATCGCCCTATTCGGGGCCGACCCCGCCCTGGTCCGGGCACAAACCAAACTCGAAAGCCAACGCGCCGAAATCACGCGGGAGTTGGTAACGCTCTTGCAATCATGAAGAATCTGTTTGTCCATATCGTGCTCATTGCGGGAATTATGGCCGGGGTGCGGGGGCGGGTAAACGCCCAAACCGTGCAGGTGGTGACGAAGGTGGTCGAGAGAACCATCGCCTGCCCCGACGGCCTTACTCAGCGTATTTCGATCAACGCCCGCAAAGCCGACGTGCAGGTGCGCGGCTGGAACCGGGGAGTGGTGGGTATCCGGCTGCGACTCGTGGCCAAACACACCGACCGGGCCGTTGCCGAGCGCGAGGTGGGTTATCATCAGTACACCCTGCAAGCTAACGGGACGGTGATTGAGCTGTCGAACGGGTTTGTGATTCCGCAACGGGCGGGCAAACTGCAAAGTCAGTTGAAGGCCGTCTACGAAATAAGCATCCCGAACCGGGCCTTACTAACGGTCAACAACAGTTTCGGCGACGTGAATCTGCGCGATCTGGCAGGCGAAACCACCGTTACGTTCGAGTATGGTAAGCTGAACATGAACGAGTTAACGGGCAAGCTCACGATCAAATCGGAGTATGGCGATGTGGAGGGGCAGAGCGTAAACACAACCCTCGTTTGCCGCGCCGAAAAAGCCGACATCATCCTGCGCGACCTCGGCGGCACCAACCGAATTCAGAGCCGGTACGGGAAGTTGTATATTTTCCCCGATGCGGGTACGATGGATGCCCTCGTCGTTACGGCCGAACGGACCGAGGTGGCTCTGCTTCCCAAAAACCTCGACGATTTTTCGTATGACTTAACGGCAATAAAAACTCAACTGTATCAACCCCATGCCACAACTGATTTCTGGACCAGAAAGAACGACTCCGAACTGTTGAATTACAGCCCACCGGGCAAAAAGCCCCGCCTTCAGATCACCAGTAAATATGGCCCTCTGCACCTGATGCTCTTCACAAAAACAGACGTTCCGCTCGGAAGCAAATAACTCGCTATGAAGCCTTTCCAACTTTTACTCCTGCTCGTTTGGGCGTTCAACAGCACCTATGCCCAAACCCCCGACTCGCTCCGCACAGAGCAAACGACGATAGCCGACAGCACCCTAGCCCGCCCGCTCGACAACCGGGGGCAGTATCGGGCTAAAGAATTCTGGCGGGCTTACCGCGAAGAGCAAACGCTGGTGAAAATCGGGTTCTTTGGGATTCCGATTTTGGGGTCTCGTTACGAGGTTGCTGTTGAGCAAAAGCTGGCTCTGGCTTGGTCGGTGGGAGCTAGTTTCAACGCCTACTACAGTCGCACCAGAAATATAGAGCAAGCCCAGATGGGCGGGGCTTTGTTTGGACGATGGTACTACAGTATGCCAAAGCGCAGTCGGGAAGGGCGGGGGGGCAATAACTTCGTTGGCAACTACTTAACGGCTAAATTAGGCGTGCCTTTTTATGCCGATTATAGTTTAAGAAACCCAAGCTATAGTTTTGATAATCAACCAAAAGCCATGCGAGAATCTGTTGCTTTAGCCTGGGGCACTCAGAAACGGCTTGGCCAATGGGGGTTTTTCGATTTTCACACCGGACTAGCTTACGCACTAGGCCAAACAGCCTATACGGGTTCTACTAATCGGCTCTCGTTCGGCCTTAGAATGCTAGTTGGTTTTGGACTATAAAACTTCACCTGTTTATGAAAATCACACACTACTTTCTATTCGCATTCCTGACCGTTGCCCGCATCGCCACGGCCCAAACTACCGACTCGCTCCGCACCGAGCAAACCACCGAAGATGCCCGTATCTCCGCTATCGAGGTCAAGCGGTTTATACGCTACATTACCCGCGCCGATGTGGAGGAGCGCACGCTGGTCAAAGTCGGGATTTGGCCTGCTTCGGATCGCTACGAGTTTTTCAGACAGGCCCGAGTTCGCCTGGCTACCACATTAGGTCTTTCAGTAGAACAAAAGCTCTCGCCGGGCTGGTCGGTGCTGGCGGGTGTGCATACGAACCTACATTACCTCCAGTCTACAGCACCCGACCCTCTTAGTCCCAGTTCACAGAATGGCGTAAACGTAGCCATTAAAACCAGAGGGGCCGAATTTGTCCTAGAGACGGGTGTTCGCCATTATTACGCCCAACGCCGACGTATAACTGCAGGGCGCGGCAGTAATAATTTTTCCGGTGACTATATTGGCCTACATATGAGGGCCAATGCCGGAGGAATATACAGGGGCACCTTCCAGAACACGACTACGGGCGAGAGCTTCCGGATTCGCTCAACGAACCGTAGCGTAAAGCTGGCAGAACCCCAGTTCGCGCTGGTCTACGGCGTACAGCGTCGGCTGGGGCGGTTTGGTTATTTCGACATCAACGCCGGACCGGGCTACCTGCTCCGCTCGCCAACCGACGGCACGCTGAGCTTCCAACTCAACGCCCTCATTGGCTTTGGCTGGTAGCGGGTTTCTTCTTGCGGGGAGGCCGGGCGGGGCCGCTGCGCGGAATACTGTGTTGGGCCAGAATCCGCTGCGATTCGGCTTTGCCGAGGTCCGTTCGGCGGGGGCCGTAGAGCTTTAGCTGGGCCTCGCGGGCCGTTTGCGCAATGTCGACGATGGGCGCGGGGTAGTCCGTACCGACGTGGAAATGGTACAGGTCCTGCTCCAGGGGCGGCATTGTCCAGGGTTCGTGGATGTAGGCCGTGGGGCAGTTGGCGAGTTCGGGCACCCACTGCCGGATAAAAACGCCAGCCGGGTCGTGGTCGTGCGATTGCTTTACGGGGTTGTACACGCGCACCGTGTTGGTGCCGGTCATACCCGCCTGCATCTGGATTTGGGCATAGTGAATGCCCGGCTCAAAGTCGGTGTACATCCGGGCTAGATGCAGCCCTCCCTCCTTCCAGTGCTGAAACAGATGGTGCGTCAGAAACGAGGTCAGCATGGCCCGCATTCGGAAGTTGATGTAGCCCGTTTGGGTGAGGCAACGCATACAGGCGTCCACCATTGGGTAGCCCGTGCGGCCCGTTTCCCAGGCCCGGTAGTGGTCGGGGTTAGTGTTTTTGGGCAGGGCGTCGAACGCGCGGTTCACGTTCTCGAACTCAATGCGGTCTTCGCTCTCAAACTTCTGTATAAAATGGCAATGCCACCGCAACCGCGACGCAAAGGCCGCAAACTGCCCTGCCAAGCCTTTTTTGCCTTCGGCAAGGGCGTCGTCTTTGGCGGCCATCTGAGCCGCGTACGCCTGCCGGATACTCAAACACCCCCAGGCGAGGTAAGGCGACAACCGGCTGCACCCCCGCCGACTTTCGAGCGGTTTCGAGATACTGCTGGCATACAGGGCAATGCGTTCGGTCAGGAACGAGTGCATGTAGCGGTGCGCGTTGAACTCACCTCCCGGCTGAAACCGGGCATCAGGCCTGCTCCATTCGGCGGGGAGGTCGGGGCCGCGATGGGCCTCGTACCAATCGGGGTCGAGCGCGAGGGGTAGCCAATTGGGCAGGTCGGGGTGTTGCTGCGGGGCACGCATGGTTTGTTTCCAACGCTCGGCCCACGGGTCGCCCAGTTCGTCGGAGCGGGTGGTGAGTTTACGAATCACGCCGTTGCTTTGGAACTCGCGCCAGCCAATGCCCCTTTCGCGGCAGAACCGGGCCACGGCCTTGTCGCGGTCGTAGGTGACTTTGAGGCCCGTTTCTTCGTGCGAAAAAATCGTGTTGATCGTATACTGCTCCGACAGGGCATCCAACACGTCGAGTACCTCGCGGTGAAATACCCATAGTCTTTGTGGCCCCACGGCGGGCGGTTCGGCGTTGGCGGGAATGGGGTCGGGTTCGTCGTCGAACACAAACGGCAACCACTCGGTTAATGTAGGGTTGGACTGACGATCAACTACTGTAATCAATTGCAGATCAGCGAGTTGCTTATTCAGATCAACCAAGCATTCCTGCACAAATCGCCAGTGCCGACCGTCGTAGTTTGGGTCGGCCATCACCGATGGTTCGTAACAATACAGCAACAGCAGGGGCGTGTTCGATTGGCAGGCTTCCACAGCCGCCCGCAACGGCGCATGGTCGCGCAGGCGCAGGTCGCGTTTGAACCACAGAATGTTAATCGTTGAGCGGGCTGACATGGCATGAAGCGGGGTCATTTAAGAGACCATCACGACCAGAAAAGCGGTTGTTTTCCTCTTTTGTTTAGCTTGCAGAGCGTTTGGTCCTATCCCCAACGCGCCCAACCATGACGCCCGAAACCGCTTTCACCCTCGCCAATGCCCTTGTATTCCCGCAATGGCTGCTCATGATTGTTGCCCCGCGCTGGCACGTCACGCAATGGCTCGTCCGTACGCTCGCTATTCCGATGGTGTTGGCCGTGATGTACCTGGCTTATCTGTTCACCGGCACCAAGCAACTCGACTTCATGTCGTTCAGCACCTTACAGGGCGTTATGTCGCTCATGGGTCAGGGCGACAAAGGCCCTGCTTTGGCCGGGTGGGTGCATTATTTGGCGTTCGATCTGGTAGCGGGCAGTTGGCTCCTCCGCGACGGGCAGGAGCGCGGCATCCGGCACGGGTTTCTCATTCCGTGCCTCTTGTTTTGTTTCATGCTCGGCCCCACGGGCTTGCTGCTATATGGCATTGTGCGATTGGTGGCTTCCCGTACTAAACCGTCATGAACCAACATCCGCCGAACATTTCTCTCCGCGCAGCCACGCTACACGATTTGGCTCTACTCAGGCATTGGGACGAGCAACCCCACACGGTAGCCTCCGACCCAAATGACGATTGGGATTGGGAAACCGAACTGACCCGCCAACCGCTCTGGCGTGAGCAACTCGTGGCCGAACTCGACGGGCGGCCCATCGGGTTCATTCAGATTATCGACCCATCTCAGGAAGATTCACACTATTGGGGCGATATTGGGCCAAACCTCCGGGCTATCGACATCTGGATCGGCGAGGCCGACGACCTGAACAAGGGTTATGGCACCGTGATGATGACCTTGGCCCTGGAGCGGTGCTTTAGCGATTCGGCTGTCACCGACGTTCTGATTGATCCGCTAGCCTCAAACCACCGGGCGCACCGCTTCTACGAGCGACTCGGTTTCCAATTTGTCGAGCAACGATCTTTCGGCGACGACGATTGCTTTGTTTATCGGCTCACCAGAGAATCGTTCGCAGCACACAACTAACTCACCTAGAAAATGTTAACTTCCGCTCTAATCCGCCTACTATCCTTCAAGCTCACTCGCGCCGAAATGCTGGCGTTCGACCGGCGGCATTTCATTTTGGGCCTCGTGGGCATCTGGATTGTGGGGAGTTAGCAAGACTTAGCAATTAGATTCCGTAGCCCCATCGGGGCGGCATGTCAATAGAAGCCGAAATGTCCGCATTGGCAAAAAAGCCCCATCGGGGCGATATGTTTGAAGACACCCCTCTTTTACATATCGCCCCGATGGGGCTTTGCTACTCATTAATCCCTAAATTCTATTGATATGCCACCCCGATGGGGTTCGTGAATCTGCATTTATTGTGTTGGAAATACCTACAGCTACATACTCGTATTGTACAGCACTTACCGCATCTCCTTCAAACACAGGGCATACAACCCCGCGAAAATCAAACTAAAAAATACCCCGAATGACGTTTGCAGACCCTGCACACCGACCAGTACAAGGGGGGCAATCAAACCGACCAACACGCCAACAATGTAGACCAAGAAGCCAACGCGCCGTTGGAAGAACATCAGCACGGCCCCCACAAGTGCGAGCAGCGTGTAAAAAAAACTCGCCCCCGCCAACGGGCGAATTAACTCCGGGTCGCCGGGAATGGGGTCGTCGGCATTGACGCGGTCTTCGAAATATTCGGGTTTGGCGTTGGGGTCCACGCGCCGTGGGCGGTCAATGCGCTCGGTGCGGGCCACCTGCTGCGTTTGGGTGTACGACGTAATGCTGTCGACCAAACCAATGGCGCAGCTTAAAAACGTTAGAATACACAGCACCGTGAGCAGATCGGAGCGTTTGGGTTTGGGGGCTATAGAATCAGTTGGTATCATCACTTTTTGAAACCTTAGAAAACGGGTATAGTTTTGTTTCACAACACGGTCAACGAAAACCGCGTTACAAAACTATGACCTTAGAACAACTAACCGACCAAATTCGCCTGAAGGCGGCTCATGCCGACGGCCTCGATGCCACTATCAAAATCGCTACCGATCAGGGGCCAATCTTCATAGATGCCAAACAGTCGCCCGCCGTGGTGAGCAACGACGATGTTGCGGCCGACACCACCATTCAGGTGACGGTCGAGAATCTCGTAAAAATGGGCACCGGCGATATGAACCCCATGATGGCCTTCATGACCGGCAAACTCAAAGTGCAGGGCGATATGGGCGTTGCCATGAAAATGGGGCAGATAATGGGGTAACTCACTAATTCACTCATTATGTTCCGTCGCGACTTTCTCAAAAACAGCGCGTTGGCCGCTGTCGGCTTTCACATCGTCCCCCGGCACGTGCTGGGTGGGCCGGGCTATGTGGCCCCCTCCGACAAACTCAATATAGCCGCCGTAGGCTGTGGGGGCAAGGCCGATTTCAACATCAAACAAGCCTTCAATGGTGGCACCGACAACATCGTGGCCCTGTGCGATGTGGATGATCGGCAGTCGAAAAAATACCGCGAGCAGTTTCCCAACGCCCCCTACTTCCGCGACTACCGGCAGATGTTCGATCAGACCAACAAGTCGTTCGATGCTGTTATCGTGACTACCCCCGACCACATGCACGCACCCATTGCGATGGCAGCCATGCAGCTAGGCAAGCACGTGTACGTCGAGAAACCTCTTACCCACGATATTTACGAGGCCCGGATGCTGACCGAAGCAGCCCGTAAGTACAAGTGTGTCACGCAGATGGGCAATCAGGGTAGCAGTGGCGACGCCACCCGGCAAGTAGAAACGTATATCCAGAAAGGGGTGATTGGGCGCATCGATAAGGTGATCTGCTGGACTAACCGCCCCACATGGCCACAGGGCGTAAAATCGCCCAAAGACAAAGGCGAAACCCAACCTGTCCCCTCGGAGGTCGACTGGAAACTATGGCTCGGTACGGCCCCCTTCCGCGATTATCACGAGGCCTACATGCCGTTCCGGTGGCGGGGTTATTGGGACTTTGGAACAGGTTCGCTCGGCGACATGGGCTGTCACTTCATGGACGTACCGTTCCGTGCGCTCAAGCTCAAATACCCAACGTCGGTAGAGTGCAGCGTGGGCGCGGTCTACGCCGATTTTTTTAAGGAAGCCTTCTTCGACGACGTTTGCCCACCCTCGTCGGTGGTGCATTTAACGTTTCCATCGGACGATAAAAGAGTAAAGGAGATCAAGTTTTCGTGGTACGACGGCGGCATCCGCCCACAGGTGCCTGACGAAGTTCCGTACGACGTTATGTTTGCGGATCGTAACGGCGGCATGATTTTTTACGGCTCAAAGGGAATGCTCACGGCAGGCTTATTTGGGAACAATCCGCGTTTGTTTCCCGAAGAAAAATTTGGGGGCAAGAAACTCCCCGAACCCGAAAAGCCCCTGGTTGAAGGCAAGTTTGATGGGCATCAGCAACAGTGGGTGAAAGCCTGCAAACAAGGCTACGGGGCCTACACCTCGTCGTCGTTCGATGAGTCGGGGCCACTAACCGAAACGGTTTTGATGGGAAATCTGGCTACCCGCAGCTACATGTACCGCGATGGTAATAATTTTCCCGGCCGTAAAAAACTACTCTGGGACGGCGAGAACATGCGTATCACCAACTTCGATTACGCCAACCAATTTGTAAAGCGGCAATATCAGGGGGGGTATAACTTGTAGAGACGCAACCCTTTGCGTCTCCTGTGCGTCAGCAATATGTTGGAAAAAGGCTGACGCATGGGAGACGCAAAGGGTTGCGTCTCTACAAATAAATTACCGATTCGTCACATCACGCTCAGGATCAACGGTCGTATTGTAGCCAGTTGTTCCGGTCGTGGTTGTGCCAAGATTTTCTACCTCCACGTCAGTCCGGCGAACGGTGTCGCGGATGGTTTCTTCACGCTCCGATACTTCTTTGCCCAGCGAAATTTCTTCCACTACACGAGCTTCTTTCGCCACTACGGGCACCTCGACGTGTTCAACCATTTCAACTTGTCCTTCTTTGAAAGCCGTGAAGTCGGCATCGGTAGCGGGGCGGTTCACCGGGTTACGCTGGAGCGTAACGCGCTCCTCGCGCAGGCGTACGCTCTCTTCTACGGGCCGCTCAATAATGCGGCTACGCAGACGAACACCCCCACGCTCTTCAACCCGCTTACCTACGCTCAGGTTTTCTTCGATCACGTCGATTTTAGCCGTGTCGCCCGTTGTCGTGTTGTAGTCGCGGTTTGTTACGTCGGTATCTGTGTATCCCGTTACACCTGCCGTAGCACCATACGCAGGGGCAAGTGGGTCAGGAGACACCCCGGCGTTCATTACCGATGAACCGGCAGCATACGAACCTGTGCTGTATTGCTGCGCACGCTCATCCACGTCGATAGCACCTGCGTCGTCCATGATATCAGCAGCACGCTCGGCTTCGTCGCTGTCCATCGCATGAACCGTAACGATTGAGTGCCGCTCACCGACAGTTGTGAAATTGTCGCGCCGACGGCGGTTATCGTCATCATCGTCGTCGCCGAAAAGCGACGCAAAAAAGCCACTAATACCGCCTTTCTCTTCCCGATCCGTGCCTACATACGACGACGAGTTTGTATTCGTCATGTCCGACCCGCTTTGGGTCGAAAGATCAATGCTATTGCGCGAGAAACCAGCTTCCATCAGTTCCTGCACGGCGGTTTGGGCTTCAGAGGCATCATCGAAAATGCCGATCACAGTTTGTGCCATTAGTTTGTAAATTAACGTTGAAATAAAAGATCCACTATTCAGCTAGAAGAACATGAGTACAGGCTGGTTGTTTAGATTTTTTTCCTGATGAACATTAAAAAAATAAGAAGCCAATTCCTCATGAAGTGCAGGTGTCGTTCCCTACAAAAACGTTAGCAATCTAAACCATTCGCTAAGCATTCTACAGATGCATCTAGGACTATTCCGATAAAGCCCTATTTTTGTCGGGCACAATCAATACCTGCTTTGGACAATTCGAGGGTACAACAACCCGCCATCATTTATGTTGTTATTCCGCTTTTCAACGATTGGGACGCCCTCAACCGGTTGCTCGAACGGATGAAGGAAGTGGTGGAGCCGTCGTTGTTAAGTCGGTTGTCATTCCTGATCGTCGACGATTGTTCGTCGCAGAATTACCAAACGTTATCAACAGATATTGGTCGGTCGTTGTCTATTTTGCGGCTGTATCGGAACGTCGGCCATCAGAAAGCCATCGCCCTGGGGTTGTCGTACCTGGCCGATCAGCCGGACGTCTACCCGACGATTGTGATGGACTCCGACGGCGAAGACAAACCTGACGATCTGGCTCAGCTCGTGCGGGCGTCGGAGGCCGAACCGGGCCGCATTGTGTTCGCTCAACGCACCAAACGTAGCGAAGGGTTGCTGTTTCGAGTGTTTTACGTGTTATACAAAACCGCATTCCGGTTGCTGACAGGCAAGGCTATCGCGTTCGGTAACTTTAGCTTGGTGCCGCCCATGTTATTACGCAAATTGGCCCACGTTTCGGAGATCTGGAACAACTACCCCGGTGGGGTAATCCGGTCGCGGTTGCCCTACACGGCTGTTCCGCTCGAACGCGGGAAGCGGCTGGCGGGCGAGTCGAAGATGAATTTTGTATCGCTCATTTTGCACGGCCTCAGCACGGTGTCGGTGCTGATGGACACGACCGCCGTTCGGATTGCCTTGTTTTGCATTACCCTGGCACTCGTTTCGTTTGCGGGCATTGGCATTGTGTTTTTTGTGCGGTTTTTCACTGATTTTGGCCCCAAAACGGGCGTACCAAGCTGGGGTAGTTCGCTGGCATTCGGTTTTCTGATGGTAATGATGCAGGCGTTCCTGATCTCGTTGCTGTTAGTTTTTATTGTGCTTATATACCGCACACAACCCCAATTTATTCCGGCCACACAGTATCAAAGTTTTGTGGAACGGGAGGAGAAGATCTATTGACGTTGGATATTGGACGTTAGATTTTGGATTCTTGTCCAACGTCTAACGTCCAATATCCAACGTCTTCCTAAATTATGATTTCGCTGGACACAACATCTCTTCTTAAAACAATCATTGGCCTGGCATTGGCGGGATTGGTTATGCTCGTATGGGCGGGGCAACGGCGATTGTTGCCCGTGTTCGAGGCCAACGAACGCGCCACCCGATGGCTGGCGTTTGTGGCCTTCCGGTTGGTGCCCTTTGCGATTATATACCTCCTTCTGGATCAGGACCCTCGCTCCGACGTGCAGTTTTTCTATGAACGGGCCGTGCCGGCCATGCAGGGTGGGCTGGTGTACCGCGATTTTTTGTCGTACCACGCGCCCCTGTTCACCTACCTGACGGTGTTGCCCCTGTTTATTTGGAACAATGCGCGGGTCCTGATCCTGATGATGGCCCTGATCGAGTTTGTCATCGCCAACGCCACCTTTCGCTTTGTGCGCCCCACCCTGCCCGATGCTCTGCTGCGGTACGTGTTGTATTACCTGCTGCCGCTGCCGTTTGTGGCTATGGTGCTGAGCAGTGAAGAAGATATCTGGATGTGGGGATTTGGGTTACTCACGGTTGCACTGCCTGCTCGCCTGAGCAACCGCCAATTTGCGTTCCTGACGGGGCTGATCTGGGGTGTGGGGATGCTGACAATCAAGTTTATGCTGATCGTATTGTTGATCCCCCTGTTTTTCCTGATTCAGGAGCGGTTCTATTATTTGCTCGGCTTGCTGGTGGTGGGCATACCCTCGGTGCTGATTCTGTACGGCATTATGGGCGACGCCTTTCTGATGCCTATTCAACACACATCCAACGCCATGGCCCCCAATTTGGTGAGCGTGTTAAGGCCTGTATTGGGCAGTGTGTTTGGGCAGGTGTCGCTCACCAGCCTAAACTGGGTTGGCCTGATCGGCACCATCGGGGGGGCCTCATGGGTAGCCTGGCAACACCGGGGGCTGGGGTATCGGCAGGCGTTTCCGGTTTTGTTTTGTTTTGTGTTTGGGCTGTTTATGGTGCTGTTGCCAAGTGCGCCGGGCTACTACCTGTTCACGCAGGCAATGGCCCTGGTGTTTGTGGTGCTGGGCAACACGCGCACCCATTGGCTGCGATTTGCCGTACTAAACCTGCTGCTTGTCGTACAGCCTATTCTGATGATTGTGTATGCAAACAACACCCAATACACGAGCCTGTCGATGCTAACCCAAAACCCGGTCTACGCGCTCGACTGGGGGATTCAGGTGGTTGAGCTGGCGGGGTTGATTTGGTTAGTGATCTTGACGTTTAAAGTAATGCCGGTTAGTAACCGGCATAGCCAACAGGCTAACCCGCCGAATGAATGATTAGGCTCTACTCTACACTTCAAACAAAATTGGCCTTACGGCCATGCCGGTTAATAACCGGCACAACATTTTATGTTCATAGTTCTTGTAAAAACGGCTGTTTCGGCGGGTTTGTGTGTATGGCTTGCGGTGTTGCTCTGGAAACGGCTGGTCATTTCTGACTATTTACAGCAGCAGCATCAAAAACCGTGGATTTCACTATTCTATCTGGTTTTCAGACTATTGCCTGTTATCCTAACGTACTTCATACTCGACTATCAGCCTACCTCCGACGTCGAGTATTATTACTACCCGATTGCCAACTCGGCTCGACAGTTGCAGATACCCTATCGGGATGTGTACTCCCCGTATAGCCCTTTCTATGGCTATTGGCTTTCCCTGCCGTTGCACCTCTGGAACGACATGCGGCTTGTTGTGATCGTGATGACGCTTATCGAGTGGGTGGCCGTAGTGATTACGTATCGCATCTACCGGGGAAGCGAGAACATGGGCCAACGGCTATTCAGGGTGCTGTTTTATTTCAGTTTACCCATACCGTTTGTCATGTGCGTGTTCAGCGGTCAGGAAGACGTGATCCTGTGGTTGTTCGCGCTTTGGGCGGTTTGGGTATGGCAAAAACGGCAAAATTCGTTCTTGGGGGGGCTGCTGCTGGCTCTGGGCCTTCTGTCAACCAAAGCGGTATTCGTGTTCCTGATTATCCCGCTCTTTTTCATGACGCCCCACAAGCAAAAACCCTCTCTGGTGGCCGGATTAGCCATTTTGGGTCTGCCCGTATTGGCGTTTCTGTACTGGAAAACCGGAACCCTATTCATGGAACAGCAACTGCATGAGGGTGATTATCTGAAAGCTCCCAACTGGCGTTCGGTGCTTAATCCGCTCCTGGGCGGGCTTATTCCCGACGATGGGGGCCTCTGGAAATGGATCATGATGGCTATCACGATGACTATTCTGACCCTGACCGGCCTACGCGCTTACGGCAAACGACTGGTTGATACGTTGCCCCTTATTTTTATGGTTGCCTTTGGCTGCATGACGGTGCTGCAACAGAACGCCGTGAGCAACTACGCGTACCTGTTTATGTTGCCGCTGGTGTTTTCCCTCACCGATTTCAAGATTCGGTCAACAACGGGCCTGCTTGTTGGATTCAACACCCTGGCCGCTATCCATCCGTCGTTCTGGTGGCGATTAGGACAACCCTACTATGAGGGCCTGGGCATGTTCGACAAGTGGGAGTATGTACTCGAGTACGGAATGGAATTGGCTTTGGTGGCCGGATTTTTGTATTATGCCTGGCAAGGCTTCCGACAAATCGATGACCGACAAACCGCGCATTTCAATCGTGGCTCCGCTCTATAACGAGCGCGAGTCGTTTAACCCGCTTATTCAGCGGCTCAATACCCTCATGGATAGCCTGCCCTATCCTGTTGAGGTGGTTCTGGTCGACGATGGAAGCCGCGATAACACTGCCGACCTGATCCGGCTCACGGCCCTTACCGATTCCCGTTACCACGGGGTGTTGCTGGCCCGTAATTTCGGTCATCAAACGGCGGTTACGGCGGGCATGGCAGCCGCACGGGGCACCGAGGCCGTGCTCATCATCGACGGTGACCTCCAGGACCCGCCCGAACTGCTCACCGATTTCTATGAGCACATCAAAAACGGCTACGACGTGGTGTATGCCGTTCGGCGCAAGCGCAAAGAGAACGTATTCAAACGGTTTGCGTATTCGACGTTCTACCGGATTCTTAAAAACATCTCTTACGTAGACATCCCGCTCGACTCCGGCGATTTTTCGATGGTGAGTCGCCGGGTGATCGACCTCATGAATCAAATGCCCGAAGAGAGCCGGTTTTTGCGGGGTATGCGGTCGTGGATTGGTTTTACACAAATTGGCGTCAGCTACGAACGTAGCGAGCGGGTAGCGGGTACGCCCAAATACTCCTTCAGGATGCTGCGTCAGTTGGCCTATAACGGCATTTTCAATTTCAGCGAGTTTCCGGTCAAGTTCATTATCCGCACGGGAGCCTTGGTTACGGGCATAGCTCTGGTGTATCTGCTCCAAACGCTCTTCAAAAAATTCATGTTCGGCACGGTACCACAGGGGTTCACGGCCCTGTTGTTCGTGATTGTGCTATTCAGCGGTATTCAGCTAGTAGCCCTGGGCATTATCGGCGAATATGTGCTGCGAATTTTCTTTCAGGTCAAAGGAAGGCCGTTATTTGTGGTGAAAGAAGAGATTGTTGAACAGAGAACAGTGAACAGAGAACAGAGAACAACGATCAGTGAACAGTGAACAGTACTTATTTCCTAAATCTTCAGATCTGTTATAGTATGAAAGATGACAGTGTTATCTACGATAAGGCATACGCTTTCGCTATTCGCATTGTTAAAGCGTATCAGTTCTTAAGTGAGAGTAAACGGGAGTTTGTTCTTTCTAAACAATTGTTACGGTGTGGTACGTCGATTGGGGCTAATGTTGCAGAGGCAAAGGGAGGCATATCGAAAGCCGATTTTTCTTCTAAAATTTCGATAGCTTACAAAGAGAGTCTGGAAACAAAATATTGGTTGTGCCTACTAAAAGATACAGGCTACATAGAAGAAAAAGTGTTCGACAGTATGTACAGAGATGCTGATGAATTAGCAAAGATGCTATTTGCAACTCTCAAGACGACCCGTATCAACCCACTCAAAATGATAACTCTCTGGCTTGGTTATTTTATACAGTGATCAGCGGTCAGAGATCAGAGAACAGAGAACAGCGATCAGATAACAGTGATCAACTGACCCCACTATCTGTTCTCTGATCGTTGTTCTCTGTTCTCTGATCGTTGTTCTCTGTTCTCTGATCTCTGTTCTCTGATCTCTGTAAACGTGCTTTTCAATTCCCTACAATTCTTACTGTTCTTCGTTGTCATTACGATTCTGTACTTCAGTTTGAGGTTCCGGTTTCGGTGGGCGTTGCTGCTGGCTGGCAGTTGCTACTTCTATATGGTGTTTCAGCCCGCCTACATCCTCATCCTGTTTCTGACCATTGTAATCGACTACATTGCCGGCCTTTGGATTGAACGAACGGAGGGCAAGACTCGCAAATGGCTGCTGATTCTGTCATTGATCTCGAACATCGGTATCCTGGCATTTTTCAAATACCTCGGCTTCTTCACCGAAAACATCGCCCTGCTGTTCGACGCGCTCAATCTGCCTAACCTGGCGCAGAGCGTAACGACGGGCGTGAACCGGATTTTTGTTGGGGTAATAAAGTTGTTCGGCACGAGCGGCATTGACTCGTTTAAAGACAACATGGCGATTTTGCCCATCGGCCTGTCGTTTCACACGTTTCAGGCGATGAGCTACACGATTGAGGTGTACCGGGGAAATCAGAAAGCCGAGCGACACTTTGGTATTTACTCGCTCTATGTGATGTTCTACCCGCAGTTAGTGGCCGGTCCCATCGAACGTCCACAGAACGTGCTGCATCAGTTTCACAAGCCCCACGCATATAATTTTGAGGAGGTGAAAGCGGGCCTGATGCAGATGGCCTTCGGTTTCTTCAAAAAGTGTGTGATCGCCGACCGGCTAGTCCTCTTCCTCGACCCGGCCTTCGACGCTCCCGAACAGTATAATGGCCTGTCGTTGCTGTTGGCCACGTTTTTCTTCACGATCCAGATTTACTGCGACTTCTCGGCCTACTCTGATATTGCCATTGGCGCGGCCCGCGTGATGGGCTTTAAGCTGATGGACAACTTCCACACACCTTACTTCGCTCATTCGATCTCGGAGTTCTGGCGACGCTGGCACATATCGCTATCGAGCTGGTTCCGCGACTACCTGTATATTCCGCTCGGCGGCAACCGCAAAGGCGAAGCCCGCACCTATTTCAATCGGTTTGTGGTGTTTTTGTGCAGCGGCCTCTGGCACGGTGCCAACTGGACCTACGTGATCTGGGGCGGGTTGCACGGCCTGTACATTGTTCTCGACATTGCGAAAGACAAGTACTTTCCGGGTTCTAAAAAAGGCAGCAAACAGCAGCAAATGGCCGGGTTTGCGTCATCGCGACGGGTACTTGGTGTGCTGGGCACGTTTGTGCTGGTGATGCTGACGTGGGTGTTTTTCCGGGCCGTTTCGGTAGCCGATGCCCTGTTAATCCTAGAACGCATTTTCACCCTCTCCCCCACCGATACGCTCCAATCGGCTCTGAACAGCACCGAACTTTGGTTCAGTTTCGGGCTAATCGCGTTCCTGTTCTGGAAGGAGCGGTTCTATTTCATTATTCCCACGCGCAACACCATCTGGTTCGGGCTAACCTTCGCCCTGATCGCCTTCGTAACCTACTTATTCGGGGTTTTCACGAGCAATCAGTTCATTTATTTTCAGTTTTAGAGGGAGATTTTAGTGGACCACCCCCTGCCCCCTCCTAAAACAGGAGGGGGTGCCATAAACGATTCCTTTGGAATCACCCCCTCCTGTTTTAGGAGGGGACAGGGGGTGGTCCGATACATCCCCGCACCCTAAACTATCTCCGCTAACAGCGGTTATTTGAGCGTATCTTTGTGTTCTAACTTCTCACGCTATGACCCTTTCGTTTCAATCGCTCGACGAACTCGACGAGGTATCGCGGCAACTCATTGCCGAGGCCGGACCGACGCGGGTGTGGTTGTTTATGGGTGAAATGGGCGCGGGTAAAACCACCCTCATCAAAGCCCTGTGTCGGGCGGTGGGCGTGGTGAGCGTAGTCCAAAGCCCCACCTTCGGGCTGGTCAACGAATACACCACCCAAACTGGCGAACCCGTCTATCATTTCGATTGTTACCGCCTTCGCAACGAGGCTGAGGCCCTCGACATTGGGTTAGAGGAGTATTTCGACTCCGGCCAGTATTGCTTTGTCGAGTGGCCCGAACGCATTGAGGCCCTGTGGCCCGTATCGTATTATCAACTTGAACTAGTCGCCGACCCCGACGGCAAACGAACGGTGACCACAATTACTCGCCACTGACCACTAACCCCTTGCCACTATCGTATGACTGGATTTGAGGAATTGGCCAAGCAAACGGCCCTGTATCCGCAAGAGGCTCCCGCAGCGGTCAAAGCAGACCGTCATAGCCTGTTGATTGGCCTGCCTAAAGAGGTTTCGTATCAGGAAAAGCGTATTGCCCTCACGCCCGAAGCCGTCAGGATTCTGGTGCGCAACGGGCATCGCGTGGTGATGGAAACCGATGCGGGCATTGGAGCCAAATTCACCGATAACGACTACAGCGAGGCCGGGGCACAAATCGTGTACTCGCCACAAGAAGTGTTCGATACCAACGTAATTCTGAAAGTGGAACCGTTGGTCGATCATGAGTTCGACTACTTAAAGTCGGGTAGTACGCTCATTTCGGCACTCAACCTGCCCTCGCACGAGCGCAAATATTTTGAGCGGCTCAACGAAAAAAACATCACGGCCATTGGCTACGAGTACATTGAAGATCCCGGCGAGGGCCTGCCCGTAATTCGCACCATGAGTGAGATTGCGGGTAGCACCGTTATGCTCATTGCGGGCGAATACCTGAGCAGCGTGAACGGGCGGGGCGTTATTCTGGGCGGCATTACGGGGGTCCCTCCCACCAAAGTGGTGATCCTGGGAGCCGGAACCGTGGCCGAATACGCCATCCGAACCGCTATGGGCATGGGGGCCGACATCAAGGTGTTCGACCGCCACTTGTACAAACTTCAACGCCTGAAACACGCCGTTGGGCAACCCATTTACACCTCTATTATTGACTCCGACACCCTCGGCGAAGCCGTTGAACGGGCCGACGTGGTGATTGGGGCACTCCGGGGCGACGATGGCCTTAGCCCGGTGGTGGTCACAGAAGACACCATCAGCCGCATGAAACCGGAGTCAATTATTATCGACGTGGCTATTGATCAGGGGGGCAACTTCGAGACATCGCGCATGACGAGTCACAAAAACCCGACGTTCCACGTTCACGGTGTGATTCACTATTGCGTGCCCAACATTGCGGCCCGTGTGGCCCACACGGCAAGCATGGCCCTGAGCAATATTTTCTTGCCCTTCCTGCTCGAAACGGGCACCATCGGCGGCATCGAAGAGATGATGTACACGAACCGCTGGTTCATGAAAGGCGTTTACTGTCATAAGGGCACGTTGACCAATGCCTACATTGCCCGCAAATTCCATATGCGGTTCAAGGATTTACAACTCCTGCTGGCCGCACGATTTTAACAACGAACAGCGATCAGAGAACAGCGAACAGTTATCTATCATCAACATCATTCGCTGCTTACTGATCGCTGTTCTCTGATCGCTGTTCACTGTTATGATTCACCACAGCAACGAAAACGTACTGCTCGACGATGCCAACTCGCCCGACCTCAACAAGCGGTTGATGGGGTTGATTTCGTCTGATTTTGTCCTGGTGGCCGACGCGCTTAAAGAAGCTTCGTACCAAATTCGGAAGCGGGGCTTTTCGGATTTTCCGGTGTTTACAGCTTCCCAGCGTCCCGTCGATATTGGGCAGTTGCTCATTGGGGCCACCGAAATGGCCAACGCCTGGGACTACAGAGCCACGTTTGTAGACGAGTTTGTACAGCGACAACTAATTGGCCCCGAGTCGGTTGAATTATTCAAGGAGCATTATAAAAACCCCGACGAATACTGTTGCCTGTTTGTCGTTCACGAAGAATTCGCCGGGTTTGTGTATATCCCGTTTCCCGAGGATTAATCACCCAAGATGCCCAACGCCACACCACCCCAGCAGTTTCAGGACAACGAGACCGTGCGTATCGAAGCCTTCAGCGATGGGGTGTTTGCCATTGCTATTACCCTGCTCACGTTTGAGCTGAAGGCCCCGACCGTAAAAGACGACTTCACGAGCCGAACCTTATTTTGGGCGTTGTTGCAGCAATGGCCTGCCTACATTGCCTACGTGCTTAGCTTTGGAACCATCTTCACGATCTGGGTGAATCACCACCGGATGTTCAACGTAATCCGGCGGAGCGACGCGCGGTTTCTGTACCTGAACGGGTTACTATTATTTTTAACCTGCCTTATTCCCTTCTCGGCCAATATTCTGGCTCGCTACATCCAGACCTCGGCCACCGAAGCGTCTACTATTTTGTCGATGCTCCTGTTCGGGAGCATCACCGCTACGCTCTACGCCATGTGGCACCACGCCACGACCGATTTGCGGTTGCTCAAACGGCCCTCGTCTGATGTTCGGGTGATTATGGTGCGTAAAGGGTTGGCCATCAGCACGGGCGTATACGTTCTGTCGGCATTGATGGCTATGCTTCTTCCTCTTCTGAGCATCCTGATTGGCTTGGCGATGGTGGCTTATCTGGCTCGGCTGATGTACCACCGGCAGAAGGTTGTGTAAAGCAATTCGCGGCTATACACTCACATAATTCAACCGTTCGTTTATACGTTCGTTAGGACATCGGGCTTAACCCTGATTTTCACGCGCAACGATGAAACGTTCTCTTCACAATTTTCTTCTTCTTTTCACACTTGGGCTACTAAATGCCTGCACCAGCACTGGTCCCGCCGGGGGATTGTTCCAGTCGGCATCGCCCCACGAGCAGTACGAACTCGCCCTTACCGACGCTAAGCTGAACCGCACGGCCCTCGGGCGCGACTGGGTGACTGCCGGTCAACGCGCCCTCCGCGACTCGTTTCGCATCTCGGTGCCCTACCGCGAAAGTGGCTATTTTGGAGCAAATCGCCCGTTTGCCATCGGCTACCGAATAAATGGGCAACGGGGCGACAAGTTTCTGGTGCGCGTGGAGGTGCAGGGCCAACAGGAAGCCCTGGTATTTATCGATGTATTTGCCCTCGACGAGCAGGACCAACCCGACCGGACCGTGTCGGCCAAAGCCGATACCAATGTACTCACGTGGGAGGTGCGCCGAACCCGCACGCACTTAATCCGAATTCAGCCCGAACTCCTGCGGTCGGGGCGATACACGATCTCGATCACCCGCGAGCCGGTGCTTAGTTTCCCGGTGAAAGGGCTTGACAGCCGAAACATCAGCAGCTACTTTGGGGTGCCCCGCGATGGAGGCCGTCGTCGGCACGAGGGCGTCGATATA
Organism: Cytophagales bacterium; assembly: GCA_004292855.1. Taxonomy (GTDB): domain Bacteria; phylum Bacteroidota; class Bacteroidia; order Cytophagales; family Spirosomataceae; genus Rudanella. The sequence goes on from RDXN01000052.1 coordinate 39,321, forward strand.
TTTGCGCCACGGGGCACACCCGCCCTGGCCGGAGCCAACGGAATAATCTCGCGGGTGGGCGTCAATCAACTAGGCGGCAACGTGGTGTTTTTGTCTGACAATGATCGCGGTCAAAATCTTTACTACGCCCACCTCGACCGCTGGACCGTGCGCGACGGGCAGCGCGTGTCGGTGGGCGATACGGTCGGGTTTGTGGGCAACACGGGCAACGCCCAAACCACGGCCCCGCACCTGCATTTTGGCATTTACACCTTCGGCGAGGGAGCCGTTGACCCCTTGCCCTACATCCGGCGTGGCCTTGGTCCAGCCCGGCAAACCCCGTTGGCACCGTCTCGCCTGGGCGACTCCGTACGCATAAACGCTACCCGCGCTGTGGTCCGGCTGGCTCCCAACGGCGATTCGCCCGTTGTACACGAATTACCGCGCTCGTCGGCCCTCACCTTACTGGGTGGCACCACCGAATGGCTCCGCGTCGAACTACCCGACGGGCGCATGGGCTACGTAGCCAACAGCTTGGTGGAGTCGGCGGGGAAATCGCTCCGGCGCGTGTCGCTCCCGGCCCCGGCCGACCTGCGCGACGCTGCCGATTCGCGGGCGGCCATTATCCGCGAGTTGCCGGGTAACACAGTGGTTGAGGTACTGGCCGTTGCAGGAGGGTTTCAATTGGTACGGCTAGCCGGGGGGCTTACGGGTTGGGTAGCCCGGATTTGACTGAGTCAACTGGGGTGTTCCAACTCGTATCGGGGAAGGTTATTCGCTTGTACGTTTGGGCTTTCATCCGGTCCAGTTGTTCTTCTCGATTCAGAAGCATCTGGCGAAGCCCGCGCAGTTCTTCCTCATACTGTTGGTCGCGTTTGTACGAGACAAACAATAAGGCCCCCATCCCTGCCAATAACAGCAGAATGGCAACCGCGAGGGAGCCAATAAAACCACGACCTGATGACATAATATGGGTTAGTAGGTCTGCCCCCGACTCGCTACTGACCACAAAAAAAGCCCCGGCTGGTAAAACCGGGGCTTGTAATGGATGCGAATCCAGAGGTTTTCCTACCATCTCGACTGGCAGCATGGCCTAATGGTCACATTAAACCATGAGAGTTTATCGAGATGCGCCGTAATCCTGACCGGCACTTTCGGGCAAATTCTTGACGATGGCAGTCACCGTTTCGCGGAAAGCGGCATCACGCTCACGGTCCCGGCGACTGTTCAACTGCCCCGTGGCCCAGCCCTGCCAGATAATGTCGTTGGTACGGGCATCGTATACGTTCACAACCACGCGGTTCTCTTCGTAGTTGCGTGAGTAGACCTGATTCGGCATACCCCAGCCACCCCAACCCCAACCCCACGGACCCATCGTGTTGTTCGACTGGATCTGCTGACGGTCTTTCGAGTCGGTGAAGAACCGCACGATCAGGTCGGCCTCGCCTTCCTGCACGGGCTTGTATCCCTTGCCTTTGAGCGACACGTCGAGGGCGTCGGCAATCCGGCGTTGGTTCAGGTTGCTACCCACAATCGGATCGGCGTTGCGCTGCCGGTCGGCCTCAATGCGGTACGTAGCAAATTGGCGAACGTTTACTTTGGGGTCGTAGTCGTATTTTACGGTAACGGCGGGCGCACAGGCCACCATCGTTCCGGCTACGAATAAACTGGCAATTATGGCTTTGATTTTCATGTTGATGTTCAATTGGTTTTAAGGTCAAACCGTCTATAAAACGAACAAATGGAGTGTTGTTGTATAGGTTACTCTGATAACGAAACGAGCGTTGCAGAAGTTCGGCAAAATAGGTTTTTAAGCAGTCTATTTTTATGCTGTAAATAGCTAGTAATCAGTTTCTAATACGTCTCTAATTTGGTTCTAATCAGGGCTTCAAATACCTTACCAATTCACTGATTGTTTCAATCTCCAATTCCTCTGCCTGCTGGCGTCGCATCATCAGGCAGTAGCTGTTGTTGAAGCCAAGCGGGGCCATCCAGCGCAGGCCATACTGTTTTTGGAACCGGCTGTTTACGTAGGCATACACCGAGTCAGGGTGCATTGGCAGGCGGGCTAGCTCGGTGGGCGTTGGTTGCAGAACAACCAGCAGGCCCGTGCCGGTGTATTCGGGGTAAAAGTCGATGGCCCCGGTGCGGAGCGCGTCGAAACAGATTTGGGTGCCGCCCAGACCCGTTCGAGCCGTTACGGTTAGGCCCGTGTGGTGTTTAATCAGTTGCCGGTAAATCTCGGCCAAAATATACTGCTCCGAAAATACCTTCGACCCCATGACAATTGGTGATTGGTGAGGAGCGGAGGATGAGGAGTGCGCGGATTTAGATTGTTTCAGCAAACCCTGTTGGTTGAGAAAATCGCGAGCCACCGCGTCAGGCAATTCGTGCAGATAATCGACCCGGTAGTTGAGGGCAGTCATCACGGAATCGGTTAGGCGACCGGCCAACAGGTCGAGCGTGGGGCCAAGTTCGGGGTGGCGATTGAGCGTTGCCTGCCGCACCACCGGGGCCGCGTAATAGGGAGGAAACGCCTGCTTATCATCTTCCAAAACAACCAGATCGAACGCCCGCACGCGCCCATCGGTCGAGTAGCCGCTGATGATATCGACTTGATTGCGGTGAATGGCCTCATACATCAGGTTTTGATCGATGAGTCGAGGGCGGAGTTGCAGACCGTATGTTTTTTGCAGACCTGGAAAACCATCGGCCCGTCCGTAGAACTCGTGCGCAAAGCCCGCCACCAGTTTGTCCTGTTGCCCCGGTGTAAGGGCCACCGCGACCGTGAGCAACGGCACCGCCAGCAGCCCGATGCCCACCGCCCGACCCTGTTTACCTCGCAACAATGGTCCCTCGGCCCGGCGTTGGAGCCACGCCAGCCCCCAATCGAACAGCACGGCCAAACCCGCTGCCGGAATAGCCCCCGCCAGCATCATGGGCGTGTTACTCAGGGCAATTCCGCCGAAAATAAACTCACCTAAGCCCCCAGCAGCCACGTAGGCCGCGAGCGTTGCCACCCCCACATTGATGACAGCCGCCGTACGAACCCCCGCAAACAGCACGGGCAACGCCAACGGCAACTCAACCCGCCACAGCACCTGCCGGTCGGTGAAGCCTACGCCCCGCGCAGCCTCCACCACAGCCGGATTCACCCCGCGAATGCCCACGTAGGTGTTGCGCACAATAGGCAAGAGCGCGTACAGGAACAGGGCAACCAGCGCGGGACCAACGCCGATGCCCAGCGTCGGAATGAGGAATCCCAGCAGGGCCAGGCTCGGCACGGTTTGCAACACCCCGGCCGCCCCCAACACCACCGACGCTAGCCGGGGCCGATTGGCAATCCAAATGCCCACCGGGACACCAATCGCCAGGGCCACCAGCAACGAAGCCAGTGTCAGGCCCAGGTGCGTGGTGATTTGTTCGAGTATTTTCGGGTACTGATCGCGGAGGAAGGTGAAGAAGTCGGTCATAGATCAAATGTAAGCGCAATGGGTAGAAACCCCACGTTTTACCTATTTTTGAGCACTTCGCTTTGTGAATTATGCCAAACCCCACTCCCCTAATTATCGGTGCTGACCTCGGCACCACCAACGTCAAAGCTCTTGCCTTCGACCCGGTCACCGAACAGATTGTGGCCCACGCGTCGCGCCCACTCACGACCGAACAGCCGCAGCCGGGCTATTCGGAGCAACAACCCGAAGCCATTTGGCAGGCCTTTGGCGAGGTGATGCGTGAGGTGATGGACGAGGTAAACAAGGCAGGCGGAACCGTGCAGATGGTGGCCTTCAGCACGGCCATGCACAGTCTGATGGCCGTCGATGCGGAGGGCAACCCGCTGACTAATGCCGTGTTGTGGTCCGATAATCGGGCGGAGGCCGAGGCCCAGACCCTCCGAACGCATCAGGCCGCACTGGGGCAGGCCATTTACCACCAAACGGGCATCCCGATGCACCCCATGATTCCGTTGTGCAAACTGGCCTATTGGCGGCATCATCAGCCCGATTTACTTAAACAAGCCGCTCGGTTTGTAGGCATCAAAGAGTTTCTCTGGCATCGACTCACGGGCGAGTTCCAGATTGATTATTCACTGGCCACCGCCACCGGCCTTTACGATCAGGAACACCGCCAATGGAGCGGGCTGGCCCTGTCGTTCGCGGGCATCACCGCTGATCAACTTTCCGACCTCGTCCCGACAAACCACCAGCAACCTCTGCTCGACGGGGCCACTACGCACACGGGTCTGCTCGCCGGAACAACTCTGCTCATTGGCGCGTCGGATGGGTGTCTGGCTAATTTGGGGGCGGGGGCCATCTCGGCGGGCGTCACCACGCTCACGATTGGCACAAGCGGGGCCATCCGCCAAACCGTCCGGCAACCCCTGCGCGACCCGCAGGGCCGGTTGTTCTGTTACCATTTGGCCGAGGGTTATTACGTGGTGGGCGGCCCTACCAACAACGGGGCCAACGTATTGCAATGGCTGGCCGAAAACCTGACCCGCGCCACCCCCGAAAACGCCTTAAGCCAAGCCACTACCGTACCCGCCGGGTCCGATGGCCTGCTGTTTTTGCCCTATCTGCAAGGCGAACGCGCCCCGCTCTGGGATGCCGCCGTTCGCGGGGCCTTTCACCATGTCGACTGGAGCCACACCCAGGCTCATTTTGCCCGCGCTACGCTCGAAGGTGTGTTGTTCAATCTCTTAAGCATCAACGCGCTACTTGCCGAGCAGACTGCCCCTACCCACGTGATTCATGCCAACGGCGGGTTTGCCCAGTCGGCGTTTTGGGTGCAGATGCTCGCCGACATGGCTGGGGTGCCCGTGCGACTCAACGCCACCAACGAAAGCGGGGCCATCGGGGCTATTTTGCTCGCCCTGACCGCCACCGGCCACTACCCCACCCTCGACGCGGCCTCGGCCAGCGTGAACTTCGGCAAGACGTACGAACCCAATCCCGACAACCACCAAATCTATAGGGCCGCTTTCGAGCGGTTCCGGGCCGTACAAGCTTTATTAGCTGATAAATAAGAAAGTATCCCACACCGCAACGAAGCTTTTGTACCTGACGTACAACGGATTGAGTGATTCCCTAAACCGGCTTTGTTTATGCGTGTGAATGTGTACGATTCGTGGAGAATTCGTTCGGTTACTATACACATGCTGTTGTGGTGCGGAATGCTGCTACTTGCCCTACCCACGCAGGCCACGCATCTGGTAGGAGGCCATATCGAAATGCGACCTATCGGCACTACGCCGGGGCAGTATAGGATTACGATCACCAACTATTTCGAGAACAATAATAGTGGCCAACAAGCAAACGGCGGGTCCGTTGGCATCTTTCGTAAACGCGATAACATGCTGATGATGAGTTTTATCACGACCGAGTCGACCATTCGCAAGCCCATCATCTTCGCCAACGAGAAATGTGCGGAACAACGTAAACTTAATTTCATCGTGGCCACTTTCGCGGCCACCATTACGCTGAATCCCGCCACTTACAACGATCCGCAGGGCTACTATATCTCCTACCAGACCCGAAACCGAAATGCAGGTGTCAATAATATTACAAATCCAACTGGCACCGGCTACACCTTTTACCTGGAGTTTCCGGCTCTAACCCAAAACGGCCAACCGTTTTTGAATGGCTCGCCCCGCTTCCCCGACATCAACGGCGAATACATTTGCCGGGGCGACGCATTCACATTCCACTTCGGCGGCACTGACCCCGATGGCGACGAGTTGCGCTACTCGATGATTACCCCACTCAATTACCGCACAAATGGAGTGGGGCCTGGTCCTTACCCTACTGTTTCGTGGGCATCGGGATATGGGGCAAACAACGCCATTCCGGGTAATCCAACCCTTCGCGTAGATCCCAAAACGGGCGAATTATCAGTTACGGCCACGCAGATTGGTTTGTTTGTATTTGCGGTCAATGTGGAAGAGTTTCGGAACGGGCAGAAGATTGGCGAGGTTCGGCGTGATTTTCAATTACTCGTGGTCGACTGCCCACCCGCCACTATTCCGAGGGCCGTGGTGAAAGCCGAAACCTATCCCGCCACCGCCCAATCGTTCACTATTTGCCCAACCAAATCCGTTTCGCTCGTTGCCAACACCAACCCAACCTGGTACTACCAATGGCAACGCGATGGCCTTAACCTCCCCGGCGACACACTGCCCACTCTCAGGGCCACACTCCCCGGTGAATACGAGGTGGTGGTATCGTCGAAATTGAGTTGTGTGAAAGCAAGTAGCTCGCAGAGCATGAGCGTGACGGTGTTCAATATTGACGCCCGCGTGGATTCATCGGGACATTTGTGCGCTACCTCCGGCACGGTCAGTTTGAGCCTTGCCGACGCCCCCAATCAGACGTATAGGTGGTTCGTCAACGGCACCTTGCGAGCCGGGGCCACCCGCCCCCTGCTTACAACGAGTGGGCCGGGGCAGTTCCAACCCGAAATCACGAACACGCGCTATGGTTGTCAGATTCGGGCCGATTTGCGGATCGTCTGGAGGTCGGAGCCGATGCAGGCGTCGCTGAGTAGTTCGCAAACGGCCTTGTGCCCTAATGGGAGCCTGACGCTCCGGGGCGCAGGGGGTGTTAATTACGTCTGGGCAATGGGCAACACGCCCCAAACGGGCAGCACGGCCACGTTCGAGGCCAAAACGGCCGGTACGTACAACCTCACGGCCATCGACCAATACGGCTGCGAGGGCATAGCCACACCCCTCGCCATCGGCCAAATTCCGACCATCACACCCACGCTCGACCCGGTCACGCCCGTCTGTGGAACGGCTAACCCCGCCGTTACGTTGCGGGGTGCGCCTGCGGGTGGGCAGGGCACGGTGGGCGAGTACGCGGGCGAGGGGGCAGCATCGGCGGGTGTCCTGAACGGCACCTTCGACCCGGCGCGGGCGGGCATCGGCGATCACGTGCTGACCTACACCGTGCGGCCCGCGCCCTGGTGCGAAGCTGTCGTGACCCGTCAAACGGCCATCGTCGCGCCCATCCCGACCATCGCCCTGCCCGACACGGTCAAAACCTGGGCAGGCAACTCAATCACCCTCGAACCCCTGCTGACGGGTAATCCCAACCAGTTCTGGTGGTCGCCCGCTGCATTTTTGGCCGATGAGAACTCGGCGGTGGCGCAAATCGTAGACATCCAGCACGACACCACCTACTATTTTCGCGTGGCAAACGCCATAGGTTGCGAGGCCCGAGACACCGTTCGGGTGTTGGTATTCAGTCGTATCTGGGTTCCCGACGCCTTCACGCCCAACCGCGACGGCCACAACGATGTGCTGGAGTTGAAAGGCGTAGAGGGCTTCACCCTGGCCGAAATGACCGTGCTTGACCGTTGGGGCGAGGTGGTGTACCGAAGCACCGACGGATACCGAACCCCTTTCGATGGCACGTTCCAGGGCCAACCCCTACCTGCCGGTAACTACGTCTACGTGCTCAAACCCGCCCCCAGTTATCAGACCTTGCGGGGGCGAGTGGTGATTATGCGGTAGTAGACTAGCTGGGGTTTGCAAGACAAAAACTCCCCCATCTTATTCAAAAAACTTTCTCGTTCCGTATCTTAGTGCCGTTAAACAGACAGCCCAAACAGCCTCAACCGATGAGCGAGCACGAATTTAACGAGAACGTTCAGCGCGAACTGACCCGCATTCGGGTGCAACTCCGCCTACAGGAAGAACGACTGGCCGAGCATGAAGTCCGAATTGCCCGGCTCGAAAACCGCCTGACCAAACAGGAGCAGCAACTTGCCCTGATCGAAGCCCGACACGACCGGATTGTACACGATCACCACCTGGTTATGCGCTACGTGGGTATCACTGCCGACGACTTTGAGCAGATCAAAGCGGGTGAGCTAAACCCGCGCTACCTGTTGAACACCGTGGGCAGGCGACAGAATTAACACGCGAACAGGCGGGCGTTTTGCGTTAACTCACCAATGAAAAGACTTCTTATTGCCCTGGTGGCTCTGGTAGTAGTGAATATAGCGTCGGCGTTCCTGTTTTTCAGGGCCGACCTCACCGCCGAGAAACGTTACACGCTCTCTACAGCTACGCGCAACCTGCTGGCTAATCTCGACGACGACATCCATATTAACGTCTATCTCACGGGCGATCTGCCTCCTAGCTTCAAACGGCTCGAAAACGCCGTTCGTGAAACGCTCGATGAGTTCGCAGCCCGCGCAGACCGGCCTGTTACCTATCGGTTTGTGGATGTGGATGCCGTAACCGACTCGGCGGCCCGCAAGAAATTGGTTATCGACCTCATGCAGAAGGGTCTTACGCCCACCAACGTCGTGTCGCCACAGGGGGGCAAACGTACCGAGAAGATTGCGTTTCCGTGGGCTGTTGTTTCGTATAAAGGTCAGGAGGTGCCGGTTTTGCTGCTCAAAGGCAATAAAGCAGCCTCGCCCGAAGAGCAACTCAATCAGTCGTATGAAGGCGTTGAATACGCACTCGCATCTGCCGTACGCAAGCTGACTCAACCCGCCGGCAGTCGCCGACGCGTGGGGTTGCTGGCCCGCACGAAGGTGCCACCCTCGCGCTTTTCGGACCTGCTGGCGTCGGTGCAGGAGAACTACGACCTGTTCTTTGTGGACCTGAGCAAACCCGGCCCCCTCACGAACCTCGACGTGCTGCTCGTGCCTAAACCCGACCAACCCTTTTCAGACGACGACCTGTTTAAGATCGACCAGTATGTGGTGAAGGGGGGACACGCCCTGTTTTTTGTGGACGGTGCCCGCGTGGATTCGGTGGGGGTAGAGGGCACGTTTGCTCAACCGTTGGCCCTGAACCTCGACGAGTTGTTTTTTGGGTGGGGCGTCCGCGTAAACCGCGATCTGGTGAAAGACCTGAGTTGCAACGTGATCCCGCTCAACGTTGGCAGCATGGGCGACAAACCCAATATCCAGTTGGTGCCCTGGCGGTTTTACCCGATTATCAACAACTTTGGTGCCCAGGGAGCCGCACGGAACCCCATTGTACGCAACCTCGACGCCGTTTGGGCGCGGTTTGCCAGCACCATCGACACCGTTCGGGCGCAGGGCGCGGGTGGGTCGGCGATCCGCAAAACGCCCCTGTTGCTCACATCACCCTACACCCAGCTTCGGCAGGCTCCTGTGGTGTTGGCATACAACGAGGCCCGCCAACAACCCGACCCCCGCACCTACAACGGGGGGGTGCGCGTGCTGGCCTGCCTGCTCGAAGGCCGGTTTCGGTCGCTTTATGCTAATCAAATTCTGCCGGGCGACCCACGCGCTCAGGGGTTCAAAGCCGAAGGGGATGATGGCTCGTCGGAGCGGGCAAGGGTCATTGTGTGTTCGGATGGCGATCTGGTGGTGAACGATGTTGACTACAAGCGGCAAACCCCCTACCCTCTCGGCTTTGATAGATACACCCGGCAGACGTTTGCCAACAAAGATTTCGCGCTCAACGCTATCGACTACCTGGCCGACCCGGAGGGTGTAATTGAAGCCCGGAACCGGCAGATAACGCTCCGCCCACTCGACAAAATCCGGTTACGGAGCGAACGAACGAGTTGGCAACTGCTTAATCTGCTCGGACCAGTTATGCTGGTGGGACTAATTGGCCTGATCTGGCAATGGAACCGTAGACGGCAGTACGGACAGTAAAAGCCTCCCAAAAATGAACAAAAACAATAGGCAAACCTCATTGATGAGGTTTGCCTATTGTTTTTGTGGGGTATAAGTACTCAGTAGTATTGCTTATATTTCAATTAAAAAAGAGGATCATCAAAATGCGATGAACTAAGAAAAATACTCAAACTAAGATGTGATTTGCATATTTTCTCTTTTACTATACATTTTTGCCAATCAGGTGCCTTCACTACGTTTGCCCAATTTTGAGTATATGGGTTTCTTTGCAGGTTGTTTATGGTGGACTGGAGTTCAGACTGTTCCTAATTCCCTTGTTAGAAATACCGGAGTATCGGTCCTACCATAAACAATACGTATTCAAATAATTAAAACTTATTAATCACAACCTAATGATGAATTTCTCCTCCTCGCTGTGTCGAAACAGGGTGAATCATTTTGTGGCGACGGTTGGAAAAGGGCTGCTTATCGCGCTCCTATCCATTGTCTCACTGAACCTTCAGGCACAGGACAAGCAAGTAACCGGCAAGGTTTCTGACGGCAGTGGCCTTGGAATGCCGGGTGTTAGCATCGCCATTAAAGGCTCTACTCGCGGTACCAACAGTGATGCCAACGGTAATTACAGTATCAACGTGTCGACCAATGCGGTGCTGGTATTCAGCTTCGTAGGGTACACGTCGCGCGACATTGCAGTAGGTAATCAGAGTGTGCTGAACGTAACATTGGCCGAAGACGCCAAGTCGTTGAGCGAAGTGGTTGTTGTAGGTTACGGTACGCAGCAGAAACGCGACATTACGGGTTCGGTATCGGCTCTGAAAACGAGCGATTTTAACCCCGGTGTTGTGGCCTCTGCCGATCAATTGATGCAGGGCCGTGCGTCGGGTGTGCAGATCACGCAGAACAACGGTGCGCCGGGTGCGGCTACTTCGGTTCGTATTCGTGGAGGTACGTCGATCACGGCGGGTAACGACCCACTTTATGTAATCGACGGTGTACCCCTCGACAACTCGGCTACCAACCCCCCAAGTAACTCACGGGCAAGCGGTATCGACGGTGGTATTCCTTCAAACGGCAACTCAAACCCCCTGAACTTCCTGAACCCATCGGACATTGCCTCGATTGACATCCTGAAAGATGCATCGGCAACGGCAATCTACGGGGCACGGGCTGCCAACGGGGTTGTTCTCATCACAACGAAGCGTGGCACCAAGGGACAGGGTCGCGTATCGTACGATGCCTATTACGGAACAACGTCGTTGCGGAAGCGCGTCGACATTTTGGACGCTGCCGAGTGGAAAGCTGTTTCAAGCAAGAACGGTGGTGTAGCTGGTGGGTCGGCTAACGTTGATCTTCAGGACGAGGTATTCCGGGTGGGTAACATCCAGAACCACAGCCTGGGCTTTAGCGGTGGTAGCGACAACACGAACTATTACGTGTCGCTTGGTTATGCGAATCAGGATGGTATCATCAAAACAAGCAACCAAAATCGTCTGTCAGCACGGGTGAACCTGCAACAGCGGGCGATCAACAACCGGTTGGTTATTGATTTCGGTTTGACTGGCTCACGAGAGAAGCAACGTCAGGTTGCGGCTGGTGAATCAGGTGACTTCCGGGGTGGTATTTTGGCCGGTTTGTACAAGTGGAATCCGACAAACCCACTGGTTAATCCAGATGGTTCGTTCAATCAGCTTTCGCCTTCGGTTCCAAACCCACTGGCTCTGATCGACCTGATCAACGACAACCTGAAAGTAGACCGCGTATTGTCGAATATTTCGGCTGAGTTTGAAATTGTGAAAGGCCTGAAAGCGAAAGCGTTTGGCTCGTTGAACACCACAAGTGGTATCCGCGACAGCTACTTCTCGCAGCAATTGCTCAACTACGCTCCATACGGCGGTGTTGCTACGATTGGCCGCACAAACTTCACTAGCTCGCAGATTGACTACACGTTGAGCTACAACAAAGAGGTAGCCCGTGGACAAAATCTGGGTGTTTTGGCTGGTTTCTCATACCAGAAGTTCGTAAACCAGAGTGCTGATGCGTTCACGCGGGGCTTCCTGAACGACGTATTAGGTGCCAACAAGTTGCAGTCAGCTTCTGACTTCACGGTTCCTTCGTTGTCAGACAAAACACAGCGCGAAATCCAGTCATTCTTTGGTCGTGTTAACTACGACATCAATGGCAAGTATCTGTTGACGGCAACCGTTCGTCGCGATGGTGCGTCGGTATTCGGTGCCAACAACAAGTACGGTATCTTCCCATCGGCTTCGTTGGGCTGGCGGATTTCGGACGAAGATTTCATGAAGTCGCAGACCGTATTCTCAAACCTGAAACTGCGGCTTGGTTACGGTGAGGTAGGTAACGCAAACATTCAGCCGTACCGCGCCCTGACAACCGTAACGGCAGACCCAAGCAAGTCGGCTCTTATTGCTGGCACATACAAACTGGGTGTTGGCCTCACGCGGGCCTCGAACCCCGATTTGAAGTGGGAGTCGACCTCGTCGCTCAACATCGGTCTGGACTACGGTATCCTGAACAACCGTTTCCAGGGTTCTATCGAATTCTTTAATAAGAACACGAACAACCTGTTGTACGAAATCCAGATTCCTCAGCCTGCTCCGTTCCCCTTCCAATTGTCGAACGTAGGTTCGATGCGGAACACGGGTGTTGAATTTGATCTGAACGCTTCGCTTGTATCGACGCCTAAGTTTAGCTGGAAAGCCCAATTGAACTTCACGGCTCTGAAAAACGAGATCACCAAGATTCAGGACGGTGCTGGTTTCCTCGTGTCGGCACGCGGTGTAGGTGCTGGTGCATCAAACGCTCCTGTTCAGGTGTTGGTCGTTGGACAGCCGTTCGGTACGTTCCTGATGAACCCCATCGTGGGCTATGGTCCTGAAGTAGGTGGTGCTCAATCGCCTAAGTATGGCACGAAAGACGCCATTGCCCTGATCACGACTGGCGAAAGCATCAACTTCGGAACAGGTTTGCCAACTCGCTACGGCGGTTTGAACAACAGCTTCACATTCGGTGATTTCGATGCCAGCCTGTTCCTGCAATACTCAGGTGGCAACAAGATACTGAACAACAGCTTCTACGAATACACGCGTCTGGACAACATCACCAAGAACGCGTACGGTGCTGCTAAGCCGCTGTATAACGACCCTGAGACGCGTTTCAACGCTGACTTCCTGGAGAACGGTAGTTTCGTTCGCGTGGGCAACCTGACACTTGGCTACAAGATTCCTGCTTCGGTGTTTGGTGGTTCAAAAATCGTGAACAACGCTCGTATCTATGTAACAGGCCAAAACCTGCACGTATTCACGAAATACAAAGGTTTCGATCCGGGCGTAAGCTCGCAGTTGGGTGTTGATGGTGCTGGTGCCGTTGGCGTTGATTACCTGGCCTATCCGCTGCCACGTAACCTCCTGATTGGTGTAAACATTGGTTTTTAATTCTGAAAACTGACAAGTTCAAGAACATTCAAAATGAAAGCAAATAAATTCACTGTGTCGGCCATGCTTGCCGGTCTGATGACCTTCACGGCCTGTACGGACCTGGTAGAGACGCCTTTTAGCGAGGCAACTCCCGACAAATTCTTTACCAATGCTGCTTCGTTCGAAGCCGCTCTGGTGCCTGCTTACGCATCGCTCCGGGGTTATATCTGGAACTACTGGAACCTCAGCGAGCACACCTCCGACGAGGTACAAGGACCCACGCGTGGTGGTGACTGGGGCGACGGTGGCCAATGGGTACGCCTGAACTCACACGATCTGTTGCCAAACGAAGGTCTGGTGAACGACCTGTGGGGCGATCTGTTCGGTGGCGTGTCGCGTTGCAACAACGCCATTGCGACCCTGGCTGGCGCGTCGGATGCGGTGAAGGAGAAGGCTACGTTCGTGGCCGAGGCCAAAGCCCTCCGTGCATTTTATTACTATCTGCTGGCCGATACGTTCGGTGGTGTACCTCTCGTGACGGTAGCCCAGTCGGACCCAAAAAACCCACCAGCTCAGGCTAGCCGGGTTGAGGTAATGAAGTTTATCGAAGACGAAATGAAGGCGGCTCTGCCCGGTTTGTTGGCAGCTCCACCATACGGTCGTTTCTCGAAAGGCGCGGCTAACGCCGTTCTGGCCAAAATGTACCTGAACTCACAGGCGTGGGGTGGTGCGGCTCGTTGGACCGATGCCATCGCAGCTTCTGATGCTGTCATTGCAGGTGGCTACGCTCTGGCGGGCAACTATTTCGATAACTTCAAACTGCAAAACGACGGCTCAAAAGAGATCATTCTGGCGGCAGGCTTCGCGTCGACAAGAGACCTGGGCTTCCCCAACATGAACCTGTACATGCGTACGCTGCACTACAACCAAATTCCGGCATCACCCTGGAATGGTTTCTGCACGATTGCCGAGGTGTATGACTCATTTGAAGCAACTGACGCCCGCCGTTCGGTTATGTGGCAGGGACAGCAGTACCAAGACCTGACATGGCCTACCATGAACACAGCCGGTACTGCGCTGAAAGATCGCACGGGTAAGCCGCTCGCGTTCACGAAAATCTGTCCAATCACGGGTGCCGACGAAAGTCAGGGTATCCGCGTTCCAAAGTATCAACCCGACGTGGCAGCTCCTGGTGGACAAGGAGAGAACGATTTCGTGATCTTCCGTTTGGCCGACATCATGCTGGTGAAAGCGGAGGCTTTGGTTCGCAATGGTAGTGCAGCAACTGCTCTTCCAATTGTAAACGAAATCCGTAAGCGGGCTGGTGTGGCTGCTCTGACAGCTATCACGCTCGACGGTATCTACAAAGAGCGTACATACGAGATGTTCTGGGAAGGTGTTCGTCGGCAGGATCAAATCCGGTTTGGCAAGTTCCTCGATGGCTACACCAACAAAACCGCCAAGTCGGCTGACAAGGTGTTGCTGTTCCCGATTCCGACAAACCAATTGGCGAGCAATCCCAAGCTGAAGCAGAATCCAGGGTACTAAGATATTGGACAATGGATTTTGGATTCTGGATTTTTTGCTAATGCACAGTCGCTTGCACCTAAATCCAATATCCAACGTCTAACATCCAGAATCATAGATTAGAATACAGTAAATACACAGAAAGGGTCGGCTATTAGTCGGCCCTTTTTGCGTATTTTTGGGGGTCCGCCGTTGCGGTTGAACTTGTACTAAAAATGCGTATTACTACTTGGGCAGTCTTTTTGAGTGCTTCTATCCTCACAATCGTCGGCTGTAACACCAAAAAAGACACCCTGTTCACCGCACTTCAACCTTCTGAGTCGGGGATTGATTTTACGAATCGTGTTGAAAACAACGACACGATGAATATTTTCAACTATCGAAATTTCTACAATGGTGCGGGGGTAGCCATCGGCGACGTGAATAACGACGGCTTTGCCGATGTGTATCTGATCTCGAATCAGGGCGAAAATAAACTGTTCATTAACGAGGGTAAGAAAGCGGGTGAACAATCGGGTGCGGCTGGATTCCACTTTGCCGATAAAACAAAGGCGGCCGGCGTGGGCGGCAAACGTCGCTGGAGTACCGGGGCCACAATGGCCGATGTGAACGGCGACGGATGGCTCGACATATACGTGTGCAACTCCGGCGAAGGCGACGACCGCGCCAACGAACTTTTTATCAATAATCAGAATGGGACGTTCAGCGAGAAAGCTGCCGAATACGGTCTCGACGACCGGGGCTACTCCACCCACGCGGCCTTTTTCGACTACGACCGCGACGGTGATCTCGACATGTTTCTGCTCGAAAACAGTTCGTATCCCGTTGGCAAAATCAACAATCAGAACATTCGCCATTTGCGCGATCCATTGGCCGGGCAGAAGTTGTTTAGAAACTTAATGAGTGAAAGAGTGAAAGAACGGCAGAGTGCTTCGGCAAACGATTCACACTCTCACTCTTTCACTCTTTCACCGTTATTTCAGGACGTAAGCGAGCAGGCCGGTATCTACGGCTCACTGATTGGGTTTGGGTTGGGTATCACCATTGGCGACGTGAACGACGATAATTGGCCCGATATCTATATTTCCAACGACTTTTTTGAGCGCGATTACCTGTACATCAACAAGCATGACGGCACCTTCGCCGAGACCTCCAAAGACCGGCTCGACCACGAGAGCCTGTCGTCGATGGGGGCCGACGTGGCCGATCTCAACAACGACGGGCATCTGGATATTTTCGTGACCGACATGCTGCCCGGTACCGACAAGCGGCTTAAAACTACGACCACGTTTGAGGACTATAACCTCCAGAATATCAAGCTGCAAAACGATTTTTACTACCAATACAATCACAACGCCCTGCACGTGAACAACGGCAACGGGCGGTTCAGCGAGGTGGCTTGCCTGGCCGGGATGGAGGCCACCGACTGGAGTTGGGGTGCCCTGATTTTCGATATGAACAACGACGGGCAGAAAGACGTGTTTGTGGCCAACGGGATTTACAAAAACGTGATCGACCAGGATTTTGTGCAGTTCCTGAACGATGAGGAGACTATGCGGCCCTACAAAAACCGCGAGAAAGTATTCAGCTACAAGGAGTTTGTAGACCTGATGGACGTGGTGCCGGTTGCCAATTACGCCTATCAGAACGAGGGCAACGACCCGGCCTCGCGGCTCAAATTCACCAACCGGGCCGCCGATTGGGGGTTCGATACGCCGAGTATGTCGAACGGGGCGGCTTATGGTGATCTGGACAACGACGGCGACCTCGACCTGATCGTGAACAATATGAACGAACCGACGCAGATTTACCAGAATGGGTCGGTTGAGAAGCATAAGACAAACTTTTTGCGGGTGAAGCTCAATGGCAACGCCCGCAACCTCAACGGCATTGGGGCGCGCGTAATGCTCTACGCGGGCGGCACGGCCCAAACCCTCGAACAAATGCCAAACCGGGGTTTCGAGTCGTCGTCGGACCACGTGATGGTGTTTGGCCTGGGGACTATCACCAAAATCGACTCGGTGGTGGTGCGCTGGTACACCGACAAACAGCAGACCATTCGCAATCCCAAAACGAACAGCACGCTTACCCTCAACATTGCCAACGCCACTCAAGCCTGGCAACCCGCGTCCAACAACCCCAACGCTCAATTCGCGGATGAAACGGCCCAATCGGGCCTGCAATTCAAGCATACCGAAACCGAGTTTGTCGACTATGACCGCGATGCGCTGCTGAAAGAAATGTACTCGCGTGATGGTCCCGCGTTGGCCGTGGGCGACCTGAACGGCGATGGCCGCGACGATGTATTTTTGGGCGGGGCAGCTCGGGGCACAAAAGCCGTTTATTTGCAACAACCATCCGGCACCTTCCGCGAACTCCCCCAACCGGCCTTTGCCGCCGACGAAATTTCGGAAGCAGTCGATGCCATGTTGTTCGATGCCGATGGCGATAAAGACCTCGATTTGCTCGTGGTGACGGGCAGCAACGAGTACTTCCCCGGCTTCGAGGGCATGTACGATTTACTGTACAAAAATGATGGCAAGGGTAACCTCACCCGCGACCGGGGGTTCCCGGCGGTTTCGGAAAGTGGTTCGTCGGCAACGGTGGCCGATTTCGACAAAGATGGCGACCCCGACGTGTTTGTAGGTGGGCGGCTCATACCGACGCAGTACGGCAGCAGCCCCAAAAGTCAGTTGTACCGGAACGAGGGCGGGGGTAGGTTCACTGAGCAATCGGCACAATTACTAGCGGGCATGGACTTAGGTATGGTGACCGATGCCACCTGGGCCGACGTGAACGCCGATACCTGGCCCGATCTGGTGGTTACCTCGGATTGGGGGCCGGTGCAGGTGCTGATCAACGAAAAAGGCAAAAAACTAACGCCAAAACCCGACGCCTTGCCCAACCTCAGCGGCTGGTGGAATCGCATTCGGGCTGTTGACCTCGACCGCGACGGGGACATGGATTTTGTGGTCGGCAATCGGGGACTGAACACCCGCCTGCGCCCGTCGGCAACTAGCCCGGTTGAACTATACGTGAATGATTTCGACAAAAACGGGGTGACTGATCAGATCATCAACGCTGCCGACCAAAGCGGCAACGCCTACCCCTTTATGCTCAAAGGCGACCTGCAAAAGCGGATTCCGAGCATAAAGAAGCAGTTTTTGAAACACAGCCAATACGCTGAGAAGTCGCTCGATGACCTGTTCACGAAACCCGTTGTGGCGAGTTCGCTGGTGCGGCAGGTGACCGAAGCCCGGAGCGGGGTGCTGCTCAACAACCAGGGAACGCTCACGTTTGCGCCCCTGCCCGTTGAGGCTCAGTACGCGCCGGTGTTTGGCATTGAGCCGTTCGATTATGACAACGATGGCAAGCTGGACCTGCTGTTGGCCGGTAATTTCTACGATGTATTACCCGAAATGGGCCGTTACGATGCCTCGCACGGACTGGTACTCACGGGCGACGGGCGGGGCGGGTTCCGGGCGGTATCGCCGGGAAAATCGGGGTTATGGATTGGGGGTCAGGTACGCAACATGGCTACGCTAAAAGCGGGGACCAAAACGGTGCTGGTGCTGGCTAAAAACAACGATAATGCGCAAATGATTACCCTGAAATAAGCCACACATGACAAAACAACTATTCTCTTTACTTTTTCTGACCGTTGTGCTGGCCACAAGTGTCCATGCCCAAACAATCCTGCTCACGGGCGAGGTTCGTAATTTTCACTCCCAACGCCCCATTGCGTTTGCGACTATTTCGGTAAACCGGCTCGTGAAACGCGTTATGAACGGTGCTCAGGCCAACGTTCGGGAAGAGTACACGACCTTGTCTGCCGATAGTTCGGGGCGGTTCTCGCAGCGGGTGCCCGTGGGCGAGTACGTTATTGAAGCGTCGGGGGTGGGGTACAGCCGCAAGTCGAAATTTATCAACCTCAAAACCGATACTTCGCTCCAGCTCGAATTGTCCGAACAAACGAATCAGCTCGACGACGTGGAGGTGAAAAGCAAGCGAGCCGAAGACAACGTCAAGAGTGTGGAGTCGAGCGTGATACGGGTCAACGTTCAGAATATAAAGAAGTTACCCATTGTTTTTGGGGAAGGTGACCTGATCAAAGCCCTTACGCTGCAACCCGGCGTCACGACCGTGGGCGAGGGAGCGGGGGGCTTCAACGTGCGGGGCGGCAAGGTGGATCAAAACCTGGTG
This sequence comes from Cytophagales bacterium, assembly GCA_004292855.1. GTDB lineage: Bacteria > Bacteroidota > Bacteroidia > Cytophagales > Spirosomataceae > Rudanella. The sequence continues at coordinate 58,094 of RDXN01000052.1, forward strand.
CTGCTCGATGATGCGCCGATTTTCAACACCTCGCACCTGTTGGGGCTGTTTACAAGCATCAACACGGAGGCCGTGCAAAACGCCACCCTCTACAAGGCCGTGATGCCTGCTCGTTACGGGGGGCGGCTGTCGTCGTTGCTGAATATCACGACCAAAGCCACCACCACCGAGGCCAAACGCGCCATTGGGGCCGGACCGATCAGTGCCAACGCCTTGTTGCAGCAGCCGTTCAAAAACGGCTCGGTGATGGTGTCAGGGCGGGCGGCTTATCCAAACCTCGTGTTGGGGGCGTTGCCCAAGCGGTTCCGGGGCAGCAAGGCATCTTTCTACGACATGAACGGGGCGTTTCAGTACCGATTTTCGCCCAAACACAGCCTGAAACTCACGGGCTACCAAAGTGGTGATCGGTTTAAATTCCCTGAGGACACCTCGTATTTCTGGGGGTCTACGGCGGCCACTGCCCAATGGAGCAGTCTGTTGACCGAACGCCTTTCTGTGAATGTTAAAGGTATTTTGAGCAACTACCAATACGGTGTGAATGGCCTGGGCGAGGGTCTCGAATACCGACTGACTTCGACCAACCGGCACAAAGAAATACGCGCCGACGTGTTGTATCAACTGGTCCGGCACAAACTCGAAGTGGGCGGTGGGGTCATCAACTACCGGTTCTCGCCCGCGACGGTCAAACCGACGGGTACAGCATCGGCGGTAACGCCCCAACGCTTGACCGACGAGTTAGGGCAGGAATTATCCGCCTACGTGAGCGACGAATGGACGATCAGCAAACGAGTGTCGGTGCAGGCAGGACTTCGGTACGCACAATTTCAAAACCGCAGCGGGGGCAATCTATTCACGTACGATCCTGATCAGCCCCGCACCGTCGAGTCAATTATTGACACACTGACCAACAGCCCTGGCACACCCTCGGCAACGTACGGGGGGCTGGAACCGCGTGTTTCGTTCAAAATCGAACTGACCGACAAGGCGTCGATAAAAGGAGGATACAGTCGAACGCGGCAATTTGTCCACCTGATTACGAACACAACGGCCATCTCGCCCATCGACTACTGGAAACTCAGCGGAAAGTACCTTCAACCGCAGGTTGCTGATCAGTTTTCGCTTGGCTACTACCGCAATATGGCCGACAACACCTACGAAACTTACGTGGAAGGGTTTTACAAGGACATGAACCAACTGGTAGAGTATAAAGACGGGGCCTCCTTGCTGCTCAATCCTCATCTCGAAACCGAGTTGCTACCCGCTGTCGGGAAGGCGTATGGCGTTGAGGTGAGCATTCAGAAAAACACGGGGCGACTCACGGGCAATGTGAGCTACACCTGGTCGCGGTCGTGGGTGGCGGTGCAGTCGCCGTTTGTGGCCGAGCAGGTGAACCGGGGCGCGTTTTATCCGTCACTCTACGACAAGCCGCACAATATCACCTTGTTGGGGCAGTATTTTCTGGGCAGCGGCTGGACCTTCTCCGGCACGTTTACGTACCAATCGGGCCGACCGATCACGTATCCCGACGGGCAGTACAGCTACAATCAGAGCCTGATTTTTAACTATTCGCGACGCAACGCCGACCGGCTTCCCGATTTTCACCGGCTCGACGTGTCGTTCTCACGGGATAGTCGACGCAACAAAACGCAGAAGACCTACAACATTGTAAACATTTCGTTTTACAACCTCTATGCCCGCAAAAACCCCTATTCAATCTTTTTCAGGCAGTATCTGGAAGTTGGACGGGCGTATCGGCTAGCGGTTTTGGGTACGATTGTCCCCTCTGTGACTGTGACGAAGTATTGGTAATTTTTTATGGGAACGTGGATGAGACCTCTAGTACTACTCCTTACCTTACTCCTCACTGGTTGTCTCGACCCGGTGCAAGTGCCCCTGCGTCAGGAGACAGCGCAATTGGTGGTGGAAGGGTTGCTAACCAATGAAGCAAACCCATTTCTACGGCTCTCGCTTACCTCTCAATTTGGTAGCTCCTACGAGATTGAACCTGTGCAGGGTGCCTATGTAGAAGTTCGAACAACGGGGGGTGAAGCCATCGTATTTCGGCCAGTTCCGGGTGAGGTGGGGATTTACAAACCGCTTACAACTGGCTTTACAACACGCATAGGGCAGGCGTATAGCTTGTATCTGAAACTGTTGGATGGCCGTGAGTTTGGCTCTGAACCGCAGCTATTAACAGCACCCATCCCGATCAATGAACTGCGTGCGGAGTTTACAGATAAGCCCAGGTATGGCTTCCAGGTTTACTTAGACGTAAAAGACCCAGGCAACACTGAAAACCACTATCGCTGGACTGGTCGTGGCTACCACCAACGGCGTTCTAAAGGGGTGCCGGTTGGGTTTGGGACGGCGGTTTGCTGCGACCGGTGCTGGGTCTTGAAAGAAGACCAGTCAGTGAATTCGTTCTCGGACGCACTGGTGAACGGGAGCCTAATTACGCAACGCTCCGTTTTTCTATCGCCTTTCTACATATTGGGAAAACACCTGATTGAGATTCAGCAGTACTCCATTTCTCGTCAGGCTTACCAGTACTGGAACCGCTACAAAGACCAGCAAAAACGGACGGGAACCATTTTTGACCCGTTGCCCGCGCCCCTTCTTGGCAACGTGGTGAACCTGAACGACCCGAAAGATATTGCTCTGGGCTTTTTCGAAGTAGCCAGCGTTACCCGTAAGCGTATTGAACCCGTGGCCAGTACGCAGGGAGTCATCGCGGCTAACTTAACGGGTAATGAATATATCCCTGACGGAGATTGTACGTCCGGCTTTCCGTTTGCGATTTATATTTCAGAAATGCCCCCTGGCTGGTAAACCAAACTGACCAATGAAGAATCTCCTTTGTGTTGGGATACTGCTTGTCGGGTTGGCCCATTGCCGACCGGCCACAGATCAGGTAGAAACACTGCCGCCAGTGGTGTCGTTGCTGGGGGTCTATCCAGTTAAAAATACCGAAGCCGAAGCAAACGTGGTGATTTCGGGGCAGACCCGGCAGATTTCGGAAGTGGGTGTGGTTTGGTCGGATAAGCCTAACCCCAACATTAACGATAACCGACAGGCACAGGGAGATCTGCAAGGCCAAACCACGTTTTTCCTGCAACTCTCCCCGTTGCAAACAGGCCAAAATGTCTATGTACGAGCCTATTATGTTCAGAAGGGATCGGTGGTGTACAGTCAGGAAGAGGTTGAACTTACCCAGAACTTCACAGGCAACTGGAGTCGGTTAGCGTCTCCGCTATTGGCAACGGGTCAATATATTCCTGTTGATAGTTATACGCCTGCAATGGTCAATGGTGCTTTGTATGTCCTGGTGCTTTATATCGTGAACCGATACACGAACTTTGCCCGGCCAGCTTATTACTTTCCGACACCAAACGGCTGGCAGGACAAAATCTATGACAGTGAATCCAGATTGGGGAGACCGATGCGTTTTGGGTCGTTTCGGGCTGAGTTTATAGCCTATGGGACTGAGGATGCAGCACTGATCGGCGGAGGGTATCAAAAGCCACCCGGTGGCGACCCATTTTATTTGAAAAACATGAGGATTGCAGGGTTTTTAGGAGACAACTGGCCACTTTATCCCGGCGCAAACGTTCCCACCAGTAGTTTCGGGTTGAGTGGCGCGGGTTATGTGCTGGAAAACAAACCCGACGGAAAACTCTGGCGTTTCAACATGGACAATTTTCAATGGGAAATAGCTGCCAAAACACCCGTTCAAAAAGAAGGTAAGTGGGTCAGCTTCGACGCGGGCGAACGCACCTTTATCCTGCTCGAACCCGCCAACTGGACCGACGGGCTTGACGGGCTTTATGAGTTTATGCCTGCCACCGATTCCTGGCAGAAACGAAGAAATTTCCCCGGTGAAAACCGCCGACGTGCATTGGCGTTTACGGCTGGTAACAAACTTTATTATGGAGCTGGTCAATCGGCCCAGACATTTAAACCCCTGCGCGACATCTGGGTTTACGACCCGGCTACCGATTTGTGGCAAAAAGAAACCGACTATCCGGGTACGGGCAACGCCAATCTGGTGGGTATAGGCGTAATGAAAACGGCTTACATTGGCTTCGGTCAACAAATTGTACCCGGAGCCAACCGGGGCGAAATTATTAATTATGCTAATGATTTCTGGCAATATAAACCCCGATAGACGGGCTAACCAACAACTCATGAGGGCTGTGATGACTCGAAGTCCTTGTCTGTGGCTATTCCTGACTTTACTCCTCACCGGCTGCCTCGATCCGGCGAATGTGGTGCTGCGCCAGGAGACCGAGAAATTGGTGGTGGAGGGTTTGCTCACCAACGAGTCGAACCCATTTTTGCGGCTCTCGCTGACGACGCAGTTTGGTAACGCCAACACCATTGAACCGCTCCAGGGTGCCTATGTCGAAGTTCGTCAGGTAGGGGGCGAGTCGGTTGTGTTCCGGCCTGTGCCCGCCGAACGGGGCCTGTACCGCCCCACTAGTTCCGTATTTGTGGCCAAAACAGGCAGTGCTTACAGCCTTTATCTGAAACTCCCCGATGGACGCGAGTACCGCACCGAACCACAAACGCTACCTGCTTCCGTACCCATCGAGAGCCTGACAGCCACGTTTGTAGAGGGCGAACGAGGGAGGCAGTCTGGTTTTCAGACCTCTCTGGACCTGAAAGACCCCGTCAAAACCCAGAATTTCTACCGATGGACCGCGCGGGGCTTTCATCAGCGCATTTCGAAAGGGGTGCCGGTGGGCTTTGGAGCTGTTTGCTGCGACCGTTGCTGGGTGCTCGAAGAAGACCCCTCAATCAATCTGTTTTCCGATGCCCTCGTCGATGGCAGTCTAGTGAAAGGGAGACCCGTGTTTTTCTCGCCCTTTTTCACCCTGGGCAAACATCTCATCGAGGTGCAGCAATACAGCCTGACTCAACAAGCGTATCAATACTGGGGCCGCTACCGCGACCAACAACAGCGCACCGGCTCTATTTTCGACCCTCTGCCCGCGCCCTTGTTGGGCAACGTGGTGAACATAGCCGACCCGCAGGACATTGCCCTGGGGTTCTTTGAGGTATCGGGCGTGGCCCGCAAACGCATCGAACCCGTGGCTAGTACGCAGGGACAGATTGCCTTTAATCTGAACAATTCCCTGTTTGTTCCAGCGGGTGACTGTATGTTCGCGTTCCCGTTTTCGGTTTATGTCTCAATCAATCCACCCGGCTGGTAAACTCGCTTCTGATTCATGACAAAGTGGCTTTCATTCCTCTTTTGCGCCTTACTGCTCACCGGTTGTCTCGATCCGGTGGATCTGGCCCTGCGACAGGAAACCGAGAAATTGGTCGTGGAGGGTTTGCTCACAAACGAGCTAAACCCGTTTTTGCGGCTCTCGCTGACTACGCAGTTTGGCAATGCCAACACGGTTGAGCCGCTCAAGGGAGCCTATGTAGAAGTTCGGCAAGCGGGGGGCGAGTCGGTTATATTTCGGTCTGTGCCTGGTGAGCTTGGGTTGTACAAACCCGACAACCGGGCCTTTGCTGGCAAACCGGGTGGTGCGTATAGTCTCTACCTAAAACTTCCCGATGGGCGTGAATACCGCTCCGACGCTCAATTATTGCCTGTTCCGGTGCCTATCGAGAGTTTGAACGCTACCTTTGGAGAAGGCAAACAGTTTGGTTTTCAAACATATCTGGATTTTAGAGACCCCACCAAGACTCCAAACTTTTACCGCTGGACGGCCTTTGGCTATCACCAACGGAGGTCGAAAGGAATTAAAGTAAGTTATGGTCCCGGTGTTTGCTGCGACCGGTGCTGGGTGCGCGAAGAAAATTCGGCCATTAACCTGTTCGCCGATGCCTTAGTGGATGGCAGTATGGTGAAAGGGCGGCCCGTGTTTTTCTCACCCTTTTTCACTCTGGGCAAACATCTCATCGAAGTGCAGCAATACAGCCTGAGTCAACAAGCGTATCAATACTGGAGCCGCTACCGCGACCAACAACAGCGCACTGGCTCCATTTTCGACCCACTACCCGCGCCTTTACTGGGCAACGTGGTGAATATCAGTGACCCCAACGACATTGCCCTGGGGTTCTTTGAGGTATCGGGGGTGACCCGTAAACGTATCGAACCTTTGGCCAATACGCAGTTGGTGGCTGCTTATAACCTGGAAAACACTGATTTTGTCCCGGAGGGGGATTGCATGGCATCGTTCCCATTTTCGATCTACACAACCATCAATCCTCCGGGTTGGTAAACTCGCTTCTAACCATGAGAAAACTCGTACTTGTTCTCACATCAACCGTTCTGCTGGCCGCTTGCAAAACCCCCGAAGAGGTGGTTACGAAAGTCCCGACGGTTGTTGAAGAGCCACCCGTTAATCTGGCTAACGTTATGGGCAACTGGGCGCGGGTGGCGTCGCCCACCATCGAAGCAGACCGCTACATGTCGGCCGATGGCCTAACCTTTTCGGGCAGCGGGGGTGGGCTGGTTTTTTACGCCGTCGACCGGAACACCAACCGGGCGGTGCAAAAGATTTTCTATCCGGGCTTCGACGATTGGCAACCCCGTTTTTACGAGCGCGATTTGCCCCGCGAAGCTCCCATGCGGTTCGATCTGTTCCGGGCCTCGTTCAACACGCCTGCCAATCGGAGCGTCGCGATGGTTGGCGGAGGGTATTACAAGCAGCCCAACGGCGAACGATTTTTTCTGAAAACGTTTTACATCGAAAACATCGACGGGTACACCTGGGAACCGCCCTATCCCGGTGCCGACGTTCCGGCGAGCAGTTTCGGAGTATCTCCGTACGGTTATATCCTTGAGAACAAGGCCAATGGCAAGTTGTGGCGATTCGACACGAACGCCATTCGGTGGGAGGCCGTCAGCAACGCACCCGTAGCAAAAGACGCCCGGTTTGTGGCCTTCGACGCGGGCGAACGGGCTTTTGTAATCGCCGAATCGAGCAACTGGAACGACCCGCTGGGAAGCCTGTATGAGTTTATGCCCACCAAAAACGAATGGCAACCCCGCAAACCCTTTCCGGGCGATAACCGCCGACGTGGCCTTGCGTTTGTCCATAATAACCGGCTTTACTACGGCGCAGGACAGTCGGCACCCGGCCAAAAACCCCTGCGCGACCTCTGGAGCTACGACCCCGCCACCGACAACTGGCAAAAAGTGGCCGACTACCCCGGCGCGGGCACGATCAGCCTCGTTGGCGTTAGTATCGGCGGTTCGGTTTACATCGGGTTTGGGCAGCAGGCACTTACCAACGCCAACAAAGGCGAGACCATTACCGACGTAAACGATTTCTGGCGACTCAGGCCGTAGTACCCATCAATGAACACCGTAATGAACCAATTTATCAAATTCTCACCCCTGCTCATCGTGCTTTGGTTGGCTGGTTGCCAAACCCAACCGACTCTGTTTAAAAAATTATCGGGTAGCGAAACCGGGATTCAGTTTGCCAACAAACTCGGCACGTCGGGCGATACGGCCACGGCCCGGCTGAATATTCTCGAATACCTCTACTACTACAACGGCGGGGGCGTGGCTACCGGCGACCTCAACAACGACGGCCTGTTGGACCTCTATTTCGTGTCGAGCGAGGGGAAAAACGCCCTGTACCTGAACAAGGGCAACCGCGATGGCGGATCACTGAAATTCGAGGACGTGACCGACAAAGCCGGAGTGGGGGGCATGGCTAGCTGGCAAACGGGCGTGTCGATGGCCGATGTGAATGGCGATGGTCTGCTCGATATTTACGTGTGCGCGGTGGGCAAATACAAATCGATCAAGGGCCATAACGAGCTGTATATCAATCAGGGAGCTGGCAAAGACGGTGTACCAATTTTTGCTGAAAAAGCAAAAGAATACGGTCTTGCCTTCGAGGGTTTCTCCACCCAAGCCACCTTCTTCGATTACGACCGCGACGGTGACCTCGACTGTTACCTCCTCACCCACGCCACCCACAGCGTTAGTTCCTACGACAAGGTATCGGCCCGTGGCCTCCGCGACAACGAAGCCGGGGACCACTTATATCGTAATGTTGGTAAAGTAGCAGTAAGCAGTAGCAGTAAGCAGTTTCCTCTCGCCCAACCCCTGCCAACTGCTACTGTCGACTGCCACTTTGTTGACGTTTCCGCCGAAGCGGGCATTTACGGGGCGGCAATGGGTTATGGGTTGGGGGTGGTTACGGCCGACGTGAACAACGATGGTTGGGACGATATTTATGTCTCGAATGATTTCCACGAAGACGATTATTATTATGTCAATCAGCGCGACGGAACCTTTAAAGAGGAAGTAAAAAGCCATTTTAAGCACCTCAGCAAGTATTCGATGGGTTGCGATGTGGCCGACGTGAACAACGACGGGCGGCTCGACGTGTTTACGTCGGACATGCACCCGCCCGATGAGGTAACCGAAAAAATGTCGCTCGGCGAGGATGCCTACGACATTTATCAATACAAACTCCAGTTTGGATTTTACAACCAATACAGCCGCAACGCCTTGCAACTGAATGTGGGTGGAGACCGCTTTGTGGATGCGGGCCTGCTCGCGGGCGTGTCCTCGACCGACTGGACATGGTCGCCCCTGCTGGCCGATTTCGACAACGATGGCATCCGCGATGTGTTTATCTCGAACGGCATTCCGCACCGCCCAAACGATTTGGACTACCTCAAATTCCTGTCGGCGGAGGTCGATACGATGGTTACCAAGCTCCAGCCAGTGTTTGCCCAGAAAGCATCCGACCAGAAAGCTATTGACGAGATGCCCGACGGAGCCGTTGCCAATTTTATGTTCCGGGGCACCGGGTCGGCGGGTCGCCCGAATCTACGCTACGAGGACCAATCGAAAGCGTGGGGATTTACCGAAAAGACCGTCTCGAACGGGGCCATTTACGCCGATCTGGATAATGATGGCGATTTGGACATCATTACCAACGATCTCAACAGCCCGGCGGGCGTGTACGAAAACACCCTGAGTGGCAGCACTAGTCCGGCGCAAAACTCCTTGACTATCAAGCTACTGGGCAACCAACCCAACACGCAGGGTATTGGCGCAAAGGTAATTGTGAAACAACGCGACTCCGTGCAGGTGCTGCATCAACAGCCGGTGCGGGGGTTCATGTCGTCGGTTTCGCCGTGGTTACACGCGGGCCTGGGTAACAGGGCCACCGTCGACACGCTCGTGGTGATTTGGCCGGACGGAAAAATGCAACAATTGGCCAATGTGAAAGCGAATCAAACCCTCACGCTGAAGCAAACCGACGCCCAACTCGATGGCTCGCGCTACACGATTGAGCCACCCGCTCAGCCCGTGTTTGCGGAAGACAGCACCCGCCTGCAACTCGCCCACCGCGAAAACGAGTTTGCCGAGTTCACCCGCGAGCCGCTGATGCCGTTCAAAGTCTCGACCGATGGCCCCAAAATGGCTGTGGGCGATGTGAACGGCGACGGTCTCGATGATGTGTACCTGTGTGGTGCCCGCGATCAGGCCGGGCAGTTGATGATTCAGACGGGAGCGGGGAAATTTGCCCCCTCACCCCAACCGGATTTCCTGACCGACGCGGCCAATGAAGACACCGACGCCCTGTTTTTCGACGCCGATGGCGATGGCGACCTCGACCTCTATGTGGTCAGCGGGGGCAACGAGTACGTGCGCGGCATGACCGAGCTTCAGGACCGGCTTTACCGCAACAATGGTAAGGGCGGTTTCACCCGCGACAAGACGCCCCTGCCCCCGATGGACGAAAACAAAGGTTGCGTAACAGCCGCCGATTTCGACGCCGACGGCGACCGTGATCTGTTTGTGGGGGGGCGTTCGGTGGCGTTCGGCTACGGTGATGTTCCGCGCTCGTTTTTGTTGCGAAATAACGGAGCGGGGACTTTCACCGACGTGACAAAACAACTCGCACCCGACCTCCAACTGCCGGGTCTCGTGACTGACGCGCTCTGGACCGACCTCGACAACGACAAAGATTCCGATTTGATCGTGGTGGGTGAATGGATGGGCATCCAACGGTTTGAAAACACGGGAAAAGGTGTGTTGAAACCGATGAAGGGCGACCCGGAAACTCGTAAGGGTCTGTGGCACAGCTTGGCAGCCGCCGACATGGATAACGATGGCGATATGGATCTGGTAGCCGGGAACCTCGGCCTAAACACCAAATACATCAAACAGCAGAGTCCTCTACTGCGCATGTATGCCAACGATCTCGACCAAAACGGGCGTATGGAGCAACTGCTCACCTATCAGCGCGATGGCAACTGGTATCCGGTGGCCTCCCGTGACGAACTCGCCAAAATGGCCCCCATCATCATCAACAAGCGGTTTACCAAATACAATCAGTACGCCGGAAAAACGATGGAAGACCTGTTCAAAGAGAACGAACTCGGCACCGCCAAACTCTTCGAGGTGAATACGTTTGCATCGGTGTATCTGGAAAATACGGGGCGCGGGCAGTTTACCATCCATGACTTGCCGCAGGAGGCACAATTTGCGCCCGTTTTTGCAATCTCGCTCATCGACGCCGATGGCGATGGGCAACGCGACATTCTGTGTGGCGGCAACCTCTACGGCGTCAGCACGTATCAGGGGCAGTACGACGCCAGTTACGGCTGGTTCCTCAAAGGCAACCCGAAGGCAAAGGCAGGCAAAGACAAGTTCAATACCGTTTGGCCCGCCCAAAGCGGCTGGCTGACCGATGGCGAACTCCGCGACATTCAACCGATTTCGGTGGGGAAGCAAAAAGCAGTGCTGGTGGCCCGGAATAGCAAGACGACGCAATTATTTATGTTAAAAAAGTAAAAGAAATCGTCACGTATCAGTCTGATTGCTAGCTTGTGATCGTTTTCACCAGTATATCATTCACAATCAACATGAAACGCTTCACACTTCTGCTACTTTTTCTAGGCATCACAGTCGGTACACAAGCCCAACAGACGCCCGTGCCAACCACCGGAACCGTATCTGTCCCCCCACTAGCTGGAGACGATACTATGCTGATCGTGCATGGCCGGACCGACGAGACGTTTGAGAATTCGCCGTACATTCCGAGCGAGGGCTGGCAAGCGGGCTATTTTGTACAACAGAACGGCAAACGGTTCGAGATGGCCGAGATGCGCTACGACACCTACCTCCGGCGCATTGAGTACCGCGAAGGCAGCAAACTGTTTTACCCAAAATACCCGGTCGTGTCCTTTGGTTTTGCGAATGGCGACGTGTTTATGAATCAGTTTCCAGCCTTCGACAAACACGATGCCAGTACGTTCTATCAGGTACTTTATGGGGGCAACACCCGGCTTTTGCGCAACATCGAAAGCACCATTTCGGACGTGACCCCCTATAACTCAGCCACTAAAATCTGGCATTTCAACGCATACACAACCTATTATCTCGTTGACCAAAACGGTATGCTTGGTAAAAGTAAAAAGCTGGACGACAGCCTGTTGAAAGCCTTTGGCAACAAGCAGGCCACGATTAAAGCCTATATCAAAACAAACAATTTCAAGTGGGCCGACCGCGACGCGCTGAAACAACTAATGCAGTATTATGACACACTTTAACCGCCTGTTTCTGGCGGTGGGGCTGTTGCTGTCGGGGTGCCGGGGCAACAACCCCCTGTTTGAGTCGCTCGCGCCCGAACAAACGGGGGTGACGTTCGCTAACCTGTTGACCGAAACGGAAACCGCGAACATTCTGTCCTACGAATATTTCTACAACGGCGGGGGCGTAGCTACGGGCGATTTCAACAACGACGGACTGATCGACCTGTTTTTTACGGGTAATCAGGTCGATAACAAACTGTATCTGAACCGGGGACAGATGCGGTTCGAGGATATTACCAAAGCGGCAAACGTGGCCGGACGACCCAATTCGCCGGATGCCCCCCACTGGAAAACAGGTGTAGCCGTGGCCGACGTGAACGCCGATGGCTGGCTCGACCTCTACGTATGCTACTCCGGCAACGGCTCGCCCGAGTCGCGTCGGAATCAGTTGTTTTTGAACAACGGCGTCCGCCAGAAAGGGGCCACACCTACCTTCACCGAAGCCGCCGAAGCCTACGGGATTGCCGATGCGGGCTACAGCACCCACGCGACTTTTTTCGATTATGATGCCGACGGCGACCTCGACCTGTTTGTGCTAAACCACAACCTCAAAGGCTACCAACGCAAAGAAGCCGCCGTGATGAAAGCCGCCATTGACCCCAACGCGGGCGACCGGCTGTATAAAAATTTAATGAGTGAATTAGCGAATGAGCGAATGAGCGAGTCAGAGAATGGTCCTAAGTTTGTTGACGTTACCCATCAAGCCGGTATCCGTAGTAATCCATTGGGATTCGGATTGGGCGTGACTGTGGCCGATTTCAACGGCGATAACCGCCCCGATCTCTATGTGGCCAACGACTATGTGGAAGAAGACTATCTTTATCTCAACAATGGAGACGGAACGTTTTCGGAGCGGGGAAAGGAAGCAATGGGCCATTTTTCGTACTCTGCCATGGGGGTCGATGCCGCCGACATCAACAACGACGCCCGCCCCGACCTGTTCACCTGCGATATGCTCCCGGAAGACAATCGCCGACAAAAACTGCTGGCCTTCCCCGACAACTGGACCGTCCAACAGTCGATGCTCGACAACGGCTTCCACTGGCAGAACATGCGGAATATGTTGCAGGTGAACTTAGGGAATGGATTCACAGAAATCGGTCAACTTGCGGGTGTATCGCGTACGGATTGGAGTTGGGGGCCACTTTTTGCCGATTTCGATAACGATGGCTTCAAAGATTTGTTTGTGAGCAACGGGTTCGTTCGCGACCTGACCGACCTGGACTTTGTGAAGTTTCAGGCCGATCAGACGGGCAACGTGCCCCTGCTTGAACAACTTAAGCGGATGCCCTCAACACCTACGCACCACTACGCGTTTCGGAACAATCAGGACCTGACGTTTGCCAACGCAGTAGACGATTGGGGCTTCGCCGACAACACCATTGCCTCCGGGGGGGCCTACGCCGATTTAGACAACGACGGCGACCTTGATCTGGTCACCAACAACACCAACAGTCCCGCTCGCATATACCGGAATCGACAACAGGAAACCGCGCCCCACACCTACCTCCGCATTGACGTTCGCGGCACGGGTGCTAACCCCAACGCGCTCGGCGCACGGGTGTGGATTTACGCCGACTCGACGGTTCAATACCTCGAAAACTGGCCTACGCACGGCTTCCAATCGTCGATGATGGGGCCATTGCATGTAGGTTTGGGAGAAGCTAAATCGGTCGATTCGGTGCGGGCACAGTGGCCGGATGGGCGCAGTCGGCTGTTCGTAAAACCCGCCATAAATACATCGTTACAAGCTGATTATCAGACCAATTTGCCATTACATGAGAGTTCATCTGCTCCCGACCTTACTTATTTCAAACCCGCCCCAACGTTCGATTTTGTGCATCGCGAAAATGCCAACATCGACTTTAACCGGCAAATTCTCCTACCCAAACTGTACTCCCGCAACGGCCCCAAACTAGCCGTGGGCGACCTGAACGGCGACGGCCTCGACGACGTGTATGTGTGTGGGGCACGGGGGCAGGCCGGGCAGTTGCTTGTGCAACAGAAGTCAGGAGCGTTCACACAAACCGCGCAATCTGTTTTTGCTACCGACTCGTTGGCAGAAGATTGCGACGCCCTATTTTTCGATGCTGATGGCGACCGCGATCTCGACCTCTACGTGGTAAGCGGGGGCTACGAGCAATTCCCCGACGACCCCGTTCTGAACGACCGCCTGTACCTGAACAATGGAATCTCGGCAAACGGCACCGTGTCGTTCAGCAGGGCCACGCTGCCTGCTATGCCCACGAACAAATCGTGCGTAAAACCACTTGATCTGGACCGCGACGGTGATCTAGACTTGTTTGTTGGAGGCTCCGTAAGTTGTGGCCTTTACCCCTACTCATCAGCCAGTTATCTCCTAAAAAACGACGGACGCGGCCACTTCACCATTGCCAAAAAGCTGGAGCTAGGGCTAGTTACCGATGCTGCCATTGCCGACATCTACCGGGATGGTCGGCCCGAAATCGTTGTTACTGCCGAGTGGCAACCCGTGCGCGTGTTGGTGACGCACTCGCTCTTAGCCGATCCAGCCACGACCATCACCGATTTTAGCCAACACCCCACCGACCACCCCGATTTTCCGCAACTGCCCGGCTGGTGGAACCGGATTCAGGCCACCGACCTCGACCGCGACGGCGACCTCGATTTTGTACTGGGCAACGTTGGTCAAAACAACGCGTTCGGTGCCTCCCCCGAAACCCCCGTGACGCTCTACTACAACGACTTTGACAACAACGGATCGGTCGATTTTTACATGACCCACTCGTTCAGCGACGGCACATTCCCCGTGTACGGGCGCGACGAAGCCCTGGAACAACTCGTTTCGTTACGCCGGAAATTCACCGACTACAAATCGTATTCAACAGCTACCATCGAGGATATTTTCGACCCCGAAACTATCCAAAAAGCTACCAAAAACACCCTCACTGAACCACGTACGGGCCTACTAATCAACGATAAAGGTCAACTTCGCTGGCAACCTCTGCCCCTGTGGGCGCAGGTGGCCCCGGTCTACGCCATCGACGTGGCCGATGTGAACAACGACGGTCACGCCGATATTCTGCTGGGCGGCAACAACGCCACCTACCGGCTTCGTATCGGCAAAATGGACGCCAATCGGGGTGTGTTGTTGTTAGGCGACGGTCGCAACAACTTTACGTCTGTTCAATCGGGTTTAAACTGGACCGGCGACGTACGCGACCTGCGCCGGATTCGCACCGCCACCGGTCCGCAGCTCGTGGTAACGCAGAACAACGGGCCGGTGAGGGTTTGGCAACCCACCGGGTGGTGAGGCATGAGGTCACGTCAGCCAGTGTCTTCTCGATTCACAAGTTTGTTTGTTAAACCAATCCCCGTCATTCAACATCCAAGCGTGCAATAAATCTCGTAAATTTGTGGTTAACCGTCTGAAACTGTACCCTTGTTTAGCATGATAACTCGTTTGTGCATGATCGTTGCGGTCATGCTGTCTACAACCGCACTGCTGGCCCAAACCACCCCCGCCGATAAACCGTACCGCATCAGCGGGCAAATTAAGGGTTCGCGCGATTCCGTTATGGTGCTAGCCCACTGGTATCGCTCTGCCACGCAATACATCCCGAAAGACACCGCCAAAGTCGACGCGCAGGGCCGCTTTGTTTTCGAGGGGAAGAAGGCTCTGCCACAAGGCTTATACCTTATTTTGAACCCTAAGCAGCGTTTTATGGAGTTCATTGTCGACGGTCAGCAGACGTTCTCGTTCGAGACCGACACGGCTAACTTTGAAAAGGCCATGAAGGTGACCGGCTCAAAGGAGAACGAGAAATTTTACGAATACAAGCAGTCATTAGGCAAACTGTATGACGAGGCTCAGGCTATCGAAATGCAGAAAAAGTTGCGCAACGATGCCGTGTCGAACGCCATGTTCCAAAAACAAATGGCCGACTTGGGCAAACGTGCCGAACAACTCCGGGTCGATTTTGTAAAGGCGAACAAGGGCCTTTTTGCAGCCAAACTGCTCGAAGCCACCGCCGAGCCTGTCGTTCCCGAAGCTCCCAAAGCGACCAACGGTCGGCCCGATTCGATTTGGGTGTTCAATTATTATAAAGCCCACTATTGGGATGGTTTCGACCTGAGCGATGACCGGTTTTTGCTTACGCCCGTCTACCAGCGCAAGCTCGAACGATATATTAAAGAACTGACTGTTCAGCAAACCGACTCACTCACAAAGGAGGCTGATTTTCTTGCCGAGAAAACCAAGGGAAGCAAGGAGATGAACCTGT
Organism: Cytophagales bacterium; assembly: GCA_004292855.1. Taxonomy (GTDB): domain Bacteria; phylum Bacteroidota; class Bacteroidia; order Cytophagales; family Spirosomataceae; genus Rudanella. The sequence continues at coordinate 73,945 of RDXN01000052.1, forward strand.
ACACGATCTATTGGATCACGAGCGAGTACGAGCGACCTAAAGTACTCGGCACTGACGGGGTATTTGTGTACATGGCCGAGAAATATTATCTCACCGGCATTATGCCCCTGAACGACTCCACGGCCCTTGCCAAAGTGCGTGAGAAGGTCGAGACCCAGAAGCCCCTGCTGATTGGTAAAATTTTGCCCCCGCTATCGGTGAGCGATACGCTGCAACGCCCCATCAACTACGCCAATATCAAGGCCGATTATCTGGTTGTGTTCCTCTACGACCCTGAGTGTGGGCACTGTCGCGAAGCCGCTCCCAAATTGAAGACATATACCGATTCAGTAAAGGATAAGAGCGTGAAGGTATTGGCCGTACCGGTCAGTAACAGCCCCGAGAAGTGGAAAGCCTTTATCCGGGAGTTTAAACTGTACGACTGGATCAACGGCTACGACTACAGCTTCCGCACCGACTATCGGCATCAGTACGATGTCTTTACTACGCCCGTGGTTTATATTCTCGACAAGGACCGCAGGATTATTGCCCGCCCACCCATCCCTGCCGAGCAAGTAGGTGATTTCCTCGATTTCTGGAAACGCCAGCAGGCCGCCAAAGCCCCCGCAACAGCTAAGCAGGAACCAAAGCCAGCCGCGAAAGGAAAATAAGTAGCAGTGGGCAGTGGCAGTAAGCAGTGGCTGACGCAACATTCACCTTCGGTGTTTTACTCCGCGTTAATCACTGCTTACTGCCACTGCCCACTGCTACTCACTACTTCATTTTCGTCCGCTTCACCAGGTACGAACTCAAAATTTGGTCGAAGCCACGGGCAATGTCGGCCTCGATAAAGTCGATTTTGTATTGCCCGCACCGGAGCTTTAGTTCTGAAAAATAGCTTTTTACAGCCTGTTGGTACGAATCGCGGATTTGGCCGGGTTGTAGTTTCACTTTCTCGCCGGTTTCGAGGTCGACAAACTCGTAGGGGCGTTCGGCGAAAGCAAAATCCTCCTCGGTTGCTTTGTCGGTAACGTGAAATAGTAACACCTCGTGCAGGTTGTGGCGCAGGTGTTGCAGGGCCGAAAAGAGGGCATCCGCCTTCTCGGCGTTCTCAAACATGTCGCTGAAAATAACCACCAGCGACCGCTTATTGATCTTCTCGGCCACCTGATGAATTACCTCGGCAGCAGCAGTCTTGCGGTTCGGCTTGGCCTGATGCATCAGGTCGTTAAGGTTGCCAAACAGCTTGTGTACGTGCGAGGGCGTCGACTTTACGGGAGTCTGCATGTCAATGGCGTCGGCAAAGGTGGTCAGACTCACCGCGTCTTTCTGCCGTTGCAGCATGTAAGCCAAACAGCCCGCAGCCATCACGCTGAATGTCAATTTGCCATTGTCGCGCTCCGGGTAGTACATCGACGATGACGTGTCGACGAGCAAGTGGCAGCGCAGATTAGTTTCTTCTTCGTACCGCTTTACAAACAACTTCTCGGTCTTGCCAAACACTTTCCAGTCGATGTGGCGCGTGCTTTCGCCCGTGTTGTAGAGCCGGTGTTCGGCAAACTCCACCGAGAACCCATGAAAAGGCGATTTGTGCAGACCCGTAATAAATCCCTCGACCATTTGACGGGCCAAAAACTCCACATTCCCGTACTCGCGTATCTGTGCTAAATTCAGTTGCTGCTTCATGCTGTCAATATAACGCAAAAAACCGTTCGGCTCGCGCGCCCACCGGAATTGCACAAACGGTTTTGGGGCGACTAAGGGCCGAACGGTCTCTAAAAAAACGTGTAGCGTGACGCTCGGTCACCGCCCGGATCGCGCTCACATACGGCGAACCACCGGGCTACTACACCGCGAACTTCCGTTCGCGTATGCACACTCACAGGCGGGGATCAGACTCGGCAAGCAGTTGAGCTGTCGGTTCCGCCGATTCAGGTTTCACTGGTCCGAGCGCAACCGCACCGTTGCGCTCCACCACCCGAATTTTAACATTGGCAACACCTTGACTAATCATGCCAATGGCTTTGGCGGCCGCGTGGGTCATATCCACGATGCGGCCTTTTGAAAATGGACCCCGGTCGTTGATGCGAACAATAACCGACCGGTTGTTAGACAGGTTCGTAATCTGAACCAGGGTATTAAATGGTAGCGTTCGATGAGCAGCCGAGAAGGCCGTTGCGTCGACGCGTTCACCGCACGATGTACGGCGACCGGTAAATTTTGAAGCGTAAAAAGATGCCTTACCCTTCTGTATGAAGCCGTTATCGGCCTCTGTCGGAGTGATGACGCTGAACAGCATCATCAGGGACATTATCACATTCATACAGCGTATGGTTTGGTGAACTTAATAAAGCAGATGGATTGTAGAGACTACCCCACACTGCTCTTTTCCCAAATGTGCAATTCCGACCACACAAAGGTACGCACAAACCCTGTGCCAGCCAATCATTTGTCTATGAACAGGCGTGCTTACACGCTATAAATGAGCCTATGGCCCTCAAACGAGTGAAAATTTAGTTGATAAGTTTCTTTCGTTCCTAATACTATTGCGTTTAATTTGGCGTTTAGTGCGACTGCTTAAACCTCATTGATTGTGGACGAACGAGAGAAGGAGAAAATTTATTCCAAGCGGGTACGAGCGGGAAAACGCACCTACTTTTTTGACGTTAAATCGACCCGTGGCAACGACTTTTACCTGACTATTACCGAGAGCCGCCGACACCCGCAGGGAGACGGGTTTACCTACGAAAAACACAAGATGTTCCTCTATAAAGAAGACTTCGATAAATTCGTGGAAGCCCTACAGGAAGCTGTCGATTACGTTAAAACCGACCTAATGCCCGACGTTGACTTCTCGCAGTTTGCCCAACGCCCCGAACTCGATGAGTTTGGTACCGAACTCAAGTGGGATTAAGCCGCTCTACAATCTGACTATTCCTAAACCCCGGCCTCGGCACCAAGCCGAGGCTTTTTTGTGTAATTTTGCCCAAAAATAATGAGTGAATGAGCGAATTAGTGAATGAGCGAATGCCAAGGACACTCTATTACTTCATCGGGCATTCGCTCATTCACTAATTCGCTCATTCGCCAATTCGCTATATGGGTCTCCAATGTGGAATCGTGGGCTTGCCAAACGTGGGCAAGTCAACCTTGTTTAATGCAATTTCGAGCGGCAAAGCCGAAGCCGCCAATTACCCCTTCTGCACTATTGAACCCAACGTGGGCGTGGTGACCGTCCCCGACGAACGTCTTGACGCGCTCGAAGGGCTGGTGAAACCGCAAAAACTGGTGCCGACAATTATCGAGTTTGTCGACATTGCCGGACTGGTAAAGGGAGCAAGCACGGGCGCGGGCTTAGGCAACAAGTTTCTGGCCAACATCCGTGAGGTTGATGCCATTGTTCACGTGATTCGATGCTTCGAAGACGAAAACATCGTACACGTTGAAGGGCGCGTTGATCCGGTGTTTGACAAGGAAATTATCGACGCCGAGTTGCAGTTGAAAGATTTAGAATCGGTCGACAAAAAAATTCAACGTATCGACAAGGCTGCCCGGGTGGGCGATGCCAAAGCTCGCGCCGAACTTGAGATCTTGAAGTTGTACAAAACCGCGCTCGAAGCGGGCAAAAGTGCCCGTTCGGTGCAGGTCTCGCCCGAAGAGCGCGAGGCTGCAATCGGCGATATTGCCCTGCTAACGGTGAAACCCGTAATCTACGTGGCCAACGTGGACGAGGGTTCGCTGCCCGATGGCAACCAGTATTCCGAGAAACTGAAAGCGGCTGTGGCCGATGAAGGAGCCGAGGTGATCGTTATTTCGGCGGGAATCGAGTCGCAAATTGCTGAGATGGACGACCCCGAAGAGCGCGAACTATTTCTGGGCGAATACAGCCTGACCGAATCGGGACTAAGCAAGCTCATTAAGGCGTCGTACCGGTTGCTGGGCCTGATTACGTACTTTACGGCGGGGCCAAAAGAAGTTCGGGCCTGGACCATTCACCGGGGTTGGAAAGCCCCTCAAGCGGCTGGCGTGATTCACTCCGATTTTGAGCGAAAATTCATCCGGGCGCAGGTGATGAAGCTCGCCGATTTTGCACAGTTCAAGACCGAGGTCGCTGTGCGTGAGGCAGGTAAACTAAGCGTCGAAGGGAAAGAATACGTCGTTCAGGATGGCGACATTATGGAGTTCCTACACAGCGCGTAAGCAACTGAGCGTGGGCTACTTGAATTTGAGCTTGTAGCCCACGTTTCCAAATATGTCGGTGATGGGTCCGTCGTTTACGGGGACGTCGGTAAACACGGCAAGCGTCAAACTTTGGCGTTTTGACAAACTGAGATCAACGCCCACTTTGCTCCGCACCTGATCGACGCCCGTACCGATCCGGTAAAACACATCTGCCGATACGAACGGCGATAAGCGTTTAGTTAGGTCGTAGCTAAGTTCAAACTTATTACGCACGTAGCTACGGTCGGCAACAATTCCCTCTACATCATCTTTAAATTGATTCTGGTAGCGGAGCCGGTAATCGCCCTTTAATTTCTTCCAAAGCTTACCGCCGTACGACACCTCACCGTAGAACCGATGGTAGGGCCGGTAGTAATACTCGCCCTCGGTTTTGTCGTACCGACGTCGGCCCGTGTAGCGATAAAAAGCCCCCACTTTCAGGTTCTTGGTCAGTTTGTAGCCCAGGCCTAGCTCGCCCAAATAGGCGCGGGTAATGGTGAAATTGTCGCCAATGCGGATTTGCCCATTCACCTCAACCGAAAACGCTTTACCGAAACGTTTTTCGACGCCCGCCCCCGCCCACACACCAAGGGCGGGGTCTTGTGCTTTTGCGGCTATGGGGAAGACTAATAAGAGCAAAAATAGGAGTCGTAAAGTCATAGAAAGGTAGGTTAAGATTAACGGAACGTAATGATCTCTTTAGGAGCCGGAAGGGGTGTTACCGGCACTGTGCTACTCCTATGATAAAAGACCGTTAGTTGGGCCGACTCCTTGCGAAAGTCGATGTCGTGTACCTCTACGCGATAAACGGGCAGGCCCGTACGTGCCCGCAGATCGTCGAGTAGGTCGGTGGCGTGTTCGGGGCGCAGGAGGTCGGTGCGGTCGTAATAGATGGTTTTCGTTAGTTCACGCTTCACAAACCATTCACTCTCCAGTACGTACACCGCAAATACAATCAGGGCGTTAAGCAATAGCGTACCAATCCATCCCCAACCGGCGGGAAGCGGACCCGTTTCGCTGATGGCCGAAATTAACCCAATCGAAATGACTACGAACAAATACGTCATGTCTTTGATGGAGATGCCCTCCGTTCGGTAGCGGAGCATCGAGAACACGGCAAACAACCCAAAAGCTGCCCCCATCGACATTTGCACCTGATGGAGCATGTAGGTGACCAGAAAGATGGTCAGGTTGAACGCAAAAAACGTCAGAAACAGGGCCGACTTGTGGTAAATTCGGTAATAAATTACCCGAATCAGCACGCCCACGGCCAGTGCGTCGATGCCAAGCCGGAGGAGAAGGTCTACCGACAAGGCGAGTATATTTTTCAGACCGTCGAGCGTGGCGGGTTGGGTCGCCTGTTGGAATAGGAGCATGGGTGAAGGAAATTACTGTTGCATCAATTTTACAACTATCAGCCAAGTTTCAGGCCGGTTTGCACCAGATTGGTACTGCATTTAGCAATGAGTTTACCCTCGGCATTGGTAATACGCCCCTCCACATGGATAATGTTGCGCCCGGCCCGCATCAAGTTAGCCTCGGCAGTGATGGTGTCGCCCTGCCGGGCTGGGTTTAGAAAGTCCATATTGAGATTCACAGAAGTATAACCATACTCACGACCGAGCGAGAAAACTAGAATACCGCATAGATCGTCCAGAATAGCCGAGGCCGCCCCCCCGTGCAACACGCCAACGGGGTTTACCATATCGTCGCGGATGAGATAATCCGCCACCATCCGGTCGGGTTCGACCACGCGGAGGGTGCCGTTGAGCCAACGCCCTATGCCTGAGATACTTTGGGCCATTGACTGACCAACTTGCGACTGGAAATACTCGAAACGGGGATTCATACCCAAAAATAGCATTATCCTAAGCTAAACCGTGCTTACAGACTCATTTTTCTGTACTTTCCTGTGTCGTTTCATGTGCTTGTCGTAGTTTTGGGGCATTATTCAAGTAGCATACGTCCTCAGAACGAATGAATTACACGCTTACGCAAATTCCAGATCGCACCGCGAAACCCCGTCAGAGTGGCCTTACAATGGTTATGGACAAGGGCTTGAGCCTGCGGCAAGTCGAAGATTTTCTGTCAACCTCCGCCGAATACACGGACATTGTAAAACTAGGCTGGGCCACTTCGTTTGTGACCCCTCAATTAGACGAAAAACTGGCCATCTACGAATCGGCGGGGATTCCAGTTTATTTTGGAGGCACCCTGTTCGAGGCTTTCGTGGTTCGTAACCAGTTTGACGATTACCGCCGACTGCTCGATAGGTACAATCTGAAGTATGCCGAAGTGTCGGACGGTTCCATTGAGATGCCGCAAGACGAAAAGTGCGAATACATCCGAACGCTGGCCCAACAGGTCACGGTATTGTCGGAAGTTGGCTCAAAAGATGAGGCTAAAATTATCCCACCTTATAAGTGGATCAAGCTCATGCAGGCCGAACTTGAGGCCGGTGCCTGGAAAGTAATTGGCGAGGCTCGCGAAGGCGGCAACGTCGGCTTGTTTCGGTCGAGCGGGGAGGTCCGGCAGGGCCTGGTCGAAGAAATTCTGACGCAGGTGCCGTCTGAAAGTATCATTTGGGAGGCTCCCCAAAAAGCCCAGCAGGTTTGGTTTGTGAAACTGTTGGGTGCCAACGTTAACCTCGGCAATATTGCCCCTCACGAAACCATCCCGCTCGAAACCATCCGGTTAGGGTTGCGGGGAGACACGTTTACGCATTTTTTGAATACCTGATATGGACCTGATAAAATCGCTTATCGACTTCCTGCTCCACCTCGATACGTACCTCGATGCGTGGGCTAACCAATACGGTCTCTTGCTGTATGCTATTCTGTTTCTGATCGTTTTCACAGAAACAGGGCTTATCGTGATGCCGCTCCTACCCGGCGATTCGCTCCTGTTTGCGGCTGGTGCGTTGGCCGCCCGCGACACCAACGACCTGAGCGTGGGTGTGATTATTCCGCTTCTGATTGTGGCCGCTTTGCTCGGCGACAACGTGAATTACTTCGTGGGTAAAACGCTCGGTAGTAAAATCAAGATGCGAGAGCGAATCCTGTTTTTCAAACGCGAATACATCACCGAAACAGAGCAGTTTTACGCCAAATATGGTGGACAAACCGTTATTATGGCTCGATTTATCCCCATCGTGCGGACCATCGCGCCGTTTGTGGCGGGTGCCGGAAGCATGGACTATGGGCGGTATATCAAGTTCTGTATTGTGGGGGCCATTGTTTGGGTGGTAAGTATCACATTTCTGGGCTACTTCTTCGGCAATATTCCGTTCGTGCAAAAGAACTTTGAACTGGTTGTGTTCGGGATCATTGGCCTGTCGGTTATGCCAATGGTGGTCGGTCTTATTAAGCGTAAACTCCAACGCGCCCAACCATGACCCGTTTTGGCCTGATCGGCTACCCGTTGACGCATTCGTTCTCGAAGAAGTACTTCGCTGAGAAGTTCGCACGCGAGGGTATCACCGATTGCCAGTACGACCTGTACGAGATGGCCGACGTAGCCGAGCATCTACCTGCTTTGCTCAAAACCCCCGGCTTACACGGCCTGAACGTGACCATCCCGCACAAGCAGGCTGTGCTACCGTTTCTGACCCAACTCGATCAATCGGCGCAAAAGGTGGGGGCGGTGAATGTCATTCGACTAGAGTCGGATGGCACCTTGACAGGCTTCAATTCAGATTATTACGGCTTCCGGCAATCGTTGGAAGAGTGGAAACCAGAGCTGCCGTTGGCAGCTCTGGTTTTAGGCACGGGGGGGGCGTCCAAAGCCGTTGTGGCTGCCTTAACCGACTTGGGCGTTGCGTATAAACTGGTGTCGCGTACAAAAACTGACGACAACCTGACTTACGATGAACTACCCGGCCAATTGGGTCACTATCCACTTATTATAAATTGCTCGCCCGTAGGTACCTATCCGCAGGTCGATCAAGCTCCTGACCTACCTTACGACGAGTTAACCCCCAATCATTGGTTGTACGATCTGGTGTATAACCCCGCCGAAACCGAGTTCATGCACCGGGGCCTGGAGCGGGGAGCGCATGTTTTGAACGGACACCGGATGCTGGTCCTTCAAGCTGAGAAAGCTTGGGAGATTTGGAACTCGTAGCCACTAACTTTCACAAATGGCCTGGAGTTTGTATCTTGTGTTCGTAAACCACCGTTCTTCATGCGAATTGATTTAGTCGAACAAATTCTGGAGTACCCCGATGCGTACTTGATTATGCAGCAGATTCAGGTCGCCTTATTTGAAGAACGCCAGAAGCGCACGGCGTTTTATAACGACATCACGGATGAGTTCAAAATTGAATTTATCAATGGTGAAGTCGTGATGCACTCGCCCGTCCGAAAATCGCATAACGAATCGACCGGATTTTTATATCATTTACTGGACTATTATGTCCGAATTCACAAGTTGGGTTTTGTGGGAGTCGAGAAAATTATGACGGCCCTGACACGCAACGATTATGAGCCAGACGTTTGTTATTTTGGATTAGAAAAATCGGTGCATTTTACGGATGACCAAACACTTTTTCCCGCCCCCGATTTTGTCATTGAAGTGTTGTCAGACGGCACGGCGAAACGAGACCGGGGCGTGAAATACACTGATTATGAAGCCCACGGAGTTCTGGAATACTGGCTTGTCGATGCTGAAACAGAAATCATTGAGCAATATCAACTGTTGGACGGTAGCTATAAGTTGATACTCAAAGCGAGTGAAGGTCATATTCAAAGTGTCGCGTTACCAGGGTTGCGCATCCCGATTCAGGCTGCTTTCGACGAAGGCGTAAATTTGGAGGTGATGGCACAAATTCTTCAACGCCAACCCTTGCATTAAACTGCTCGGTAGATACTCAATTCATCGTTTTCCACCATCTCGCGGCTAATGAGCTGCCCTCGAACGACCGGAGCTTTCACACCTTCGCCAAGCAGTTTGGGGCTGCGAAACACACGCATTTCGTCCCAAAAGCCAGCTTCCAGAAATGACCTGAGCAGGTTCGCGCCCCCTTCTACAAATACGGATTGAAACCCCCGACTGTGCAAGTCGGTCAGGAGTTGCGGCAACAGTGGTTCCTGCGCTGACAAGTGAACAAATGTATTTAGGCCTTCTTGCCGGGCAACTTGATGCGTGTAGATCAGCGTTGGTTGAGACCCGTCGAAGAGGTTCAAGGTGGCAGGGAGTTGTCCGGCTTTATCAATCACGATACGTGTGTGATTAGGGCCGTTCCAGAGACGCACGTTGAGCCGGGGATTGTCGGTGCGGGCGGTGTTAGTGCCCACCAAAATCGCTGGCTCCTCTGCACGCCACTGATGTACAAGCCGTTGCGATAATGGCCCCGAAATAGCCACTTGCCTTCCGCCTGGTCCCCCAATGAACCCATCCGATGTTTCAGCCCATTTCAGAATCACGTAGGGCCGCTTCTGCTCCATCTGTGTAAAAAATCGCCTGTTTAATTCGCGACCCCGCTCGGCTAGTACGCCCGTTTCGACCGCAATGCGGGCGGCTCGGAGTTTGGCGAACCCACGACCAGCCACCAACGGATTGGGGTCGTCGTTGCAAACTACCACTCGACGGGCTCGCTTTTCGATCAATAAATCAGCGCAGGGGGGCGTTTTGCCGAAATGAGAGCAGGGTTCGAGCGTGACGTAAACGGTGGCTTCGGGGAGCAGGTGGGCATCGTCAGGCCGGACTGACTGGATGGCGTTCACTTCGGCATGGGCCTCGCCGTACCGTTGGTGCCAGCCCTCGCCAATAATGCGCGGTCCCGTGCGGTCGTCATACACGATCACGCAGCCGACCATCGGATTTGGGCTAACAAAACCGCGCCCCAGAGAAGCTAGCTCCAGGGCGCGGGTCATATATAGGTCGTGGTTCATTTAAAACCGATCATCATCGTCCTCGTCTTCCTCGCCAAAATGCTTGGTCGGGTCAAACATCGAACCTACCAAATCCTGAAATGACTGTCCGGTATCGAGCGACTTCTTACCGATCAGTGAGTATTCAGCAACGCCGTGCAGGGCAAACTCCATCATAAACAGTTTCTCAGACTTGCTCAGGCGGGGGTGCAACTCATCGACCAGATCATCAAGCCCGTCGATGGTACGCAGGCGGCTTTCGTAATCACGGTTGGCCAGATCACTCAGGATATCCATCGTGTTGTTGTCACCAAACCAATCGGTGATTTTCCGGTAAATGTTGCCCCGCTTCTCTTTCTTAGCCTTTTCGGGGTTCGGGAAATAGTTCAGAAACTGCGTTCGGATGGCTTTACCAATCAGGCTCTGCGCCACAATAACCGGCCCTTCAACCTCGCCTTCGTACACAAGTTCGACTTTACCACAAATGGCCGGAATTACACCGTACAAGTCAGAAATGCGGACATACGTTTCTTTCTCGCTATTCAACAACGCCCGGCGTTCGGCTGCCGATAGCAGGTTTTCGTAAGCCGAAATGGTCATCCGTGCCGACACCCCCGACTTCGCATCGACATACTCACTCTCGCGGGCTTCCATCGCGATCTGCTCGATCAGGTCGGTAATCAGGTCGTTTGTTTTCACCAGCCCTTTCTGCTCGGTTTTTACAACGGCTTCCTGCATGGTGATCTTCTTACCCGTCTCAATCGACTTGGGATAGTGCGTCACAATTTGGCTATCGATCCGATCTTTCAGGGGTGTTACTATGCTGCCCCGGTTCGTATAATCTTCGGGATTGGCCGTAAACACAAACTGAATGTCGAGCGGCAAACGAAGCTTGAAACCTCGAATTTGAATATCGCCCTCCTGCAAAATGTTAAACAGCGACACCTGAATCCGGGCCTGCAAATCGGGCAACTCATTAATCACGAAAATACACCGGTGCGAACGTGGAATCAGCCCAAAGTGAATGGTGCGTTCGTCAGAGTAAGGAAGCTTTAGTGTAGCTGCCTTGATCGGGTCAACGTCGCCAATAAGATCAGCCACCGATACGTCGGGGGTGGCCAGTTTCTCGGTGTAGCGGTCGTTACGATGCATCCACGAAATAGGGGTCGCATCGCCTAGTTCAGCGATCTTATCAAGAGAGAACCGAGACAGCGGTTGCAGGGGGTCGTCGTTCAGTTCGGACCCTTCGACCACCGGAATGTATTCGTCTAACAGGTTAACCATCAGACGGGCAATGCGGGTTTTGGCCTGACCACGCAAGCCTAACAGGTTGATGTGGTGCATGGAGAGAATGGCTCGCTCCACGTCGGGGATAACGGTTTCTTCGTAGCCCCAGATACCCGGAAACACAGATTCTTTGTTCCGCAGTTTTCCAATTAGATTATCGCGTAATTCCTGCTTGATCGAACGGGGCTTGTAGCCACTTGCCTTAAGTTCGCCAAGTGTTTTGAGGGTAAGCAGTTGGTTGGCTTTCATTACTTTTGTAACAGGCTTTGGAGGGAAATGGTTTGCTATTATCTGAACCGTTGGCTTCAGCCAACGGTAAACAAAAGCCCCTTCTCCGTTGCCAGAGAAGGGGCTTCTTATATAATCTTGTTCTTCTTACCGCTCTGTCGAGGCAAGCGTGCGTTTCACTTCCTTCATTTCGAAGCCTTCGATCACGTCGCCCATCTGAATGTCGTTGAAGTTTTTGATGCTTAAACCACACTCGTAGCTCTGGCGAACCTCCGACACATCGTCTTTGTAGCGTTTCAGCGCGTCGATATCGCCGGTATGCACCACGATAAAGTCGCGGATGACACGGATTTTGTTGTTACGCTTAATGAAGCCGTCCGTAACCATACAACCGGCAACCGTACCGACTTTCGTGATTTTGAACACCTCGCGTACTTCAATATTACCCGTAATGATCTCTTCCTGCGTGGGGGCCAACAGACCTTCCATCGCATCTTTGAGTTCATTGATTGCATCGTAGATAATCGAGTACAGGCGAATCTCAATCTGCTCCTGCTCGGCCAACCGGCGAGCATTCACCGACGGACGAACCTGGAAGCCAATGATGATGGCATCCGAAGCAGACGCTAACAACACGTCGGACTCAGAAATCTGACCCACCGCCTTGTGAATGATATTCACCTGAACCTCACCCGTCGAGAGTTGCAGCAACGAGTCCGAGAGTGCTTCAACTGAACCGTCTACGTCGCCTTTCACAATCACATTCAGCTCCTTGAAGCTACCGATGGCCTTCCGACGACCGATCTCTTCGAGCGTAATGTGCTTGCGGGTTCGTAACGTTTGCTCACGCAGTAACTGCTCGCGCTTGTTTGCAATTTCGCGGGCTTCGCGCTCCGTTTCCATCACATTGAACTTGTCGCCTGCCTGCGGGGCACCGGGAAGACCCAGAATCTGCACAGGCATCGAAGGCCCTGCTTCTTTGATCCGCTCAGCCCGGTCGTTGGTCATGGCCCGGATACGACCGTAGTGCGCCCCAACCAGAATCACGTCGCCCTGCTTGAGCGTACCCGTTTCTACCAGTACCGTCGATACGTAGCCCCGACCCTTATCGAGTTGGGCTTCGATCACCGTACCAATCGCACGACGGCTTGGGTTTGCCTTCAGTTCGAGAACTTCGGCTTCGAGCAGTACCTTTTCGAGCAGCTCGTCAACGCCCATACCGGATTTTGACGAAATTTCCTGCGACTGGTACTTGCCACCCCACTCCTCAACCAGAATATTCATTTGCGACAGGCCGTTGCGGATTTTCTCAGCATCAGCACCGGGCTTATCAACCTTCGAGAAGGCAAATACGATGGGTACACCCGCTACTTGAGCGTGGTTGATGGCCTCCCGCGTCTGGGGCATGATGCTATCGTCGGCAGCAATCACGATGATAACCACGTCGGTCACTTTCGCACCACGGGCACGCATGGCCGTAAAGGCTTCGTGACCAGGTGTATCCAGGAACGTAACCATCCGACCATCTTCTGTCTTCACACTGTAGGCACCGATGTGCTGCGTGATACCACCCGCTTCGCCAGCGGCCACTTTCGTGCGCCGGATGTAGTCGAGTAACGACGTTTTACCGTGGTCGACGTGGCCCATGATCGTTACGATTGGCGCACGAGGTTTGAGATCTTCTTCTGAGTCGACAATCGCTTCGAGGCCTGCTTCAACCTCCTGCTCAGCCGTTACGAACTCAACGTCATAGCCAAACTCGTCGGCAATAACGGTGATCGCTTCGGCGTCGAGACGCTGATTGATCGACACGAACATGCCAAGGCTCATGCAGGTTGCAATAACCTCGTTGACAGAAACGTCCATCATCGACGACAGATCGTTGGCCGAGACAAACTCGGTTACTCTCAGCGTTTTTGAATCTTCGTTCTCCATCTCCATCCGCTCGCGTTCGCGTTCGCCCCGCTCCCGACGACGATCCCGACGACGGTCGGCACCCCGGTTGGGTGAGTTACCCTGCAAACGGGCGTTGGTAGCCCGGATATTAGCGCGTACGTCCGCTTCGGATGGCACATCGCGACGGTCGCGGTTGCCCGTACCCGTATTACCACCGCCAGGCCGGTTGTTGTTGCCACCCCGGCTTCCGCCACGGTTGTTGTTATTGTTATTACCACCGCCCGGACGGTTGTTGTTAGCTCCCGGTGGACGGTTACCGCCACCACCTTGCTGTGGAGCACCTGTAGCGGGGCGGGCACCGCCCTGACCTGTTTGTCCACCCGGTGCCGCGTTGGCATCCCGTGGACCGTTGTTGCGGTCGTTGCGGAAATTGTTACCACCCGGTGCGCCCGGTGCCGCGCCTTCGCGTGGCCCCCGATTGCCTTGTCCGGGTTGGTTATTGCGGTTATCGGGCCGGTTTTGGTTGTTACCGTCACGTGGACCACGTGGACCGTTGTTCTGGTTATTTCCATCGCGAGGACCACGGTTTGGGTCGCGGTCATTGCGCGGGCCTTGGCCTGGTGCCTGACCACCTGGGCCAGCGGGTTGGCTCGAACTGGCAACGCTACCTTCCTTACCCCGAATCCGTTTCCGCTTGCCTTTGTCGCGGTCGCGACCGTTAGCCTGGCGGTTAAACTGACTTAGGTCGATGGTGCCCTTCACGGTCAGACCTTGCAACTGCACCTTACCCTCGGCCCGAATCGTTTCGGGTTCAGCCTGTGGCGTCTCGGCGGGTGCCGGAGTAGCCGCTACCGGGGGGGCAATGGGTGTTGCTGGTGGCACGACGTTCTTTGGTGCGGCATCCCGTGGTGCGGCATCCCGACGATTCTCATTAGGTCGGTTGTTCGCTGGGCGGGCCGCCTGCGGAGCCGGAGTAACTGGCTTCGCTACGACTGGTGGTGCTGGTTGAGGAGCCGGAGCCACTGGAGCTTTAACGTCTTCAACTGGCTTTTTGGCTTCTGGTTCCGGGGTCGGCTTTGGTGGCTCAACAGGCTTAGGAGCTGGAGCCGCCGGGGCCACTTCCTGAACTTTAGCTACCGGAGCAACTGGTTCAACGGGAGCCGGACGCGGGGCTTCAACGGGTTTTGGAGCCGGAGCCACCGGAGTTGGTTCAGCCGCTTTGGCAACGGGTGTAACCGGAGCCGCTGGCTGATCTGGTGCAACCGCTTTTGGCGCAGCCGGAGCCGTTGGGGCCACCGTGCTGGTTGGTGGTGTTGCCGGAGCTGCGGGTTTGGCGTTGAGGTCAATCGTACCCAGAACCTTCAGGCCGGGTAGAGTTGCGCCAGTAGCTGCCGGTTTAGCTTCTGCTTGAGCGGCTGGCTTCGTTTCTGCGACGGGTTGCTGCGGTGCTACCGATGGGGCAGCATCCCGTGGTGCGACATCCCGATTGGGGGTCGGGTTGGCAGCGGGGTCAATACGTCGCCCTGCGTCATCACGACGGTAGAGAATTACGTCATCGTCCTGCTTGCGGGGAGCCTCTGCCGGAGCCACGGGGGCGGGCTTCGAGGCACCGTTGAGCAGGTCGGGAGTCTTGTATTCTTTCGCCAACACTTCCAATTGCTCAAACGGAATTTTGGTATTGGGGTTACTATCGACCTTATACCCTTTGGCAGACAGCTTGCTCACCACCGTGGTCAATCCCTGGTGGAGAACTCTTGCCACTTGGCTTAGTCGCATTGATTTATCTTCTGCCATACGTTCGGTATATGATCGGCAAATTTAGTGGTTGTTCCTTAGTAGTGAACACCAAGTAGGTCAATTAAAATCCCGCTTACTCAAACTCTCTACGTAAAATGTCGAGTATCTCCTCGATTGTGGCCTCCTCCAGGTCAGTCAATCGGATTAGTTCTTCCTTCGTACGGGCCAATACGCTCTTTGCCGTATCGAGACCCACGCGCCGGAACTCGTCGATGATCCACTCGTCGATCTCGTCGGAGAACTCGGAGATAGCTACGTCCTCGTCGTCTTCCTGTCCTTCGTTATCGCGGAACACGTCAATTTCCATGTCGACCAACCGGCCCGCGAGCTTGATGTTCTGACCACCCCGGCCAATAGCCAACGACACCTGATCTGGCTTCATAAACACCGATACCCGCCGGGTGTCTTTGTCGATGGTCATGGTACTTACTTTAGCCGGGCTGAGAGCACGACTAATGAGCAGTTCCAGGTTCTCGGTGTAGTTGATGACGTCGATGTTCTCGTTGTTCAATTCACGCACAATGGCGTGAATCCGTGAACCTTTCATACCTACGCAGGCACCCACGGGGTCAATACGGTCATCGTACGACTCAACGGCCACTTTGGCGCGTTCGCCCGGTTCCCGCACAATCTTGCGAATCGAGATAATACCGTCGTAAATCTCAGGTATCTCCTGCTCGAACAGCCGCTCCAAAAACACGGGCGATGTGCGCGACAAGACAATCTTGGGCGTGCCGTTGTTCATGTCGACCCGGTGGATGACCGCCTTCAGATTTTCGCCTTTGCGGGGCCGGTCTTTCGGGATTTGTTCGCCACGGGGCAGGCTCAACTCGTTGTTCTCGTTATCGACCAGAATTGTCTCGTTCTTTACCAACTGATACACCTCTGCCGACACCAGATCGCCCACCTGATCTTTATATTTCTGGTACAAAATCTCTTTTTCGAGGTCTTTTACCTTCTGAATAAGCGTTTGACGAGCCGTTTGCACCACCCGACGACCGAAATCTTCGAGCTTTACCTCTTCGGCTACCTGCTCACCCACTTCAAAGTCGTCCTGAATTTTGCGCGCTTCGGCGAGGGGAATTTTGTCGTAATCCCAAATATCCTCCGAATTGTCGTCGACAATCTCGCGGGTGCGCCACATTTCGAGGTCACCGCTCTCGGCGTTGATAATCACGTCAAAATTTTCGTCGGTGCCGTATTTTTTACGAATCATCGTCCGAAACACCTCCTCCAAAATGGCGATCATGGTGGGCCGGTCGATATTCTTTGACCGGGCGAAGTCGGAGAACGACTCGATTAGTAAGCTGCTGGTCATTTTTTAGTTGAAGTCTAAAGTCAAAAGTCGAAGGTCAAAAGTCGGCGATAAACGCAATCAACTAAGGACCTATTTAAACGATATTTCTACAATTGCCTGTTTTATGTGATCAAACAGGAACGGTGTAAGGCCTACGGGTTCGGGTGCCAACCCGGCTGCTAAAGCAGCTTTTTGTTTTGTTTTTGAGAGCTTAATAGCCTCAACGTCAAGCACTATCTGCTCGTCCGTCGCGCTGTCGAGTATTCCTTTCAACAGTTTGCCATCCGTTAGCGTCAGGGCTAACGACCGACCCAAGTTGCGCCGAAACTGCCGGGGCGTGGTCAAGGGAAAATCAACCCCCGGCGACGATACTTCGAGCGTGAACGGAGCCTCCCCGAAAAAATTCATTTCTTCCATCTGATTGCCGAGTTGTCGGCTGATGGTCGCGCACTCGTCAATCGTAATGCCGGTATCGCTGTCGAGCAGCACCGTCACCTTCAGTTTTCCGCCCCGCGCTCCGGCCACCTTCACGTCGACAGCATAGAAATAGTCGTTGTTGAGGTACGATTGAAGCAGTTCGGTTATTTTTGCAACGTCATTCATGCCTTATGGCTAATAAAAAAAGGGAGTCAATCTCCCTTGCCGCACTCACATCCTTGATAAACGGTGCAAAGATAAGGCGTTGAACCTGAAATAGCAAGCAATCCCCCCGCACATGCCCATCCTCCAAACGGCCCGCCGACTTCTGCAATTGTTTTTCCGGTCGTTGTTCTGGTCGCTCAATATCGGGCTGGTACTCTACACACTATTGGCGTACTGGCTTCTGTATGACTTACTCGTGCAACACTGGTCGGCGAGTATGGTCATGATTACGCTGCCCGTTGCCTGGGTGCTCAATGGTCTATACGTGGCGTTGTGGTTGTTCGCCAATCGCTGGCGGGCCGTTCTGTCGGGCCTGACGCTGCTGGCGGGCTTCTGGCTATGGCCCCGAACGCTGGCCCTCAACACGGCCGAGCCGAACAATGGGCGCGAGCCGACATTGAGCCTGCTTAGTTACAACGTGGCCAATTTCCGCTCCGACGAATTTTATAATACCCCGCCCAAACGCAAAAAGGCTCAACAGATTACCGACTGGGTGGTTGAACACGAGGCTCCAGTGAAGTGTTTTCAGGAGTTTTATAACTCGCAGCGTCACCCGACGCTACACATGGCCAAACGACTCCGGGATGCGGGTTATCGGTACGAGGCTATGCTAAATCCGTATTACTTCCAGGTACCGGATTGTTTTATTGGCGTGGCCATCTACTCAAAGTACCCCATTGTTCAGCAGGGTCGTGAGCCGTTTGAACAGCACACCCACAACGGCATCGTTTGGGCCGACATCGCGGTGGGCACCGATACGATTCGCATCGTTAACGTTCACCTGGAGTCGATGGGAATTCGGGTGGGGCGCGTGCTGAAACAGGAAGAAATGGCGGGTGTCCGAGCCGAAACGCGGGGCATTCTGTCGTTGCTCCGCGAGGGATTTATGGCCCGTCAGGGGCAGATTCGTCGGGTCGAGAACTACATAACGGGTAGTCGATATCCGGTGATTGTTACGGGCGATTTCAACGACACGCCCTACAGTGTTACCTACGGACGAATGCGTCAGCGGTTCAGTAATGCCTTCGAGGAAGCCGGGCAGGGCTTTGGGTTCACACTCAATCGCGCTCCCAACTTTCTCCGCATCGACAACCAATTTTACGACGCGACGCGCCTAACCGCTCATCAATTCAAAACCTATCGCGACGTGCCGTTTTCGGACCATTTTCCGATTTGGGGGGAGTATTTAATGCGTGGTGAGTAATGCGCATTAATCATTACGCATTCTTTACGGCGTTGCATTCACCCAAACTTCTCCGTTGGTGAAGATCTCCTTTTTCCAGATCGGAACGGTTTGTTTGATGGTGTCGATGATGTAGCGTGTGGCCTCGAACGCATCCCCACGGTGGGGGGTCGATACGCCGATGAGCACGGCCATTTCGCCAATGCGTAACAGGCCCGTCCGGTGAACTACCAGGCATTTCAGGATGGGCCAACGGCGGTGAGCCTCATCCACAATCTTTTGCATTTCGGAAATCGCCATGCGGTCGTAGGCTTCATATTCGAGCCGGTCAACGGGACGTTCCTGCGTGTTGTCGCGTACGACGCCTAAGAAAAAATCAATGGCACCGGCTCCGTCGGCCTGCATATATTTGTAAGCAGACCCCAGGTCGATAGGGTCGGAAGTAAGAGCAATCATAAGAATACTACCCCCCACTAACGGGCGGAATGAGGGCGATTTCGTCGGTTGATTTGAGTTCCTGGTCAGGGTCGGCATATTCGCCATTGACGGCCACGAGTAAGGCACGGATTTCGGCCAAGCGCGGGTACTGACCATGCAGTTGCGCGAGCAGGTCCGACACGCGGGCGTTAGGGGGGAGCGAGTGCCGGATGGCCGTTTGCCCCGTGATGTCGCGGGTGATACCGAACAGTAAAACGTTTACGGGTGCGTTCATAATCCAAAGTAACGGAAAAAGGGCTAACAGGAAAAGAGGTACGTTGAGTTCGTGCATTTACCGAAC
Source organism: Cytophagales bacterium (assembly GCA_004292855.1). GTDB lineage: Bacteria > Bacteroidota > Bacteroidia > Cytophagales > Spirosomataceae > Rudanella. The sequence goes on from RDXN01000052.1 coordinate 93,123, forward strand.
CGGATAGCAGCTATTTTTGGTTATATTTGAGAAAATCAGTTGGTACGTATGGAACTGGAACTTCGCACCCTTTACCCGCCCCGTCAGCACTCGTTCGACGACGATTTCTTTTTTGCCCTTTGCCAGGCCAACGAAACCGTCCGGCTCGAACGTGATGCCCTCGGAAACATCATTTTTATGCCCCCTACCGGAACCGAAACAGGACAGTACAATTTTGAATTAGCGGTTGAGTTTGGAATCTGGAACCGCCGTACGCAGTTAGGCTACGCCTTCGATTCCTCGACGGGGTTCAAACTGCCTAACTCTGCCGTTCGGTCGCCCGACGTGTCGTGGGTACGCAGGGAGCGAATGGATGCCCTGAGCGACGACGAGCGTCAGGGGTTTGCTTTGCTCTGTCCTGATTTTGTGGTGGAGCTTCGGTCGGCAAGCGACGAGCTAAAACCGCTCAAGGAAAAAATGGAGGAGTACCGCGATAATGGCGTTCGGTTGGGATGGCTCATCGACCGGGCCGGTAAGCAGGTGTTTATCTACCGCGAAAACGGTTCCATTGAAATTGTAAAAGGGCCATCTGTACAGTTGTCCGGCGAAGATGTGTTGCCCGGTTTTACCCTAAAATTAACGTTATGAAAGGCTTTCAATTCTCTCAATACGTGCCGCCTGAGCAAAAGGACGGCAATAAATTCGATCAGTTGCTGAACATTTTCCAGCAATTGCTCCTCATCACCTCGGGCGATGTGGAGCAGGCTATGGCCTGGATGAACCAACTCGACCGACAATACAGCCTCACCGACGATACCTACGGGATGGGCGATTTCTTTCAGGAGTTGAAAGACAAGGGCTACCTGACCGAAGAAAATGCCGGAGGCCAACTACGGATGACGCCCAAAAGCGAGCAGACCATTCGTAAATCGGCCCTGGACGAGATTTTCGGTAAGCTGAAACGCTCCAACGCGGGGGGCAACCACAACACGCCTTTCACGGGTACGGGCGACGAACTAAGCAGCGACATTCGGACGTATCAGTTCGGTGATTCGCTGGAGCAGATTTCCATGACCGAGTCGATCCGTAACGCGCAGATTAACAGTGGCGTGGAGGATTTTACGCTGATGGAGCGTGACCTGGAGGTGACGCAGAAGGAGCACAAAACCCAGACGTCGACGGTGCTGATGATCGACATTAGCCACTCGATGATTCTGTACGGCGAAGACCGAATTACGCCCGCCAAAAAGGTGGCCCTCGCCCTCACCGAGCTGGTCAAGCAGAAATACCCGAAGGACACCCTCGACATTGTGGTGTTTGGCAACGATGCCTGGCAGATTCAGGCCAAAGACCTGCCGTATCTGGAGGTTGGTCCCTACCACACCAACACCGTGGCGGGGCTTGAACTGGCGATGGACTTGCTGCGCCGACGTAAGAACAAGAACAAGCAAATTTTCATGATTACGGACGGGAAACCGACCTGCCTGAAAGAGGGGATTAAGTACTACAAAAACTCGTTCGGCTTGGACCGGAAGGTGGTGAGCAAGACCCTTACCCTTGCGGCACAAGCCCGCCGACTCGAAATCCCGATCACGACATTCATGATTGCCACCGACCCGTACCTGAAGCAATTTGTGCAGGAGTTCACGAAGGTGAACAATGGCCGGGCCTACTACAGCGGCCTACAGGGCCTCGGAAACATGATGTTCGAGGACTTCCAGCGGAACCGGCGGAAGAATATAAAGTAAAGGGAGTGGAGGAGGAATGGAGAAAGGAACTGGCTGGGGCTGGTTCCTTTTTTTGTTGCCCCGGTCCCTCGTATAATTTCCACCCTATGACCACGCCCAACGGGGGCTGATTATATTTGTGGAATCAAACACTCACCGACGCCACCTGATTATGTCGATTAAACTCCCCTTCATCGAAGACGAAGTTCTTGATCAGTACTTGTATGACGATAATCCGCGTCCGTGGATTCTTGGTTTCAGTGGTGGCAAGGATTCAACCATGCTCCTACAGGTAGTTTGGCGAGCCTTGATGAAAATTCCGGCGGAAATTCGCAACCGCCCCATTTATGTCGTCTGTAATGATACATTAGTTGAAAATCCCAAGATTGTAGGGTTCATTAATCGAACGCTTGAGCGGGTACAGAAAGCAGCCGCCGAGCAGAGTATGCCTATAACAGTGCATCGTACCACCCCCCGGCTCGAAGATACCTTTTGGGTCAACTTGCTTGGGCGGGGTTATCCCGCGCCCAACAACTCGTTTAGATGGTGTACAGAACGGCTTAAAATTAATCCGACAACACGCTTCATTCAGGAAAGGATCAGCGAAAAAGGGGAGGCCATCATTCTGCTTGGTACTCGTTCCGACGAGAGCCAAACCCGCGCCCGGTCCATGAAACGCCATGCTGTGAAAGGGCAGCGGCTTCGTAAACACCTATTGCCTAATGCGTTCGTATATGCTCCTCTGCACGACCTAACCACCAACGAACTATGGCAGTATCTAAGAGGTTGTCTAAAGTTTCACGCAAAGTGAGAGCCGGTCAGGTAGTTTTGAGGTGCGAACTTAAAAACTACCTCGATGAACTATCCGAGTAATC
>RDXN01000092.1 GCA_004292855.1 Cytophagales bacterium
TCAGATTACTCGGATAGTTCATCGAGGTAGTTTTTAAGTTCGCACCTCAAAACTACCTGACCGGCTCTCACTTTGCGTGAAACTTTAGACAACCTCTAACGCCAAATGAGAGTTTTCAAGATGGGAACCCCGTTCCTCAAAATTTTCGGCATCTTCACGAAATGTGGGAATGGTATCGACCGCTTATTGAGGCAGAGAAAAAAGCCTCCATTAGTGGTTGATAACTCACTACATTGTTTAACGCTCAACGAAGGGGTTGCTGCGGGTGGTTGAAGAAAACGGGCAGTTGGTCATGCACGATCAATGTACCTGGGACGAGGAACAAACCGGTCTCTTACAACCTGTTTTCCGCGACGGGCAACTACTCCGCAAGCAAACCTTGAGCGAAATTCGGGAACGGTTAATGACGCAACGATGAAACTAAAGACAATTCCGTACGAACATTATGAGACCAATTTGCCAAAGTCTGGACAGCATATTGTTGGTCAGATTCGCGATGAGAACATCATTGTTTATCAAGCATTTAATAAGCAGATAGCAAACTTTGCTGTTGGTAATCAAGCCTTTGGAGGCTCCGCATATTCCTTCAATCGCATGTCGTGGATTAAGCCTAATTTTCTATGGATGATGTACCGGGCAGGGTGGGCAAAGAAAGACAATCAGGAGCGGATTTTAGCGATAGAATTTAGCCTTAAGAACTTTCAGGCTCTACTAAAGCAAGCTGTTCATTCTTCATTTACGGCCGAAATTTACGGTACTGAGCAGAACTGGAAACAAGCTTTAGGAGCATCGGAAGTCCGGCTTCAATGGGACCCCGACCATGATCCCTACGGCAACAAATTAACACGACGAGCAATGCAGCTAGGATTGCGAGGAGAAACATTGAAGTGCTTTGCTACTGACTGGATTATTTCTATCGAAGACATTACAGACTTCGTTCTCGAACAAGGAGATTTACTCAAAAGCGGTCGTCTAAGAGAATTGCAAGTGGCTGAAGAACAGGTAGTGGAATTTTCAAAACAATAACGGTACAGCTATGAACGAGCCACAAAAACTATCTAAAGACGACGTTCTGAACGCCCTGTTGGGCCTTTGTGTGGGCGATGCGCTGGGTGTTCCGGTAGAGTTTCTGAGCCGGGAGCGTTTGCGACAGAGTCCCGTGACGGACATGATTGGGTGGGGAACGCACAATCAGCGTTCCGGTACCTGGTCGGACGATAGCTCGATGGCGTTTTGTCTGGCCGACAGCCTGTGCGAAGGGTATAATCTGGACGACATTGCCCGGAAATTTGTCGGCTGGTATCGGGATGGTCTTTGGACGCCCTACGGCAATGTGTTCGATATTGGAATTGCCACTTCAAGCGCGTTGCATAAAGTAGCGAAGGGGAAAAACCCGCTGCTATCAGGAGGATATGGCGAAGAGGACAACGGAAACGGATCGCTGATGCGGACGTTACCGCTTGTGTTTTATATCAGGAACTTGCCCATTGCCGAGCGTTATCGGGCTGTTGCCGAAGTGTCGAGCATTACGCACGCGCACATCCGGTCGGTTTTTGCCTGTTTCTTTTACTGCGAATATGCCCTGGAGTTGCTGAACCGAACCGAAAAGCAGGAAGCTCTACGACTCACCCAAAACCGCGTCAACGCCTTTGCGGAAGAGTTTAAGGTGCTGGATTCCGACGAGCAGAATCTCTTTCAGCGGATTTTGGGACTACAACATGGCCCCTACGCCGACCAACCGCTGCCGTTACTGTTGGAAGAGCAAATCGCTTCGTCGGGCTATGTGCTTCACACACTGGAAGCCAGTTTGTGGTGCTTGTTAACAACCGATACTTACGCTCAGGCCGTGTTGAAAGCGGTTAATCTGGGCAAAGACACCGACACGACGGGCTGCGTTACGGGCGGTTTGGCTGGCATGTATTACGGCTGGCAAACCATACCCGAATCATGGACCAACCTGATTGCCCGCCGAGAGGACATCGTTGACCTGGCCGACCGGCTTTATCTGGCTTACTCTGGCACAACCAGATAATACACGCAGGTCGTCACGAAATCGCGCAGGTAGGGAATCTTGCTGATAATCGGGAACTGCTCGCGGGGTTTGAGCTTGAATTTGAACTCGTAAATGGGGTTAATCAGGTAGTGCGTTTTGTTGGCTACCCGGAAACCCGTCCGCTTCACGATCCGCTCGAATCGCTCGATGGAAATACCCGTTTCCTTGATCTCGATCAGGCCCTTTGGTCGTTCGCCAAACGCTTTCAGAATGCCTACGTAAAGCGGCATCGGCAGCAGGTGGAAGTAGGGCAATTTCGACAGGAATTTGCTGTGCAGGATTTGCTGGTGTCCGCCAAACGGCATTTGCCAGGGCGGGAAGCCGAAGTAAATGGCTCCACCCGGTTTCAGAAACGTTTTGAGCAACGCCAGGCATTTTTCCTGGTCGTAGATGTGTTCGATCACGTCTTTCAGCACGATCAGATCGAACGGGCCACCGAGTTCGGTGAGAACGTCGGTGTCGTAGATGTTCTTGACGAGGAACTGCGCCCGCCCGGCCCGAATATCGTCGGCCATCATGGCTTTGGCGACCTCCACTTTAGGAGCTTCCAACTCGACGCCCACACCATAGCAACCTCGGTCAACAAACGCTTTCAGCACACCCCCTTCGCCCGCGCCCACTTCGAGTACCCGCATACCGGGCGTGAGGGGCTTAGCGGCTTCGATAAACGGAACCACGTAGCGCGAGGTGTTCAGCGTCTGATGTTGGAAATAGAGCGCGCGGTCTTTATGAAATTCAAACATAAAGTAAGTTTCAGGTTTCATGGGCTTCGCCGTCTCAGGTTTCGTGGCCTATGGCGTTTCAGCAATGAAACTTGAAACGGCGAAGCCCATGAAACCTGAAACCCGAAACCATTCTATACCGCTACCGGAGCCTTGATGGCCGGATGCGGGTTGTAGTTTTCGAGGGTGAAATCCTCGTATTTAAAATCGAAGATAGAGGTAATGTCCGGGTTCAGGCGCATGGTGGGCAGCGGACGAAACTCGCGGCTCAATTGCGTCTCAACCTGTTCTAAGTGGTTCAGATACAGGTGAGTATCGCCCCCGGTCCAGACAAACTCGTGGGCTTCGTAACCGCACTCCTGCGCAATCATCATGGTTAGCAGGGCGTAACTCGCAATGTTGAACGGTACGCCTAGAAACACGTCGGCACTGCGCTGATAGAGTTGGCAGGAGAGTTTGGGTTTGCGGTCCGGCGATCCGGGTTCCCCCTTTAGGGGGTCAGGGGGTGCCACGTAAAATTGAAAAAGGGCATGGCAGGGCGGGAGGGCCATCTTATCGACGTCGGCGGGGTTCCAGGCCGAGACCATGATCCGGCGCGAGTCGGGCTTTTGTTTCAGTTGGGTCAAGACACCCTGCAATTGGTCGATCACGCGCCCGTCCGGGGCTTGCCAGCTTCGCCACTGCTTGCCGTACACATCGCCCAAGTCGCCGTTTTCGTCGGCCCACTCATTCCAAATCGTTACCCCATTGTCGGTGAGGTATTTAATGTTGGTTTCACCTTTTATGAACCACAACAACTCGTGAATAATCGACTTGGTATGGACTTTTTTGGTGGTGAGCAACGGAAAGCCATCGCGCAGATCGAACCGCATCTGGTAGCCGAATACACTGATGGTGCCGGTGCCGGTGCGGTCGGTTTTGCGGGTTCCGTTGGCCAGAATGTGGCGGAGCAAGTCGTGATATTGTTGCATGGCAATTGGAAATACACCCCAAAAATAAACAGAAAACCGGGCTTGAGGCCCGGTTTTTGTCAAGATTTGTGCTCGACTACGCTTGTGTTGCCTTCTTCATACAGCAACTTGGCGTGCCCATTTTCTCGCAGTTTTCTTTCTTTACATCGCATTGAGCGGCTTTTGCTTTCGCTTTGGCCTTCGCTTTTTTGCCTTTCACGGCAGGGCCAGCTACGGAAACGGCTGAAAGGGTAGTGAGAAGGGCAAGGCCCATCAGTACTTTTTTCATGTTGGTCTTTGTTTAAGCGGTTTTAGTGCAATATGGCACACATGACGTAAAACGCAAAAAGAAGGCCAAAATTGGTTGGCGCGTAGTATGAGTATTCAGAAGAACTTATTCCAGCAACGCCAGAATGTCCTCTTTCGTGAGCGATTTTACAAAGCTCTCTTCGGTGGTGATGAGGTCGCTGGCCAATTTTTGCTTGGAGCGTTGCAGAGCCAAAATCTTCTCCTCAACGGTATTTTTAGAGATAAACTTGTAGGTAAATACCGTTTTTTGCTGGCCAATACGGTGCGCCCGATCCACGGCCTGGGCCTCGCTTGCGGGGTTCCACCAGGGGTCCAAAATAAACACATAGTCGGCAGCGGTGAGGTTGTGACCCTGCCCGCCCGCCTTGAGCGAGATCAGGAACAGCTTCACCGAGTCGTCGGTTTGGAACAACTCGACCTGTTGTTGGCGGTCGGTGGTTGAGCCGTCGAGGTAAGCGTATCGGATTTTTTTCTCTTTAAGATACTCGCGGATAACACTCAAGTGCTTAATGAACTGGCTGAATACCAGAATTTTGTGCCCCTCGGCCATCGCAATTTCGAGCCGCATCAGCACGTCATCGAGTTTGCCGGAGTCGCCCTCGTACGTTGCGTCGATCATGCGCGGGTGATTGGCAATCTGCCGGAGTTTGGTCAACCCCTGCAACACCACCATCTGCGATTTGGCCATGCCGTCTTCCTCGATCCGTTCGAGAATCAGGTTCCGGTAATACGATTTGGCCTCCTCATACTGCTCGGCCTGCTCGGTACTCATCTCGCAAAACAACACGCTCTCCACTTTCGCCGGTAAGTCGGTGGCTACCTGCGACTTGTTGCGCCGGAGCATAAACGGCTTAATCAACCCATACAGCCGGTGGGTTTTTTGCTCGTCGTTGCGCTTCTCGATAGGCACCTGGAATTCATTGCGGAAAAACGACTGCGTACCGAGCAAACCGGGGTTGATAAACGTCATCTGACTCCACAAGTCCATGGTGCTGTTTTCGAGCGGGGTGCCCGTCAGAATCAGCCGGTTGGCCGCGTTGAGGTGCATTACGGCCTTTGTGATGTGCGACGATGGGTTTTTGATGGCCTGCGACTCGTCGAGAATGACGTAGTTGAACCGGTAGTTTTTCAGCAGATCAATGTCGATTCGGACAATGCCGTAGGAAGTCAGAATAAGGTCGTACCCATCGAATTGGCTCGTGCTTTTATCCCGATACGTGCCCGTGTACGACATAACCCGCAGGTTGGGTGTAAACTTGCGGGCTTCGAGTTCCCAGTTGTACAGCAACGACGTGGGCATCACGAGCAGGGTGGGGCGGGCGGCATCGTCGCGGCCATCCTTGCCCATCATCGCCGACTCTTTCTGAGCCTGCAACATGGCGAGCGTCATCACTGTTTTGCCCAGGCCCATATCGTCGGCGAGGCAACCGCCAAACCGGAACTGCCGCAGGAAATTCATCCAGTCGTAACCCGCCTGCTGATAAGGGCGCAACACGCCCTTGAAATGCTGGGGTAGCGCGTACCGCTCGATGCCCTCAAACGATTGCAGGTTTTCGAGCCGTCGGCTAATGACCGTCTCGGCCAGACTGTCCTGTTCGAGTTGTTGCACCAGGGCGAGGTGATGCTTCCGCAACACGAGCAGATCGGAGCGTTGGCCCTCATCGTCGGCACCGGGACCGGCGGGGTGTTCGGCAAACGAAAATAGTTCGGAGTAGCGCGTGAACCAGGCTTCGGGAATCACGGCCGTTTCGCCGTTGGGCAGCGTAAACTCGCGTTTGCCGGCCAAAATCAACGACCGAAGTTTAATAAATGGCACCTCATACGGTCCAAACAACACGTTGGCGTGAATATCGAACCAGTCGTTGCCCTCGCGGATGGTAATGTTGATCGACGATTGCCCCAGGAAGTAGCGTTTCCGGTCTGAGACGGCCTGTTTCACCACAATGCCTGCTTCCTGCAACAGGGTACTTTGGTCGGCCAACCAGTCGAACAGTTCATTTTTAGGGAGTGAAACGCGCCCCTGCCGAACGTCGAGGCCGTGTTCGCGCAGGAAATTCAGCTTGTTCCGCTCAAACCGCAAATCGCGCCGAATCTTGTGGAACACGTAGTCGTCGCCTTTTTTCTCCAGGCTCACGTTGGCCTGACTCGTAAAACTGTCGAAGCGAAACGAGAACGCCCCGTACTGAAACGACAGGTCAACGGCAATCCGATTGCTTTCGTCGGGGCCGTTCGGGTCGTCGGGGTGGGTATTGTTTCCACCAAACATCGAGGCCGACACCGATGGTTGGTGTACCTGATGTTCCGAGAACGTCAGCACCGGCAGCGGGTCGAGCACCTCAGCCCGTATCTCGAATCCTTTGGCAAATACCTCGTAGCTGGCAATGAGCGGCACCACAAACCGCCGATAATACTCATCCTCGACCTTGCGCGGGATGATAATGTGGTTTTTGTTCAGGAACGGGCGTAGCTTCTTACCGTCGACGGTTACGTTGACGGCGTTACTCGTGAAATGATACAGACACTGCCCCACGAGGAGCCATGCGGGTTCGTCGCAGAGCAAGAGGGCGTTCTTGAACTGAAAATCAACGCGTTCGTTGTTGTGCCGGATTATGGGGAAATAGTGAGTGGACTCGGCTTTGCGAACGAAGTGGAAATGAACGCGGGCGGGTTCATCCACCCATTTGATGGGCATCCAGGCGGGGTTTCCGTCTTTACCCATAATGTACAATGGCTTACCCGCCAACCGTTCGAGAATGCGGGGCTTTACGTTTTCCAGGTAGCCCGTGATAGCTTCCTGGAGCAGTTTGTCGCCTTTTTGGGGGTCATACACTTTCAGGAAAAAGTCGATAGCGGGCAGTTTACGATTATTGAATTTTTTCAGGATCGTATCCTGTTGGAGGGCCTCAATAATCCGAATCAGCTCGAAATCGCGGTCGTCCAGACCCTGCGCAAACTCCCCGGCGTTTTGGGGCGAAAGAGTCTGATTTTGAAGCGTGAGTTCTCCTTTCGCATTTCGCTGAACCACGAATGCTTCAATGAGGTATCCCAGAAACTCATGTTCGAGCAGGGAGTAGACGATTTGAAAAGGTTCGTCGGGCGAGACTTTCATGAAAGGGAATCGATAGACAGCCTAACAAAGCTAACCGAAGGACCAACGTTTTGGTAGGTTTAGTTAGGTAACGGTCCCAAATATACGAACGACAATAATATATGCAAGTCGGAGACTATTTATGGTCTACTTTTGCCCAAAATCTGCTTAAACGACACCCATCACGCGCATTCCATGCTTTTCGACGACTCGTATCAGACACTCGCCCAACCCGTTGAGGGGCAGTTTCGCGACCGGGGAAGCCGCTTCCTGGCCTTTGCCTATCCCATCCGCAGGGAGGCCGACGCCAAACTGCACCTCGATACCCTCCGGCGCGAACACCCCAAAGCTAATCATCACTGCTACGCCTACCGGCTGGGACTCGACAAGAACCACTACCGTGTCAGCGACGACGGCGAACCCAACGGCTCGGCAGGGCGGCCCATTCTGAATACAATTTACAGCCACGACCGGCCCGGCGTTCCGTTTACCAACATACTGGTGGTGGTGGTTCGTTATTTTGGTGGTACGTTGCTCGGGGTGCCGGGGCTGATCAATGCCTACAAAACCGCCACGGCCGAGGCTCTGGCGGTTGCCCAATTCGAGACCCTCACCGTAAACGAGCAGTACCGGATTCGGTTCGGGTTTGAGCAAATGAACGCTGTGATGCGGGTGGTGAAAGAAACCGGCCTGACGGTGCTTGGGCAGTCGTTCGATACCCATTGCACACTGGACATTGAAGTGCGCAAAACAGCGGCCATGAACGTAACCGAGCGATTCAAGAGCATTGACGGTGTTTCGGTCGATTGGTTGAGTTAACCGAAAACCATTCTGTTTATCTGGCTGTTGCCTACCAGAGCGCACATCGTTCACCATTACCCAATTTCATCAACAATGCGATTAGAGATAAACACCCCGGTCCTGGACGACCGGCCTGTTTTTATAACCGGCAATTTCTGCGACTGGCACCCCAATCTGGATCATCTGCAACTGCAACCCAATGGCCCCGGTCAATATAGTTTGGAGTTTCCTACCGATTTTTCGTTGCCCGACGTGGTCGAATACAAATACACGCGTGGTGGTTGGGATCAGGTTGAACTGAGTGGCGCAGGCGAGGGAACCCCCAACCGAATTCTGACTAAAGATACCCAACTCCAACAGGATTACGTGTCCCACTGGCGTTGGTTCGGCCAAGCGTTCAACCCCGCTCAATTGCCTTTGGAAGAGCTTTTGAGCGACGAATTTAGCTCACCCGAACTTGGAACCACCCGGCGCGTGACGGCCATCTTACCCTACGATTACCACCAGAATCCCGACAAACGCTACCCGGTTCTGTACCTGAACGACGGGCAGAATCTGGTAGGGGCGGGGGTAGGGTATGGCTCGTGGGGTATCGAACAAAAAATGGCCGTTTTGGCCGCACGGGGCCACCATGAGGTTATTTTGGTGAACATCGACCACGGTCGTGAGCAACGGATCAGCGAGTTTACGATTGAGAAAAGCCGGATGGCCAAAGGGCGTGGGCGCGACTACCTGAAGTTTGTGGCTAACACGCTCAAACCCGTCATCGACGATAACCTGCGCACCCTCCCTGGCTCGGAGCATACGGGCCTCGGCGGCAGTTCGTTGGGTGGGTTAATCAGTATCTACGGCGGTCTGCTTCGACCCGATGTGTTTGGGCGGCTCCTGGTGTTTTCGCCTTCGCTCTGGATATCGCCTAAGATTTATTTCGACGCCATCCGGTTCCAAACGCCTGCCCCGATGCGGATATACGTGTACGGGGGCGAGGCCGAATCGCGCTACATGGTGCCCAACATGCAGCGGTTTCAGGACTCGCTGCTCAGGCAGTGCTACAATGGACAATCCATCGACATCAAACTGTCGGTCGATCCGGCGGGAACCCATCAGGAGGCCCATTGGGGCCGCGAGTTTCCGGCTGCGCTGGAGTGGTTGTTTTATTGAAGTTGCTAACTAGAGCGATTATCTCTGAATGAAAGAACGTCAATCAAACGTTTCGGTTCACTGACTCTGTAATACATTACGATGAACCGGTTCACGACGCACTCCCGGACGTCAGGCTCTTTTTTTGAAGACCTGTATATGAATGGATTGGTCTCTAAAAGCTGCAGTTTGTCGGATAAGGAAGCCAAAAAATCCGTTTTGATTTTACTTGGTCAGTTAGCCCCAATAAAGTCAACGATTGGGTCCAAATCTGCTTCGGCTTGGTCAGTTATAGCTACGGTGTACATTGAGCTATTGATATTTGCTCAAAACTTGTCGATACGGTTTTGTGCGGCTATTGTCAGCGTCAGCAATGCCCTGTTTAATAGCTGCTTTCTGATACTGAGTCAACTGGTCCCAAAAATCAGTTTCGGGAACTGATTTTTGCTCCAAAATGGCATGCACCATTCGAAGAAGCTGTTCATCGTTAACCTCTTCGACAAGTTTATGAATGGCTGATTTTGTTTCTATTGCTGACATAACGCACTGCTTATTTTACCAAAGATACACAGAAAATTATTTCAATGACAATCTCCCTTTCCGCTAACCCCACCCCCGCAACGACCCTTGTTCCGTTGCTCCAAACCGAAAGCCTAGCTGAGAAATTAGCTGCACTAGCAAGTTTGCTAAACATTCCCATTGAGACATTACAGGCTGATTTTAAGGGGGATGTAAAAGAAACCCTGCCCCTTTACCTCGCCAACGGCCAAAAAATATACCTGCTGGGCATGGGCAAGGCTCCGGGCCAAAACGACTGGTTTCGGGGCGTTCGGCGGTTTTTTTACGACCACAAAGCCAACCTCCCACAAGCCCTCACGGTTGACCTGCGCGGTTTCGACAACGACGTTATTCAGGGCGTGGTACTGGGTATTCGCGGGGGGGGCTACGACCTGAAACTGTACCAAACCGATAAACCCGAAGGCCCGGCCCTCTACGGCCCCGATGGGCAAGTGACGTTGCTCCTTTCGGGCGAGGGCGCGGCCACCGATGTGCTTGCCCGTGCGGAGGCCATTGCCCAAACGCAACACGAGATGATCGACCTGATGAACGCCCCCGGCAACTACAAAACTCCGCAAACCCTGGCTGAGTGGGCCGTGAAATCGGGAGAGGAGCATGGTTACCGTGTTCGGGTACTGGACAAAGCTCAGATCGAAGCGGAGGGCCTGCACGCGCTCTTGTCGGTGAATCGGGGGAGCGACCACGAACCCCGGTTTATCATTATGGAATACAGTCCCGAAGGCGTCGAAAACCCCCGCACGGTGGGGCTGGTGGGTAAAGGTATCACGTTCGATACGGGCGGTATCTCTATAAAACCCTCGGCCAATATGCACCTCATGAAAAGCGACATGGGCGGGGCTGCGGCTGTTTTGGGTACGGTGGAAGTGGCCGCCAAACTCAAACTGCCCGTTCGTGTGGTAGGCATTGTGCCCTCCACCGAGAACATGGTCGATGGCAGCGCAACCCGCCCCGGCGACGTGGTGGGGTCCTATCTGGGCAAGACCATCGAGGTGATCGACACCGACGCCGAAGGACGCATTATCCTGGCCGATGGGCTTGGCTACATGGTCCGCAATTTCCAACCCGATGTGCTTATTGATCTTGCTACCCTAACCGGCAGTGTGATTGCCACGCTCGGCTACCACGCGGCAGGTCTATTTACCAACAACGACGAGTTGGCCGCGCAACTCACCCGTGCCGCCGACCAAACCGGCGAGCGCGTATGGCGGCTCCCACTCTGGGACGTGTACAGCGAAGACATCAAATCGGACGTGGCCGACCTGAAAAATTTCAGTGGCAAGCCGTTGGCCGGGGCTATCACGGCAGGGAAATTTCTGGAAGTGTTTACCGAAAATCACCCTGCCTGGGTACACCTCGATATTGCGGGCACCGCCTTCGGCGACACCGAGTTCGGGAGCCAGAAAAACGCCACCGGATTCGGAATACGGTTGTTAATGCAGTGGTTATCTGAACTGTGATTATCTGAACCGCCCGGCGGCCCGGCGTGATTCGTGTGATTCATTGATTTACTATGATATTGCATTGGAACCGCCCGGCGGCCCGGTGTGATTCATTGATTTACCATGATTGGCTAGACTGCGATTCTTGTCCTCTTAATCACAGTAAATCACTGAATCACACGAATCACACCGGGCCGCCGGGCAGTTCAGATAATCACAGTGAATCACTGAATCACACGAATCATAGTTCAGACTACTCCAGCGCAATCTGACTCCAGGTAGTTTGGCGGTATTGCCGGAACAGATACCAGTATACCCCCATCGACAGTGGAATGGCACCCCACACGCCGTAGGGCACGTAGCTGAGACCCCAATGGGCGGCCCCTACGAGTGTCAGGATCACAAACACCACCAACCCACGGGCCGTGTTGTTACGTTGGATCACGTCCTGCGCCATCGAAAACGGCAACCGACGTTCCGAGATCAAAGCCGAGACCATAGTCATGTTGAGCGAATTAACGAACGCCAGCAACACATCGCCGGATTTGCCGAGGCCGAAATAAAACAGGATGTAGCTTGCCACCAAGGCGTAAAACGGGATCAAGAGCTTCACAATCAGGGCTTTCATGCCGCCCGACAGAATTTCGCCGGGGCGGCTAATGGGCGTGCTGCCGTAGACCCACGCAGCCTTGTAGTCGTCGGACGCGCTCAGTTGGTATTGGGCCGTCATAACAAACAGACCGGTGTAATACAGGGCGAACAGGTAGAAAAAGTTTGATCTGGCAAACACATCTTTGGAGCCGCCCAACGTCATAAACACGATGTAGACCAACCCAAAGGCCATTTGTGGGTAGGTTTTAAGCTTGAACTTGCGGTCGCGGTTGGTGATGCGCCAGATAAACCCAAAGGCGGCCCGTTCGAGGGGATTGTTAGTGAGCAGATCGCTCAGCCGTTGCATCAGCGAACTTGTTTTTTCGCTGTTGCGGCTCTCTGTTTGCGCCGGGCGGCTGTCCTGCTCCAGTCCCGCCAAACGGGCGTTGAACACCGGCCCCAACACGCGATTCATGAACCATAACCCCGCAAAGGGCGTCACCACGGCCAGCACCAGCAACACAACATGACGAGGGTCGAAAACAGGTTGGATCACCATCTCGACCGCCCCGGCCATCCACATCGGTGGCAGGGCGTAGAACCAGTTTTGCCAGTCGAGGGCCTCGGTCATGTTCTCGACGTTCATCAGGCGGGGCAACAACTGATAGCTGCCGTAGAACAGCACGGCAACGATAATCTGGAAATAGTTGATGATTTCGCGCAGGCGTTCCTCGCTCGTAAACTGCATAAGCAGCAGGTAGAACACATTAGTCAGGAATACCATGAGCATAGCCGCCAGCACGTTCATGGTCAGGAACATAAGCCCAGCCAACGGCCCGAACCGGATCGCAACGACCAGCAAACCCACCAGCGACAGGGCCAGTGCAATCGAAAACAGATACCCGGCAATGTGAACAATGCGGGCCATCAAAAGCGTTCGACTGCTCACGGGGCGCGGCAGGATAATCTGGTTATCAGACGAATCGAGGATCAACGACGAGAAGTCGGAGAGGAGCGTCATGGCGCAGAACACCATCGTGTAGGCGAAACTGATGGTCAGCGGAAAGAAAATGGCCTCTTTGGGCGGAGCCACTAACATACCCAGACCGGTGAATAGCCCGAAGAAGGCATAGGTGCCCAGCACAATCAGAAACTGACTGTTTTTCTCTTTTCCCTCTTTTTGTTGACCATAACGGCCCAACGTAGCATAACTACGCCGATTGTCCATTGTCAGCTTCACGCTCACAATAGCTTTTAATTGGTCAGGGTCGGCCCCCAACGCTCGCCAGACCGGAAACAGGTGGCCGACGATCCAAAGTATAATCTGTTTCATTTCGACAGCGTCTGGATAAACTCAGTAGCGACATCCTGTTGGTCGTCGCTGCCGGTGAGTTGACCGAAGAGCTGTTCGAGCGAACCGCTGTGCTGTTGTTGTAGCTCGGCGAAGGTGCCGTCGGCAATGATCTGCCCCTGCGCAATGATGATGATCCGGTCCGAAATCTTCTCGACTACGTCCATGATGTGCGAACTGTAAAACACGGTCTTGCCCGAATCGGCCAATTGCCGGATAATGGCTTTGACCAGCACCACTGCGTTGGCGTCGAGGCCCGACAGTGGTTCGTCGAGAAAAAGCAGTTCGGGATTGTGCAAAAGGCCCGAAATGAGCAGCACTTTTTGCCGCATCCCCTTCGAGAACGTGGTCATCCGGGCATCGACGTAGTCTTTCAGTTCAAACAGTTTGAGCAAGTCGAACGCTCGCCGTTCGATGGTCTCGTTGTCCATGCCATAGAGTTGCCCAATAAACTGAAGGTATTCCATCGGCGTCAGTGTGTCGTAAAGCGACGCGTTTTCGGGCACGTACCCAATCCGGCTTTTCACGGCGATGGGGTCAGCTTTCACGTCGTGGCCCAATACGCGCACCTCGCCCGCGAAGTCGGTTAACAGGCCAATGAGCGTTTTGAGCGTGGTCGATTTGCCCGCACCGTTGGGGCCGATGTAGCCCACCACCTGCCCAGCCTCAACGCTGAGGTCAATGCCTTTCAGCACGTGGGTGGTGCCGTAGTATTTATGCAGATTGGTGATCTGAATGACGGGAGTGGTGCCGATCATGAGTGTTTTTGTTCAAATGCTTTTTTCGTCTTATCCCAGGTATATAATCCAAGAAAGAAGCCCACGATGAAACCCTTCCAGAGCAATCCGAACCAGTTTACGCCCTGTAGATAGGCGATCCACTGCCCCTGTTTAAGAAGCAGTGTGTAGCCGCTACCAAGCAGGGCGTCCAGTACAAGAAAGATCAGGGCTGTCAGTGCAGCTCTTTCGACCAGATAAATCCACCTGCCCCGCTTCTGCATCCGATGCCATTTTGCCTGCTGTATTTCGTCCATAACCTAAGCAATCAAGTTGAGTACGAAAGATAACTAAAAGTCCCGTTCGGCAAGAAAGCTGAACGGGACTTTTGGTTTATTTGTCGGATGAGTGGCTAGGCAACCGCTGCTTCTGCGTTAACCAACTCGTGTTTCATCAGGTATTCGGCAATTTGGACAGCATTGGTGGCGGCTCCTTTGCGGAGGTTATCGGCCACGCACCAGAAGTTAAGGGTGCGGGGTTGGGTTTCGTCGCGCCGGATGCGGCCTACAAATACCTCATCGCGACCGTGGGCCGTGAGCGGCATTGGGTATACCTTGTTGGCGGGGTCGTCCTGCACAATTACGCCCTCGGCGTTACGGAACAATTCGGTTACCTCGGCCAAATCAAATTCTTCTTCAAACTCCACGTTGATGGCCTCCGAGTGCCCTCCGATGGTCGGGATGCGAACCGTTGTGGCCGTGACGCGGATGCTGTCGTCGCCCATAATCTTTTTGGTCTCGTGTACCATCTTCATCTCCTCTTTGGTGTAGCCGTTGTCGAGAAACACGTCGATGTGGGGCAACACGTTGAGGTCGATGGGGTGGGGGTACACCTTTTCCGCCGTTGTGTCGCCGTTTCGTTCGGCAAACAGTTGATCCACAGCCGCTTTGCCCGTGCCTGTTACCGACTGATACGTCGAAACTACCACGCGTTTCACCTTGTACCGTTCATGCAAAGGCTTCAGGGCCACCACCATCTGAATGGTCGAGCAGTTGGGGTTGGCGATAATCTTGTCGTCGGCGGTGAGGATGTTGGCATTCACTTCGGGCACGATCAGGGGCTTGGTGGGGTCCATGCGCCAGGCCGACGAGTTGTCGATCACGGTAATGCCTGCTTCGGCAAACTGCGGGGCCAACGCCGTGGAGGTGCTGCCACCGGCTGAAAAAATCGCGATAGCGGGGCGGGCGGCAATGGCATCGGCGAAGCTCACCACCGTGTAGGGTTTACCCTTAAACTCGACCTGTTTACCCACCGAACGCTCTGAGGCTACAGGAATAAGTTCGGTGACGGGGAAGTTACGCTCGGCCAGCACCTTCAGGATTTCGCCACCGACAAGGCCGGTAGCCCCAACAACTGCGATTTTCATGTTTTTTTATTGACTAAATTGTGAAATTAACTTAACAATAGAACCGCACCGGCGGACCGGCTGATTTTTATGATTACTATGATTGACCGTGATCCGTTACACTATCTCAATATTAATCAGGATTAATCATAGTAATCATAAAAATCAGCGTTCCATTATCTAATTGCTTACGGCAAAATTACGGTGAATGGGGCAAATCGTTATTATTCGGCCTATAAAATCAGACTCCTTCGTCCCGAATCGCTTCGATGCCTTCGCGGTAGGTCGTCACCCGAAAATCGGGGAACTGGGCCTTGAACTTGCCCGACTCAAAGACGTTGTCGTGGGCGTAGCGGGGCAGCAACTCGCTCACCTCCCGAATGGGTTTGTTGAGCATCGCCATGCCCTGCAACATCCACTTGGGCACCACCGAATAATCGAGCGGCTTCTCTAATAACTCAGAAGTCAGCCCAATGAACTGTTTGTAGGTGAGCCGATTATCGTCGCAGGGAAGGTGCCAGGTTTGGCTGTAGGCGTCGGGCGTGTTGCCCAGTAGGGCGGTGGCCCGGCTGGCATCGGGGGCGTAGATCAGCGAGCGCAGAGTGTCGTCGCGCAGGAACACGCGCAGTTTCTTGCCTTGCCGAATGTTGGCGAACAGGTTGGCATTGGTAAAACTCTGGGTCTTGCCCGGTCCGTAAAACTCAGGGGCGCGGGCTATGAGAGCTTCGATGCGCCCGGTGGCCATTTCGTCGAGCAATAGCTGGGCAATTTGCCCCCGAACACGTCCTTTGGGGCCATTGGGCGCAAACCGGGTGTCTTCGCGCAGCACCTCGCCCGTTTGCGGGTACATGTAGGTGTTGTCGAAAAAGACCAGTTTGGTGCCGTGCGCCTGGCAGGCCTGAATGATGTTCCGCATCACAATGGGCCATTGCTCCACCCACAGGGCCGTGTCGAGCGGGAGGCCAACCGTCATGTAAGCAATTTCGCTTCCGGCAACGGCTCGCATGGTTTGGTCCGCATCGAGCAGGTTGGCCGGGTGGAGTTGGTCGGTGGGGTTAACGGCCCTGGGTGTCCGGCTCACCAGCCGAATGTCAGTGGTGTAGTGTTTCGCGAGTTCTTGAGCCAGCACATGGGCAATGGCTCCATTGGCACCCAGGATCGTTTGCATTGTGTTTGGTAGCTTTGCGCTGCAAACATACCGATTTTACCAGCTTGTGTTTAGCCATGACAGGGATTCCACTCTACACAAACATTAACGATCTGCATCGAGTAACTGGCTCTGCATTGCGGACTAACAACCCGTTGATTCACTGTTTCGACATGGCAGAGACAAACAATCTGCTGGTAGGTAATTTGCCTCCGCACCGGGCCGATTTCTATACCTTGGCTTTGAATCTAGACACGCAGGGTTTACAATACACGCTAAATCAAAATGATTTTCGGGAGCCGAAGTTTGTGATTGTGTGCGTGGCGCCAGGGCAGGTGGTTCAGTGGTCGAAAGAGGGCGACTGGTTTGGTTACTGCCTCTTTTTTAAAGGCGCATTTCTTGAGGTCTCCACACCAGCTAATTTCCTACAACAGTACCCGTTTTTTAACGTCAATGAAACGAACCTGCTCCCGATTGAGCCGGTTCATTCAGAGGCTATGCAAACCAATTTCAGGCAACTGATTGCTGAACAACAAACTGCTGCGGCCTTTAGCAATCCAATTATGCAGGCAACGTTACAGGCACTGCTTTGGCAGGTACGACGCGTTTATGAAGAAACCAACCGCATTACGCCCTCAACCAAAGCACGAGCCATCATCACGGCTCAGTTTCAGTATTTGGTCAATGAGCATTTTCGAACACTGACCACCGTCGATGAGTACGCTGACCGGCTCAATATTACAGCCAACCACTTGAGCCAAACGGTACGAGAGACCATTGGAAAATCGGCTAAGCGAATTATTTCCCAACGGCGGCTTACTGAGGCTTGTTACCTGTTGCAATACACAAGCAATACGATAGCTGAAATAGGGGATCACCTCTGTTTTTCGGAATCGACTCATTTTGTTAAATTCTTTAAGAAAGAAACAGGTAATACCCCCGTCTCCTACCGATCTAACCGGATGTCTACCAGCTCAGTGGATGGCCATCCTCAAAAAAGCCACCTGTAGGGCCGTCGTCGGGCAGAGTAGCCGCCCAGATAATGCCCCCTGTTGAGTCGGCTACGGTTCGAGCGCCCATCGCTTCCATGCCTGGTGCGGTGGCGACAAAGCCCGGATTAACAGCATTGACCAGAATGTTATCAGGTTTTAACTGACGAGCTAACTGGACGGTGAGGCCGTTGAGAGCCAGTTTTGAAAGCCCATATGAAGTCATAAGGGCTGGGTGATTGGGTAACCCAAAAACTGGGTGACTAAACGAACCAGCTCCGCTCGAAATATTGACGATTCGTGCCGAGCGGCCTAGTTTCAGAAGCAGGTACATAGCTTTGACAACGCGCCAGGTACCAAACAGATTGGTTTCAAAGGCAGCTTTGGTATCGGCGAAATCGGTTTGCAGTGGTGCAATGCCGTAGTCGAATCCGCTTCCGGCGTTATTTATGAGAACGTCGAGCCGCCCGAATCGAGCCTGAATAAAATTGGCAAGATGGTGCGCACTTTGATCGTCGGTGATGTCGAGAGACTCGCCTGCTACGGTCCGGTTGTTAGTCGATAGTTTGCTGGCAAGTGCCTCGGCTTGTTGGCGGTCACGTGCCGTAATGATCACCGTAAAGCCTTGTTCATGCATGGCTTGTGCAAGGCCAAAACCAATGCCTTCTTCGCGGCTGACACCGGTAATCAATACAATTGGGGAGTAAGCTGTAGGAGTCATGCTTGTTATTGGTCGTTGGAGTTTTTGTCGCCGATTTGTTTGATGCCGATCAGCCGCACGACCGTAACAAAGGTAGATGGACTCTGTTGGGCGGAGTTAACCCAAATGCGGGAGGAAATGGCAAAAATCTTGGTTTTTGATTCCCTCCTTTTCTTGCCATTTACCCCGAAATGGCTTGCCAAACGTCCCAAATGCACTGTTTGCCCCAAAAACGAGCCGTTCTCCCCTTCCGTTTGCACACCGGTTTTTGGCCCCCATACCTTTGCATCGTCGGACAACAAAGCCCGGCATCAAAACACAAAACACACATGAAAACGCTTCTGAATACCATCGCCCTGATTGCTGGTCTCCAACTGACTGCCGCTGCTGCTCCAATCATCAACACGCCTACTGCCGACGAACCTCAAACACACAAACTGACCATTCGCGTCGACAATGTGAAGGTGCGGCAGGGAACAGTCAATGTGGCCATTTACAACGCCGAGACAGCCGAGAGTGGAGTGGCGTTTCGGAAAGTACGGCTGGTGATTCCGGCTTCGGGCGATGTTTTGGTTAACTTTGAGCAATTGCCAGCGGGACAGTATGCCGTGCGGATGTTTCAGGACGTGAATACTAACCTGAAGCTCGATTACAATGGTCCCGTGCCTACTGAGCCATTCGGGTTTTCGAACACCGCGTCGCCGATGGTTAGCTTCTCGTTTGAGAAGAATAGCTTTCCGGTCGATGCCGACAAAACAGTTCCCGTAACGTTGGTTTCGTTCGAGTAAATTTAAATCAAATCGTTCACTACTTTGTTCAAACCAACCATCGCCATGAACCGTATCAGCTTTCTCAAAAACCTCCTGGGCGTATCGCTTATTCCAACGGCTACGGTTGCTGCTGCCACGGCTAAGCCATCGGTTACCCCTCCCAATTTGGCTGCTGAAGCCCAACGCGTTCGGCAGGAGTTGCTGGCAGCCTGGAAAATGTCGGAGAAGATGAGCCTGGTTACGGCCTCCCAGATGCCCGCCGAACATTATGGCTTCAAATACGCATCGGACGCTTTCACCTACGCCCGGCAATGGAAACACTGCTGCGATTTCACGATCAATCAGTTGGCGTCCCGTTTGAGCATCGCTAATCCGTACGGAAACAACAACGAACCCGAGAAAATGGACAAAGCGGCTATCCAGGCTGAGGTGAAAATGATGTATGCCTGGGTGCGTAAGGCCATTGAAACCACCCCCGACGCGGCTCTGTTTGCCAACAGCGAATATCTGGGCGACGACATTCCGACCTGGCGTTTGTTCTACGCAATGGAGAACCACATTATTCACCACCGGGGGCAGTGTATGGTGTATTTGCGGATGAAAGGCGTCACGCCCGAAGGGTACATCGGTTGGTAATTTATACCCTCAGTGGCTGTTTCACAACCGCCCGGCCCGCTAACTGTCGGATGGAAACCAGATGGCAGAGCATGACCACCGGCACCACAAAGGTGGGCAACCAGCTAAACGGAAAATACGCAATGGCGAGATTGGGTTGCTCAAACGCGAACTGCTGAAAGGGGGTTGGGGCCGACAACAACGCATTCACCACAATGTTGATCAGCAACCCCAAACACACCACATTCCAGACGAGCAACTCCCGCCGACTCAGTCGACCCGTTGCGAACAGGTAGGCCACAATTGGAGCCGTTAGCCCGGCCAGAATGTCGAAGTTGCGGCCTTCAAACGTCATCAATTCCGGCACGAGCTTTTCCGTGAATAAGCCATACAAGACCAATTCGACAGCCACCCGAACAACGCTCAGGTAGGTCATGGCAACGAGCGATAGACTAGTGGTGAACCGTCGGCCAACGGGCGTGATCATCAGAAAGAGAATTGCGAAAACGGCAGGCAAAATTCCCAACACAATAATGCGGGGTGGGGCAACCATCGGATCGGGTTCGTACAGACCAGCAAGGGGCAATACGGCCTGAACGAGTAGCCAACCGAAGAGCGCGAGCGTTATTGCCAAGGTGCGTTGGCGGGTACCCGTTGCGTTCGATTGCCGCAAAATCCAGTATACAAAGCCAAGGGTGATACAGGTGATTAACCCGAAGGAAACAGGCAGATAAAGCGGAAGAGTAGGAGTCATGACGCGAAGAATAATGGGCAGGTTTTGTTACCTGAACACCGTGCAAAGTAGGGCACTCATCTTCACAATCCACTTGGCAAATGACAAGAAACGCACGAACCTCAATGCCGATGAGCAAATTCGCGCCGGATACGGCTTAACGAGGAGTCGGTAACGCCCAAATACGATGCAATCTGTTTGAGTTGTGCGTGTTGAAAGACAGCCCTCTTCTGGTTCATCAGGTCGGTGTAACGTTCCTCTGCCGTTTGATTGATTAGCCGTAGGGTGCGTTGCTTGAAAAGCGCAAACTCCCGGACCAGCATGGACCTGCCAAACTCCCGGAATTCGGGTATGGTATGGAATAACGTATTGATCTGATCGAACGTGGCCACAAAGCCCCGGCTCTCGGTCAAAGCCTGAATGTTCTCCATTGAGACGGTACGCATAAAAAAGGACGACGCATCGAATGCCACCCCCGGCCCCGTGAAAAAAGAGGTGGTTACTTCGTTTCCGTCGGGGTCGTGTGTGAACGCTCGCAAACAACCCTCGCTCAGAAACAAATACTCATTGCAGACACTGCCCGCTTTGAGCAACCAATCGTGTTTGGCAAAGACACGCTCCTCAAACGGGGCAACCATATGAGCCAGAGTTTCGGGCGAGGCCGATACATACTGTTGCATGAAACGGACAAGGGGTTCTTTTTCCATAGATGCTCAGAGCTAGTTTGTTACGTTAGGAGTGATTGCTGTAAACCAGTGTATCTGCCTGGGCGTCACGCAGGCATCGAGCCGGATGTCGGTGGGTTCAATGTCGGTAATTTTATCAATAGATTCAACCAGCGAAAGTCCAATTTTAAGGCAGTCTGGATGGCACTCGGCCAGAAAACGGTCGTAATAACCACCCCCGTAGCCCACGCGGTGACCTTGTCGGTCGAACGCCACTAAAGGGACCAGAACCAGGTCGATTTCGGATACTGGACACTGGACACTAGACGCTGGATTGGGTTCTGGAACGCCCCAACGATTGTTAATGAGGGGTGTTTCGGACGTTAAGAGGTAATGGGTGAGGCTGTGGTTTGTGGGTTCGGTTTTGGAAACGGCAATGGTTACGCCCAACTGCTCCTGCCAGATGCGGTGAATCAGGGGCCAGGTGTTTACCTCGTTCTGGCGAAGGATGGGGAGGAATGTGTGGATGTACAACCGGATACTATCCGGTTGT
The DNA here is from genome assembly GCA_004292855.1 of Cytophagales bacterium. Lineage (GTDB taxonomy): Bacteria > Bacteroidota > Bacteroidia > Cytophagales > Spirosomataceae > Rudanella. The sequence goes on from RDXN01000092.1 coordinate 21,317, forward strand.
ACACCCGCTCCCCAATCGCCCGGCTCAGTTGTTCTACTTCGTCGGTCGGCAACGCCTTGCGTTGGTCTAGAAACCGTTGCCGAAGTTCAGCCTTCGTCATTTCTCCAGACACACCTGCATCCGATAATCGAACGGATCAAAGTTGGTGAGAAGCTTTTGCAGGAAAGCTTTGTCGTTGATATAAAACGTCAGGAAATTTTCGACCCGCTCCTGTAGCCCCCCGTTCGGGAACAACTCATTTTTCACGGCCAACAACTGCCCAACGCCCACCTCCTGGTTGCGCTCCTCGGCCCGACGCATTTTTTTCTGCAACCGCTCCACCGCATTCGCAAAGCGTTTGGTCTCGGCCAACACAGCCCGTTCGAGCGACGGGTCGACCATCGTGGCTTTGTGGAGCATGGCGTCGAGAATCTGGTGCATCGCCTTGTTCTCCTTATCGAAACGCAGCGCATGGCGGGTATGATGCTCCACGTAGTGATGTTTGAGTTTGATTTCGTCCAGAAACCACTCCTCCATCGTCATGCCCAGCTTGAACAACCGTTTGGCACTCACGCGGGGCACGTACAAGGCGAAGTTGCGGGGCATGAGCATTGGAAACGGCGTTTTGTAGTGGTCAAAAACGGCTTTCAACTGCATCCAATACGGCACCTCCGACGGACCACCGATGTAGGCCAGATTAGGCAGAATCGTTTCCTGGTACAACGGACGAAGCACCACGTTGGGGCTGAAGCGTTCGGGGTGTTCCCCAACCTGCGCCAGCAAATCAGCTTCCGAAAAAGCCCAATTCGTGTGCAGAACAGTGAATTTGTCGGCATCGGCTCCCTCGCCCGGAATGCGTTCGATGCGTTCGCGCAGGCCATCGGTCAGGTAGAATAGGTTGATGTCGCGGGGGGAGATAATGGACTCGTAGCCCAGGTCGCCCAGTTGCTCGGTGGTTTGGTGAACAAGCCGCGCCGAGGTCTGTTTCGTGAGTTCATCGGTGATGACCGGCGCGAAAAGCCGTTTCAGGTCGGGGTCGTCGGCATCGAGGCAAACCAACCCTTCGGCCCCGAACAACTCGTTGACGTAGTAACGAACGGCATCGGCCAGTGTATCGTGGTTCAAATACGCCTGCTCGAACAGGGCCAGCTTTTCGGGAATCTGCGCGAACAGCGATTGAAGCTCTTTGGGGTTCATGCGCCCCACGGCACCGCGCTGTTCGGTATGCCACGTGTGTTTCCGCCCAAACAACTGAAAGTGGTTGATCTCGTCGAAATCGTGGTCTTCCGAGGCCATCCAGTAAACCGGCACAAAGTTGTAATCGGGGTACGCCTGTTTAAGTCGCCGGGCCAGATTGATGGTCGTGACCATCTTGTAGATAACATAGAGCGGCCCCGTGAAAATATTAAGCTGATGACCCGTCGTAACCGTAAACGTGTCCGCATCGGCCAGCACCGAAACGTCGGGCTTTTGGGCGATGTTAGCGTATTGTTTTTGGAGAACTCGCACCAATGTTTGGCGGTATTCGGGCGGGAAACTGCGCTTCTGCTGAATCTGCGTCCCAAACGCATCGGGGTTTGGAAACTGCCCGTAGAAGGGGGCTAATGACTCATTACGCGTAATGTAATCGAGGAAGAATGTAGAGAATTGGCCGGTGGCCGACAGCGGCAGGTACTGACAGTCCATGCAGGAAAGGGGGTTTGCCAAAGCCAACACCCGAACAACCCGCAAGGTTCAGCGGGAAGGTTGTTCGGATGTAATGTTGCCACCGTCTTCTAGACGCCTGATCTCGAAAATCACTTTCGTTACAGTGTATCTATAATGTTCAGCAGTTGAATCTTTAGGTCTGGCAAATCATACTGGATAATATTCCAAACCAAAGCAGAATCAACGCCGAAATATTCGTGGATCAGTATGTTTCTTAAGCCAACAATTTTGCGCCATTCTACCTCAGGATGTAAACTCACCAAGTCCAAGTCAATACGGTTGCATGCTTCGCCAATGATTTCGAGTTGCTTGATGCACGCGAAGCGCATCATAGAATTTATCAGGAACGATTCAAAGGTCTGTTCAGCAACATAATTTTCAATCTCTTCAATAGCTTCGAGTGCGTGAATCAAACGCTGTTTATTGCCGAGTTTGTCTCTCATAAACCAGTTGCTTATCTCGCTCGATAAATGGGCGAATATGAGGTGAGAGTCCGTTTTCAGATACTATATCGACCGATCTATGCAGCCTGTCCTCCAAGTCTAATTTCATGCCAACAAACTGAAGACCAACGGGTTTGCTATAATCTAGCTCAACCAGTAAGTCAAGATCACTATTGTGATCAGCCTCTCCACGAGCATACGAACCAAACACGTAGGCCCGCAAAACGGGTTGGTTATGCAGGTAGTTTTGAATGGTTTGTATGTCGTTGTTAGTCAGCTTCATCAGTTTAAAATTACACCACTCGTCCGTACAAATCAAACTCCTCAGCCCGCTCGATCTGCACGTTGGCGAAGTCGCCTAGGCGCACCGGTCCGCCGTCGCGGTACTGGTCTGCTGAAATAATCACCTCATTGTCCACTTCGGGCGAGTCGAACTGGGTGCGGCCAATGAAGTAGCCGCCCTCTTTGCGGTCGAACAACACGCGGTATGTTTGCCCCACTCGTGCCTGATTCATCTCGAATGAAATACCCTGTTGCAGTTCCATGATGGCGTCGGCGCGTTCCTGTTTCTCGTCGGCAGACAGCTCGTCGGGCAGGCTGAACGAGTGCGTATCGTCTTCGTGGGAGTAGGTGAATACGCCCAGCCGGTCGAAGCGCATCCGTTCCACAAAGTTGTAGGTTTCCTCAAACATGGCCTCGGTTTCGCCGGGGTGCCCTACAATGAGCGTCGTGCGGAGGGCGATGCCCGGCACTCGCTCGCGAATCGTCTCGACCAGAGCTTCGGTCTTCTCGCGGGTTATGCCCCGGCGCATGATCTTGAGCATCTCGGTCGAGCCGGTTTGCAGAGGCATGTCGAGGTACTTGCATACGCTCGTGTGGTCGCGCATGACGTCGAGCACGTCGAGTGGGAAGCCCGAAGGATACGCGTATTGTAGCCGTACCCAGTCGATGCCTTCCACGTCGGCCAATTGTGTGATTAACTCGGAGAGGTTGCGCTTTTTGTAAATATCAAGCCCGTAGTAGGTCAGGTCCTGCGCAATCAGAATCAGTTCTTTCGTGCCGCGTCGGGCTAAGGACCGGGCCTCGGTTACCAGCTCGTCCATCGGGCGCGACACGTGCTTGCCGCGCATGAGCGGAATGGCACAAAACGAGCAGGGCCGGTCGCAACCCTCGGCAATCTTCAGGTAGGCGTAGTGCGCCGGGGTGGTCAGCAGTCGCTCACCAACGAGTTCTTTTTTGTAATCGGCGCGGAGGGTTTTCAGCAATCGGGGCAATTCGTTCGTCCCAAACCACGCATCGACAGTCGGGATTTCCAACTCTAGTTCGTCCTTATAGCGGTGCGACAAACAGCCCGTCACGTACACCTTATCGACCACGCCCGCTTCTTTGGCGTCGGCGTAGCGCAGAATCGTGTTGATGGACTCCTCTTTGGCATTGTCGATAAAGCCGCACGTATTGATGACAACAATATTGGCGTCATCTTTTTTCGATTCATGCGTCACGTCCATGCCGTTGCCCCGGAGTTGCGTAAACAGCACCTCCGAATCGACCAGATTCTTCGAGCAGCCGAGCGTGACAATATTAATTTTATTCGTACGAAGTCCTTTGGTTTTCATTCGGTAACGCGGTTGTCCTCAACCGCGATTGAAGTTTGTGTTTACTTCAATTTCGCGCGGTTGTGGACAACCACGCTACATGTCGGCGGCTGAGGACAACCACGCTACAATCCGCAAAGTTCGTCAATTATGCCCAAATCATGCTACCCACGCCAAGCAGCATGATGATTTTGCAGAGTTGGCTCAGGTAGCCGAAGTCGCGCTTAGTGTCGGCGCGAACGAGCCGGTACACGAGCCAGGCGATAGGGGCGAGCATAAGCAGAAAGATGAGGTCGAGATGGCGGTTGCCCAAATCACCCGCGATAATAAACAGGGTGGCGATGAAGGAGGCAATCAGTACGTATAGAAAGGTTTTGGTACGCCGGATGCCCCAAATAATCGGTAAAGTACGGCACCCAAACCGGGCATCGCCCCGCACGTCTTCCATGTCTTTGATGATCTCGCGCACAAGGGTGATCACAAAAGCAAACGAAGCGTAAATTAGGAGCAGATCGACGTTTTGGCGATAATAAACGGCCAAAACGAGCAGCGAAAGGGCTGTTAGAAAGGCCACAACGAGATTACCCACAAAGGGTTGCCGTTTGAAATTGGCCGAGTAGAACCAGAGCAGCGTAACCGACAACACATCGAGCAAAAACACCCACCGGCTCAGATACAGGCCCACGACACACCCCACCACATTAAGCACCTGATGCGCCCCCATCGCAACGCGCCGTTTCAAATAGCGGCCAATGATAACCCGTTCGGGCTTGTTGATGATGTCGATCTTAACATCGAAATAATCGTTGATAATGTAGCCCGCAGCCGCAATGCACACCGTCGAGAAGGTCAGCAACAGCATGGCCGGGTCGAGCAGGGCGCGGAGGAGCGAGCTACCCGGCGGGTCGATCAGGCACAAGCGAGCCAAATATTGGGTCAACACAACGATCAGCAGGTTCTGTACGCGAATCAGGCGCAGAAAGCCAACAATGAAGGCTGAAAGAGGTGGTCGTCGTGTCATTTTGTAACGCCGTTGTCCTCAACCGCGTAGTTGTAGCGTGGTTGTCCTCAACCGCGCATGGTGCCGATAAGAATAGACAACGCGCGGTTGAGGACAACCACGCTACAGTAGCGGCAAAACTAAGCAGTTTTGCCCGTAAACCGCCCCGCAAATTGTGCCTTTTGAGTGTTTGGGAAATCATTTGCCGGGAAACTGATGTTGTCGAACTAAACCGTTCACTTAACGGCCCGTACGTTCTCTATGAAAATTGGTATTGTTTGTTACCCCACCTTCGGGGGGAGTGGCGTGGTAGCCACCGAATTGGGCAAAGCTCTGGCTAAAAATGGCCATCAAATTCACTTTATCACCTACCAGCAACCGCCCCGGCTCGACTTTTTCAACGAGAACGTGTTCTACCACGAGGTCAACATTCCGTCGTATCCGCTGTTTCAGTTCCCGCCCTACGAAACGGCCCTCGCCAGCGAGATGGTCAATGTGGTGATGAACGAAAACGTCGATCTACTGCACGTGCATTACGCCATCCCGCACGCATCAGCGGCTTATATGGCTAAAATGATCCTGCGGGCGCAGGGGCGGCACGTGCCGGTGGTGACTACTCTGCACGGCACCGACATTACCCTCGTGGGTAAAGATGCCTCGTATGAGCCGGTCGTGACGTTCAGTATCAACGAGTCGGACGGGGTTACGGCCGTTTCGGAGAATTTGCGGCAGGATACCTACGCGCATTTCAAGGTCACGCGGGAGATTGAAGTAATCCCGAACTTCGTGGATCTCACGCGCTTTCGGCGGCAAAACAAAGACCATTTCAAGATGGCGATTTGCCCCAACGGCGAGAAACTCATTGTCCACACGTCCAACTTCCGGCGGGTGAAGCGTATCGACGATGCCGTGATGACGTTTTATCACCTCCGGCAGCAGATTCCGGTTAAACTTTTGCTCGCGGGCGACGGCCCCGAACGGACGCGAATCCAGCAACTTTGCCGCGAGTTGGGCATCAGCGAAGATGTCCGGTTTCTGGGCAAACTCGACGCCGTTGAGGAAATCCTGTCGGTGGCCGATCTGTTTCTGATGCCCTCCGAAAACGAGAGCTTCGGCTTGGCTGCGCTCGAAGCCCTCGCCTGTCAGGTGCCTCTGATTACGTCCAACGCCGGGGGCCTGCCCGAACTGAACCTACAGGGCGTTACGGGCTTCATGAGTCCCGTGGGCGACGTGGCCGACATGGTCAAAAACGCCCTCTACGTACTCGACGACGCCAATTTGCCCCGTTTCAAAGAAAATGCCCTGGCCCGCGCCGAGGCCTTTGAGCTGTCGAAAATCCTCCCTAGCTACGAGGCCCATTACGAGCGGGTTTTGGCGGGTGCCCGAGTGGCGGTTTAACCGGCTCGATTTGTTCGTCTGAACTGGACGGTAAGCTAAAGAATAGGGGCTTATGCAACGATACTGTTCGCTGTTTTCTGCTCACTGTTCTCTGTTAAGCCCCCCCCTGCAAACAATCGGCCAAACGGGCGTGGAGCCGGGTGTTTTCTTCGCGTAAATGGTTCAATTGCTCTTTTAGTAGGGCGATCATCTCGTCTTTTTGGCCGAGCAGAACGCGCGATTGCGCGGCATCGGTGGGTACGGGCGGGAGGTGGTAATACCGCAGGACATCGGGTGTGGTGTTGAGAGCTTTAGCAATGCGAAGAAGTGTTTTCTCGTCGATATGCCCTTTCTCCACACGACAATAATTGGGTTGGGTCATGCCGAGGGTATCGCTGATTGTCTCCTGCGAAATGTCATGATCTTTACGGTACTGGTGGATATTGTCGTTTAGTGGCATAGAGGTAGGATGGATGCGGTTACATAAGTAAAAGTACATGGTGGTATCTGATATGCAACTTTTGATGACTATTAATTTTTTATTCGTTTTATGTATTTTTTAAATATTTGATAGACAGGCAGTTATTGTTGGCAAGTTTTCGTATTAACTCCATTCGATTTATTAAGCGGTTATTTTTGCATAAAACACGCATAAAGTTGCATAAAACATACATGATACGTTTATGATTAACTTGCTACGTTTGTCGTAGGCAACGCACAATGCTCGCTTCCGATGCAGACGTTAACAGATACCCAACCGTTACGACGGCCCGATCCAACAAACCCCGTAGCCGTGCTACAGGCATGGCTGCGAAAGGTGAAGGTGCCGGTTAGCCAAACCACCATCCGGCAAACGGTAGAGAACCACCCCGACTACCCAAGTCTGTTGAGCCTGAGCGACGCGCTCGACGAATGGCAGATAGACAACGCGGCCCTGCACCTGAACTCAGTAGAGCAACTGCGCGAACTGCCCACGCCCTTCGTGGCTTACCACACCGCCCAAAGCGGTTTTTATGTGTTAGTCGAATCGGTAGCGGGCGAAAGTATTACGTTTGTGGAGCCGACGAGCCGACAACGCCAAACCGAAACGCTTGAGCAGTTCCAACAGCACTGGTCAGGCGTGGTGCTGCTGGCCGAAAAAACAGAGCAATCCGGCGAGGCTGATTATGCCACCCTCCGCAGAAACGAACGGCTGAACGCACTCCGCTTGCCGTTTGCGGTTGCTTCTATTGGCCTCTTGTTGTTACTGGCCCTGAGCGTTGTCCTGCCTACGCTGACCGGCCCACAAGCCGTTTGGCTGCTGACCAAAGCTGTTGGCCTGACCTTGAGCATGGCCCTGGTGATGAAGCAATTGGGTCACTCTAACGCCCTCACTGGCCGATTCTGCCAAACCCTGAGCAAAGCAGGCTGTGAAAGCGTGTTGCAGTCTCCGGCGGCTACCGTGGTGGGCAACGTACATTGGTCCGATGTGGGTCTGGTTTATTTTGCGGGTGGTTTGTTGGCGGCATTCCTAAGCAGCACCCAACCGCAGGTCTCCCCGATATTGGGTTGGTTAGCGTTGTTGTCGCTGCCCTACGTGGTGTTCTCCATTTACTATCAGGCGCGGGTGGCCCGGCAGTGGTGCGCCCTTTGTCTGGGCGTGCAGGTGGTGTTACTGATTGAAAGCGCATTAGCCCTGAGCCAACCGCTCACCTTGCCAACTGCTTTCCTGCCCTATGCCGCTTTTGCGGGAGCCTTCCTGCTCCCAACGGCCTTGTGGCTGGTGGGCAAACCCCTCTGGCAACAGGCGAACGAAACCGACTCCCTCCGCCGACAGTTGGCCCGTTTCAAAAACAACCCGGACTTGTTTGCGGCTTTGCTGCAAAAACAACCGCAAGCCCCGCTTTGGCGACCGGACGCGCTCATTACGCTGGGCAACCCCGACGCCGAACATGTGCTGACGGTAGTGACCAACCCCTACTGCGGCCCTTGTGCCAAAATGCACCGGACCCTAGAGGAGCTCCTGAGCAAACGCCCAAATCTACGGGCCGAAATCATCTTTCTAGCCTGCGACGGCCCCACCGGACGCGCCACTACGGTGTTGCGGCATTTGCTGGCGTTGGAAGACCGTGTTAGCGCGTTGAACGATTGGTATGCACAGGACGCCAAAGACTACGAGCAATGGGCAAAACACTGGCCCGTTTATCCCGAACAAACGCCTTTCGAACGGGCAAAAGCGCATTGCGATTGGTGTTTGTTGGGAAAGATTGAAGCTACGCCAACACTGTTTATAGATGGGCACAAGCTGCCGGAGGTGTATAAACTAGCTGACTTACAGCATGTTTTTCGTATTGCTATTTCAATGAATGCTGCTTCAGCAACAGCTTTGAATATGGATTTGGCCAAATCAAGATAAATAATTAGTTCACCTTTTTAAACACACAATTGACATGAAGACATTGCTTTCACGATTTTCAGGAACAACGCTCTCTAAGGAGCAAATGAAGACAATAAAAGGAGGTCAAGTGAGCTGCTCATACACAGCTTGCTGGGGTAGCGATTGTTTCAATGTAAGTGGCTCATGCTCTAGTTCAGACCCAGATGAATGCACATGGATGGCCTCTTGTGGAAGTTGCTCATCAATTAGCAACATTAAATGCCATGCAGCCTAAAATCAGAATTCTTTAGTGAAGGCAATATTGTCAGAACAAAGTTTGCGAGACTGTTCTCGGTACTTTGATTTGATAATATTGCTTTTTTGTTTGAATAAGAATTTGGTCAATAGGAGTAGCTAACCTGAATGATTGAAAAATGATGACGGCAACATCTTGATTATGAGCCTACAAAGATTTGGAAGATTCGAGCTAACTATTTGACTTTAATTCTGATCTGTAGAATGTTAGGGTTAAGTAAAACAACTATCGTATGACTAGTACCTTAATAATTAATTTACTGCGGTCTCTGCTACTGTTGTCGCTCTATTCAAATTGCATGGCTGCCATCATTATTAAAAATGTGGGGCAAAAAAGTATGCATTTTTCTTACGAAGACAAATTTGGGCAAATTGTTGGGCAATGGGTTAGCCAAAATTCTCAGTTTGCGCTAAGTACAGAACTGCCAATTAGAATAACCTTTGATCACTTATTGGAATTGTACCCAATTTTAGTGTTTCCTGAACGTGAGGTAATCGTTCGCCTGGTTAATCACAAATATGAATTTTTACAAGCAGACTATTCTTGGCAGAAAGTGTATGTATCTCTGGAACAGGAACAACAAATTCTTAAATCTCCTTTCTCAGGAATCGAATACAAAAAAAGTGTAAAGTATGAATACATTGCAGACGCTATAAAAACTAAGATGAATGATCGTTTAGACTTATTGAAAAAGTTCAAATTACAGAACAAGTATTTGGTCCTTTACCAAGAAATAATTTTTGGAAGGTATGTCGATGAACTTTTATCGCCTTACATGCAACTAGGGTATTCAAGTAAAGCTATACCCGACTTTTACCGGCGTGAGGTTGCAACCGCCATCGACTCACTTTACAAATTGATCAACACCACTGAGACACCAACATTAATAAGACAGTATCTTCTGGCAACAGTAAAATTCAAGATACCTGACTTACCAACAGATCAGAAAAAGCTTAATGACCAATATAGTTTGATTGGAAAGAGCTTTGATGAGCCAATCGTAAACTATTTGCACCTGAAGTTACTGACTGAAAAAAGAAACGATGGGTTTGATGTGGACCGACTCCTTAGAAAATTTTCGCAGGAGTGTCAAGATAAAGACTATTCAGTACAAGCTACCCTGCTTCTGAGGGGTAAAAAACAACTTTTTGAGTCTGCCGGGCTTAACCGTACATCATTGTTTGATGTAAACCGAAGATCGATTTTGTGGGAGAATTTACCCAAAACTCATTCAAGTAAAATACTATTCATTTTTAAAGTACGCTAGTTGAAACTATGCCCTTTAGGGCAAGAATTTATTTGCTACTCACTTTTGATAGCTTTGCCAGATGAAGCAGCAACGGT
>RDXN01000016.1 GCA_004292855.1 Cytophagales bacterium
CAAAGCCGGGGCTGGTAGAATCGAGGGGTCGTAGCTCACCACATACACCAAGTACTGCCCTCCGGCCACGTTGGAAATCGTGCTTGAACCGGGGTTGCCAATGTACTGGATAATGCCACTGGCGTTGGTGGCCAGAATACGTTGCTCAATACCCAACGCCGTTGTCGAAGCCACCGAGACCACAATAGCCCCGTTGTTGTTGTCGCAGGTCGGACTGGCACAAGCGGTGTTGCTGGTCACCAGCGTTACGGCTGTTGAGGGCGCATCGGCGCAGCTTTCTCCCGTATTGATTAAAACCCGATACTGCTGACCGTTGGCGGCATTAACGAAATTCAGATAAGTAGCCGTGCTGCTGCCCACATCAGTCCAGGTACCGCCGTTGTTAGTGGAGGTCTGCCATTTGAGTATGTTACCCGTGTAGCCACTGAGTTGGAGCGTGCCTGCATTGCTGCTGTTACACAACACCCCTCCAGCGTAGCTCACCAAACCACCCACCGGCGGGTTGGAACACGAGCCGACAGTAAAGCTGCTCACTGCCGAAGCACAACCTGTTCCGCTACAGACCGTAGCTGTCACACTGTTGAGACCGGCCGAGAAAGCCGCTGGGAAACTGGCCGTAAAGCTGCCGCTGGGACTAGCTAAAGCCGTCACGCTACTGCCGTTGGAGGCTGTGAGTGTCACCGTGCTACCCGCCGTGGCCGTACCCGAAACCGGTGTGCTAACTGGCGCAACCGCCGTGAAGCTGGTAGTCGTTGTGCCGCAACCAACTGAGGTGCAAGCCGTGGCTGTTAACGTTGTGCTGCCTGGCGACAAGGTCACCGAACAACTCCACAAACCACCCGCCGTAGCTGTCGTACTGCAAAGTGTGGCTCCAGTAGGGTCAGTCAGCGTAACCAAACTGTTAGGTGTTGCCGTACCCGAAACCATGGGCGACGTGGTGGCCGTGCTGTTTTCGCCAGGACTCACAATAGCTACCGTGGGCAGACCAATGGTCACACAAACACGATAAGCCAACTGGTTGGAGTACTGGATGCACTTGCCGCCTACACTGCTCAACGATGCACCCAGACCTAAGGCCGGAGCAGGCATAATTGAGGGGTCGTAGCTCACCACATACACCAGATACTGGCCCCCAGCCACGTTCGAGATCGTGCCTGAACCGGGGTTGCCAATGTATTGGATAACCCCGCTGGCGTTGGTGGCAATAATGCGTTGCTCAATGCCCACCGCCGTTGTCGACGCCACCGAGACCACAATGGCCCCGGCTGCGTTGTCGCAGGCCGGACTGGCACAGGCCGTGCTGCTGGTCACCAGCGTTACCGCCGTCGAATTGGCGTCGGCACAACTGCCCCCGTTGCTCACCACGGCCCGGTACTGCTGACCGTTGGTGGCATTAACGAAGTTCAGATACGTGGCCGTGTTGCTGGCTACGTCGGTCCAGGTACCGCCCCCATTGGTGGAGGTCTGCCACTTGAGCAGGTTACCCGTTTGCCCGCTCAACTGGAGCGTACCCGCATTGCTGCTGGCGCATAACACTCCACCGGCGTAACTCACCAAACCACCCACTGGCGGGTTGGAACACGAGCCGACAGTAAAGCTGCTCACTGCCGAGGCACAACCTGTTCCGCTACAGACCGTAGCCGTCACACTGTTGAGACCGGCCGAGAAAGCCGCCGGAAAGCTGGCCGTAAAGCTGCCGCTGGGACTAGCTAAAGCCGTCACGCTACTGCCGTTGGAGGCTGTGAGTGTCACCGTGCTACCCGCCGTGGCCGTACCCGAAGGGCCGAGAATGGCCACTCCCGCAGCAGGAATGCTAACTGGCGCAACCGCCGTAAAACTGGTGGTCATTGTGCCGCAACCTACTGACGTACAGGCCGTAGCCGTGAGCGTTGTGCTGCCTGGCGAAAGAGCCACCGAACAACTCCAGAGACCGCCAGCCGTAGCTGTGCTGCTGCAAAGTGTCGCTCCGTTCGGATCAGTTATAGCAATCACACTGCCCGGCGTGGCCGTACCTGATACGGTTGGCGATGTGCTTGCCGTGCCGTTGCTGGCCGGACTCACAATAGCCACCGTGGGCAAACCAATCGTCACGCAAACG
>RDXN01000093.1 GCA_004292855.1 Cytophagales bacterium
TTGAGTCGAAATGGGCTACCATTGGGGCTGGTTTTTTGTTGCTTGGTCGCTACAAATTTCCAGCCTTTTTTTTGCTTTCAAGTTTCATCATGTCGAGTAGGTAAGACTGATCCTCTTTTAGCCTTACGGCTTGGCCGTTGCAAACGGCCAGTCATAGAAAGCGCGCAGTGCCCCGCTCCGCGGAACACTACGCACAACATCATCAGCGCAAAGCCCGCTCCGTCCAATTTATCGGGCTTCATTCACTACCCGCTCCACTTTGGCCGGAACACCGCCTTTTGGAGCAGGCTTGTGCGCGAAAATGGCGAACAAAGGCGTAACGAGCAGGAGGGCGAAGGCCCAGGTTTTAATCGATTTCATGATTGTTGAAAGGCAGCCCTTGCGTTGATTATCGCACCGGCTGCGCGTTGTTTACAGTGCAAAGGTGCGGAGAGTAAATTAGGGCGTTGTTAGGTGAGTGTTAGAAAGGAGTTAGAACGGGTGCGATTGGGTGTCCGGTAATCACTCTACTCCTATTATCGCAGTTTACCTTTTAAAATACACTTGTAAATTTTATGCAAATAAACATAAGTATTTTTACTGATTATAGGCATTATTAGCGTTAATTGTATTCCGTAAGTAAACATTATTTTCAATAATATTTATCTACGCAAAGTTGCATCCTATAAAAATTTCTAATTCTAACGGATTTTGGGGGAAGCCCTAAATCCATTCATTGACCCGGCTATGAGCAAGTTTTCCAGCCAATTAGCCGAGTAAACAAACCCGTTTCGCTCCTCAAAACGAGACGATTTTTTGGGCGATGTTTTACGCTTTTGTACCCGATCACAAAACGGCATGAAATTGTAAATCAATGCCCAAGCGCGCACTTTTTGATTGGCCGATTGCCGATGACCTTTGAAATAGCGGATTTGATAGAGGTAGCGGTCTAAAGCATTCATGGGCCGGTCAATCTGGTTACTCGTTCGATAGCACTCAGGGTGTTCATAAGCCACTGCGAAACGATCTACTTTCCCACAAAGGTCTTCTATTTTTGCCTTAACACGCTCATTAAGAGTCAACTCAAGGGAAGCCCAAATCAGTAAGGTCGCCAGTTCAGTCCGAAATAAAGACTCCGTAGGCTGGCGGTACGCTTGCCAAATTTTGTTGCCAATTTGATGAAATCCTTCCTTCAATCCTTTGCCAACATCCCGTATTTTGAGGAATGCGTGCAGAAAACATAAGACAATCGTGATGTGCGGAAACAGGTTTGTCCAAGCCTGATTGGTGGCTTTCCAGCCATCTAAATTCACACTTTTGGGTTGATAAGTCGGCTCCACATCACGGGCTTCCTGAGCAAATACCCCATACGCTTCTTGTAACTGAGCGGTGTCCTCCTTGAGCGATAGTTCCGCTCCCAGCACACAATCCCCACTAATACTCAGGCCAATATAGACTTCCTGCCCATTCCAGTAGGTCACTTTCTCGTCGGCAGCCAGATGGATGGGTAAGGCCCCCCTTTTAGTCACGCTACCCACTACACTGATGCGAGCCAGACTTTGTTCACAGCATTCCCAAAACGAAGCATCACGGCCCAACACTTGGGCAATCACCGTGTAGGGCACCGCCCAATGCCGCAATAGTAATCCCTTACTGACCAGACTGGTTTGTCCACTCAAATAGGGCATCATGGAGCAGGGGGAAAGTTCGTAAATGCGGCCATCGGTTAGCTTTATGCGTCTGATCATCAATTCGTTATGTTTTTTACTGATTCGACTATCATGCCACTGAAAGCCTTTGTCAAATCCCGTTGGAAACACAGTTGGGTATTGTTTATAGTAGGCATTGAGATAGGCTCGATAGGCTTTAACGTCCTTGACGAGCACCGGATAGGGTTGGTCAAAAAAATTCGGATGGTGGCCTGTCCTCGTTGGCTGGCTGTTGGTTTTAGAGGGCTTTCCTTTCGTTTGGGTTTTTGCGTATCTTCGCTCATGGAAATCAGGGCTGAGTCATTGGTTTAGAACACCCAAATGTACTCGTAATGCCTTGATTTCCATTTTTTTATGCCATCCCACAAAATCCATTAGAATCAGAAAAATTTAATTAAAGTTTGCTACAAGTTCTTTATGAACGAAACCTCCTCTTGCTCTTGCTCTTGATAAGGGTCTTGGCGGGCCAAGCGATAGGGGGAGCGTAAAACAATAAACCTTCCACAGCTTATGTTTATGTCTACACAACACACGAACCGTTTTGTTTCTCTATGCAGCATCATGTTGCTGTTTATTCTATCGGCTAACGCCCAACTCTTTAAAGAGTCTGGAATTGACCAGGTTAAGGTGTCGCCCCAGATTTTGGAATCGGTGGCCAAGATGAGCCGTCAACCAGTTTTTAAGAGTACCAGAAGGGTGCAGATGGCAAGCCCGGTCGAGTTCAAACAGTTGACTCGCGACAAGAAGCTCGGATTTGCCGTGCCAGGGTAAGCAAAAACCTTTGCTTACAACACCAAGCGGATTCACTATAAAAGTGATACCGATTATGTATGGTACGGCATGGATTCTACCCAAATGGACGATGCATTGATTATTTTCCAGGACGGAAAGACGTTTGGTACATTCCAGAGCAATGGCGAATCGTACCAGTTTTACACGCTGGACAATGGGGAGCAAGTATTACTGGAAGTAGACAGCCCCTACTCTACCCTGCTAAAATAGGTGAACAATAAAAAGGGAATCGGATATTTGTAGTTCTCTAAGCTGCAAACAATCCCATTCCCATGAAGCAAAAGCTCCAAGACGAAATTACGCAAACTCTGCATTCAGCACCCCTAGTGAAGAATTTAGCCCGGAAAAAGTTTGTCGCTGCTTTCATCCTGGCCCTTATCCAGAGTAGAAAAGTACAATTTAATGAACTCGCTCATCACCTTAATGATGAAGCTAAACTGGACTCTAATCAAAATCGCATAGAGGATTTTTTTCGAGACCTGGAATTAGATTATGTAATGCTAGCCACCCTGTTACTAAGTCTACTACCCCGGACGGTTAAACTGCGTATCTGTCTTGACCGAACGGAGTGGGATTTTGGCAAAACACAGGTCAATATTCTGATGGTTTTAGTGGGCCATGGCGATCTACAATTGCCTCTTTTTTGGACATTATTGGACAATAAAAGTGGTAATTCCAGCAGCCAAGACCGGATTGATTTACTCGAACGCGTTTTTAAGGTAGTTGATAAAAACCGAGTAGGTTTAGTGGTGGCAGACCGTGAGTTTGTCGGTCAAAAATGGATTAAATACCTAAAAGAGAAAGGCTTAAATTTCGTCATGCGCTTTCCCAAACATCATTTACTGACCGATGCAGAAGCTGTTAGCTGGCGAATAGAGGAACTGGCATTGGAACTCAATCAAGGGTATTGTTTTACTGGGGTGCTAGTTGATGGATGTGTGGGGAATGTTTGGCTACTGCGCTTATGGGAAACAGAGTTTTTATATTTGTTTGGTAATCTGGAATCTAGATTGCTAGGTCAACTTTACCGGAAACGATGGAGTATCGAAGTGTGTTTTCAGAACTTAAAAGGACGCGGTTTTGATTTAGGGAAAACGCATTTACTGAGTTTAAGTAAACTCAGCAAGTTAGTGGGTTTAGTGAGTTTAGGGTATGCTTTTTGCGGGAGTATGGGGTTGTACCTTCACCGAAAAGTACAACCTATAAAGATCAAAAAGCACGGCTACAAATCAGCTAGTTTTGCCAGACATGGCTTGAATAACTTGCGGGCCGTACTTCGCCCTCAAAGGCCCAAACGAAAGACCTCATGTCATGGCCTGTTTGGGCTAGTAAGGTCACCAGCCTGTTTCGCTGGCTAGAAAGGCAAATTGCTTATAATCAGCAGATTATTTTAGCAGGGTAGAGTAGACAGCCAACATAAACCAGTAGGTTGCGCTTTACCGCCCATCAGTGAACATCCAAGGAAAACTACTCAAACCGGTTCAGCACGACAAGCCGCCTGTGCCTAACCACTCAGGGTGTTGTTTACTTATAATACAGCTTCCGCTAATTCAGGGTATCCGCTTAGTCAATGGGCCTCCCTGAGCATTCAGCAGTATAACGAGGCTATAACCAATTCCAATGCTTTTGGAAACCCAACCAACTACGCGGAATATGTAGGTCTTGCCTTTTCGGAGTTTGACGAGACAATTGCAGCAAACAACCAAGCTAGTTTTGCCGCTTTTGATCATATGCGGGCGCAGAATGTTCTTAGCCTTCGAGATGCCTATAATGCTGATATTGTTATTCAATTCAGATTAAATGCTTATGATTACGGAGGGCTAGCCAACGATATAGCGGTATCAGATCCTAATAAATCACTGGCAATTGTTGTGCTTTCTCACGCGATAACATACCGAGTAACGGCCCACGAAATCGCTCACCTTATTGGAGCCGGACATGACTACATAGATTATCCAACACAGGTTAGTTACGCCAAAGCCTATTCGTGGGAGCAGCAAACTTCTCCTGGTGTTTACGTCAGGAGATCGACGATCATGTCTAATGCATACATACAAGAAAGAATAGCGTATTTTTCATCATCAAGTGCTACTGCTAAGTTTGAGGGATACCCGGTTGGCGATGCTACCCATGACAATGCCAGACGAATTAATGAATGGTCGCCAACCGTAGGTGCGTTCAAGCATTCCCCTGGCCCGAATGTTTCCATGTTAGGTCCGGCAGTTGTGTTTGCCGCCGGGAATTATACCTACGAAGCAGTGTATCAATGCCGACAATTTCAATCTGCCTGTTGGCAGACTAGCACGGACGGCTTTAATTACACCAACGCAGGGACGGGGGAATTTAATAGTATATACATCGGCCAGGAAACCTACGTCCGAGTGACGGTTACATATGTATGGGGAGGAACAGCGACCACTACCCGAATTATTAGTGCGTTTTGTCCAGGATGCCGCACAGGTACGAAGGTCGTAGATACAGATACCGAATCACCCATTTATCCTAACCCTGCCAACGAAGAAACGACGTTGAAGTTTACTCTCACCGAGAAAGCTGAAGTATCCCGTATGATCGTGGATATGGCAGGCAAGCCCGTCGAGAGGCTAAACTTTGGTTCGATGGAGGCTGGTACGCACGAGCAGAAAATAAATGTAAGATCGTTACCACCGGCTGTGTACATGATAAACCTGCGCCTAGGCAGCAAAACTGTCCGTCAAAAGTTACTCATTGTTCGATAAAAACACACCCCTTAGTTAGCCAAACCAATGAGACACATTTTCAACTTTTTGTTAGCGAGCTTGTTGTTCCAAACGCCCGCATTCGCCCAGATCGGCTTCAACTCTCCCGCGGGTCAAACACCCCGTCAGGATGTAGAAATCTACACCCGTAACGGGTTTCTGGTGCAACGCAAGTACAGCTTTACTACGGCTGACCCTAATGCCAACGTCAACACCCTTAGTTGCACAGCTCCGCCCCCTTCTATAAACGCGCCCGCCGGTGTTTTGCTTGACCCCGGCGGAGTGGGTGACTATCCCCCCGCCAGTTTGAGTTGTTCACAATTAATCAGTAATATACCTTTTGTTGCGGGCTTTGAAATAGTGTTTGAGGATTTAGACACCGAAGCCGACAACGATATTATTAGAGTTACGTCTGAAAGCAGTGATATTTCTTTCACCTTTTCCGGTCAAACTCTTCCTACTCCATTTTTTGTAGCTGGCTCATCCTTTAGGGTTAGCTTTTTCTCCGATTTCAATCAACGGTAGGTCGGGGATTTCGGTTGCGTTGGCGTGCCGTTTACACGGACCCTACAGCCCCTAAGACACCCAATACAGCCTTTGGAACTGCTCTACAGTTTGATGTTCAGAAAGGGGCATTACTGGGGGGCGAACTCGGTACAGGGGCATTGGAAAAGGCGGGTCGGTTTTCGGTTTCTTTAGGGGCAAGAAATACGGCCAGTGGAACCCATTCAATTGCTTTGGGGGTGGACAATACAGCCATTGGCTTCTATTCCACCGCAATAGGTTGGTTGAATAAAGCGGGTACTTCTGGCGGCCCCCTTAGTTTTGCTGCTGCTTTGGGTTGGCGTAACACCGCCAGTAGGCTAGGGAGTCTGGCTATGGGGGCCTCAAACACGGCTAATGGACCCTATTCGACCGCTATTGGCGCGGGTATTTCGACTGCTGGCTTCGACGGGTCAATGGCGTTGGGCGATGCGTTGCTCGATGTTTGGGCCGATGTTCCGGGCCAAATAGTGCCAGACATTCCACGTGTTCGAGTCCTGACCGGAAATACCGCATCAAATCAACTCACCGCCCGGTTTAGAGGAGGCTTCCGCTTTATCTCGGATTACAATACGGAGACCGGAGCGATTAATGCCGGAGCAGTCCTCGTCCCAGGGGGCAACTCCTGGGCCGCTATCTCTGACTCGACCAGGAAAGAACGCTTTCAACCGCTCAACCACGCGGAGGTTTTGGGGAAACTTGGCTCACTGCGGTTAGGTAGCTGGAATTACAAGGGACAGCCGGGACAACGGCACTATGGTCCTATGGCCCAGGATTTCTTCGCTCGTTTCGGTCACGATGGTATTGGTACGATTGGTTGTGATACCTTACTGGCCGGTCACGATTTCACGGCTATCACGTTGGCCGGTGTACAGGCACTCATTAAGGAAAATGAGCAGTTGAAGGCAAAAATGGCCCGGATGGAGAGCCAAACCAACGCCAAACTTGACCAGGCCAACGCCCGTCTGGAGGCATTAGAGGCTTTACTCCCCGTTCGGCGACGTAACCCTACCGTAACGAAGAAATAATCGCTCTGCCTAATAACGGTCTTCGGCAAAGGCCGAAACCCCGCAAGGCGGCTTTGTGGTGGGTCGGTAAAAGGGATTTGGTATCGCTCCGGCGTACCCGTTTGTTGAGCTTCGTACTTGGCGTGGGCGAGTGAGGTTGTGCGGGAACATCGAGCGAAACTACATAAAGCTGCCGATTCTTCGGGGGTTTTTTGTAATTTTGCTCTATTGTATCGTAAGCTAAATAACTGCGTTCTGTATGAAATTCATCGTCTCCTCTTCGGTTCTCCTTAAGAACCTTTCAAACATAAACGGGGTGGTTGCGACCAACCCCATCGTGCCGATTTTAGAGAATTTCCTGTTTAAAATCGATGCCGGGGGCGACATTGGCGGAGGCACGCTGACCGTTACGGCCTCGGACCTGCAAACGACCATGACCACGCAGATTCCGGTCGATGCGTCGGAGAGTGGAGCCATTGCCATTCCGGCCAAACTCCTGCTCGACACCCTCCGCAGCCTGCCCGAACAACCCGTTACGTTCCAGATCGACTCCGATACCTTCGGCACGCAGATCCTGACCGACAACGGTCGCTACAAACTCGCCGGTGAGAACCCGATTGACTTCCCCAAGATTCCGGCGGTCAACAAAAACATGTCGGTCGAACTCTCGTCCGATGCCTTGCTTGGTGCGATCAACAACACGGTGTTTGCGACGAGCACCGACGACCTGCGCCCGGCCATGACGGGGGTGTACCTGAACCTGACCGACGAGAACGCGACCTTCGTAGCCACCGACGGCCACCGCCTGATTCGCTACCGCCGGACCGACATTACCGGAACGGCCAACTCGGCCCACATTGTACCGCGCAAAGCCCTGCAACTGCTTAAGACCTCATTGCCCGAAGGCGTGGAGGTGAAAGTTGAGTTCAGTCAGTCGAACGCGTCGTTTACGTTTGGGGGGACGCAACTGCTCACCCGCCTGATCGACGAGCGGTTCCCCGACTACGAAAACGCCATCCCGACCAACAACACCAACATCCTGACTATTGGCCGTACCGACCTGCTCAACTCCCTGAAGCGGATCATGATCTACGCCAACCGGACCACACACCAGATTCGGTTGTCGCTGAAAGCCAACAAATTAACCATCTCTGCCGAAGACCTCGATTATTCGAATGAGGCCAACGAAAACCTGCTCTGCGACTACGAAGGCGACGATATGGAAATTGGTTTTAACGCCAAACTGATGGTTGAGATGCTCAACAACCTGAGTGCCAAGATGATCGCGCTCCAGATGTCGGCCCCCAACCGGGCTGGCCTGATCGTGCCCGCCGACAAGGAAGAACATGAGGAAATCCTGATGCTGGTGATGCCGGTGATGTTGAATACGTACGCTTAATGAATCGCGCGCCCGCTTTAGTCTTTATTTTTGTGACCCTGCTGATCGACGTGACCGGGCTGGGGATTATTATCCCGGTTGTGCCGAGGTTGATTGAGCAACTAATCGACGGCAATTTGAGTCAGGCGGCTAGCTGGGGCGGGTGGCTCACGTTCGCGTATGCGGGTATGCAGTTCCTGTTCGCGCCGGTGCTGGGTGGGCTGAGTGACCGCTACGGACGTCGACCCGTGCTGTTGTTCTCCTTGTTTGGCTTTGGGCTGGATTACCTGCTCACGGGCTTTGCGCCCACCATCGGCTGGTTGTTTTTGGGGCGTGTGTTTGCGGGTATCACCGGGGCCAGTTTTACCACCGCCAGTGCGTACATCGCCGACGTTAGCCCCCCCGAAAAACGAGCGCAGAATTTCGGGCTGATCGGAGCCGCGTTTGGTATTGGATTCATTCTTGGTCCGGCCCTGGGTGGTGCGTTGGCCAAGTATGGTGCCCGGACGCCCTTTTTCGTGGCTGCCGGGCTTACGTTTGTCAACTTCCTATATGGGTTCTTTATCCTCCCCGAATCGCTCGCGCCCGAAAACCGTCGGCGGTTCGACTGGAAACGGGCCAACCCCATTGGATCGCTCATGCGGTTAGGTCAGTACCCGGTTATTTTGGGGCTGGTGGCGTCGCTGGTGTTAGTCTACATTGCTGGTTTCTCGGTGCAGGGCACCTGGACCTTCTACACGATGGAGAAATTCAAGTGGACCGAGGAAACGGTGGGGTATTCGCTGGCAATGATTGGCTTGTGCTTCGCCGTTGTGCAGGGTGGCTTGTCTCGGATTATCATCCCAAAACTGGGTCAGCAACGGTCGGTATATGTGGGCTTGCTGTTTTCGGCCCTCGGTTTTGCTCTATTTGCTGCCGCCAACCAAAGCTGGATGATGTTTGCCTTCATGGCGATCTACGCCCTAGGGGGTATTGCCGGGCCATCCATTCAGGGGATCATCTCGACGCAGGTGCCCGCCAACGAGCAGGGCGAGGTGCAGGGCGCCTTGACCAGCCTGATGAGCACAACCTCCATTTTCGGGCCGCTCATTATGACCAACCTGTTCGCCTACTTCACCGCGACCAATGCCCCTACTTACTTCCCCGGTGCGCCCTACGTGCTCAGTGCCATACTGACGCTCATAAGCGCGGGCCTTGCCTGGCGCGGATTCAGGAATCGGCGACTGGCGACAGTAACCCCGTAGGAGTGTAATGTCAATAGAATAGAATAAGCCCAAGCGAGCAAAGCCCCGTCGGGGCGGTATGTTAGAGGGGTAACCTTTCTACATGCCGCCCCGACGGGGCTTTTAATTAATCCATTGCGTGTTCAATTCTATTGACATGACACCCCGCTGGGGTTGAAACGTCAATTTGTCACCCCATTATGCCGCACGGCTGCTCGTAGGTCGGCGGAGGGTGGTGGCCCGGATGGGTTGGCGGTTGCTCATATTCTCCTCGGCAACCTCTTCTGACACCGCGCCGATGTGCAACGCCCGCTTCAGGACATACTCAAACGGCAGGTTGAAATAGGCCGATACCTCGCTACGGAAACTGTCGGGGAAACGCTGGAGCCGGATACCAAAGAAATTGCGGACTTCGGACTCGGGCAACAGAGCCGCAAGGGCAACGCGTTCGGCTTCGGCCAATAGCTCCTGCCGGTTCGTGAACAGGTAATCGAGTCCGATGGCCGCCGTGAGCAAGTTCAGAAACAGATTCTTGTACATGCCCGACAGTTCGGCGGGTAGAATAACCCAACCTTGCTCCCGGAACCGGGCTGCAAAGCCCGAAAGCCCTTCGACACCCCGCAATTCGCCCGCAATCATCTCGTCGGGGAATCGTAGCCGGTCGTCGGATTTGTGGAGCCGGTACACGACCGCTTCGACAGGGCTTTTTTGGAATAACAAGTCGGCGGGAATTACGCGCTTGCTCTCCCACTGATCCGTCAGGCGGGTGAAAATCGACTCGTTATAGACTAATTTATCGGCGGAGCCGAGACTAACAAGCATCCGCCGATACGACGCCAGAAAGTCAATCGTCAACTGATTGGGATTGGATTTGATTCGTGCCATGAGCGTTAAAAAACCGGCTTGAGGGCCGGGGCCATTAGTAGGGTTGTCCTGTTGATAATGAACAGTAAATCTACCAAAAATGTGCCAGAAATCCAAGGCTAAACTACCTGAAAACAAGAGTAGTCGGCCCTTTCTGAGCCGACTACTGGTTTGTAGTGCCGGATACTATCCGGCACAGCCGTGAGGCTTATTATAGCAATGACAAACGCTGTTGGCCTTTCGGCCATGCCGGATACTCCCGTAGCGACGGACCGCCGGCACTACACTACAGCACTACTTCGCAATAAGCAGTCTCAGTGTCCGAACGCCTATGCCATCGACTTTAACCGAAATCAGATACACGCCATCATTGTAAGGGGCTGTTGACAGTTTGTGCTGTGATTCAATGGCTGTATCCACTCGTTTCTGATACAGAACGCTGCCTTTTAGGTCCGTCAGCGACACGTCGGCGGGTTGGCCGTTGGCCGCACGTAGGTCGACCGTGACGCTGTTCTGGGCCGGGTTTGGATACAGGTTGAAGCCATCGGTGCCAGGCTCCGTGAAGGAATCGAACGTCGGGATCACGAAACCATCGCCCGCCACCCGCGCACCGGGAGCCGCACACGTAACGGCCTGAATCGTCCACTGCTGGGCTGTGGTGCCGTTAACTGAGTACTGAATAACCTCGACGTTCTCGTTGGGGTCACTGTTGCGTTGGTCCATTGCCTTGCCCGAATGCCGGGCCGTTACCACAAAGAAGCCTTGGGCGTCGCGGGTGAGTTTCCATTGCTGGTTATTTCCGCCACCGTAACTCCACTGATGCAGATTGACATAGTCGGCGGTGGAGGCATTGGGTACATCGATTGACCGACTGCTGTTGACGTTCGTAATGCGGTGGAAGCCATTGGTCGTGGCCACAATACGCCATTGTTGTGAGGCCCGCCCGGCATACGCTTGCTGGCGGATACTGGCCCCGTTGGTGGTGGCCCCGTTTAGCACGCTCACCGCCCGACCGCCGTTGCGGGCACTAATCCGGTAACAGGCCGTGCTGACAAACGTTGTTGCAGGAGCGGTGTTCACGCAGGTGCGTGGCTCAATGCTCCACTGCTGGGCCTGTGTGCCGTTGGCCGTAAACTGGGTAATAACGCCACCTTCGGTTTGGTTACTACCTTGTACGTCGAGCAGCTTGCCCGAGTGCAGGGCCTGAATCTGGTAATAGCCCTGGGTGTCGTAGAGGAGCCGCCACTGCTGGTTGGTACCGTTCCACCAGCCCCATTGATGGAGGGTGGCGTTGTCGGTCGTGGCTGCGCCCGACACGTCGAGTACCTTGCCGCTGTGGTTAGCCACCAGTTGATAATAACCATTGGTGGTGGCTACGAATTTCCATTGCTGCGAGGCCAGATTGGCGTCGGTGCGTTGGCGAATCAACCCGCCGTCGGCCAGAGAAGCATTTTCGACACCCATTACCTTGCCACTTACACGCGACACCAGCCGGTAGCAGTTGCCTGCTACGGGGGTCAGCGAGGCCGAAACGGGCGGGGTCGTGGGGGTGGTGGAGCAAACGCCCGGATTGGTCAGTACCGCGCTCACGGTGCAGGTGCCGCTAGTCACATCGCGAACCGTTAGTGTTGGGTTGCCTGTGCCCGCCGAGCCGTTTTGCAGGCGGAAGGTGGTCGCCACGCCGTAGTTAGCCGTTGTGGGGGTCAGCGTTCCACTGCTCACGCTCACCGAATAACTGCCGCCGAGGTTGGTTCCGGTGGGGTTGAGCGTGAAGGTCACGTAGTCGTCTGTCGCAACGGTGGTGGTGGCGTTGTTGTTACAGGCCACGTTGACAAGGCCCGCATTAGTCAAGCCACAAACCGGCGTGGGTGGGGGTGGTGGGGGCGGGGTGGTTATGCAAGTGCGAGGCTCGATAAGCCACTGCTGGGCTTGCGAGTTGTTGGCCGCATATTGATTGACAACACCACCCTCGTTCTGATTTAGCGCGAACAAATCGAGCAACTTGGCCGAATGCCGAGCGATCAACTGATAATAGCCCTCGGCATCCTGACGGAGTGTCCATTGCTGATTGGCTCCCCCACTGTAGCCCCGTTGCTGCACCGGAATCTCGTTGTCGAGAGACGCGCCCGCTACTTCGAGCACTTTGCCACTATGCTGGGCAATCACCTGATAGTAACCATTGTCGGTGGCCGTAAATCGCCACTGCTGCCAGGCCAGATTAGCGTCGGTGCGTTGGCGAATGGTTGCGACGTCGGTCAGCGCACCGTTTTCAACGCCCAATACTTTGTTGCTTGCCCGCGCCACTAGTCGATAGCAAGCCCCGGCTACTGGGGTGAGCGAGTTGGAAACAGGTGGAGTTGAGCAAACGCCCGGATTAGTTAGGACTGCGCTCACGGTGCAGGTGCCGCTCGTCACATCACGAATGCTCAGTGTTGGGTTGCCTGTGCCCGCCGAACCGTTTTGTAGCCGGAAGGTAGTTGCCCCGCCGTAGTTGGCTGTGGTGGGCGTTAGGGTCCCGCTGCTCACGCTGACTGAATAACTGCCGCCGAGGTTGGTGCCGGTGGGGTTTAGCGTGAAAGTAACGTAGTCGTCGGTGGTGACGGTGGGCGTAGCGTTGTTGTTACAGGCCACATTGGTCAAACCCGCATTGCTCAATCCACAAACCGGCGTGGGGGGAGGTGGGGGCGGATTGGTGTTTGCGCAGGTGCGTTGCTCAATGCTCCACTGCTGTGCCTGTGTACCGCCCGCTGTGTTTTGAACAACGGCTCCCCCCTCGGTCTGATTACCACCCTGCACGTCGAGCATCTTGTTGGAGTGACGGGCAACCAACTGATAATAACCCTGGGCGTCATAACGGAGCATCCATTGCTGACCGTATGCCCCCCCGTAACTCCATTGCTGGAGGGGCGTATTGTCGTCCGTCAAGCCGTACAAAACGTCGAGCACTTTACCGCTGTGCTGGGCAATTACCTGATAAAAACCGTCGTCGGTGGGGGCAAACCGCCATTGCTGCGAGGCCAGATTAGCGTCGGTGCGTTGCCTAACCTCCCCACCATCGGTTAAGTCGCCGTTCTCGACGCCGAGCACTTTTCCACTTACCCGCGACACCAGCCGGTAACAGGTACCCGCGACGGGCGTCAGCGAGGCTGATATGGGCGGGGTTGTGGATGCAGCCGGGGTCGCGCTGGTTTCAACACCCCCGGTCCAGGCGGTGCCGCGTCGGGTGTAAACCCGGAAATAATACAGTTGTCCGGCGGTTAAGTTTGTAACCACCAAGCTTGTTGCTACGCCCTGATACACCACTTTGCCGCCGAAGAAAGCCGCTCCGTTGCCCGTAAAGCTGGCATCGGCGGTGTAGGCTGGGTCCGAAGGGCGATCTGTAAAGCCGCTGCCCGCTTTGGCAACCACCAGCACGTTGTCGAAAGTGGTGCTGGGATTGATCCAGTTGAGCCGGACACTGTTGGTGAGCGTGGTGGCCTGAAGGTTCGAGATCGCCAGTTTAGCCGAGTTACAGTCGGGGTAAATCTTCACCGAGTCGCTCGCGGTTAGCCCGCCCCGGTCGGTTACGGTGAGTTTAATGAGGTAATAATAAGTCTCTCCGTCGCAGCCCACCGGGGAGATGTTAACGGTTGGAGAAGCCGTTGTTAGCACCGGTTCGCGGTGTTCGTGGTTGTTGTGACGTAGCGTCACTTGCCAGGCGTAAGCCAAACTCGCCACATCGTCGTCGGTCACGTTAGCCGTTAACTGGTACTGACTCTCGCGGTCGAGCGGGTAGAGCGCGTTGTTGAGCGGGTTCGAGATTTTGGCTGTCGGCGCGGGGTTGTTGAGCGACACCTGCACGGTTTTCGAGTCGGTGAGGCCGCGCCCGTCGCTCACGGTGAGACGAACCGTAAAGCCCTGACTGCTCGCGCTGCTGAACACTTTGGTTGGGTTGGCGAGCGTCGAGGTGGTGCCATCGCCAAAGTCCCAGGCGTAGGTGAGCGGGTCGCCGTCGGGATCGGTGGACGTATTGCCCGTAAAATTGACTGTGAGGGGCGCGGGGCCGGTGAGGGCCGACGAGGTTATCGTGGCCACCGGCGGACGGTTCCCCCCGAAACCAATTTTCATCAACTCGCCCGAATTGATATTGACGTAGTACAGCGATTGGTCGAGGGGGTTGTACTCAATGTCGACAATGCCGTTGCCGCCCCCGTTGGGTAGGAACGCACGCACCTCCGTTACGGCCCCGTTGGCGTTGAGCGTAGCCGCCCGAATCCAGTTAGCTCCATAGTCGGCAAAGTAGTAGGTGTTGCGCCAGGCCGTTGGAAACTGCGTTCCATCGGGGTAGAAGGCCCCACCTGTTGCGCAGTTGCCCCGGAATTGTGTACCCGGTACGCCCCCCGCTGCTCCTAGTGGAGTTGCTGTAGCTACTGAGCCGTTGAAGGTCGGCGTGCGGGCTTGGTCGGCATTGTGGTTCCAGTCGATAGCCGGGCGCGAATGGATATACCGGCGTTGCTGCCCCGGCAACGGCTGATTACTACAAGGATTCACCACCGTCTGCACGGGGTTAGTCGGTTGTTTGAGCAGGTCGGCAAACGTCAGGAATGGCTTGTTGCAGGTGTTCGATGGATTGGGTTCGTCGCGGTTTTCGAGCGTTTGGGCGGCACTCATGTAGCCCGAATGGGCTTCGAGGCCCTCAAACATCGGCCAGCCACAATTTTCGCCCCCCTGCCGAACGGCGTGAAAATCTTCCCAGGTCCCCCAGCCTACATCGCCAATCAGCAACGTGCCGGGGTTGGCATCGGCCATGTTTGTACTACCCGTATTGGGCTGAATGCCCATGCGGTACGGATTGCGCAGACCCAATGCCCACACCCGCGACTGTGCCGAACGCGGGTTAGCTCCGTCGTAAAACGGGTTGCTCGTCAGACCGTCGCCCGTGTTGGGGTCCATGCGTAACACCTTGCCACAGTGTGAGTTGAGCATCTGCGACCGGAACGAACCTACGTTTTCGTTAGCCCGCATGATACCATCGTTGATCGCTTGTTGGAAATACGTCTCCGACGCGTTGCCTTTGTCGGTGGAGGCATAGCTCGCGTTGTCGCCGGTGGTCAGCAGCAGCGATCCGTCGCGCCCAAATACCAGCGTACCGCCCGCGTGCGACTCGTGTACGAGCGGCACCCCCGTCGATTTGGTTTCACCCAAAAGAATTTTACGGCTGCCAAGATTTGCTGATACTGTGCCGTTTGTTGTTACGAATTGGTAGCAGGTCACGCGGCTGATGGTCGCCTTATAGTACTCGTCGGTGGTGGTACTGTACGCAGCCGTCCCGAAGTTCATCAGGTGGTGCCGGTCGACCATGTAAAACAGGTATACCTTGCCGTTGGTGGCGTAGTTGGGGTCGAGGCAGAGGCTGAGCAGACCAAAGTCGCGCCAGTTGCCTACTTCAGGGCTAATGTCGAGCACGGCGGTTGCCTGCTTCACATACTGGCTACCGTTCCAGTTCGATACCCAGACTTTTCCGCTCTTGTCCCAAACAAATTGTTGTTGGCCATTGGGGGTGAAAATCACGCCCATTGGTGCCGAGTAGCCGTCCTGAGTTTTGGATTGGATGAATCCCGTGGGTAATTGCGCGTGGGCCGATTGGCCCCAAAACAAGCTGCTGAGTAGTAGGGCAGCTACATAGAGGAGTAGCCGGGCAGGAGTTGCCCGACGCGTGGAGGTAAACATCTGTACTATATCTTATGGGTTATGGTAATCAGAAAAGTCGATCAGTAGCGAGGGTTGCAAGCCAAGTTTGCTTTTCTATGACGTTATGACTACTAATTGATAAGTAAGTAACAGAATACCAGATTAATAGGATAAAGCTATGCGATGAATGGACGGTTTTACGAAGGCGGGCCGGTTGAATGGGATGCCCAAATGTTGTATCTTTGAATGACGGTTCACTCTTCTAATTTGTTTTATGAATACGTTTCGACATGGTTTGTATCGGGTTATCATCACTAAAGATGAGGAAACCGGTTATTTCGTCGCTGAGGTTCCTACACTTAGTCCTTGCACTACCCACGGCACAACAATGGAGGAGGCAATTTCAATGGTTCAGGAGGCTATTGAGGCTGTAATTGAATCAAGAACCGAAAACGGCTATC
Source organism: Cytophagales bacterium (assembly GCA_004292855.1). Taxonomy (GTDB): domain Bacteria; phylum Bacteroidota; class Bacteroidia; order Cytophagales; family Spirosomataceae; genus Rudanella. The sequence goes on from RDXN01000093.1 coordinate 16,365, forward strand.
CGATTCCCGATGATACATTAGAGCTTGAGCAACAAACCACTACGATTCAGGCTATTGTCCCCATCGCGTATACGGTCGCCCAGGCTGCCTAGACGATGGCGTATTCTCCCAAAGAAATTATCAAAGTTCTTGAAGCAAACGGATGGCACCTGGATCGAATTAAGGGCAGTCATCACGTTTATAAGAATGATGCTCTGCAAAAGTCCGTCCCAATTCCCGTTCACGGGAACCGCGATTTAGGAAGAGGGTTGTTCTACAAAATTCTCAAACAATGCGGGATTGACCGGGACGAACTGTAAAATTTGTACCTTTGGGTATGGAAAATTTTGTGGTCTCGGCCCGGAAATATCGCCCTGCCACCTTCGATACCGTCGTGGGGCAGGAGCATATCACCACCACGTTGCGTAACGCCATTCGTACCAATCATTTAGCGTCGGCGTTTCTGTTCTGTGGGCCACGGGGCGTGGGCAAAACTACCTGCGCCCGGATTCTGGCCAAAACAATCAACTGCGAAAACCTGACGGCTGAGACCGAGGCCTGCGACCACTGTGACCCCTGTGTGAGCTTCCGGCAAAACACCTCGTTTAACGTTCACGAACTCGATGCGGCTTCTAACAACTCAGTTGATGACATTCGGATGCTCATTGATCAGGTGCGGGTGCCGCCCCAGGCCGGGGCCAAATACAAGGTGTACATCATCGACGAGGTTCACATGCTCTCGTCGGCGGCTTTCAACGCGTTCCTAAAAACGCTGGAGGAGCCACCCAGCTACGCCATTTTTATCCTGGCCACGACAGAGAAGCATAAAATTCTGCCCACGATTTTGTCGCGGTGCCAGATATTCGACTTCAACCGGATTCAGCCGGGGCACATTGCGGGGCACTTGGCCCACATTGCTACGCAGGAAAATATCACCGCCGAACCCGACGCCCTCGACCTCATTGCCCAGAAGGCCGACGGTGGTTTGCGCGACGCCCTGTCGATGTTCGACCTGAACGTGACGTTCTCGACCGACCGGACGCTGCGCTACAAGGAGGTACTCGACAACCTGCACATCCTCGATTACGATTATTATTTCCGGCTTACCGACCTGTTGCTGAGTGCCAACCTGCCCCAAACGCTGCTCACCTTCGACGAGATTTTGCGCAAAGGTTTCGACGGGCATCAGTTCGTGGTGGGCCTCACGCGCCACTTCCGCGATTTGCTCGTGAGCCGCGATGCCGCGACGGTGCAGTTGTTGCAGGTGACCGAAAACGTGCGGGCTAAATACCTCGATCAGGCCACGCGTGCGCCCTTGTCGTTCTTGCTGTCGGCCCTGAGCATCGGCGGGCAGTGCGACATGAATTTCAAGCAGGCCAAAGATGGGCGGCTGCATATTGAGCTGTTTTTGATGAAGTTGGCCGCCCTGCGCCACACACTCAACTGGGAAACTCTGCCCGATTTGGGTGCAACGCCCCCCGCCCTTAACGGCAACGGGCATCACCCGACCATCAACGCCGACACACCCACCGTTGGGTTAGCCGATCCGAAGCTTCCCCCCGCTAACCCCGCCACCAACGGGGCTGAAAAAAAAAACGATGAACCGACCGGTGTCGTCCTAACGCCCACCCCTACACACCCTATCACGAGTGAGCCTGTGAACGGTTACCATGTGGCTAACGGCAATGGTTCAGCAACCGTCCCGAACGGGGCCGCGCTAACCCACGCCAATGGTAAACCGGTGATGACGGCCCCGAAGCTTCCGGCGGGTAGCAAGCTCCGGTCCACAACCAGCTTGCAGGCCAAAGTAGCCACCGAAGCCGAAAAGGAAGGGCCAATTGGCATTGTCGATACGCGCCCCGATTTGCCTTTCACCGAGGACGATCTCCGCGCGGCATGGCATCGATTTAAGGCCCTGCGTAATGAAAAAACCGGCATGGTCAGCGAACAACTCATGCTCGACCGCGATTATATTCTCGACGGAACAACGATTCACCTAACCCTCGATAACAACCTGATGGCTGGCCTGATGGTCGACCTGAAGCCCGACCTCATTGGCTACCTGCGCGAACAGCTACAGAACAAACAGATTCAGGTTGAGCACCGCGTGGAGGTGATGGAGCAGAAGAAAATGATTTATTCGTCGCAGGACAAGTTCAACTTTATGGCCGAGAAAAACCCCGCCCTGCACGACCTGCGCAAGGCGTTGGGGCTAGAGGTTGACTATTAATCCGAACTGTGATTCTCTTGATTTATGTGATTTCATTGATTATAAACTGACATAAGAAAATCAGTGAAATCACATGAATCAGAGAGAATCACGGTTCAGACAAGTTCTTGGATTCTCGACCAATAATTGATGCCAGTCTTTTTTGGTAAAGCCCTCCTTGTTCAGCAAGGGCATTAGTTTGGTGAAGAGAACCGTGAAATCCCGGTCGATGGTGCCGCCGTCGGGTTTGGCGGGGTCGTACCAACCGGCATCGTGTGAGAGTAGGGTCCGGTGCAAAAACCGGTTTTCTTTCATCAATAGCAGAGTTTGGGCGTACTGGTCGACGTTTTCGTTTTCGAGACTGTCGAGACTCACCCAAGCCCCCTCGCGAACGGCACGGGCATAATGCACCATGTTGCTCCCCTGCGCGTGTACCCACACAAACGCGCTTGGGTCAACGCCTTCCTTCTTTAACACCTCAATCTGCTCAAACGCTGGCACGTATGGTCCCGTGTGCGAGTAAATCGTCAGGCCGGTTCGTTTGTGGGTGCGGGCTGCCGCCGTAATGAGCTTGCGGTGCAGGTCGGACAGCGGGCCGGGGTTTACGCTAATTTTCATGAAAGCGGGTTTGATACCGGTTGCATCGATGCCGTTCTGGTAGTCGGCAACCCAGCGGTCGGCAAGTTGGTCGGCGGTTTCGGTGTGGGCGTGGGGCGGCAGATATTTGTTATCAACGGCCCCATAATACCCCGTGTTGGTCAGGATTTGAACGCCCGATTTCTGGGAAAGCTCGCGCAACAGTAACGGGTCCTTGCCCAGATAAGACGGTGTACACTCGACCAGCGTGCGAACGCCCAACCGACGCAGATTTTGCAGGTACGGCAGCATTTTGGCGACAACCTTCACCCGGTCCCAGCGGTCGGGCGTTATTTGGTCGGCCCCGATAAAGTCGACCAGAATATGCTCGTGAGTGAGCGTCAGGCCCATTTCCGACGCCTGAATTGGCCCCGTAACGGTCTGAATCATAGGTTTGGCCGGGCGCAACAACGGCGCAACCGCCAGCGATTTGAGGAACGAACGACGAGTGGTCATGGAGCAATAAAGTTGAGTTTACCGGAACGCCTTTGCCTCGGCTTGTACCGACTTGTAATCAGCTAGTTCCAGAGCTTTTTGGTAGTACGTTTTGGCGAGTGGGCGGTTGTTGGCCCGCAGGGCAATCCGGGCTAAACCCGTGTAAGCCATCGCGTGGTATTCTTTGGTGTAGGGTGCAACGGTAGGGCTACGCAAGGCGGCCTGAAAATGCTCGGCAGCTTCGCGGTCGTTTTTGGTTTGAGCTAATAATCCCTCGAACAGGCGAATCGGGACGGTCAGAAATGGGCGATTCATGGCCTTCAGGCGGGGTAACAGGGCCGTGGCCTCGGCGGGTCGGTCGGTGAGCAGCAGGCTTTCGATATAACGCATCAGGTAAATCGGGTTGTTCGGAAACCGCTCCGAAAGACCCCGGAGCCACGTTGCTGCACGAGCCGGTGTGCTCTCATGCTGTAGATAGATGTGAGCCAGATAGTAAGCCGTTTCGTAGCGGGTGAAGGTAGCCCGTCGGGCGGCAGTTTCCATCTGACGCAGGCCGAGGGGCATGTTGCCGCTTTTGAAGAACCACATCATCGGTTTCACGATAGGATTATCCATCGGATACCGTTCTACGTAATAGTTATAGAGGCCCGTTGTGAAATAAAACTCAGGGTTTTTCTCCATCAAGGTGAACCCCTGTTTCATGTAGCTGTAGGTTCGCCGTGCCTCATCGACACCCCTCATGATCTGGTCGTTATTGTGGTGATTCAAGGCCAGATAGGAGTGGGCGGTCAGGGCAAAAAATACGCCTTCGGGGTCGTTCGGATCTTTGTTGAGTCGCTTTTTTGCCAAAACCAGAGCCTGCTCGCAGGCTTGTGCATACTGTGCAACGGCATTCCGATTCGATTGGAGTGGGATGAACTGCCAGTAGAGGTGCATGGCCCGAAGCATTGGCCCGGCGGGGTGTTGCGGGTAGCGTGTCTGAAGTTGCCGAATCAGATTGTCCGACTCCACGAAGTTATTGTTGTAGACGTTGTCGAGTGTTTTCAGAATGGTCTGCTGCATGACCGGGTCGGTGAGGACCTGCGCCCGCAACGGTGTTGCCATCAATAGCAGCAACCCCACGTACCATGCTATTTGCTTTCTAGGTTTCAAAATGAGGAGGCTGTATTTTTGTATCGTATGATTCATTACGAACACTTCACACTCGACAATGGCCTTCGGGTATTTGTCCACGAAGACGCCAGTACGCCCATTGCGGCTGTCAATATACTGTATAACGTTGGTTCGCGCGACGAAGACCCCGACCGGACCGGCTTTGCCCACTTGTTTGAACACCTGATGTTTGGCGGTTCCAAACATATTCCGAGCTACGACGAGCCACTGCAACGCGTTGGGGGTGAGAACAATGCGTTCACCAGCCCCGACATCACGAACTACTACATTACGCTCCCTGCCGCCAACATCGAAACGGCGTTTTGGCTCGAATCGGACCGGATGCTGAGCCTGTCGTTCGACCCACAGGTGCTGGACGTGCAACAGAAGGTGGTGATCGAAGAGTTCAACCAACGCTACCTGAACCAACCCTACGGCGATGCCTGGCTCAAGCTCCGCCCGTTGGCCTACCAGCAACATCCGTACCGCTGGGCAACGATTGGTAAAGACATCAGCCACATCGAAAACGCTACGCTCGACGATGTGAAAAGCTTCTTCTTTCGGTATTACCTGCCCAATAACGCTCTACTGGTCGTAGCAGGCAACGTGACCGTCGAGCAGGTTAAGCAGCTATGTGCCAAATGGTTTGCGCCGATTCAGGCGGGTAAGCCGTACGTACGCAACTTACCGAAAGAACCCACGCAAACCGAAGCCCGATTTCTCGAAACGTCGGCCAACGTACCGCTCAACGCGCTCTACAAAGCCTACCACATGCCCGGTCGGTTTGAGAGTAATTTCCAGACTGTCGATCTGTTGAGCGATATGCTGGGCCGGAGTAAATCGTCGCGCCTGTACCAACGGCTCGTGCGCGACGTACCGATGTTCAACAACCTCTCAGCTTATATCACGGCCTCGCTCGACCCCGGCCTGTTGATGATTCAGGGCACGCTGAACGAGGGCGTCACACTTGAAGAAGCCGATGCCGCTGTGGAGTCCATCGTTCAGGAGATGATTAACGAAACCGTGCCCGACGACGAACTGGCCAAAGTGAAAAATCAGGCCGAAGCCACGATGGCTTTCTCCGAAGTCGAACTCCTGAACCGCGCTATGAATCTGGCTTTTGCCGCCAACGCGGGCAACCCCGATTGGGTGAATGAGGAAGCCGAAAAGATTCAGGCCGTCACGCCCGACGCGATCCGGGCAATGGCCGGCCAAGTGCTGCGCCGGGAGAACAGCTCGACCATGTATTACCGGAAGGCCGCTTAATCAATCTTTTATGGACGGTATAGAAAACGAACACGTTTCAAAAACCTTATCGAGGGAGCAGGTGAAAATCCTCTCGAAGGAAGTCAAACAGTCTCTAGTAGGATTGTATGGCGACCGACTCGATCAAGTGATTCTGTACGGCTCTTACGCTCGCGGTGATTTCCATGCCAATTCAGATATTGACTTTTTAGTCGTGTTACGTGACGAGGAGGTGAAAGGAGGCTTGGAAGTCAGACGAATGAGTTCTGTGATAGGTGATATATCGTTAAAGTACGTTACAGAAGTTTCCATTCTTCCGGTATCGGCAGGCAAGTACAGAGCAGGTAAAACCTCATTATATAGGTCGGCTTCGCAAGAAGGGCAACAAATATGAAGGATATCAAAAGGGCATTCCTATTCTTACGGAAAGCCGACGACGATTTGCAGGAAGCCAATATACTCTTAGAGGCCGGGAGGCCCGATGGAACAAGCAATCGTGCCTACTACTCGATGTATCATTCTATTGTGGCTTTATTGCATACAACGGATAGTGTGCTTACCAAAACGCATACTGGTGCCCACACCGAATTTCGCAGGCAGTTTGTTCTGACTACTATCTTTCCTGCCGCAGATAGTGGCCTGATCACTAAGCTGTTTAACATGCGACAAGGCGGTGATTATGAACCGGAATTCGACATCTCTATCGAAGACGCTGAGGACGCCGTGGTGCAGGCCACTGATTTTTATGGCCGCGTCCGCGACTATCTTCTTACAAATTTTCCAGACGAACAACCGTGAAAATCCGCGTTGGACAGGGCTACGATGTCCATAAACTCGTAGAAGGCCACCCGTTTTGGCTCGGCGGCATTCAGATTCCCCACACGCACGGAGCCTACGGGCACTCCGATGCCGACATCGTGTGTCATGTCATTTGCGACGCCCTGCTGGGTGCTGCCAACATGCGGAACATTGGCTATCATTTCTCCGACAAAGACCCCCGCTGGAAGGGCGTCGACAGTAAGGTATTGCTGGCCGAGGTGATGCGGATGATTCGCGAGGTCGGCTACGAGGTGTCCAACATCGACGTGACGATTGTCTTGCAGGAACCCAAGCTGAACCCCCACATCCCGGCCATGAAAACCTGCCTCGCCGAGGTTATGAACATCCCCGAAGACGACCTCGCCATCAAAGCTACCACCTCCGAACACATGGGGTTCGTGGGACGCAAAGAAGGCATCGCGGGGTTTTGTGTGGCATTGATTTACCGCTGAAACCGTACCCACTCCAACTCCGGGCCGTTCCAGATGTCGGGTTTGCCCTGGGTGGCTTTCAAGACGATGTATACGTCGGTGAGCTGGCTCGTGGGTTGTAAGGTTGCCGTTTTCTCGACGGCATCTTTGGCGTGGTCAAACGGCACCTCGGCCAAAATCGGGCCGGTGGGACTACCTGAGCGGATTTCCCAGACGCCATCAATTTTGCTGCTCCACCAGTGTAGTGTTAACTGCCGGATGCCCGACAGGTCGAGGTTGCGGAAGAGCAGGTTGGCTCCCTGTGCGTTGAAGCGGGTCGTTTGGACGCGCGTACCGTTGCGCCGGGCTACCCGGTCCACGGCGTCGGCGGTGGCTGCGAGAACTTGCGGGTGCCGGAGCGTGAGCACCTCCCGAACGGGGTTCGCGCCAACAGGCGGACGGGGATTGTCACTGTATTCGGCAGTCAGGATGTAGCGACCGGGTTGGCCCGCAGCAGGTGTTTTACTATGTCGATCCAGAGCGAGTGTTCCCGAAGGGGGCAAGCTTCGGGATTGGTCGGCCAGCGAGAGGATGTAGCGCACCATACGGGCGGCATCGTCGGACGAAACCTGCGGATGCGCCGACATCATCGACTCCCCCCAAACACCTCCACCCCCGTTGATGATCTTCTGACTCAGCCGCGCCACAGCCCCCGCATCGGCCCGGTAGCGTTGGGCAACAACCTCGTAGGCAGGCCCCACCGACTGTTTCTGGAGAGCATGGCAGGCGCGACAATCACTTTTCTCAATCAAGGTCTTGCCCACCAACGGCGACTCTTGTTCCGCCTGATGCCCTACGTTAATGAGGTCTTCCGTGTCCTGCACATAATCGAAAGTCATCTTCAGGCGTTTGGGGTCGAGTTTAGGGCCGTCTTCGCGGTCAGTGGCTCCAACCGCGTACTGGACCGAGGTTTGATCCGCAAAATAAAACGACCGGTTGCCTGCCCATTTAACTGCCAAAGCGGGCGGCTCATTGCCTACCCGAATGGTTACGGTTCGCTCGGTTTGCCCGCCAGCCCCGTCTGAAACGACGACCCGGCAAGCGTAGGTGCCGGGTTTTGTGAAGGTGAAGCTTGGGGTGGCCGTTCGAGCCTGTGGCGTTTTCGACGGACCAAAAAACCAGGCGTAGGTCAGTTTGTCGGCTTTGTCGTGGTCGAAGGTGCCGTTGGCTGAGAAGCGCACCGAGAGGGGAGCCGCCCCCACGGTTTTGTCGGCTTGGAGGGCCACAACGGGCGGGCGGTTTCGGCGGTTGTAAGTGATGCGTACCAGGCGGGCATCATCGTTTTTGGCCCGCCAGTACTCGCCGTACTCTAATACATACAACGACCCGTCGGGGCCTAGGGTCATATCCATCGGCTTCACAAAGCGTTGGTTCGGCAGAAACGGCTCAATACCTGCCAAATCGCCGTTTGGTTTGAGGGTGACGGCCTTAATCCAGTTGCGCATCCATTCGTATATCAGCAGTTTACCATCGTAATAATCGGGCAAGCGAACGTCGCTGTTGGGGTAGTCGGCAGCGTGGTAAACGGGTCCGGCCATCGCGTTGCGCCCGCCCGTGCCCAGTTCGGGAAACTCCGGCGACTCAACGTACGGATACCAAATCAGGGCCGACTGTGCAGGCGGCAACGTTTGCAGACCCGTGTTGTTGGGTGAGTTGTTCACGGGTCGGGCGGGGTCGAAACGGGGGCCGCTCGCCTGGGCCACGAAATCGTAGTCGTGGTAGGGTTTGGTGTTACCCACAAAATAGGGCCAGCCGAAGTTGCCCGCCCGTCGTGCCTGATTGATCTCGTCGTGCCCGCGTGGCCCCCGGTTCAGGCTGTCGCGCCCGGCGTCGGGGCCAATTTCACCCCAATACAGAAAATTCGTTTTTGAGTCGACGGACAGGCGAAATGGATTCCGGCAACCCATCACATAGATTTCAGGGCGGGTCGCGTCAGACCGGGTCGGTTGGCCGTTGCCATTGGGCGTGTTGGCCGAAAATAAATTGCCCGCCGGAATCGTGTACGTGCCATCGGGTTCGGGATGAATCCGAAGAACCTTCCCCCGAAGATCGTTTGTGTTTCCCGACGATTTCTGAGCGTCGAAATGAAGGCGGTCCGGCCGTTCGTCGATGGGCGCGTAACCGTCGGAGCCAAAGGGATTTGTGTTGTCGCCGGTCGACAGAAACAGGTTGCCATTTTTGTCGAACGCCAGCGAGCCAGCCGCGTGGCTCACGTTGTCGGTCAGGACCGGAACAGTAAGCAGCACCTTGCGCGAGGCCATGAGCAACTGATCGTTCTGGAGCGTGAAGCGGGTCAACACCTGGATGCCCTTACCGTCGACGGGTTCACCCTCGCTGTAGTAGAGGTATATCCAGCCATTCTGGGTAAATTTTGGGTCGAGCGCGATGCCCAACAGGCCATCTTCGGCCCGGTAACGAACGGGGAGTTTGGTAATCAGTTTGGTTTGTTTAGTGCGGGGGTCGTAGCGTTTCAGTTCGCCGTGGCGTTCTACCCAAAACACGCGCCCATCGGGGGCTAAGGCCAATTCCATCGGCTCGTTCATGTCCTGAGCAAGCACCTCGACTGAGAAGCGCGTGGAGTCGAACGGGAGCGAATCGGCAGGGTAACGGGTTGTGCCGGAATGCACCGTTGGCCCATCGAAACCCGATAGGGCCAGAATCAGAATAAGCGTAAGAGCGAGAAGGATGGGGGTGGTTTTCATGCGAAAGACGCCTGCTTTTGTTATTTTGCGGACAGTTAGAGAAAGTTACTCCTTATGAACACATACCGTTTTCTGATTCTTTTGTTCCTTTCGGCTGCCTGCAACGCACAGCCAACAGCCACCAAACCCGCTGAGATGCCGTTGGGTTTTGAAGAATATGACCCCGTGTCGACGCTCAAGGTGCCGGAGCACAAACTGACCCGCTCGAAGTACCCGTTCATCGACGTGCATAACCATCAGTTTCAGATGGACAAGAGCGACCTGCGACCCCTGCTGGCGCAGATGGACGGCCTGAACATGCAGGTCATGATTAACCTTAGCGGACGCGGTTGGGGCAACGTCGATGAGAACACACGGTTCTTCAACGCGGCTGCCGAAAACATAAAAAAAACAGACCCCAAACGGCTCATTCTGTTCTCGAACATCAACTTCGATGGCATCGGGCAACCCGGTTGGACCGAGGAGGCCGTGAAGATTCTGAGTGAGGACGTGAAGAACGGCGCGAAGGGTCTAAAAATCTATAAGAGTCTCGGTTTCAGTGTAAAAGACAACACGGGGAAGCGCGTTCGGGTCGATGACGAGCGGATGGACCCCATCTGGGCCAAGTGTGGCGAGTTGGGCATCCCGGTGCTCATTCACACCGCCGACCCCAAGTCGTTCTGGGACCCGATGGACCGCTACAACGAGCGTTGGCTCGAACTCAAACTCCACGGTGGCCGCAAGCGCGACGACAAAACGGGTGCGTCGTGGGGCGATTTGCTCAAGGAGCAGCATAGTGTGTTCCGTAAGCACCCCAAAACCACGTTCATCAACGCCCACATGGGTTGGTATCCGAACGATCTGAACAAGCTCGACAGCCTGATGCAGGTGTTTCCCAACACGCTGGTTGAGATTGGGGCCGTTATTGCCGAGTTAGGTCGTCAGCCACGGGCATCGAAACGATTTTTCGAGAAGTATCAGGACCGGATTCTGTTTGGTAAAGACTCGTGGGTGCCGAGCGAATACGCGACCTACTTCCGCGTTCTGGAAACGGAAGACGAGTATTTCCCATACCACAAAAAATACCACGCGTTCTGGCGCATGTACGGCATCGGCCTCCCCGATGAAATTCTGAAAAAGGTCTACTACAAAAACGCCCTGCGTATTATTCCGGGGATTGATAAGAGTCAGTTTCCGAATTAATAGTTCTAACGACGGAGTACACGGGAGTTTTGGTACCGAGTTTTTTGTCATCCTGACGAAGGAAGGATCTACTCCGTTTGCACGCAACTTGTGTGTAAGCAAGCAAGATCCCTCCTTCGTCGGGATGACAAAAAATCCGTGACCTCCGTGGTTAAAAAAACTTGCGAAATGCTCAAATCCCTAACCCTAACTTTACTTCTCTCCACAACTGCCCTCGCCCAACAACGGCCAATGGCGGTGTCGTCGCCCAATGGGCAGATTTCCGTGCGGGTACAACTCGCGCCCACGGGCGAACTAACGTATGCGGCTACTTACAAGGGGCAGCCGGTAGTGGAGCCGTCGGGCCTGGGGTTTTCGCTGAGCAAACCGAAGGCCATGCTGAACCGGTTTACGGTGGTATCGGTCGATTCGTCGCGGACGGATGGGCGATGGAAACCGGTGTGGGGTGAGGTGCGCGAAATCCGTAATCATTACACCGAAATGGCCGTTCTGGTGCAGGATCGGGCGGGGTCGGGCATACAGATGCGGCTGCGGTTTCGGGTGTTCGACGATGGCGTGGGGTTCCGGTATGAGTTTCCGCAGCAACCCAAACTAAGCCATTTTGTGGTGGCCGACGAACTGACCCAATTCCGGTTGTCGGGTGATCACCAAACGTTTTGGATGCCCGCCGACTTCGACACCAACGAGTACCTCTACAACACGACCCGCCTGAGCGAAATAAAGTCGGCGGCTGCCGTTGCCCGCGAGAGGGATATTGCCTTACAGTCGTCACTCGGCCCCGATCACGTACAAACACCGTTGCTATTTAAAACCGACAAAGGGCTGTATATCAGCCTATACGAAGCGGCAGTGCGGAATTATCCGATCATGTACCTGCACCTAGACAAGGCCACCCGGACGTTCTCGGCCCGGCTCACCCCCGACGCCGTGGGCAACAAAGCCTACCTGCAAGCTCCGACCCAAACGCCCTGGCGCACGCTCATCGTGAGCGACAAAGCCACCGATATTCTGGCGTCGAAACTGATTCTGAACCTGAACGAGCCGAGTAAAATCGCCGATCCGTCGTGGATAAAACCGCAGAAGTTTGTGGGTATGTGGTGGGAAATGCACGTTGGGAAGGCCAATTGGCCGTTGGCGGGCGGCAAACACGGGGCCAACACCGCCAACGTGAAACGCTACATCGACTTTGCGGCCAAATATGGCTTCGATGGGGTGCTGGTGGAGGGGTGGAACGTAGGTTGGGAAGACTGGTTCGGCAACTGGAAAGAGGAGGTGTTCGACTTTGTAACGCCCTATCCCGATTACAACATTGACTCGCTAACCAGTTACGCCCAACGCAAGGGCGTCCGGCTCATTATGCACCACGAAACGTCCGGCTCGGTCACGAATTACGAACGCCGAATGGATGCGGCTTTTGGCTACATGCAACAAAAGGGCATCAACACCGTTAAAACGGGCTACGTGGGCCGGATTATCCCGCGTGGAGAGCACCATGATGGTCAGTGGATGAACAACCATTACGAGCGCGTGGCCGAAAAAGCCGCTCAGTACAAAATCATGGTCGATTCGCACGAGTCGAGCCACCCGACGGGTCTGCACCGGACTTATCCCAACTGGATGGCGAGTGAGGCTGCGCGCGGCAGCGAATTCAACAACGCCCCCACGCTCGGCATCACCCCCGAACACACGACCATTTTGCCCTTCACGCGGATGCTCGGCGGGCCAATGGACTTCACGCCCGGCCTGTTCCACATGCGCCTGAATCAGTTCGACCCAACCCGCACAACCCGCGTTCGGACCACGTTGGCCAAGCAGTTGGCCCTGTACGTGACCATGTACAGCCCCCTTCAAATGGCCGCCGACCTGCCCGAAAACTACGAAGCTCACCTCGACGCGTTCCAGTTTATCCGCGACGTGGCTGTCGATTGGGACGATACCCGCGTATTGGCCGCCGAACCCGGCGATTATGTACTGATGGCCCGCAAAGCCAAAGGCAAATCGGACTGGTTCGTGGGCGGCATCACCGACGAAAATGCCCGCACCCTCACCCTCGACCTAGCTTTTCTGGACCCCAACCAGACCTACGAGGCCACCCTCTACTGCGATGCTCCCAACGCCGACTGGGACACCAACCCCGAAGCGTATGTGATTGAAAAAAAGACCGTTACGAGTGTTAGTAAATTATCGCTCGTGCTGGCGCGAGGGGGCGGGGTTGCGATTCGGATTGCACGGAAGTAAGTTGATAATGATCGAACTATGACAAAAACTGAGGTACAAATTATCCTACAGAATTTACCTGATCAGTTCTCTGTTGATGAACTGATTGAGCAGTTGATTATCGTGAACAGAATTGAAAATGGTCGCCAGCAATACAAAGCTGGTCAAACACTAACCTCGGCAGAGGTACGGCAACGAATGCTAAAAAGACAACAATTATGAAACTTTCCTTATCACTCCTGCTTCTCTTCACCGCGTACATTACCCGCGCCCAATCCCTCGCGACTGACGCGTTCGAGCAACAGCTCAAACAAACACCGACGGGTCAATTGATCGACGTGCGAACCCCCGGCGAGTTTGGCGGGGGGCACCTGGTAGGGGCCAAAAACCTTGACTATCGCAATCCGGCCTTTGCCGAAACACTGGCCCAACTCGACAAGGCGAAGCCCGTGTTTGTGTATTGCCTGAGCGGAGGACGGTCGGGGGAGGCCGCGAAACTGATGCGGGCGCAGGGGTTCGCGAACGTGTACGAACTCGAAGGGGGCTACCTCAAATGGACCACCAAACTCAAAGCCGTTGAGGGTGTCAAGGCCGACCAATCGGCAAGTAGTCTAACCAAAGAGCAACTCGATAAAATCCTGACCGGCAACGACCTCGTGCTGCTCGATTTCTACGCCCCCTGGTGCGCCCCATGCGTAAAAATGATGCCCACCATCGACGCCCTCCAGCAGAGCTACGGCAGCAAACTTCAGGTGGTGAAAATCAACGCCGACAGTAACAAAGACCTCCTGCAAGCCTATCAGGTCGATGAAATTCCGACCCTATTGCTGATGAAAAAGAGCCAGCCCAAACAGCGCATGATTGGCCTGCAAACGGAGGCTGGGTTGAAAGAAGCGATTGATGGATTTCTGGAGAAGTAGGTTTTTTGTCATTCCGACCGGTCCGCCGGTGCGGAAGGAGGAATCTAATTAGACAACACACAAGTTGACTGAATTGGTGCTAGATTCCTCGTTCCTCGGAATGACAAAAAACCTTACTTGTTTCCCTCCACCGGCACCTGGAATAAAAAGTAATCATACACAGCCCGCGCCATGTGGGCAATGGTCTGTTCGCGCTCGGCAGTGGGCTGGGTTGAGGGGCCGATGAACACCGCAATCGCCACGTGCCCCGCATCGTCCGGCAATGTAATGTAGCCCACATCGTCGGTGGCGGTGGCTCCGAGCGAGCCGGTTTTGTGCGCCAACTCGGTGCCCGGCGGCAGAAACCCGCGCAGCCGGGCCGCACCACTTTGGCAACGCTCCATAGTGCCAAGCAACACCGCCCGGCTGTCGGGCTTGAGGGCCGTTCCGTTGTAAATCTTAGCCAGCAGATCGATCATTGCCGCCGGGGTCGAGGTATCACGCGGGTCGGTGGCAAAGGCCGCAACGGCTTTGGTCCGGGCGTCGGGGGCGCGTTCTTTTTCGAGCCGCTCGTAAAAACCGGCCGTCCATTGGTTGGCAGGAGGCAGGGTAACGCCCTGTAAGTCAGCCAGAAGCTGGATAATGCTCCGGTCGACCGACATGCCCTGTACCCCCAACGTTTTCAGTCGATTTTGCACCACTTCGGGGCCACCAGCTAACCGGAGCAGAATGTCCGTAGCCGAGTTATCGCTGATGACCATCATCAGTTCGAGCAGGTTTTGCACCGAAAGCTGTACACCCGGTTTGTTGAACAGAGCCGTTAGTGAGCCGCTACCGGGGTGCAGGTCAGACGGTTGCACATCAACCATCGTCATGAGCGAGAGTTCGCCCTGCTCAATTTTGGTGAGGAGTTGAACCGCAATGGCCACCTTCACGGTGCTGGCCATCGGAAACTTCATTTTTAAAGTACGCTAGTTGAAACTATGCCCTTTAGGGCAAGAATTTATTTGCTACTCACTTTTGATAGCTTTGCCAGATGAAGCAGCAACGGTC
>RDXN01000094.1 GCA_004292855.1 Cytophagales bacterium
ACATTTGCCACTTTGGCGAGGATCATCAACCTCAAAAAAAAATTCAGCTACATCCATCTGGCAAAGATGGCTAACTTAGCTCTTCATGCAATTCCCCTGATATAAGAATCATTTGCTTGCAATATAACTCTCTTGTAATTATTTAGGTACGCATTTTGCTGACTCTAATCTATGGTAGAAACGGAGGATATCGCCGAATTGAAAGCGTTGCAGTCTCAGGCATTGGCTCGCATTGAGCAACTGGAGGCCGAAAACGCCGACCTTCGTCGTCGCCTACAGATGAACCCGGCCAACTCCCATAAACCACCCTCCTCCCAAGGCTATACCCAAAAACCAGCCCTGCTAAAACCCACAACGGGTAAGGTGGGTGGCCAGCCGGGCCATCCAGGAACTACGCTCGACGTAGCCCAGACCCCCGACCGACTGCTTCGCCACCAGGCCAGCCACTGTCCCCAATGTGGCCAGGCTCTGCTTGGGGAAGGTCAAGTAATGACTCGGCGGCAGGTGTTCGATTTACCTCCGCCCCGCTTACTGATAACCGAGCATTAACTCCTTCAACATCAGTGTCGGTGTGGGTGTCGGGTTGAGGGCCAGTTTCCAACTTTGGTTGTCGCTTTTTGAACGTCTGGCACCTATCGAAGGACAAATCAAAACCGCCCTTACTGCGGCCCCAGTGACTCACCATGATGAAACAGGCATCCTTGTCAAGGGCAAACTCCACTGGCTGCACGTGACTTGTACGGCTTTTTGGACGTATCTGTTTGTACACCCTAACCGAGGCCGGAAAGCCCTTGAATCGCCCCAGAGCATTTTTTCTAACTGCACCGGCTGGACCGTACATGACTGCTGGGCTTCGTACTTTTCGGTTGGCAAAGGTCGTCACAGTCTGTGTGGGGCGCATCTATTGCGCGAACTCCAAGCCCTCATCGAAGCCGACAGCGACTGGGCCAAGCTGATGCAGACGTTTCTTTTGGAACTCTACCGACTTACCCGACCCGGTCCACTTCCAGTGACCCATCATGCTTTTTGGCGAGCCGAGTACGAGGCTATTTGTGGGCTTGCCGACAAGGTGGAAGTCCTGCCCTTGCCTGCGTCTCGTGGCCGCCCCCGCCAAAGTAAGGGGCGTAATCTGTTGGACAGGTTGGTGATCCACCAGGACGCGGTGTTAGCCTTTGCTTTCGAGCCGGGTGTCGCCTTTACCAACAATCAGGCCGAGCGCGACTTGCGGGCGGTGAAAGTCAAGCAACGGGTAAGCAACTGCTTTCGTACCGAGAGCGGAGCGGCTCACTATGCCCGCCTAGCGGGCTTCATCTCTACCATGAGAAAGAACAAGCAGGACGTATTGGCTCAACTAACCAATGTCCTTAGCGGTAGCTTTCAATGGGCTACCTAAACAATTACGAAAAATGAATGGTAGGAACTGAGAAAATGGTTAGGCAATGTAGGAGATTTTGGGAAAATAAGTACCTTATAGCTCTGGATTTTTAAACTAATTTCTGCCGCATGAAACGCGAAATCAGAAAAGTAGATACCGGCTCTATGATTAACTAAGCGACCCCAACTGATTTTCAAACCATTTGTTTTACCAACGGGTTGTTAGTGGGTAATGCATCCCGCTGATAACTCGTTTTCGTTATTAACCGTCTCATGAAACGTATCTTTACACTCCTGACTATTGCCGTGCTGGCGATGGTCGCTTTCAATGCCATGTCGTTATCAACCATCGTAAAAGGAATTTTCGGCAGTAAGGATGCTGCCGATGCCGCCCCCGCCAACGTCGCGGCTTCGGCCAAAACGTTGTTCGATTTCTCCGTCAAATCCATCGACGGCAAGTCGGTTAGCCTGGCGCAGTACAAGGGCAAAAAAGTCGTGATCCTGAACACGGCGTCGAAATGCGGTTTCACGCCCCAATACGCCGACTGGGAGAAATTCTACGAAGCTAACAAAGACAAGGTGGTGGTGTTGGGCTTTCCGGCTAACAACTTCATGAGTCAGGAACCCGGCAGCAACAACGACATTGCGGCTTTCTGTCAGAAAAACTATGGCGTTAGTTTTCCCATGTTCGAGAAGGTCGAGGTAACCGGCAACGAGCAACACCCGCTGTATCAGTGGCTTTCGAAAAAGACCCAAAATGGCTGGAACGACAAAGCTCCTAGCTGGAATTTCTGCAAATACGTGGTGAACGAGCAGGGTCAACTCACGCACTTCTTCGAGTCGAAGATCAAGCCGAACGACGCGGAGTTTAAACGGGCAATTGGACTTTGAGCATAGTTGTAAAGTTGTAGAGTTGTAGAGTTGGTTGACGCACCCTGTTTCGCGTCAGCCAACTCTACAACTCTACAACTTTACAACTCTACAACTTCATCATGAAAAGTTGGATCGCTGCTGCTCGGCCCCGCACGTTACCGCTGGCTCTGGCAAGTATCATTTTGGGGAGTTTTCTGGCCTATGCGTCGGGAGGGTTCAACGGGAGAATTGCCCTGTTGGCTTGCCTGACCACGATTTTTCTGCAAATCTTGTCAAATTTCGCAAACGACTATGGCGATGCCGTGTCGGGTAAAGACACCGCCGAGCGTGTGGGGCCCCGTCGTGCCGTTGCCACGGGCGACATCTCGAAAGAGGCTATGTTCCGGGGGATCATCGTCACCTCGATTCTGTCGCTGGTGTCGGGGATTTGGTTGCTGGTGGAGGCCACACGGCAGGGTGGGGCGTCGGGGTTGGGTTCGACCGTTTTCTGGTTTTTCCTGATTCTGGGTTTGGGGTGTATCGCGGCTGCCATCGGCTATACCAACGGCAAACGCCCCTACGGCTATGCAGGCTTGGGCGACATTGCCGTGCTGATCTTTTTCGGTTGGGTGGGTGTGCTGGGTACGTACTATCTGCACACGCTTCGCATTGACCCCCTGTTGTTTCTGCCCGCTACGAGTGTAGGCCTGTTTGCCACGGGCGTGCTGAATATCAATAATATACGCGATATTGAAACCGATGCCAAAACGGGCAAAAACTCAATCCCGGTGCGACTGGGCAGGGCAGGGGCTATCCAGTATCACTGGTTGTTGCTGCTGGCCGGGATGATCTGCGCCTTGCTCTATTCGGTGCTGACCTCAGCCCCGACTGTCACGTATTTGTATTTGCTGGCGTTCCCGCTGTTTGTACTCAACGGGCGGGCCATTGCCACCCACCGCCAACCCGCCGAACTCAACCCGCGCCTGGGGCAACTTGCCCTCTCGACGTTGCTGTTTGTGGTGTTGTTTGGGGTAGGGCAGGTGTTGTGATGATTTTTGATGTATGCTCACTCTTACCACAAATGGTGTTTTGTCGCCCGGACAACATTCCTGCTCACAATCGGATATTTTTGAAACATTTGTCAGACCCTTTTCTGGAAGTAAACGCAGCGAATTATTTGACGAATGGGGGGCATACAACACTAATCTTAAACGATTCACAGGAGGGCAAAACTTGATTTAATGGGTTGATGGTAGCTTTGTGACAGCAAGCAGGAACCCCTTGATATTGATTTGGTTACGTTCATACCGTATGGTTTATACGAACCAATAGTTGACGAGTTAATTGATTTTTACAGCTCCTTTTCGTTATTTGATAGAGGTTTGGACGCTTACATCTGCCCTGTGTATCCGAAAGATCATGCGGAATACGGCTATTTTGTTGACCGACGGCACTATTGGCAGAAACTTTTCCAAAGTCAGACGAATATAGTAGGAAGAAAGGGATTTTTAGTGGTAAGATTATGATTCGGAACAAAACGCAATTGCAGAAATTAAACACTGTGTTGAGTTTACTAACAGGTGTAAACCAAATTTTGGCTCAACCGTCCACACAGACTGACAAGATGCAGTACGAACGTCAGAAGCAGCAATATCTGGCCCAACTAACCGACCTGCTCAGTGCAGCAACCGGGCCTCTGATAATTACGACCCGACGTTCTGCGCGGGCTGCGTAACGGACAATCACCCAAATTACGATTCGAGCGGTCGTACCCACCGCCCAATTAGATAGCCATACAAAGCACCCAAAAGCGTGTACGTAATCTCCATGACGATAAGTTGGTAGGGTGCCCAAAAACGCATTTGGCCTACTAAAGCAAAGAATAACCCGGCCAATAAAGCTCCTAGCAACGGATACGACCAAACTTTGTGTCGTTGGACAAAGGGTAACGGTGAAAGTGAGTAGAAGAGCAGAGCAAAGAATAAGTAAGCCACGCTGTCACCAACGAAAACCAACATCAGGAATAGCGATAACCATCCTGCCAAAATGCTCAGAACAACAGACGGTGCCTGAGTACTGTAATACTCATATAACCACATTCTGACAAAGCTATCGATCAAGCTGCAAAGCAGCAGGGCCAGAAGAGTCATTCGTATTTCTCTCATCGTTATCTAAAGTCTCTTGTGTTTACCCAATAGACTACCCTGGCTGGCATCAGCCAGAGAAAAAGGAAGATTGACTAAACAAATTATTGACGTTCGTTGTACACGTAAAGAACGTACTTTTATGACATGAATAAACCCTACGGTATACTCTTTGCCCTGCTGCTCACAGCATCGCCCCTGCTGGCGCAAAAATCTGATAACCCTGCGGCCCCTGGCTTCGATGTGGCTGGCTCCGACGCCCGCGCTGTACAAATTGCCGATGAGGTGATGCGGGCAATGGGTGGGCGCAAAGCCTGGGACAAAACCCATTTCATCTCCTGGAATTTCTTCGGCAACCGCCGGTTGATCTGGGATAAATGGTCGGGTAATGTGCGGGTTGACAATCTTAAAAACGACCAAACCGTCATCCTCAACGTCAACACCGACAAGGGGCGGGTGTTCCGCAACGGCAAAGAAGAAACCAATCCCGACTCGGTCGCCAAATACGTAAAGGCGGGCAAAGGAGCCTGGATCAACGATTCGTACTGGCTCGTAATGCCCTACAAACTCAAAGATTCGGGCGTGACGCTCAAGCACCTGGGCGAAGAAAACACCACCGATAACAAACCTGCCGACCTGTTGCAACTGACCTTCAAGAGTGTTGGCAACACACCCGACAACAAGTACAAAGTCTGGGTCGATAAATCATCGCGGCTGGTATCGCAGTGGGCGTATTATCCTAAATTCTCCGACGAAAAACCGGGTTTCACGCTGCCCTGGACGGATTACCAACCCCACGGCGAAATCAAACTATCTGGTAAGCGCGGCCCGCGCGAGCTGACCGATATCCGGGTGTTCACGGGTCTCCCCGGCGAAGTATTCACCTCCTTTGACCGGCCCGATTTGAATCGTTATTAGCCTAATTGTGTTTTAAAGGCATGGAAGCACCTGCACTAGTTACCCCCATCAACAAACTGAAATCACGAGGCCGGACGGGAGTTTTGCTCGTCAACCTAGGCACGCCCGATAGTCCATCTGTACCCGACGTGCGCAAGTATTTGCGCGAGTTTCTGATGGACGGCCGCGTGATCGACATACCCGCTTTACCACGTTTTTTGCTCGTAAATGGCATTATTGCGCCCTTTCGCGCCTTCAAATCGGCCAAAGTATATAAGGAACTTTGGAATGAAAACGGCTCTCCTCTCAAATATTACGGGCTGGCAGCCGAACGAATGCTACAGGAACGGCTCGGCTCCGACACCTACGAGGTGAAGCTGGCGATGCGCTACCAAAGCCCCAGTATTCCCGATGGGCTGGCTCATTTTCAGCGACTTGGCTTGACCGAAATCATCGTTATTCCATTCTTCCCGCAGTATGCGTCGGCCAGTACGGGGTCGGTGTATGAGAAGGTGATGGACGTGCTGAAAGGGTGGCAGGTAATGCCGCAGATTCGGTTTGTGAATAGTTTTCACGATCACCCCAAGTTCATTGAGGGGTTTGTGAACCTCGGCAAAAAATACCTGGCCGAACGCAACTACGACCACGTTTTGTTCAGTTATCACGGCCTGCCCGAACGCCAGATTCGCAAGGGCGATGTGACGAAGCAGGTGTGCAAACTGGGGTCGTGCTGCGACTCGTTGGGGCCTATGAATCAGCATTGCTACCGGGCACAATGCTTCGAGACAACCCGGCAATTGGTAGCGGGCATGGGCATTCCAGAAGGCCAATACACGACCTCGTTTCAGTCGCGGTTGGGTAACGACCCCTGGATCAAACCCTACACCGATGACGTGATCCCCGAACTCGTAAAAAAAGGCGCGAAAAGCGTGCTGGCCTTCTCACCCGCTTTCGTGGCCGACTGCCTTGAAACGACCATCGAAGTGGGCGAGGAATACAAGGAACTGTTTGAGAAAGCTGGTGGTGAGCACTGGCAACTGGTTGAGAGCCTCAACGACAGCCCCATCTGGATTGACCTGCTCGCTGATTTAGTACATAAAGGATAGGAACACGGATTGGACGGGTTTAACGGATAAGGACAGATTTTTTACTAAAAAAACCGTCTTCATCCGTTAAACCCGTTCAATCCGTGTTCCTATCAATCCTCTAGCAGAACCCGAATATCCCCAATCAGCTTGTCGATTTCGAGCGGCATGGTCCCGTTGTAGACGCCCCGTATTCGGCGGTTCTGATCGACCAGAATCAGGTGTTCGGTGTGCAGGAACTCGGTAGAGTCGCGGGTGAACCCAATGGCTTCCTCGGCGAAATAGGAGCGTCGGGCGAGGTCGTACAGTTTACCGCGTTCGCCCGTGAGCAGGTGCCATTGGGTTGCCCGAACGCCCTTTTGCTGGGCATATTGACGCAAGCGAGGCACCGAATCGAGCCAGGGCGTCACGCTATACGAGAGCAACACCACCCGATTGTCGCGTTCAAACGTGTCCTGCACCGCCCGAAGCAGGTTGGTCATTTTGGGGCAGATGCTGGGGCAGGCCGTGAAAAAGAAGTTGGCCACATGCACCCGACCCGCTACCGTTTCCTGCGTGACAGACTGCCCGGTTTGGTCGGTAAACCGGAAGTCGGCAATGCGGTGCGTGATCGTCTGATCTAACGAACGGGCGTCGTTTACCCAGACCGGTGTAAAATCGGGCGTGTTGTAGTAGGGAAGGCCCACCCCGGCTTGCTCTGACTCGGGCCGACAGGCGGTAGCAAGCAAGGTCAGACAGATGAGCCAATTAATGAGCCGTGTTGATTGAATCCCAGACATTGACGCAGTTTTTTGTTCCGGTAAACCCGTACGTTCGGCCCTCGCGAACCACGTAGTTCATTTTCAGACTCCCATCGGCAAACCAGTGCCGTTGCCGACCCTCTTCCTGCCCGTTGTGGTAGTTGACATCGCGGGCCAGCCGCCCGTTTTCATACCATTCTTTACAATTCCCCTCATACACGTCGCCCCGAAACGAATACACAAACGCCCGTTTCCCCGACGGAAACCAGCCCTGTTGCTGCCCCTCCTGCCAATTGTTTCGGTATCGACGTTCCTCGCGCAACCGGCCGTTCGCGTACCAGCGACGGTGCGTCCCCTCGGCACGCCCGTTCAGGAAGCCCCCCAAAGCGAGGGTATCGCCCTGGGGGTTGACCTCTACCTGCCAGCCGCTAAATGGCCGATTTTGTAGCCAGAGCAGGCCTTCCCACCGTTGCCAGCCGGGTTGATCGGTGCGGGCAAACCGGTCGGGGACAGACGGTGTGGTGTTCGACTGGCAACCGGCCTGTAGTAGCCAAAGCGTGGCCCAGAGCCAGTTTCTACTGCGTGACGGTGCCTGCCTTGCCATAAAATCCGCTGCCGTTCAGATACGGATCTTCAGCCGTGATGTGATAGTGATAGATGCCGTTTGGATAATCGGTGGTGGCGTGTGTGTGGCCGTGGTATTTGTCGAGATCGGCGTTGGTGACGGTTTTGCTATTCTCGACAGGGCCATACACCGGAAATCCATCCAACAGAAAACCCAGAAGGACGTCTTTGCCCTTTGTTTTGGTTAGATAGGTCGGTTCCAGGTGGTAATGGTATTGCCCCTGTTGCTGCGGGTGGCCACCATACTGATCAAAACCCTGAATCTCGTTGGTCAGTGGTGCGTTCATGGCTGCGTATTGGTTGAAAAACGGCACACCATTCAACGAGACGCCAATACTCCCACCCGGGGTGGCCGCGTGAGCCGCATCGACCTGCGGATTCAGCGGAATCTTAAACGTCAGATTAAACTCGGTGATGCGATTGGGGTTGATTCGAAAACCGGCTGTCGAGTTGGCTTCGTACAAGGCCGTTTCCCACTGCGTACCCTGATAATACGGGCTTTTGTGGTCGGGGCGACCCTTCGTTTTGATAACAATATTGGTGCCCTCCACATAAATTTCGGAGGCCCCGTAAATCTTCTTGTACACATCGGGTACACCCGTGCCGGTCGTTGTGGTGCCGGTCGTCGTAGTACCGGTGGTTGTGGTGCCCGGAGCGACATCGTCGGTTGGCTGACAGGCTACAAAGCCAACTAAAGCAGCCAGAACAAGTTGCCCTGAGAGGGCGATGATAAGCCAGTTGCGTTTCATACTGTGTAGTTTGGACAGGTGTTGTTGATAAACACGCGCTAGTGATTTCGCCGGGTTTGACGATATCAGCTATTCCATTCCTACGGGGGCGTTGTAAAAATTACGGCCTTGGCCCCGGCGAACCCTTGTGAATTTTAGTGAGGTCGCCCATCAATTGCCCAAAATCAGCCTGTTGGCCAGGGCGGCAGATCGTTTTGAGTTGTTGAAAATGGCGAAAGTTCACCTGGGCGATAGCCTGTTGGTTTTGCCCAATTTGCCGACTGATAGCGTTGGCGCGGGCAGTGTCCACCCGCTCGGCTCGTAATAGAATGTAATACGTGGTGTAGAGATCGCCTGCCTTCACATTGAGCGGATGCAATTGCTCGTGCCGTTCGTCCTGCAAGGCTCGAAATTGCTCCCGTTGGTCGGCATCCAGGTGCAATCGGTCGGCGATGACTGCCCCCGGCCCACCCATGCCGGATCGTCCGCCGGGGGGCATAGGGGGGCGTAGGAGCATGAAACCTATCGTTGCCAGGTTCAAAATGAACAACGCTATCACGGCGATGGTCAAAAATTTTGTCCGCTCCATTGACTATTGGGTTGAATGTTGGGCGGAAACAACTGCATATCTGTCGCTACCGAATTTAGCTCATCAGAAGAGGACGTTGCTGACTCTGATTGGAACGCGCGCCAGTTGAGCAACGCGAGCAACGCAAAGGAGGCCGCCACCAGCCACACCGTTCGAGCCGGGACGTAGGCTACCCGCGCCGATGCCTGTTGGATGCGATGTTGGATTTTAGCGAACAGAAACGGGTTCGGTTCGGCCCGTTCCAGGCCCTCCACACTCCCCATCACCTCCTTTTGCCATTGTTCTTTTGAGCGGTCCATGCGTTTCATAATCAGTTAGACGTCACTAATTCTACATTCCTACGGTCGGTTGATATCATACCACGTCGACAACTGTTTTTTCAGGTTTTCGTTGGCCCGCGTCAATAGCGACTCCACCGCCCCCACACTCACGCTCATGATCTGCGCGGCCTCCATATTACTTACCCCTTCAACCCGCGTCAGCAGATAGACTGTTTTTTGTTTGTCGGCTAGTTTATCGACCGCCCGAAACAAAATAGCTGCGTTTTCCTGCTGTTCTAACACCACACCCGGATGCCGGAACTCTGGCGGCTCATGCACCGCTGCCCCTGTTTCGCTATCAAACAAACTAAACAAGAAGGCAAACCGTTTCTGTCGCCGTTTGTGTTTCAAAAAGTCCAGCGATTTGTTGACCACGATCCTGTAAACCCACGTCATCGCACTCGACTCCCCCTTGAAACTCCCCGCCGACGCATGAATCTCTACATACACATCCTGCGTGATCTCTTCGGCGTCTTCACGATTACGAACGTAACTCAACGCTGTGTTGAACACCCGACTCTTCGTCTGCTCATACAGCCCCCGAAAGGCTTCGTTGCTGCCCTGCTGTGTGGCTAGTAGCAACGCCGTAAGGTCGGTGGTACTCATTGGGTTTGCTTCAAAAAGCGAGTGGGGTTTCCGCAAAAGTAGACATTTTGCGGAAACCCCACTAAGCACTTTCACGACGCACCGGACGGTTACTTCATCGCTACCATCTTCGATTTGGGTGTGAACCGCTCTACTTTGTTCTTCACCGGCTTTACTGTCAGTAGATAGGCATAAATGGCTCCTAAGTCTTGCTCGGTCATACCCGCATACATGCTCCAGGGCATCACCGAGTTAAAGTCGTCGCTGCCTTGCACGGCAATTGGGTCGGCTTTTTCATGCCCTTTAAACCGGGCAATGAAGGCGTCGCGGGTCATGGCCTTGATGCCGGTTGGGTCAGGGGTGATGTTCATGGCCCGCACCGTGCCGGTAGGCATCATGAATTCGCGCCCACCGGCGTAGTCCATGCCGGCGAGGGGTTGTGCCTTGTCATCAACGGGCGTATGGCAGTCGCCACAACTTGCCATCGTGATCAGATACTTCCCGTAGGCCACCTCGTCGGCAGGGTCGGGGCGTTTGCCGCCTTCGGTGGGGTGGGGGATGGTGTTCAGGATAAAATTCATCGGGAAATCCGGCTCCGATTTAGGCACCGCGTTTTCGATGGGCGCAATGGTTCGGATGTAGGCAATGATGTCTTTCATGTCCTGCGGGTCACACTGCGCGTAGTTCAGATACGGCATCACCGGAAACAGGGCGCGTCCGTCGCGGCTGACGCCCGTGGTGATGGTCCGGTAAATTTCGCCATCGGTCCAGTCTTTTAACCCGGCGGGCGTGATGTTGGGGGCATAAAAGTGGCCCGGAAAACCCAGTTCCGGTGGAAACGCTTCGCCCCCTTTACCCATCGTATTGGCCATCATCGGCCCACCCACTTTGGCCCAGTCGCGGGTGGAGTGGCAATCCACACAGAGGGCTACGTGATGAGCCAGGTATTTGCCGTGGGCGATTTGGGCGGAGTCGGGGCGGAGAGTTAAGTCAGGCGGGGGGCCAACGTTCGGCAGGGCCAGTTTTACGTAGGTGAGGCCTGCGGCAACGACCAAAACAACAACGCCCAGCAGCAGGGCGAGAATTCGTCCGAGTTTTTTCATGATGTTCTGATTAAAAAGAGGTAATGGATTGCAAGATATGAAAGAAGACAGACGTATGAAATCTTGCAAACCTTTTTGTTAGCTCAGGGAGCATAAAAAAACCGCCTTGGTTAAAGGCGGTTTTGTGAAAAGGCGGGATTCGGTGTTAAGCGGCCAATCGCTCGGTCGGTGCCGTACCCACGCCCAGCATGGGTTCGATTAGGGTTTGGATGCGCTCACGCAGAAAGCCCTCTTGCAGGTAGGTAGGCAACTTAGCCACCAACTGCCGGAAGCCCTCCAGGCCAAGTGCCTTGGCAATGTATGCCTCATGCACGGCGTTGGCGTGCGACACAATGTTCACCAAACTCTGATGGAACAGCCGCACGTCGATCTCTGAATCCACAAACCGCTCGATCTCGCGGTTGTTCGAGGAGATGCGCAGGCGACTCAGCATGTCGAAATACGTGGTG
This sequence comes from Cytophagales bacterium, assembly GCA_004292855.1. Classification (GTDB taxonomy): domain Bacteria; phylum Bacteroidota; class Bacteroidia; order Cytophagales; family Spirosomataceae; genus Rudanella. The sequence continues at coordinate 11,491 of RDXN01000094.1, forward strand.
TAGCCAATTTGCTTGGCGAGCATCTTGTATTGCTCCGCACCGAACTTCTGCAACACCTCGCCCGTGCGGGGGCTACGTAACGCCGTTTTCGGATTGTTCTGAATGGCATTGCGCAGCGCCTTAATGCGTTGGTCGCGGGTGGTCTTCAAAAACTGCGTCAGTTCGGCCTGTGCGGTGCCTGCCCGCGAGGGCAAACCCAGGTCGGCTTTTACGTTGCGGATGCCCATCGGCAAACGACGGTAGCTGTAGCTGTTGAGCGGGCCGAGGGCGTAATACCCAATGGATGCGGGGTAGTAGCCGCGCACCACCATGTTGCCGATCCGCTTACGGATCAACTCCTCGTTGCTCACGTTGATGCCCTGCACCGCCAGAAACGCCCGTGCGCTAAACAAAACGCTGTAGTACGCCTGCGGAAACGTCCAGTGGAGGGAGCTTTGCAGGTACTGCTCATCGTTCACGACCGGCGTGATACGCAGCGCATACTCGGCACTCCAACTGTTCAGGAGCAGCTTCTCGAGTGCCTTACGACCCTCCTCCGACACGCCCCCCTTGAAGTCGTTGAAGATCGGAAAACGAGACAGATCATCCAGATCGCTCTTGTGCTGAATGTGGTAATCCATCGCGAAGAAGTGATTCAGAAACACCTGCGCCGGTATCGATTTCCGCCAGCTTTCGTCGAGCGGCAAACCCGTTGCCGGGGCCTCAGACGCGGGCGTTGGCACGGCTGTCTGATTCGTTAAAAATGCAGTTTGTGTGTTCATTGTAGTTGTTGTCACGTTGTTCGTCTGCCTCATACTCTACTAACAAAATAGCGTTCTGCTGGGTTCCCGGTTTTAGTGCCAAAATAAGGTATTTAAACCCTTGATTGTCAATGATTTATGATCAAAAAATTGACTCATTTGAACGCTTGCATTTAGACCCTTAAATTAGCGATTTTGCGGGAATTTTCAAACTAATTGGCCCGATAATTCCGTTGTGCTTTTTATGCGTTTACATCTAGTTTTTGGGGTATTGTGGGGCATTATTGGAATGGGTTGTGGGCGGGTAGTCAGGGCGCAAAATAGCCCCGCGCCGGTGGCCGTTTTGGAAGGAACGGTGGTCCATGCGCAAACGCGCCAACCCATTGCCGGTGCCACCGTCCGGGCCGCACCCCTGCCCGACCGGGCGGCCTCGACCGTGAGCCGAACCCGCCCCGACGGCACGTTCACGCTCCGGCTCGACCCTTCGCGCACCTACACCATTGTGACGCAGGCTGAGGGCTATAAAGACCTGGAAGAAAAGCTCGCGTTTTCGGACCAACGCGCCGAACGGCTCTATGGTAAGCAAATCCGGCTCGAACCCGACAATACAATGGTCCGAAAAACAATGCCCGTCGTGTTGCCGACTATTCAGTTTGCCCCGCGCCAGGCCAACCTCTCCCGCGAGGCCATGAACACCCTCCGCGAATTGGCGGTCCAGCTAGAGGCCAACCCGGCGGTCCGTATCGAAGCCGCCGGACACACCGATACCATCGGCGATATTGCCCTGAACCGGCAACTTGCCCTCGACCGAGCCGAGGCCATCCGAACGTTTTTGTTTCAGTTGGGTATTGCGCAAAACCGCGTTGAGGTTCGCAGTTACGGGGGCACCAAACCCCTGCCCGGACCCCTCAGCCCCGAACGTCGGCTGAAGAACAAACGGGTTGAATTGCGGACCATTAAAGACTCCTGATCAGTTGGTGTGTGGTCCATAGGATAGAAATGTACGCCAGTTTATCGTTCAGAAGGTAATGTCGGGTAACTTGCCATTACTATGGGCAGTCGGCGACTGCCCATTTCTTTTTGGAGCTACCAGGACTCTTGCATGAACTCAACTGTTACCGATGCCTCACCCGAACTACTCCGGGCGGTGGTCGACTCGTCGCTCACCTCGATCTACGCGGCTCGGGCTGTTCGGGATACGGCTACCGGCGAATTGATCGACTTCCAGATTTATTTCGGTAACCCGGCTTTCTGCCAGCGTGTGCGGCTTTCGGAAGCCGACATACAGGCTCAAACATTGCGGACATTGTTTCCGGTGCTGGTCGAAACGGGTTTCTTTGATCACTATCGGCAGGTTGTTGAAACAGGCGAAGCCTTCGAGGGCGAACAGGAATATCCCGGCCCGAACGGGCATTTCTGGTATCAGACGACGGTTAAAAAGCTGGACGACGGCGTAGTTGTCAACTTCATCGACATCACCCCCTACAGGCAGGCTCGTCAGCAGGCGCAGCAGGCCGTCGAGATGGTTCAAACCCTGGTCGATAACCTGCCGCTTGCCATTACTCTGCTCCGTCCGCAGCGCGAAAACGGACCAGACAGTTTGGTGACCGATCTCATTTTTGAACGGGTCAATCAAACGGCGGCCCGGCTGCGCGGACTACCCGTTGAACAGATGGTGGGGCAACCCTACTCCCGCCTGTTTCCCGGAGCTTCGGCCGAGGGGGGAGTTGCCTACCTGAGCAACGTACTGGCCAGTGGCCAATCACAACAGTATGATCTGGAATACCGTGTCGATGGGTTAAACGGCTGGTTCGAGCAGCGCAACGTACCCGTTGGTGATCAGCTTATCCTGATTACGCAGGACATCACCGCCCGCAAACAGACCGAGCTGCAACTTCTTCAGTCAACGCAATTGGTCGACGATATTGTTCAGGTGATGCCCAACGGCATGGTCATTGCCGAGGCTATGCGCGACCCCGACGGAACGATCACTGATTTTCGGGTGACGCTCAACAACCCCGCTGCCCGCCAACTCGCCGGGGTCAGTGCCGACGATGTTGGCCGGACTATCCTGACCATTGACCCACCCCTGCGCGAGACGGGTTTGTTTGACCGCTACGTTGCCTTGACCCAAACGGGTGAGCCGTTTTCGCTGGAATATTCGTTTCGGGGCCGTGAGTTAGCGTTATCTGTCTCGAAACTAAATGACGGGTTTATTACCATGTTCACCGACGTAACCGGGCGGAAACAGGCTGAACTTAAACTACAGGAGACGAATCGTCAATTACAATCCACGCTCGATGCGTCTATTTCCAGCATTCTGGCCCTGACAGCCATCCGCAACGAGGCTAATCAGATTGTGGATTTTCGGATGGAAAAAGCTAATCGTTCGGTTGAGCGTAGTTTAGGCAAAACGCCCGCCGAACTGGAAGGGCGTACCTTGCTGAGTGTGTATCCGGGTAACGTTGAGAGCGGTTTCTTTGCCCTGTATGCCAAAGCCGCCGATACCGGCGAAGCCCAACAGGCCACGTTTCATTATACGGATCGTAATGGCTACGAGGGCTGGTTCGAGGCTTCGGCCGTACAGCAGGAGAAAGACAAGATTGTACTCACATTCATGAACGTGAGCGAACACAAACAAGCTCTTGAACAACTGGCTCAGTTGAACGCCCAACTCCACCGAAGCAACGAGAGCCTGGACCAGTTTGCTGCCGTGGCCTCCCACGATTTGCAGGAGCCGCTGCGTAAAATCAAATCATTCGGTGATCTGCTCATTACCCAGTACAGTTCGCGGCTGGGCGACGGGGTGGACCTGTTGCAACGCATGCAGTCGGCGGCCGACCGCATGCAAAACCTGATTCGTGACCTCCTGACGTACTCGCGTTTAGCCAAAAGTGGAGGCATAGAGCAGCAGTCGGTTAACATGCGGAAGGTAGTCGATGACGTGCTGATTGATCTGGAAGTGGTTGTTGCCGAAAAAAGAGCCGTTGTGGAAGTTGGCAACCTGCCCACACTACCCGGCGATGCCGTGCAACTGCGGCAGTTGTTTCAGAATCTGCTATCGAACGCGCTCAAGTTTACCAAAGCAGGCCGGACACCCTGTGTCACGGTTTCGGCCCGCCCCGTTGCCCCCGACGAGAAATTTGTCGAGATGGGGTTGCCGCGCGGCCAATACTGGCAAATTGTAGTTGCCGACAACGGTATTGGTTTCAGCGAAAAATACCGCGAACGTATTTTCGGCGCGTTTGAACGGTTGCACAGTAAGAACAGCGTTTATGCTGGCACAGGCATTGGTTTGGCCATTGTGCGCCGGGTGATGGACAACCATGCCGGTATCGTAACGGCCCACGCAACGGAAGGTGAAGGGGCCACGTTTACCCTGTATTTTCCGGCTCACTACTAGACTTTCGCTATGATGAACTCAACCACACCCCCCTCATCGTCAACCACACCCCCCACCGAGGCCGCTTTGCAGGCCGAAGTTACCCGACTGCGCCAGGAGATAGAGTCGTTGAAAGCGAGTCAGGCACCACCCGATTACGGTCCGGGTGCGACCCTGCCCGAAACGCACTGGGAGCAGCAATATCAGGCCCAAACATTTAAAGCTGTGTTGGGGGCTATCCAGCAGGGATTGATCGTGTTTAGGGTTCTTCGCAACGAAGCAGGTGATCTCAACGACCTGATTTACGAGTTCGTTTCGGATCAGGTAACGCACGATGCGGGGCTGCGCCGGGAGCAGATGATCGGACAATCGCTGTGTTCGCTTTTTCCCTCGGTGGTGAAGTCGGCCCACTGGACCGTTTATGAACAAGCTCTGCAAACCGGCCTGCCGCAGCCGCTGGAGGAGCATTACCAATACGATGACTTTGATAACTACATTGTCAGTCAGATACTTCCGGTGGATGGTGATCGGCTCATCGTTTCGTACCAGATTATTAACGAACTAAAGCAGGCTCAAGTAAAAGCCGAACAACAATCGGCCCTTTTGCAGAGTATTTTTGATAACGCGCAGGTTGGCCTGGTGCTGTTTGAGATTCTTCGGGATGAAACCGGAAAGGTGCGGGATTTTCGTTACCTCCAGTCGAACCCGGTCAACGACCGGATACTTGGCCGCCCGGCCGGGGAAATTATCGGACGAACGGTTTACGAACTATATCCCGCGCTCCGGGGTAGCGAATGGACCAACAACGCGCACCGCTGTGCCGAATTGGGCGAACCCACTCAGTTTGCCTACAGCTACGAAGGCGACGGCGTGCGGGGCTGGTTCGATGCCACCTTTGTTCGTATCGACAACCGGATGCTGTTGACCTACACCGACGTAACGGCCCTGAAAGACGCCGAACAGCTACAAACCCGACAGGCCGAACTACTGCGCTCGACCAACGAGGTATTACTGCGCTCCAACGAAAGCCTGCAAAATTTTGCCTATGTGGCCTCCCACGATTTGCAGGAACCGTTACGTAAAATACAGTCGTTCGGCGATCTGGTCATCGACCGATTTGGTAATTTGTTGCCCGCTGAGGGGCAGGACATGCTGCAACGGATGCAGGCGGCAGCCGACCGTATGAGCAACCTGATCCACGATTTACTGGCTCTTTCGCGGCTCTCGACCCAGAAACAGCCGTTTCGCCCCATTGATCTGGGCCGACTGTTGACCGGAATATTGACGGATCTGGAGTTGGTTGTGGTGCAAACAGGGGCGAAAATCGAGATTACCCAGCTCCCAATCGTGACCGGCGACAGGGTTCAACTGGGGCAGTTGTTTCAGAACCTGCTAACCAACGCGCTCAAGTTTCAGGTGCCGGGCACGATACCCCGTGTGCAGATCGACTGTCGCCATGTCGGAACTGCCGACGTTCCAGCGGGGTTGCTATCCCCTGCCTTTGCAGGGGATAGCAACCCCGCTGGGGGGCGACCCCGTCACTACTTCGCCATTTCCGTAACGGACAACGGCATTGGTTTTGATGCCGATACGCATGGCGAACGGGTGTTTGGCGCGTTCCAACGGTTGCACGGCAAGAGTCAGTATACCGGCACGGGCATTGGTTTGGCCATTGCCAAAAAAGTAGTGGATAACCACGGGGGCGGCATCCGGGTCGACAGTAAACCGGGCGACGGGGCTGCGTTCACTATCTATTTGCCCGCAAACGATTAAGCGATTTGTTAACCATAACCATGCAACCCAAACATGAATCCAAATGCTACACAACTTGTCTTGTTGGCCGATGATGACGAAGATGACCAGTTGATGCTGGAAAGTCTATTCCGCCAGATATGCCCCGACTATCTTTTTGCCACGGTTCCCGACGGGCAAGCCCTGATCGAGCGGTTAGAATGGTCGAACGAGCCGCCACCTTCGCTTATTCTGCTCGATTTGAACATGCCGCTTGTGGGTGGTTTCGATGTGCTGCGCCACCTTAAAGCTTCCGAACGGTTATACACGATCCCCGTTATTGTGCTGACAACGTCGAGCGAGGAGCGCGACGTCAGGCAGAGTTACGCATTGGGAGCTAATGCGTTTCTAACTAAACCGGGCAGTCATGCCGACCTGAAGGCGATGGTTGAGGTACTGCGCGACTTTTGGCTCCGGCAGGCCCGTTTGCCCGCCGGAGGAACATTGACCAGCCATTAAGAAAACCTGTACATTGGCTCATCATGCAACAACCAGCACCATCTGATCCGCTGTATTTTTTACCCCGCACTGGCGAGATGGCCGGGCTTGTCCGCGAAAGAGACTGGTCTGATACACCCCTTGGCCCACCCGTCAACTGGCCACAAAGTTTACGGATGCTGGTCCACATGATGCTTACCACCCGCTTTCCGATGCTCATCTTTTGGGGGCCGGAACTGATTACGCTCTATAACGACGCCTTTCGCCCTAGCCTGGGCGACAACGGCAAGCATCCGTCTATGCTGGGGCAGCGGGGTGAAGACGCCTGGGCGGAGGTGTGGCCCGTTGTGGGGCCAATGATTCACGCCATTATGGATGGTAGTGAGGCTGTTTGGTTTGAAGACCAGTATCTGCCCATCTACCGCGAGGGAAAACTAAGCAATGCTTACTGGACCTACAGCTACAGCCCCCTGCTCAACGACGACGGCGCGGTGGGGGGCGTGTTGGTGACCGGCTCGGAAACCACCGAACAGGTGCTGGCCCGCCAGAAGGCGGAAGAAAGTGAGATACGGTTTCAGTCGATGGCCGAGGATTCAGACATCCTCATTGCCGTGAGTAATGAAGCAGGACAGTCTACCTACCTCAACCGGGCCTGGGCAGAGTTGACGGGCCGCTCGGTGACAGACCTGATGGATCGCGGCTGGGTCGATCTGGTACACCCAGACGACCGGGAGCCGTTTTTAAACCTGTACATGTCGGCCTTGTCCCGGCAGGAATCGTTTAGTGGCGAGTTTCGCATACTCGACCGGCACGGCGCGTATCGGTGGTTATGGGTCAAGTGTCCGGCTCGTTTTCGGCCCGGCTCCAACGGCTCAACGGGCACGTTTGCCGGTTATATTAGTTCGGCTATCGACATTACCGACCGTAAACAGGCCGAAGAGGCCCTACAGACGAGCGAAACCCGCTTACGGTCCATTATCACCAACGCATCCGCTGCAATTGGTCTGTTCGTGGGTCGCAACCTGATCATCGAGTTGCCCAACCAACCATTCATCGACATTGTTGGCAAAGGGCCCGACATTGCCGGTAAGCCACTCCGCGAAGTGATGCCCGAACTGGCGACGGAGAATCAGCCCTTCCTGCACATACTGGATACCGTGTATACGTCGGGACAACCCTTTCATACCTTCGGGTCGCTCGTGAAAATTGAGCGGGAAGGCGTGATGACCGAAGGGTATTATAACATTGCTTACACCCCCCTGCGCGATGTTCACGACGAGGTGTTCGCCGTTCTCGAAATTGCCATCGACGTGACCGAGCAGATTGTGGCCCAACAGCAGTTGAAAGCAAGCGAAGCCGAGTACCGGCAGTTAGCCACCGAACTGGAAGAGCGGGTAAGGCAACGGACCCGCGACCTCGAACGCTCGAACCTCGACCTGATGCAGTTTGCATCCGTAGCCAGCCACGATCTGAAAGAGCCTTTGCGCAAGGTGCAGACCTTCGGCACCCGCTTGCAGGAAATGCTGGTAGATCGGCTCAGCGAAGAAGAAACCGACCTGTTCCGGCGTATGGTTGGGGCTACGATTCGGATGCAAACCCTGATCACCGACGTGCTTCGTCTGTCCAAGTTCTCGGATCAAACAATTGATTTTGAGCCGGTAGATCTTAACGCAGTCGTTGCTCAGATTCGCGACGATCTGGAACTGACTATTCGCGAACAGGGGGCCGAGGTGATTGCCGACCACCTGCCCACCATTCAGGCTATACCGGGACAGATGCACCAATTGCTACTGAACCTGATCAGCAACGGGCTTAAGTTTCAGAATGGGGGCGTACCCCAGGTGCGCCTTTACCCCGTACCAGTCACCGACGAGTTAGTTGGTCAATTGGGGTTGCCCACCCCCAACTACGTCGTGATGGCCGTCAGTGACAACGGCATCGGGTTCGATCCTAAATACACGGACCGAATTTTTGGTATGTTCCAGCGGCTGCACGGCAAAAACCAGTACGTTGGCACAGGCATCGGGCTGACCATTGTCAAAAAGATTGTTGAGAATCACGGCGGGACTATCGACGTACAGAGCGAGCCGGGCCGGGGGTCAACGTTTCGGGTGGCACTGCCGGTGAAGCGTGGTGTGTGATTTATTTGCGTCCCAGCCATAAACCAGCCAACACGAACCCCGTACCTGCCACGGTGTAGGCCGTGATGGGTTCGCCGGTGAACAGGGCGGCATAGGCAAACCCAAAAATAGGGCACAGAAACAGCCATAACGAGGCTTTTACGGTGTCCTGCCGGACCAGATAAAACCAGAGTTGCAGGGCCACCACCGACACCGGCACCACGAGCCAAAACACGGCCAGCCAGAACGTTTGGTTAAAACGCTCCGGCTCAAACGGTGCAAATACGACCGTTGCAGGCAACAGCAAAAGTCCCCCCAGAAAGACCTGCCAACCGTTGATCACGAGCGGAGGCAGCCGCCACTCGAACCGGGCGTAGTAGACCGTTGCCACAGACACCGACAGCATACTACCGAGCATAATGAGCAGCCCCCGCACAGACGCCTGCGCATCGCCCAGCAGGGGGTAGGTAGCCACGCACACACCCACCATACCCAGAGCAAGCCCCGCCATCTCCTGCCAACGCAACGGTCGCCGGAGCCACACCGCCGAGATCAGACTGATAAACAGCGGATTCGTAGCCGTGCTTAAACTCCCGACACCTGCCGACACCTCGCGCATGGCCAGCACAAACAGGCCCAAATAAATGGTGGTGTTCAGCAAGGCGAAAATCGTCAGCCTGCCCCACTCGACGCCCTTTGGCAGGGGGGTGTTTTTCTGGATGCCGTAAGCAAACACGAGCATCCCGGTCCCCGCAATCAAAAACCGCACATTAGCCAGCCACAGCGGGTGCGCCGACTCCACCCCAAACTTGGTCGCCACGGAGGCCGATGCCCACAGGGCTGCGAAAAGCAGGCCGGGGAGGAGTTGGGAGCGGGGGTTAGTCGAAGAAGTCAAGAAATTACGGAGAAGTGGGTTAATCGAAGAAATCAGATGGGAGGTCTTTAACGGCATCTACTGATCGCATAATCATAGTGAAAGCACTTTCTCTGGATAAATAGCCTTTCAGCAAACACTCGTTCTTAAATTCTTCTTCTTGATTCTGTTCCTGACACGCCTTTCGCCACCTTATGATGGTATTCAAGACTTCCACATACTTGGTTTTGATAGCGTTTCTGAGTTCAAGCGTTTTTTGCTTACTATCACCAGAGTCGCCATTATGCAGTTTTTGCAATAACTTGGCCGTATTGATCGCCTTTTCATTAGTACGGTCACGCGCCTTGAAATTCACCTTATTTCCTTCGAAATCCAGAAAATAAAGCAACTCTTTCTCCACATCATCCTGTAAATCACAGGGATCTAAATAGCCACCAGAAGGAGTTTTCCAGGGCTTTATCATGTTTGCGTCGTGATCGGCAGGATACAGATTTTCCCACTTATAGGTTAAGTCGGGTCGTTCATTACGGGGGACAAAGTGTTCGACATCCATTGAGTATGAGGTAACAAAAGCCTTTTCAGTAAGGTAGCATTTACTGAAAAAGCATTCGTCAAAAGCCTCAAACAAGTCAGCATTACGATACGATTGAGCGCATTCTGGCTTTTTCAGACTGTGTTGTTCAGCCGGTGGTAATTGTTGATTGTAATGGTAAGCATCCAAATCGTCCAGATGTTGCCGAATAGCAGGCTTATTGAGAGAGTCAGGTACTTTCTCAGAGCGGGTAATGTTAATCATCGGCTACCAGAAGAAATATCACTTGTTAAAATCATGGACTCTAGCTCAACCATAAATGTAGGAGAGATATAAGACCCATTTTTTTGGATTATGCTGGCAATCCCCTGTTTTCTTGCCTTTGGATTATCTCTGGTTTGATTTATGACCTGCTGAATTTCCTTGAAAATTTCGTCGGTGATACTTGAATACTCGTTCTTCAATCCCAAATGCCCCGTCATCAACTCCGAATAACTCCTACCAACTACCTCGTCATTGCGTCTCTGTTGGGACGGTATATCGAAAACTGTAACATTCTTAACACTTGCAATCACGGCGGGTGAGTGGGTTGCAACGATGAACTGAATATTGGGAAATAACTTAGTCAAGATAGGCAAAACTTGTTCCTGTAATTCCAGATGAAGATGCTCTTCGGGTTCGTCAATTAAAACTGTACCGCAAGGGTCATAAGTGTTATCCTGTACTTGCTTACGAATAAGATCGACCCGGACCGTCAAATCCATAAGTATGTACAGCAGGGCTGACTGACCAGCGGGTAGTACGTTAAAGTTTATTTGGCGACCGTCGGACAATTCAATAAATATTCTGTACGACTTTCGTTCAAATTCTATTTTTACTCGGTCATCCTCAAATACTTTAAGAAATACTGTTTCTAAATCGGCATAGAACTGGTTGACCCAATCAACTCTTGATGCTTGCCCATCTATCTGGCTAAATGCTTGTTCTACTTTTTGATTGACCAAATACTGTACGAATTTGCGTGTGAAGAAACTCGTAGAATCAGGAGAATTTAACTTTTTTGTGAAATCAGTTTCCGGTGTGGGAACTTCTACATCATCAACTTTACTTTCACGCCTGATTGGAAAATAAGCGTAGACAGAACTGTCTTTATTTCGTCGCCAAAAAGGGATAGATTCTATCAGCGTATTCGGAATAACACGTTCAAATCGCTCTAATTCCCTTTTAAAATTCAATACCTCCTTTTCCTGTGGACCATGTGTAGTAGTACGTGTTTTTATTATCTTATCAAGTTGTGCAAGGTGTTGGGCCACATTTGATTGGCCTGTCATTGGTAAACTGTCTGAACGCCAACCACCGAAATAATTATCCAACCCCCGCAAAATCGTACTTTTTCCCGACCCGTTTTTTCCCGTCAGAATTAAATGGCTAAACGGCTTCTCCGGCTTGTAGTCGAAGAGCGGAATGTCAAAATTCTGGTACGCGTAGCAATCGTTGACGTGTATCGACGTAATGTAGGGAAACTCTTCCGGCGTAATCATAAGTACTCGGTTTTTGCAAAAATAACCAAAAATCAAAACCCAATCTTCCCCTTCCGCTTTCCGCCTTGTGCTTCGCCAGAGTCGTGTTCTTTTGCCCAGGCCTGCATCTCGCCCAGTTCCTTCTCGAACCCGCCCGATAGAATCGGGAAGCGCATCCAGGTGCGGGGGTCAAGACTGTAGTCGTCGAGGTGGAACGAGGGCGCGTAGCGTTCGCGCTTCCATTGGTTGCGGCTCCAGAGTCGGAAAAACCGCTCTACGTAGATCGCCAGCTTTTCGGGCGTGTGAATACCCGCGTACCGTACCCGAATATCTTTCAGCACCTCCAGGGGCGATTGCTTGTCGCGGATGGCCAGTTGCTCAATCGTGTTCAGCAGGTCGTAGGGCATCAGGTCCTCCTCGTCGGTTTGGTTGCGTTCGCGGGGGCGCAGTTCGGCGGTGGGTTGCAGGTTGTTCACCCGGTGCAGGCCGGGGAGCTTGATAGTGGTCTCTGGGCTTGGCGTCGACGCAATGTTGAGACCCGTGTTTTCGAGCCACCGTAGCCACCCGCGCAGAAAATGCTTGTCGATCCCCGTGATCGGCGAAATACTGCCCGCCGTGTCGCCGTCCATCGTTGCGTAACCAACCGAGGCTTCGGAGCGGTTTGAGGTGCTGAGCAACAGGGCGTTCTGAATATTTGCCAGCATCCAGATCGACGGGGCACGCACCCGCGCCTGAATGTTTTGCAGGGCAATGTCGTCGGTTTCCCACGACAATTTGCGGCCTAGTTGGCCCTCAATCAGACCCCGATAGGTTTCGACTAGCCCGTTGATGTCGATGTTCAGGAACCGCGCCCCAATGCTCTCGGCCAGGTCTTTAGCCGAATTAAACGTGTCGTCCGACGAGTTTTGGGTGCCCTGGTACATCGTTGTCAGCAGCTTACTCACCATCGCTTCGGCGGTTTCGCAGTCCTGCAACGCCTTGACGTAGTGTAACTTGCGCTTCACGCCGTCGATGCCGATGTTCTCGACCGCCATCCGAATCATCAAAAACACCGTGGCCGCGATGGCCGACGAATCGGCCCCGCCCGACAAACTCAGCACGTAGCCCGACGACTTACTTTTGCGCAGGTAATCGAACAGGCCCAGGGCCACGGCCCGCGCAAACTCTTCCTCGCGGATGTAGCCGCCCCGCTCCCACGACTCCAGTTCGGCCACCTGTGGTTTCACGGGCGACACCTCCGGCCAGTCGAAGCGGTCCGAGACGCGCAGGTTGGGATAAGCGAGGGCCAGGTTACCCCGGTTCTGCACCTGATTCAGGCGCGTCAACTCCACATCGACCACCGCCGGAACGATCACGAACTCCTCATAACTCAGGCGTGGCCCCGACACCAGCAGCGAGCCGTTGGAGGCTACCATCGCGTCGCCGTCGTAAATGGCCCGGCCTGCTTCGTTGCCCAGTAGGTTGGTGTAAATGTAGCTCACCCCAAACGAGCGGCTCGCGTCGACCACCAGCCGTTCGCGTGTGACAGACTTGTTGAACGAAAAATGGCTCGCCGAGGGGTTCAGAATCACATCGACGCCCCGCTCGTACAGCGACCGACCGGGCCGATTCGCGATCCAGGCATCTTCACAAATCTCGAACCCGATCCGAACCGAGCCAACCGTACCGCCCGACAGATCGAACACCAAATCGCCAAATGGGTAGCTAAACTCCCCGACTTTGATCTCGTCGCGCACAAACGCCGACCAGGGCTGAAACCAGCGTGGTTCGTAATGGATGCCGTTTTGGGGCAGGTATTGCTTCACGGCAAAACCCAAAATTCGCTTGTTGGCGATCAAGCAGGCTGTGTTGTAGGTCCGGTTATTGTGCCGCAACGGTAACCCCACCGACACCACCATGTCGCCCGTGTGCGACACAATGTCGAGCAGCGACGCTATGGACTGATCAATGGTGTTTTGGGCAAAAAACATATCGTCGCAGTTGTAGCCCGAAATACAGAGTTCGGGCAACACCAGCAGGCTAACGCCCCGTTGCCGGGCTGCGTCGATGGCGTCGATGATATTTTGGCGGTTATGATCCCAGGCAAGGGGCGTCTGATTCAGAACACCAGCGGCAACAGTCAGTAGTTTCATTAAAGCGTATCGGTTCTATCGGCGGAGGCAATTTATTAGGACAACAACGGGAAAGCAAAAATAGGTTTACGCCATCCAAAACGCCCGCCTGCCTGTCTATACGTTGCTGTGTAATTTTGGTCGTCTGCGAACCGATTTCCACCAAACATGAGCGTATCCATCAAGTCGAACAAAATAATTTTGACGCTATTGATATAAATTATTTTCATGTATTAATTCGTTGATTGTCAACGACTTGTTTGCCATTTGAGGAGGGCGATTTGCTGCCTTTAAATCAAAATAACGAGCAACTGGTAGCGGTTTTTGAAAATTTTTATTGCCGGTAAACAAAATTTCGCGGAAATTGGTCTGATAATTGCGCAGAAGTTAGGCGATCCTCTTCTGCTCAACACCATCATATTACCATTAGCCTACTTTCTATGCAGAAGTTAAGCCTTAATCAGACGCTACAACAGAAACTGTCTCCTCAACAGATACAGTTCATTAAGTTGTTGCAGATACCAACGGCTGAACTCGACACCCGCATCGAAGAAGAATTGGAGATCAACCCGGCCCTTGAAGAGGGCATGGATGATTACGACGAGCCAGCCAACGACGATGACCCCTACGCCGATGATTATGACGATGAACCCCGTTCACGCGATGATGATCTGGACATTGATGGGTACCTGGGTAGCGACGATTACAACGGCTACAAGATGCAGGGCGACGGCAATTACAACGAAGAAGAACGCGAATCGCCCCTTGCCAGCAGTTCGAGCCTGATGGACTCGCTGATGCAGCAGTTCGGCTATCTGCGCCTAACCGAAGCACAACGCGTGGTTGGCCTTCAACTGATTGGAAGCATCGAAAGCGATGGATACATCAGGCGATCCATGCAGGCCATTGTGAACGACCTGGCATTTTCGCAGGGTGTGTTTACCGACGCCGACGAACTCGAAGAAGTACTGGCGAAAATTCAGACCTTCGATCCACCCGGAATAGGTGCCCGATCCTTGCAGGAGTGCCTGATTCTTCAACTAAAACGCAAAGACCAATCTGACATATACGTTCTACTGGCAATCAAAATTATTGACGAGTTTTTCGACGAGTTTTCCAAGAAACACTACGATAAAATCCAGCGTCGACTCAATATTTCCGACGAGTCGCTGAAGCAGGTGATCAATATTATCACCAAGTTGAACCCTAAACCCGGCTCTGTTGAGGGTGAGCAGGGGACGGCTCAATACCTGATTCCCGATTTTATTCTGACCAACAACAACAGCAAACTCGAACTAACGCTTAACTCGAAAAATGCGCCCGAACTGCGCATTAGCCGGTCGTTTGCCGAGATGCTCGATACCTACGACAAAAGCTCGAAAAATAACAAGGCCCTTAAGGAAACGGTCACGTTTGTGAAACAACGGCTCGATGCCGCCAAGTGGTTCATCGACGCTATTAAGCAACGGCAGCAAACCCTGTTGCGGACTATGAACGCCATCGTTAAATTTCAGTTCGACTTTTTCCTGACTGGCGACGAGTCGAAGCTTAGGCCTATGATTCTGAAAGACATAGCCACGCTGATCGACATGGACGTGTCGACGGTGTCGCGGGTGGCTAACAGTAAATCGGTGCAAACGGAATTTGGTATTTATCCGCTCAAGTACTTCTTCTCGGAGGGGATCTCGACCGATTCGGGTGAGGACGTTAGTAGCCGCGAGGTAAAGAACATCTTGAAAGACCTGATCGACAACGAACCCAAACTGAATCCCCTCTCCGACGATAAACTGGAGAAAATGCTCAATGATCGGGGGTATAACATTGCCCGTCGGACGGTGGCTAAGTACCGCGAACAACTGAACATTCCGGTGGCCCGGTTGCGGAAACAACTTTAATGGGAGAACAGCCAACAGTGAACAGCGAACAGAGTTATCTTTGCTGTTGTTTTGTTATACCCTGTTAGCTGCTCACTGTTGGCTGCTCACTGATCCCTGTCTTCTGTTGAATACGCGTCTTGCCCGTTCGCTATCCATTCTGTTTCATCCACTCTTCATGCCAACGCTGTTGTTCGGCATCCTGTTTTTTTTGACGCCGGGCGTGATGGGCCTCGACGCCTTTTCGAGTGGCTTTCGGGGAAGTTTGCTGGTGCTCATTGCGGTGGGTACATTTGGCATTCCATCAATCCTGATCTATTTCCTATTTCGCAGCGGCTACATTGGTAGCCTGTACCTCGACGACCGGCTCGACCGGCGCATGCCCTATCTGTTCACGGCCATTGTCTATGCGGCCGTGACGTTTCTGTTTGCAAACCAACTGCAACTCGTTTCCGATACCTCGCCCGAAATTGCCGTTGTGCTTGGGAGTATTACGGTGTCGATTCTACTGGTAGCCCTGATTTCGTTGTACTGGAAAATCAGCGCACACAGCGTGGGGATCGGGGGTGTTTTGGGTACGCTTATGGCCATTACCCTGCGCTTTGGCGAAACCGATCTCATCCTGATACTAGCTCTGCTAACAGGCCTTGCGGGCCTGATTATGAGTGCGCGGCTGCACCTGAATGCGCATACCCTTGCCCAGGTCAACGGTGGCCTGCTACTCGGCATCGTGGTGAGTGTGGGAGCCGTTTGGCTATTGTTCTGACCATTCCTGAAAACCAAAGGCGGCTCTGCTGCTTTTTTTATTTGGGCAAAAGCCGTATGCTTGCATACTAATTTGAAAACCATCAACACGACATGTACGAGAATCTGCTCTACGAAACAGACAATGGCGTTTGTCGCATTACGCTAAACCGGCCTCAAGTGTACAACGCCCTTAGCCGGGGCCTGATTAAGGACATAACAGCCGCCGTTGAGCAGGCTGGTGCCGACGAATCAGTGCGGGTTATTGTGCTGACCGGCGCGGGCGACAAGGCGTTCTGTTCGGGGGCCGACCTTAAAGATGGTATGGGCGGTCCGACGGGTCAGCAGGGCGGGGGGCTTTCACTTGGGCAGTCGCTACGCGAAGGATATCACCCGATGATTCTGGCCATTCGCAACGTTGAAAAGCCCGTTATAGCGCGTGTGAACGGAGTTGCCGCTGGGGCAGGTTGCTCACTGGCTCTGGCCTGCGATGTGATCGTAGCTGCCGACGAAGCGTATTTCAGTCAGATTTTCATAAACATTGGTCTGATGCCCGACGCCGGTTCTACGTTCTTTCTGCCCCGGTTAATTGGGTCACTCAAAGCGTTTGAGTTATGCAGTACGGGTCGGCGATTATATGGCCCTGAAGCAGCCAATATGGGTCTGGTAAGTCGGTCGGTGCCCATGGTTGAACTCAACGACGCTACAAACGCTGTAGTGGCGCAGTATGCGCAAGCCCCTACTAAAGCGATTGGGTTGATGAAAAAAGTTTTGAATCAATCGCTTTACAGTAGCCTTGAGCATCAGTTGGAGCAGGAAGCTGAAAATCAGGATGTTTTAGGTAAATCGACTGATGCGATGGAGGGCATTGGTGCTTTCCTGATGAAACGAAAAGCGAATTTTTCGGGGCAATAGATTGACAACGGCCCTTTTTATTCCTACTTTTGCACTCCCAATCAACGGGAAACGCCATCTGGCAATGCTTTCGTAGCTCAATTGGATAGAGCACCTGACTACGGATCAGGAGGTTTGGGGTTCGAATCCCTACGAGAGCACTTAAGAGTAAACATAAACCCCAAAATGAGCTATCTCATTTTGGGGTTTATGTTTGTTGGGGGGGGCGAGTCAGGCAGGTTTACCTCACACAATCAACTTATAGCCAATGCCGCGCACGTTAACGATCTGCACCGTGGGGTCGTTTTGAAGGTGCCGCCTGAGCTTGGTGATGAACACGTCGAGGCTGCGACCATTGAAAAACGAGTCGTCGCCCCAGAGTTCGAGCAGGACGTCGTTGCGTTGGAGAACCTGGTTGCGTTGTTCGTAGAGCCGCCGGAGCAACTCCGACTCACGGTGGGAGAGTTGTACCTCGGTGCTCTCGAGAAGGAGTTTCTGACGGGGCGGGTCGAAGCGGTAGCGACCAATGGGCAGCAATGCGGGAGTGGCCGAGCGAGTCCACGCCGGGTTTGTCTCCGACACCGTCGGGCGACGGAGCAGAGCGTTGATACGCACAATCAATTCGTCGAGACTGAACGGCTTTTTCAGGTAGTCGTTACCACCCAGTTCGAAGCCGCGCACCACGTCGGCGGTTTGCGAGCGGGCCGTCAGGAACATAATCGGTACGGTGGCGTTGGTTTGCCGGATGCGCTCGGCGAGGGTAAAACCGTCCATTTGGGGCATCATCACGTCGGCCACGACCACGTCGGGCTGGTGCTGGTTGAACAGGCACAGCCCCTCGACGCCATCACTCGCATACAGGACCGTGAAGCCGCGCACTTCGAGACTGTCGCGCACAATCAGGGCCAGGGCCGGTTCGTCTTCAATCAACAATACGCTTGGCATCGGTTAGAACGTTAAAATGAACTCACTTCCTTTTCCCGGCTCACTCCGCACGGCCACCTGCCCGCCGTGCCGCTCCACCACCTGCCGAACGTAGGCTAGTCCCAATCCGAATCCTTTTACTGGGTGCAGGTTGCCCGTTGGCACGCGGAAAAACCGGTCGAAAATGGCGGTTTGGTAGGTGGTCGGAATGCCAATGCCCGTATCGGCCACGGTGAACTGCCAGCCATTGGGCCGGGCCTGATAACCCAGCCGCACCGAAACCTGCTCCCCCGAATAGTTGATGGCGTTGTCGATCAGGTTGTTAAGCGCGTTGCTGAAATGCACACGGTCTACGGACACAGTGGTCGTGGCCGGAATAGCCACGGTAAACTGAACGGACTTTTGCGCCTGCACCTGATGGTTGGTAACGAGGTCGTTAACCAGTTGAGCCAGATCAAGCGGTTCGGGGTGGATTACCAGCTCGCGCTTTTCTTCTACGGCCAAATTCAGGACTTTCTCGACCAGATCGGCGAGCCGTTGCAGGTTGTTTCGGGAAATAGTCAGGTAGGTCTGGGTTTTCTGAGGGTCGTTTAGAGCACCGAAATGCTGGAGGGCATCCACAGCGGCTGCG
Source organism: Cytophagales bacterium (assembly GCA_004292855.1). Lineage (GTDB taxonomy): Bacteria > Bacteroidota > Bacteroidia > Cytophagales > Spirosomataceae > Rudanella. The sequence continues at coordinate 30,066 of RDXN01000094.1, forward strand.
ACGGTGGCAATGGGCGTTTTTAGCTCGTGGGTCATGTTGTTGATGAAGTCGTTTTTGACCTCCGACAACTTCTTCTGCCGCAGAATCGTGTTCAGCATCAACAGAAAACAACCCGTTGTGAGCAACAGCAGGAGCAGCGAACTGCCGAGCGTCCAGCCCATCCGTTGTATCAGGTAAAGCGCGGGCGATCCGAACGATGCCTGAGCAAACAAGTATCGCCGTGGGTTAATGGGCATAGGGATCGTTTGAACTCCCTCAGCGTTGGGATTGGTAGTCCGGGTATCGAAAATGACAATGTTTTCGGCAGTTTTCTGCGGTCGAATCTGGAGCGTGTCGAGCCGGAACGGAGCGTTGATCCCCCGATTCTTCAACTCCAGGGCATAGGCGGTGCGGAGTTTGCTCAGATCGAACACCGCTCCCCCCGCCCAGTGGTTGAGCAACAACCCCGAAATCCGACGGGCGAGCGTATCAGCCGGAGCCTTCACCGTAGCTTTCCCCGGTATCTCCGCCTTTTTTGCGCGCTCGTCCACAAACACCCTGATACGCCCCTCCTCTGCGTTGAACCGGCGCACAAAGACCTGCGTTTGGCCGCCCTCCGACGACGTATTCATCGACAGCTCCCCCGACAACAGCCGGTCGGCTTCGGCCACTTGCTGCCGCTGCATCACCTGCGCCAGGGCATCCTGCACCGACTGCGAAAACTGCCGTCGATTAAGCTGGTAGGTGGTCCAGAGCCAATAGCCCTGAAACCCATACACCCCTACAATGCAGAGGGTCATCAGCCAGAAGATGGTTCGAATGCGTCGATTCATAGACCAAAGCTACACGGGCAAACCGGCCTTTCCGACTCCGTTAACACTACTTAACACTATGTAGCAGTGCGTTACAAAACTCCGCCAGAGCTTTGCAGGGTCAATGAAAAATGAAGCAGTGAACAATTCACCCCGACTAACCCCACCCCAACCCCTCCCCATTAGGGAGGGGCTTCGCGAGACCATCTACTTGCCCTTTTTGAAGCTTCAGAATGGGAGAGATAAGTGCCTTTTAGCCCCTCCCTAATGGGGTGAGGTTTACCCACAAGTCTGGGGGTTTGTTTTTAAGTACTCGTTCTTTGACATCCTGTATCCATCTACTAAGGTTTGAAAGTGCGTGTAGCCCT
>RDXN01000053.1 GCA_004292855.1 Cytophagales bacterium
GGGGGCGTTGTAGTCGAAATCACCCGACAGAAAGTAGGTGCCCGGCATGGCGAAGTCCACCTGCTCACCAAACGATTTGCCCAGCAGGGCGTCGGGCATGCCCCGTCCACGGGTATTGGTGGCGTCGATGTGTTGTGCCCCGGTGATCCAGAGCCAGTCGGGGGTTGTCACGGCATAGTCCGACGAGCGGGAGTAGCCGAAGCTGTTGTGGGGGACGGGGCCGATACCGCCAATTTCAGTATTCGGACTGACGGCCTGCCGTAGCTTCCATACTTTATAGGCATACAGGTTGGCCTGATCCTGCCGGTTTTCGAAACGGACACCTTCATTTTCCAGATCGAAAAAAATCTTACTGAAGGTGCTTCGGTTGCCCGACAGGTCACAATCGCCGAAGGTGGCGCAGCCCCCGCTCAGTTCGCCCATCGCACTTTGCAAATCCTGACGGGGTGTAGGCGAGCCGTTTGGTTGTTCAAAATAGGTAAAAGGGGCCAAATCACCCTGTTTAGCCCAGGGGATGTTGAAGGGCAAGGGCAACAGGTAGTCCTGATAAATAATTAGGGCACGTTGGTCGGAGGTCAGGCGGCTGCGCCAGCCAGCGGGCTTGGGGTCGAAAGGCGTCCGAATTTCATCGGTGGTCATTCGTGATTGTTCAATAGACGAAAATCCCCGCCGGAACAACTTGCTCCAATCCTGCGCCACATGCAGGTTGCGGCCCGCCCCCGAAAAGGTGATCGACTTGGTGCGGGGCAGGGTGAAGTCGCCTACCACATCAATATTCCAGTAGCCCCGGACCGAGGCTGGCGTAGGCGTGAAGGGTTGCCGGGGAGTAGGCTGAAGCGGTGTTTGTTGCGCCGTGACTGATGGGGCGGACAGAATAATCCACAAACCAATAGACAAAAAAGAGAGAACGGTAAAACGTTGGTACATGGGTAGTATTTTACGAACAGAGGGACCGGCTAAATTAACACCTTTTTAAGGCAACAGCAAGCGACAACCCCTATCCTTTCTTAAACGGTACGAGCCATTCAGGCCATTTTGCAGCCATTGGCACACAAATTCCTTTTTGGTGACCTAGCAGATTTGAATATTTGTGGACTTTTTTGCAATTACGCGCTGTAATTGCTTGTCTTAACTTAAATACTACACACTCGATGAACCGCTTAACTGTACCGGGTCGACTACTTGTTACTGCTCTTATACTGGCTGGATTGTGGGGGTTGAAATGGCTGATCGTCGATAGTGGCTATGTGCTGAAAAAGACCATCGCCGAGTCGCAAACCGTGAGCCGAATCGACCTGCCCGACGCGCCGAAAAATGCCGCTACTGCGGTGCCGCAAATGGCCATGCCTTCCGACAAGGTGGCCTCGCTCGACGCACCCGAAATCCGCTGGCAACTCTGGGCCTGGAATGCCCAAATGGGTCTGATGTTTGCTAATGGTGGTCCTAAAACCACGGAGGGGTCGATTATGGCCCAAAACAAGATCAACCTGAGCCTGACCCGGCAAGACGACGTGCCGCAGATGCAGGCGTCGCTCATCAAGTTTGCCAACGAGTACAAAAAAGACCCCAAAACCACCGAGGGTGTCCATTTTGTGTCGATCATGGGCGACGGTGCCCCCTCGTTTTTGGCGGGCCTGAACCCTGAACTCGAAAAGCTCGGCCCCGAATACAAGGCACAGATTATCTACACCTGCGGCAAATCGCTCGGCGAAGACAAACTGATGGGTCCGGCGGCCTGGCGCGACAACCCGCAGTCGGCGAAGGGTGGGCTTTGTGCGGCTTACCTGCGCGATGGCGACTGGAATATTGTCGTGAAATGGTGTGGCGACAACGGCATCAAGGTGAATCCCGACGAAAAATCGTACGACCCCGACGCGATGAACTTCGTGGCGGCTGATTCCTACATCGACGCGGCTCAGAAATACATTTCCGACTATGCCGAAGACCGGCCCGTAGTGGTGAACGGCAAGGCCACCGGCGAAACCCGGCGCGTGAAAGTGGGGGCCGTGGCGACCTGGACACCCGGCGACGTGATGGTGGCCGAGAAAAAAGGTGGGTTGGTGTCCATCGTTTCGACCAAAGAATATCGTTCGCAAATGCCCTGCGTAGTGATCGGCATCAAGAAATGGATGGAGGACAACCGCCCGACCGTTGAGAACCTGATCGACGCGCTGGCTAAAGGGGGCGACCAAGTGAAGTCGTATTCGGCGGCCCTGAACAAGGCGGGTGAGATTTCGGCGAAGGTCTACAACGAGGAAAACGGCCCGTATTGGGTGAAATATTACAACGGCGTAACCGAGGCCGACAAGCAGGGGCAGGTGGTCGAGTTGGGCGGTTCGCGGGTGCATAACCTGGGCGATAACCTCGAACTGTTCGGCATGGGGCAGGGCAGCACCAACGTCTACAAGATCGTGTACACGCTCTTCGGCGACGTGACCAAGCAACTGTATCCCAAGCTGATGCCCACCTACCCGCCCGCCGACGATGTGATTGACCTAAGCTACCTGAAAGCCGTGGCGGGCCGGACAACGACCATTGCTGAGGCCGACAAACTGACCTTCAACGACGACGATGCGATCCGGCAAAAAGTGGCCGAGAAGTCTTGGAATATCGCCTTCCAGTCGGGCAGTAACAAGCTGACTCCTGCCGCCGAACGTGAAATGCAAAGCCTGTTCAACGACCTCGTGGTGGCCTCGAACCTGCGCGTAGAGCTACACGGTCACACCGACAACGTGGGCGACCCGACGCAAAACCGCCAACTCTCGGAAGACCGCGCCTTTGCCGTGAAGCAGTGGCTGGAGGCCAAATCGAAAAGCAACTTCCCCGATGGTCGTCTGAGCGTGATTGCGCACGGACAAGACAACCCGCTGACGTCCAACGCAACACCTGACGGACGTGCTAAAAATCGCCGGGTAACGGTGGTTATGGGTAAATAAGCCGATGAAAAACAACTTGCTCGAATTATTCCGGCCTAATGGTCGGCCCGACCGCTCCATGTTTTTGGGGATGGTGGTGGTTCAGGTGCTTGTCACGGCCCTGATTTGGTTTGTATCGCAGTCGCCCCTGTTGCCCACGCCCGTCGAGATTGTACGGGCGTTGGGGCGACTCACGCAGGAGGAAAATCTCGTTCAGGAACTCTGGACGAGCATGGCCCTGAGCCTCAAGTCGATGGCGTTAGCGACCCTGTTTTCACTGCTGATTGCCTACGCGACGGTGATTCCTTTTTTCCGGCCTCTGGCGTTTCTGGTGTCGAAATTCCGGTTTCTGACGCTGGTGGGTCTGTCGTTTGTGTTCACGCTCATGACCCACAGCGGCCACAGCCTCAAGGTCTGGCTGCTGGTGTTCGGCATCACGGTGTTTTTCGTGACCAACATGGTGGCCGTGGTGCAGAGCGTCACGCGCAACGAACTCAACCACGCCCGTACGCTCCGCATGTCGGAGTGGCAGGTGGTTTGGGAGGTGGTGATCTTGGGCCGTATCGATGTGGTGTTTGAGCTGATCCGGCAGAATTTTGCCATCGCCTGGATGATGCTCACGCTCGTGGAAGGCATTTCGCGGGCCGAGGGCGGCATTGGCACCATGCTCCTGAACCAGAACAAACACTTCCGGCTCGATGCTGTGTTTGCCATTCAGGTGGTTATTTTGCTCGTCGGGGTGTTTCTCGACTACGGTATCGGCTTCCTGAAACGCCTGTTTTGCCCCTACGCCCACCTCACCCTCGACCAACGATGACCAACGCACAACGTACGAACGTTATTTTACAGGCCGAGAACATCAGCCTGACGCTCGGAGGCAACCGCATCCTGCGCGATCTGTCGGTGGATATTTGCGACGTGGTCCGGCCCGGTCAGGCGACGGGGCAGGTGGTGGGGTTTCTGGGGCCGTCGGGGGTGGGCAAGACCAAGTTTTTCGAGATTTTGGCGGGCCTACTCAAACCCGACACCGGCACGGTGCAGCTTGGGCATCCGCTCCAGCCGGTTCAGCCGGGCATGGTGGGCGTGGTTCAGCAGAATTATCCCCTGTTTTTTCACCGAACGGTCAAGGGTAACCTCATGCTCGCAGCCAACAAACGTTACCCCAACGCGGGCGAAGCCGCCGACCGCATGCGCGACCTGATGGGCCGTTTCCATATGGCCGACAAGCTCGAACTCTACCCCGCCCAACTGTCGGGTGGGCAACGGCAACGGGTGGCCATCGCCCAACAACTGCTTTGTTCTGAGCATTTTCTGTTGCTCGACGAGCCGTTTAGCGGGCTGGACATCCTGATGATCGAGGAGGTGGCGGAGATGATCGGTGAGATTGCCCACGCCCATGAGATGAACACGATCATCATCGTTTCGCACGACATTGTGGCTACAGCGTCGGTCGCCGACACGCTTTGGCTCATGGGCCGCGACCGCGACGCCAACGGGGCCGTCGTGCCCGGTGCCCGCATCAAACACACCTACGATTTGGCCGCGATGGACCTCTGCTGGGACAAAAATCTGCTCGGCAAACCGGCTTTTCAATCACTGGTCAATGAGATTCGGGAGCGGTTTCATACCTTGTGAACGAGTGCGAAGTTTTTAAGCTACCCCCCCCCAATGAATCCCCGTAACGACGACCTTTCTGCCCGTAACCTCACCCGCATATTCTGGATGCTGGGGGGCCTGATGACACTGGCCACGATTCTGCTGATCACGCTTTTCGGGCTGGAGTGGCGACGCACTCACCCTGCCCTGGCCGAACAACCACCCACCCGCGCAACCGCCCCCCCACCCGATTCTAATTTTGTCAACCTCTGGACAGCCCCCTCCGACTGGCGGCTGATGCGGCTGTCGGTTGCCGAACAGGATCTGGTGCGGTACGGGCGCGAACTCATCGCCCACACCGCCGATTATGTTGGCCCCAACGGATCGGTGGCGCACCTGACCAACGGCATGAACTGCCAGAACTGCCACCTCAACGCGGGGACGCAGCCCTGGGGCAACAATTACGGGGCCGTACAGGCTACCTACCCCAAATTTAGAGAGCGGTCGGGCACGGTCGAGAATCAGGTAAAGCGAGTCAACGACTGCTTTCGGCGGAGCCTGAACGGTACTCCCCTCGACTCGACAAGCCGGGAGATGAAGGCCATTTTGGCGTATATCAAATGGTTGGGGACCGACGTGCCACCCAAAAAAGCCCCGCGTGGGGCCGGTCTTTTCAAGCTCAAGGGTCTTAAACGAGCCGCCGACCCCGGTAAGGGCCAATTGGTGTACACCCAGAAATGCCAGAGTTGTCATCAGGCTAACGGAAGCGGGCTGATGGCCGAGGGGGGGCGCAGCTACACTTACCCGCCGGTGTGGGGAGCACACAGCTATAATCAGGGGGCGGGCCTGTTCCGGCTGTCGAGTTTAGCGGGCTACGTTCGCTACAACATGCCCCTGGGAGCCACCTACGAACGTCCCCAACTCACCGACGAAGAAGCCTGGGACGTGGCTGCTTACATCAATTCGCAGCCCCGCCCCACAATGGACCTGAGCCACGACTGGCCCAACATAGCCGGCAAACCCGTCGATCATCCATTTGGCCCCTTCGCCGATCCGTTCAGCGAACAACAGCATAAATATGGTCCCTTCGGGCCGATCAAAGCGTGGAAAGAAGCCCACAAGAAAGAAACCAAAAAGCCGCTCCCGTTATGACCACAAGACGACATTTTCTGCAATCGGGCCTGCTGGCGGGGGCTACCTCCCTCGGCCTGCCAACGACCCAATCGGTAGCCGCACCCAACCCCGCACCACCCTTGGGCCATGAGCCACCGGCCGACACTGATGGGGTTATTACGCTATTGCAAACCACCGACGTGCATTGTCAGCTTCGCGCCCACGACGAGTTATTCTGGGAAAACAACCAACTCACGTTTCGGAAAGCCGGTGGATACGCTCACCTGGCAACGGCTATCGACAGCATTCGGCGTAAAAACCCGGACAATACGTTGCTGATCGACACGGGCGATATGTTCCAGGGCAGTATGCTGGCCGTAAAAACGGAAGGCGCGGCATTTATACCCCTGCTGAACGCGCTGAATTACGACCTGTTTTTGCCCGGCAATTGGGAAGTTGTCTACTACAAAAAGGCAATGCAGAATCTGATGGGGGGGCTGAAAGCCCCGAAAGTCTGCACCAACATGCACCACGACGTGGGCGAGGGCCGAAAAGGAGAACTGATTTTTCAACCCTACCAGATTATCAACCGATTAGGCGTGAAAATCGGGTTTCTGGGCTATACCGACCCGCTTGTACCCATCCGGCAGTCACCGCTTTACAGCAGAGGAATCGTGTACACCAAACCCGAAGAGAGCATCAAATACTGGGTAAACGTGCTGCGTCAACAGGAACGCTGCGATCTGGTGGTGGTGCTGGCACATTTGGGCTTGTCGCAGCAAATCGCGCTGGCCAATAACCCCGACTGTGAGGGAGTCGATTATATTTTCGGGGCCGACACCCACGAACGGGTGCGCAAGCCAATCCAATGCAAATTTGCCCGGGTGGTTGAACCGGGCGCGTTTGGTTCGTTTGTGGGTCGGCTCGATCTCACTGTTCGGCAAGGCAAAATCACCGATCATCGGTACGAGTTGGTCGAGGTCGATCCGCGCCGATACAAGGCCGATCTGGCGGTATCGCGGTTGGTCGATACAATTGAGGCCCCCCACAAGGCCGACATCGACCGGGTCATTGGCTACAGCACCGAGCCACTGTATCGCAACTTTGTGGTCGAAAACACCATCGACACGCTTATCACCGATGCCCTCCTGTGGCGCGTCAAGACCGATATTGCCCTCTCCAACGGGTTTCGGTTTTGCCCCCCGCGCACGGCAGGACCGGACGGGCGGGTTGCTATCACCGAAGGCTATCTGTACGATATGCTGCCCGTTGATGCGATGGTCCGGGTGGGCAAGGCCACCGGTCAACAACTGGTGGACTGGCTCGAAAAAGAACTGCAAAACGTATTTGCGCAGGACGCCACCAAGCGATTCGGTGGATGGGTTGTGCGTTTCAAGGGAATGGAGGTCGATTTCAAGGCGTTCGCACAGGCCGGAGCGAGGGTGCAGGCCGTGCGTGTACGCGGGCAACCCCTCGACCCGGCCCGTACCTACACAATTTGTGCCTGCGAACGCGAGGGCGACCCCGCCGACATGCTCTGCCGAATGAAAGGCGTAAGCGATGCGCGAAACACCGCCGAATCGCTCCACTCGGTCATGAAAGCGTATTTAGCGGCCCACTCGCCCGTCAGCCCCAAACTACCCCGTGCGGCCCGGATTCTCGATGGCCCCCAGGAACTGTTAACCCAGGTCTATGGAGTCGATTACACATTTTCCTGATTCGTGGGTCTACTTACTAGAACAAACTAAACGGGTCGGCTCGTAGAAAATCAATCCAGGGAATACCGCTTTGTCCGACCAGCAGCACCTTGTCTGGGTGCATCTTGCGTTGAAACACCGTCATTCCGGGGGCACTTTGTCGTCGACCACTTTTTACCTCTAAACCCACTACCTGATGCCCTTGCTGAAGTACGAAATCCACTTCGTCGTTGCCCTCCCGCCAGTAAAACAACTTTAGTCTGTTCGTTTGGGCAGCCCGACTTAAATGAACGCCAACCGCCGTTTCTACCCAACGGCCCCATTCTACCGGGTTGGCGCGGACCTGCTCAAACGAGTACGGTGAGAAGATGCTAAATAACGCGCTATTCTGCACTTGCCATTTTGGGATGGAGCCTCGCTGTCGGGCTTTATCGACCGCATACTTCTCCAAACTGCTTAACAGACCGGCTGAATCCAATAATTGTGCGTAGTGCGACAGGGTCGTTGTATTGCCTGCATCTTGTAGCTGACCCAGTAGTTTTGTGTAGGACAGAATCTGCCCCGAATAGCTGCAACCTAGCTCAAACAATTGCCGCAACAGAGCGGGTTTATCCACCCGTGTCATCATCAAAATATCCTTCGACACGGTTGTTTCGACCAAGCCGTTCAAGATATAATCCCGCCAACGGTCCGGCTCACGAATCAGGGGAGCCGCCCCCGGGTAGCCGCCAAACCAGACAAACTCGTCCGGCGTCATGCCGAAGGCCGTTTCCATCTCCCGCAAACTCCAGTGGTTGAGCATCAGCAACTCGAAGCGGCCAGCTAGCGACTCACTCAGGCCCCGCTGAATCAACAAACGGGCGGACCCCAATAAGATTACTTTGAGAGGAGTTTGATTGAAGGTATCCAGATCCCATTGCGCTTTGACGTGTTCAGCCCAATTGTCAATCTTTTGAATTTCGTCAATAATCAACAATGCTTCGGAAGCACCACTGGATCGCAGTTGAAATCGGGCTGCCTCCCACTGCTGAACAATCCAGGCGGAGTTGGCCCCACCGACAGCATCCGCCGAGGTGTATTGCACAGGAAAGGTCAGTTGAGTACTGAGTTGGCGCACCAAGGTAGTCTTACCAACTTGGCGCGGCCCTATAAGCACTTGCATGAATCGACGTGGTTCGTTGATTCGGTTCTTCAACGTTGAAAGTTCGCTCCGCTCAAACATAATTTTACTCAGTGTATTGAGTAAAATTAGGATAAATATTGAGTAAAATCAATATTTCCCCTCATTCAGACTGTGCAATAGTCTGATATTCAACGTACACCAACCCGCAAACAATGCCGATTTCGGCCACAAAATAGGCTACCCCAAGCGCGGTTAGTTGGGCGTAGTGGGTGATGACCATACCTGCCGTCAGGGCGCAATACAGCAGGTTAGCCACGCTCACTATCTTCAGAAACGGTCGCCAGTTGCGTTTCACAAACAGGAGGCAACAGCCCGAATAGATGGCCAGGCCCAATGCAATAACTGCCAATAGCAGCAGGGTCTGGCGAGGCATTCCAAACCATTTTTTTAGCGGCAACAAGATACCGATCAGGCCAAACAGCGTTAGCATGGCTCCGAGGCTGTCGATCAGAAAGAGTCGTTTGGGATTCTTGAGCAGTTCAAGTATCATTTTTCTCTCTTCAATGTAGCAGGTATATCGTTGGTGGAGGCCACTAGCAGAAAGCACAGGATCAGCAACACGTTGTATTCGATACCGCCCTGCTGATGGCCCACCACAAACCAACCGTTGGGCAGATGAACCAGCAGGATGCCGCCCAGCATGACCAGAATGAAGCCGAGACTGAGCCATCGGCGGAAGTAGCCCATTGCCAGAAGAGCACCACCGATTAGGTCGTTGACCGTAACGGCCCAGGCAAGCAGGGGGCCGATCAACAAGCCTTTGCTGTTCAGAAAACCCCCAAATGCCCCCACCGAGCCTACATACAGGCGGGCGGCACCATGGACCATCATCATTAGGCCCAACGCTACGCGCAGAACGGTTAGACACTGCCACGTCGTTAGAAAAGGAAAAGGACGCATCTGAATTTTACGTTTAGGAGGTCCGCACTACCTGTTTGGCACGAATGCGGCTGAGATGGCGGCCCGTTATGCCCAGCAGGGCGGCAAGATAGTGTAGCGGTATCTGCTGAAGCAAATGGGGTGACTCGTGCAAGAGTTTTTCATAACGTTCTTCAGCGGTGAGTGCTATGAGGTCATAGCGGCTCTCTTCAATACAACATATCTCTTTTTCGAGCAGGCGTGTGTAGAATTCCTGAAACCCCACAACCTGCTGCTGCAAGCGGAGTAGTTCCGGTTGGCTGATGAGCCAAACTCGACCTTTCTGAACACAACGGATGTTTTCGCGGGCGGGCTTCTGCTGCAAAAAGCTCCACAACGACGTCAGGAAGCCATTTTTGCCTACGGTATAGGTAATGCGCTCCTGACCGTTGGCGAGAATGAAAAATAAAAAGAGACCCTCCTCCACAAACCCGACATGTCGGCAGGTGGTGCCTTCACGTAGCAAATAATCCCCTTTGCGGAAGACTTTGGCCGTGAATGCCTGGGCGATGAGCGAGGCATCGGCCTGGTCGATACCGGCCTCTTGCAGGAGTCGGATAAGGTGTATCAATCGGTTATTAGTTACTGGTCAAGCAGACACTATTTCAACTGGCGGCCCAGCCGCGAAACGCTCTGTAGCCAGCGAGCACGCTGTTGCTCAGTGGAGTTACGCACAGCACCAATGTAGGTCACGTGTACTGGTTTTATGCCACAAAATTCCAGAACGCTCCGTTTGAGCTGGTTCACGCTTGGGTTGCCAAACACGAGCCAGTAGTACCAGGCAGGCTGATCGACCGTGGTGATGATGTGGGCGGTTTTTCCGGCAAATAGTTTGTCCCACCAGACCGAGTCAGTACGATACTGAAAGGCAATACCAGGCAAAAATAATCGGTCGATGAAGCCTTTCATCAAGGCAGGCAAGCCGCCCCACCAGACCGGATGCACCCAAACCAAGTGTTCGGCCCAGCGAATTTTGTCCAACGAGGTGAGTAAATCAGGTTCCAGGTCGATGCGCTTTCGGTAACCGTAGCGCAGGTTCGGGTCGAATTGAAGTTGGGCAATGGTAATCTCCTGAATCGTAGCTCCGGTTTCGGCTGCCCCCTGCCGATACGCATCGGCAAGACCATAATTGAAACTCGCCTGGTCGGGGTGGCCGTTGATAATTAGAATACGTTTACTCATGGGTAACATGAAGTTGAAGTCAAGCCCAAAAGTAGCGGTACCTCAACGAGCAAATGAGGACATTTGTCTAAAAATTTGGGGAAAGATTGAATCCTTTCCTAATCAGCCACACCGCCACCATCATCTCGTTTATGAAGATAGGAAACGCTAACAAAAAGCCCACTACTGATACCTGCTGAACGGCGCCAAACAGTTCGAGCAGCGATACGGTAAAGATCAACACCGACGATGTCAGACCCAGTATGGCTATGGGTTTGGGCAAAAGCCCGGAGACAAAAAACAGATAACTGTAGATGAACGTGTTGATGCCAAGCATAAAATTGGGGCCTAAAATAAACGACCAGTCGTGAATACTTTTCAAGATTGTTCCAACTGGTCCAAAATGCGCTATGTCGGGCGTGGGCGATGCCGTGTATGACTTGCTCAGTGTGACCAGTGCCAGCACACTGACCAGACCAATCAGGATAAAAACCACCTCCAACGCCCGGAAAAACACGTAGCCCAGCCCCAGGCTTTCGTTGAATCGGCGCAGAAACGGATACATGAATATACCCGTACCGATGGCTGTGACGGCTAAAATCAGCTCAAAAACGGCTCCCAAAATAACTTGACTGGCCTCTGTTGCACCTATCGTCAGGTAGTTGGGGTTTAGTAAGACTGGTGCGTAAAGCAGTTTGCCGACTATCGACGTGACGGCTGCCACAATAAAGCAAATACCCGTGGCAGTGGCGTTCGACTTATTCATTTGGGTGAGTGTATTGATGGAGTTCATGATTGGTGGTTGTTAAAATTCAATTTTGTAGCTCAAATTGGGAATAGCGAGTGCGGGTAGCTCTTTATCGACCGAGTTGGTAAGCCGGTTGAAGAGGTGGCCTCTGAAATCGGGTTGCTGCGTCAGGTTCAGGATTTTCAACGCGATCTCGCTTGCTCGCTTTCTTTTGTTGATTCGGTATATGGCCGTGAAATGGACATGCAGCAGCGGGTCCGATTGGAGCGAGAAAGCCCGTGTTTCATCATAGACGACCTCGTTGGCTCTGATCGAGGCAGACTCGTTGATGGGCGAATACCGGTTACCGCCCTGATAGCTCAGTCGGGTGTTCAGGCTGAGTGTGTTCTGCTTGTTTTTGCCCATCGCCCATTCCTTTCCAATCAGGAAATTGGCTACGTACTGGCGATTGAAGCGGGTGCTTCGCCAAACCCCGTCACCACCCCTGTATTCGGCGTTGAACAACGACCCCGACAGCAAATAGTAGTACCCGTTCGACACGTATTTTTCGAGCGTCAGGTCAATTCCGTAGTTTCGGCCCAGGCCTGTGTTCTGTAGCTTTTCGCCAAAGAATAAGTCGCTTTGCAGGTTGATGAACGAGAACGAGCTATCCTGAATGACTGGTATTGAGAACAACCGTTGGTAATACGGTTCAATTTTGAGGTGAACGAGGTCTGAAATATTCCAGTCGTAGCTCAACACAACGTGGTGGGCTTTCGAGAAGTCGAGGTTTCGGTTTACGGCCTTCTCCCCCGTTGACAGTGAGTTATTATAGTAGTAATTCAGCTTCTCCAGGCGACTGTGCAGGCCATAGGCTACTCCGACCGAGTGTTTCTCGTTGATCTGTTGGCGAAACCCAAGTCGTGGTTCGAGGGTGTAGCGATTGTTGAGCGTGAACAACTGGGCGTTCACCCCAACGTTTATTACCAGCCTGTTGGTCAAATAGATAGCCGAACTGCTGTACCCCGACAGCAACATACTTTGCCCAGTTGCCTTCACGATTTCCTGCGGCACCTCCCCGGCGTTGCGGGCTTTGTTGAGCAGGATGTCGTAGTGCATACTGTTGAGCGAAACCCCCGTTCGGTTGGTATGTCGGACACCCAGTTTTTTGTTCAGGTACGACGATAAAATGACATTCCAGTTTGTGTTCGCGATTTTGCTGTAGGGGGTCAACGTAAGTTCACGGTTCAGTTTTTGGGCCGTCCAATCGACCTCATTGACTGTGGTGGCTACCGTTGTTTTCCAGTACCCGTCGTTTTTCAGGACATACGTATGACCCACACCCACGACACCGGTAGACTGCCTGATGACGTTGTCTTCGTTATCGTCGGCATACTGCCAGTCGTTACGATCTTTTTTAGGCTTCGAACTTGCGCCATCGGTAAACCCCATCCCCCACACCGAAAACGTACCGGCGTTGCGCGTGGGGAAATTCAGCTTGAACGAAAGGTCCTGATACGTAATGGTTTCGGCGTCTTCGGGCAGGAGCGGTTTCAGCAGGGCCAGGGTCGAATACCGATAGTTGTAGAGATACGACGAGCGTCTGCCTTTCCTGAACGGACCTTCAGACGCACTTTCCAAACCCACAAGCCCCACCTGAAGGGTGCTTTCGCGTTTCTGGTTGCTGCCCGTTCGCAAGGCTATGTCGAATACGCCCGACAACGCATTGTTGTATTCGGCAGGAAACGCCCCCGTCAGGAAATCGGAGTTGGCCAGCATTTGGCTGCTCAGGGCGGTCAGAACACCCCCACCCAGGTAGTTGAGATCGCCAAAGTGATTGGGGCTGGGAATTTCGATGCCCTCCATTTTCCACTGCAAAAACTTGGGTGCATTACCGCGTACGATAATGCCGTTATCGCCCGTGTTGCTCGCTACGCCCGCAAACGCAGACGCGAGCCGGGCGGGGTCGTCGAAGCCACCGGCATAGCGTTTGGCTTCTTCGACACTCAGCATTTTGGCACTAACCGTAGCCATTGTGTTGAGGGGCCGCTCCTTACTGACGTGAGGCCGGGCTACCACCTCGTCCAGTAACGTTACCGCTTCCTTAAGGTGAATGGTCAGGAAGGTTTGCTTACCCGCCCCAACCGCGACCTCGCGCACAATAGCCGACTCGTAGCCGACAACCGTAACCTGTAGGTCGTACCGGCCCACGGGAACGTTCGTTATGGAGAAAGCTCCCGTCTCGTCGGTGGTTGCGCCGATGAGTGGCGTTGTTTTCACTAACGCCAGAGAAGCAAAGGGGATCGGCTTTTTGGAAGCTTCGTCGAGGACCGATCCTCGAATAGTTTGGGTGGGCTGGGCTGAAACGAACGTCGAGACAAACGCAAAGAGGAACCCTAAATAAATTCGTATCATACTGACTGTGTAGGTGTTGTGAAGCCACAAAGGTCTTCTCACATCTACCCCGGCACAATACTGATTTATTAGTACGCTCAGTCCAAAAGGCCATATTTGGAGGCAAAAACCACGGCCTCAATCGAGTTATTGGCCCCCAGTTTCTCCAGAAAACGATACCGGTGCGTATTGACCGTGTGAACGCTGATAGAAAGTTTATCCGAGATTTCTTTGCTCAGAAATCCCTGTTTCACCAGCTTTAGTATCTCCAATTCGCGCTTCGTCAGTTCTAACTGGAGCTTTTGCTCAATATCAAACGGAATGAAACTCCCCGTCCTGAAATTGAGGATTTGGCATTTCACCGAGCCTTCGGATTCCTGGCTGGGCGAAATGTCGACCATGCTGAACATGAGCCATATCTGGCCTTTTGGGTCTAGTTCCAGTACCTGATACTGCTCAACAAGCCGAACGTAGTTGCCCTCGGCATTCAGCATGCGGTATTCGTAGATGACTTTATGATTTAATTTTTGGTCGTTCGTGAAGGCCGCGAATAGTTTCAACACCGAAACGCCCCGAAGAGCCAGTTGAAGTTTCTCGTCGGGGTGAATTTTCGTTTCAAAAAAATGGTAGTTCTGGCCCTCGTAATCAACTGGTTCGTAGCCCAGCATACCCCCAAAGTTGGACGAGAAAAAGGCAACTTGCTTTCGATAGAGATCGAAAATCTGCACGCCCGAATTGCTTACGTTGGCCAACGTCTGCAACGTTTTGGCGTGGCGGGGTATGAGCGCGTAGTCCAGGTCATCTTCGTCGAACACAAATTGACTCATACAGGCAAAGACAATCTCTTCAAAGCTATTCTGTTCAGTCATCGGGTGGTCGGTAGCGGTTTTTTGGTGGGCTATCGAGTTTGCAAAATGGCTCGATAGCCTACCAAAACCAACCAAATTCGGATGAACGGACCGTACAAAATGCACCACACTCACGTTAAACGCATCTCTACTTTACTTTAAGTCTACGTACGACATCGTGTGCGGGGCGTCGAAGCGTTGGTTTTTGAACTTGCCTTCGGGGAGGTCGTAGTTGGAAATGAACAGGCGACGCCCACGCAACAGCACCTCGGCGGGTTGGTCGAGCAGGCCGTTGGCCCCGTCGGTGTCGCCGTTTTCGGCAAGGGTACTCACCGCGCCCTCCGTCGTGACGATGCGAATGGCATTGCTTTTAGAATCGCAGACGTAGAGCCGGTCGGTCGCGCGATCCACGATGAGGCCATCGACGCAGGCGAGTTTGGCGATTTGGGTTTTGTTGGCCATCGACCCGTCGGGCTTCAGGGTCATCTTGAACAGGATACCGTCGCCGAAGCCGCCCGTGTAGAGGTTACCCTTGCTGTCGAAGTCGAGGCCATCGCAGCCATTGTCGATGCCGCTCTCGTTTTCACCCGTGGTGAAGGTTGTAAACACATGCGGGTCTGCGGGGCCGGACGTCATTTTCACGGGCGTTCCGGTGCTCATTTCGGCCAGCGAAAAGCGCAAAATCGCGCTGTCGCGGGGCCGGTCGGGCGTGTCCCATTGGCTGTCGGTGATGTAGAGCGTGTTGCCTTCCCAGACAATTGCGTTGGGCAATCGGAGGCCCGTCACGACCGGCTCGGCTTTGGTGGGTTTGCCGCCCTGCATCCGAATACGCATCAACCGCGATTTATAGTTTCGGTTATAAAAATACTGATTGTCAGCATAGTACAGATGACCATCGGGGCCGTATGCCAAATCCATTGGTCCGGCGTGGCGGGTTTCTTCGAGGGCGGGTGGGGCAAAAAAGAACCGCAATGAGTCTCCTTCGAGCCGAAGCAATGCCGCCGGAAACGAGGGGTTTCCGAAGTTGCACACCGACAGAATCACGCTGCTGTCGGGCGCAAGGGCCAAACCGTCGGGGGTGTTGTAGGCTTCGGGCAGGTTTTGAAGCAACTGCACATTGCCCGTGGACGTTTCGGTGGTGGCCGTTGCTGTTGTGGCTGTCGAGTCGCCCGATTGGGCGGTATTGTCCTGCTTCGACTGGCAACCAAAGGCCAGCCCACTCAGGAGCAACAGGGTAAGTTTGAGGTTCATATCCGTGAGTCTATTCGTTCGATATGCTATTCAAACCTTTTTGGTAGGGTCTCGTTAAAACCGTTGATTCAATGGTCTCATAAATAGACCGCGTTCTCAACGTCTTATGAAAAAAATACTTGCTTACACGCTGCTGTCCGTCGGCCTGAGTACCGGCCTGGGGTTTGCTCAACAGCCAGAGATGGTTTCGGTATTCCAGGACAACAAATACCAGATTACGGGCGTGGCCGTCTCGAAAAGCGGGCGCATGTTTGTCAACTACCCCTACTGGACCGATACCTACCAGTACGCGTTGGTGGAGGTGATGCCCGATGGGTCCAAAAAGCCCTACCCCGACGCGGCCTGGAATAGTTGGCGACCCGGTCAGGACCCAACCAATAAATGGGTGTGCGTGCAGTCGCCCCACGTCGACGACAAAGACCGGCTGTGGGTGGTCGACCCGGCAAGCCCGAAGCAGGCGGGGGTGTACAAGGACGCGCACAAACTCGTTTGCTTCGACCTGAAGACTAACAAAGTAGAGCGGACGTATTCGATGGCGGGTGCAGTGGGGCCGATCAGCTACCTCAACGACGTGCGGGTGGATACCAAACGCGAGGTGGCATACATGACCGAATCGCAAAACGGTGGCATCATCGTAGTCGACCTGAAAAGCGGCAAAAGCCGACTAGTGCTTCAAAATCACCCCTCCATGAAGGCCGATCCCGGCTTCAAGTTCATCATCGACGGGCGCGAACTCCGCGACGACAAAGGGCCAGTACGCTTCAACTCCGATGGACTTGCCCTCACCCCCGACGGTGATTGGCTCTATTACAAACCCCTCTCCGACGATAAGCTGTACCGGATTAAAACGCAGTTTTTGCGCGACGAGACCGTATCCGACAAGGGCCTGGGCGGGCAAGTGGAGGACCTCGGCAAGTGGACCACCACCGACGCGCTCGTGATGGACCCACAAGGCAACCTGTACCTCGGCGACCTGCTCAACTATACCATCTATCGCATCAAGAACACGTCGGGTGCCAAGGGTGAGTTGAAACGCGAAAACGTCATCACCGACAAGGTGCGACTGCAATGGCCCGACAGCTACGCCATTCAGAACGGCTACCTATACATCACGACGTCGCAGATTGACCACATGGCCAAAAACAATGGCGGTAAAGACACCCGCACACGCCCCTACGAGGTGTTTCGATTGAAATACTAACCAAAACTCGCTGCCCTGCCCGGCTCCGACGATCTGTAGCTGTCGGTGGTTCGGGCGGGGCATGCCATCCAGACCCACCCAGATATAGCCGGGAAAATTTGTATATTGGCACTCCCTCATCTGCCAACCCCCTGCTATGCACCTATTTACCAAAAAATTATCACTCCTTTCGCTTGCTGGCCTGAGTGTTGCACTGGGCCTGCTCGTAAGCTCCAGTTCGCAACGACCGCTTGAGCCGATCCGATCCAAAGCCGACAAACTGGCCAACATCCGCGTCCCCGAAGGCTATACCGTCGAGGTGGCCGCCGGGCCGGACCTGGTCGATTATCCCATGTTTTCGACCGTCGACGAAACCGGTCGGCTGTTCGTGTTCGAGTCCATCGGCCACGTCTACAAAAAGACCAAAGACGCCCTGACCAATCCGCAGTTTCGTATCAAACTCCTCACCGATACGAACGGCGACGGGGTCTACGACAAGGCCACTATCTTCGCCGATAAAGTGGGTTTTCCGCAGGGGGGCGTGTTTTACAAGGGCAGCCTGTATGCTTCGTCGGCCCCGGACCTGCTCAAATTTACGGATACCGACAACGATGGCGTGGCCGACAAGCGGGAGGTCCTGCTGTCGGGTTGGACGCTCAACGTGAACGCCAACAGCCTGGTGGGGCCGTTTATGGGACCGGATGGCTGGCTCTACCTGACCAGTGCCATTATGGGGTTCGACGTAACCACCAAAGAAGGCAAGCGGCTCAAGGGCGGCACAGCCCGAATCTGGCGGGTTCGGCCCGACGGGTCGGGGTTGGAGTGGATTTCGGCGGGGGGCATGAATAACCCCGTCGAGCTAACGTTTACGGAAGCCGCCGAACCTATCGGCACCGAGACCTACTTTACCGAACCACAGGCGGGCCAACGCGACGCGCTCGTGTACTGGACCGAGGGGGGCGCGTACCCAAAACCCAACCGAAACATCACCCGCGACAGCATCGTCCGAACGGGCGAACTGATGCCCGTGGTCAGCAAATATTCGCGAGTGGCCCCGTCGGGCATTTGCCGCTACCGGAGCACCGCGCTGGGGGCCGACTTTGCGGGCAACCTGTTTAGTGCTCAGTTCAATACGCACCGGGTATTGCGCCACAAACTGATTCGGGAAGGGGGTTCGTTCCGTACGGAAGACGAGATTTTCTTCGCCACCAACGACGAAGATTTCCACCCGACCGACGTGCTCGAAGACACAGACGGTAGTTTGCTGGTGGTCGAAACGGGGGGCTGGTTTATCGAGGGTTGCCCGCTTTCGCAGGTATCGAAGGCCGAACTGAAAGGCAGTATTTACCGGGTTCGCAAGAAAAACGCCCCCGCCCTCCCCGACCCCAATGGCAACGGGATTCGCTGGGCCTCCCTCACCCCCGCCCAGGCTGTCGCGTACCTCGCCGACGCCCGCCCCACGGTCTGTGACCGGGCAGCAGAGCGGCTGGTCGACCTCGGCGAAGCGGCTGTTGGTCCGTTGACGACGACTGTTAAACAATCGACAAACACGGATGCCCGCACGAAAGCCGTTTTCGCTCTCTATCGGATTGGCACGGCTTCGGCTCTGGCGGGCGTCCGGCTTGGGTTGTCCGACAAGGCCGTGCAGGTTCGGGTGGCCGCTGCCCGCGCCGTGGGCCTGGCTCGTGATGCCGGGGCCATGCCCAAACTGCTGACTATGGTTGGCACGGGCGATGAGGCTAACCGGCGGCAGGCGGCTACGGCCCTGGGGCAACTCGCCGACCCGAACGCAACACCGGCCCTGTTAGCGGCTTCGGCCAAAACCACCGATCGCTTTGTGCGGCACGCGCTCATCTACGCCCTCATCACGCTCAAACAGCCCCAACCCCTTGTGGCCGCCTTGTCGGGATCGTCGTCACCCCTCGTTCGTGAAGCCGCGCTCATCGCCCTCGACCAAATGCGCCCCTCGCCCCTGCGGGCCAATCAGATCACGGCTTTTTTGAAAAGTCCCGACAAGAGCCTGCAACGCACCGCTCTTTGGGTGGCGTCGCACCACCCCGACTGGGCAGGCGAGATGGCGAGTTTTCTGAAAACCCGCTTTGCCGGTGCCCCGTTGACCACCGACGAGGAAGCTCTTTTCGGGGATATGCTGGTAGCGTTTAGTGGAGACACCGGAATGCAAACGTTTATCGCCGATCAGGTCCGTACGGGAACGGTTCCCCACAAACTGTTCCTGTTGAACACGATAGCCCGGTATCCTGCCGAAAAACTGCCCCCTGCCTGGGTCGGTCTGGTTGGTGAGCAACTCGTTTCGGCGGGCACGCCTACGGTGCAGGCGCGTGCGCTCGAACTCGTTGGGCTACGGAGCCTGACCGCCTTAACCAACAACCTTCGTGAGGTGATCGACAACCCAAAAAGTGCCCCGTCGTTGCGGATGGGCGCGTTGGGGATGCTGACGAAAGGGCAACCCACGTTTTCGGACGCTCATTTCTCGTACCTGTACGGCCAACTGACGGCGGGCACCGACGCGCCCCTGCGGCAACAGGCTGCGGGCGTTATGGCGCAGGGCACCTTGACCGACGCGCAACTCCTGCAACTGGCCCAGAACTATTTACCCCAGGCCGACGCGTTTATTTTGCCCCGCCTGATCCCCGTTTTCAA
The DNA here is from genome assembly GCA_004292855.1 of Cytophagales bacterium. Lineage (GTDB taxonomy): Bacteria > Bacteroidota > Bacteroidia > Cytophagales > Spirosomataceae > Rudanella. The sequence continues at coordinate 19,645 of RDXN01000053.1, forward strand.
GGGCGCACACTCGGCCCAAATCGGTACGGCATTGGCTAACACACTCGCCAACTCGCCAAGCCTGGATAGCTTCTCCGAGGAAACCCTCAAAAGCCTGTTTGCCCAATACCCCGCCGAGGTCAAACCCGCCGTTGATGGTCTGTTGACCAAACTGGAGAGCCTACAGGCTGGGCGGTCGAAACGATTGGGTGAGCTGGAAAGTCTCATTGCCGGGGGCGATCTGGAGCGAGGTCGGTCGTTGTTTTATGGGAAGGCGATCTGCTCAACGTGCCACCGGGTTCGGGCCGAGGGCGGGCTATTGGGGCCGGACCTGACCTCGATTCAGAAAGATCGGTCGGCCCACGACCTGCTCGAAGCCATCGTGTACCCGAGCGTGAGTTTTGTTCGGGAGTACGAAACGTACCGCATCAAAACCAAAACCGGTGAGCAAACGGGCATTATTCAGGAACAAACGCCAACGATGATCGTTCTGGGCACCTCGCAAACCACCTCCGTTCGGATTCCCCGCGCCGATATCGTCTCGATGGAGATGCAGCGAACGTCGCTGATGCCGCAGGGTCTCGACCAACTCATGACCAAACAGGAAATGGCAGACCTCATGGCGTTTTTGCTTGGGCAAGACCAAGACCCCGAAACCGATCAGGCCATTTTGCGGTGACCCGGATAGTGCTATTTCGATAAAAGGCTGATGCGTCCGCCAGTTTCATCCTTCACCCCAATCATTATGAATCGCCGTCATTTTACCAAAAACGCCCTGTTCGCCGGAGCTGCCGTGCTAGGTCATCCCCCCTCGCTGGTAGCCGTTCGTACCGAGGCCGCCCCGCCCTTCGTGACCAAATTTTCGCCGGAATTTGGCATCTTCAAAGGCCTGGCCCCCACCGACCCTGTCGACGAGATCAAGTGGGGCTACGACCAGGGTTTCCGGGCCTGGGAGAGTACGGGTCTCAAGTTCAAAACCGTGGCCGAGCAGGAGCGCATCAGCAAAACTGTGCAACAGCTAGGTATGCAGTTTGGGCAGTTTGTGGGCACGCTTACGTTCAAGGATATCACGTTTGCGGGGCGCGATGCGAGCCTGCGCGAGGGCGTACTGACCGACGTACGAGCCTCCGTCGAGATTGCCAAGCGGATGAACACAAATCTGATTCACAACGTATTGGGGGTATCGGACACCCGTTTGCCGTGGGATTTCCAGACGGCCAACGCCATCGACCTGCTCAAACGTATCGCCGACATTTACGAGCCGCACGGGTTGGTGATGGTCATGGAGTCGATGAACCACCGGGTTGACCATCCCAACATGTTTCTGCACACGATTCCGCAAGCTTACGCCCTCGCCAAGGCCGTGGGTCGGCCCAGCGTGAAGGTGTTGTTCGATTTCTACCATGTACAGGTTCAGGAGGGTCACCTGCTGGCCACGCTCGATTATGCCTGGGACGAGATTGCCTACATTCAGGTGGGCGACACGCCGGGTCGGAAAGAGCCAACGTCGGGCGAAATCAATTATCCCAACGTGTTGAAGCATCTGTACAACAAAGGGTATCGGGGGTTCGTGGGGATGGAACACGGGTTGAGCAAACCCGGAAAAGAAGGTGCGCAGGCGGCCCTTCAGGCTTACCGGTCCATTGATGTTCGCTGAACAAACCGGGATGTTCCTGCTAAAATACCAACCGAAATTCGCTGCCCTTACCCGGCTCCGACGATACCGTTAGCTGCCCGCCGTGCTGCTGCATGATCTGGCGTGACAGGCTCAGACCAATACCTGAGCCTGTTTTTTTGGTGGTATAAAACGGAATAAATATTTGCTCGATGGCTTCCGGCTCAATGCCCGGCCCGTTGTCAGCAACGGCTAAGATGGTACGGGTATCGTTGGTGCTTGCCGTAAGCCGGATAGCCCCACCCGCGAGGTCACCGTAGGACTCAACGGCATTTTTGAGCAGGTTGAGCAAAATCATCTCAACTTGCCCGCCATCGGCCACGAGTTGGGGAACGGGCGAGGGCACCGTGACGGTGAGGGCAATCCCCCGCCGATGCAGATCGGGCTGGGCGAGTTGAGCCACGCCCAACAGGAGTTCTTTAACGGGCACCTCGGCCAATTTGGGCTGCGGAATCGACGTAAAACTCCGGTAGGCATCCACAAAACGCATGATGCTCTGCCCCCGATTCTCGATGGTCGTCAGGGCATCGCGAAGGTCGTTCAGGGGCGACGAGTGCGTTAGCTCTTCACCAGTCGCCATTTGCCCTTCGCCAGTTGCCATTTCTCCCATCAAATCAATTTCGATAATCTCCCGCATGGTGCCGGTGAGCGACACGATGGGGGTAATGGAGTTCATAATCTCGTGGCGAAGTACTTTGGTCAGGTTTTGCCAGGCTTCAAGCTCTTTCTGCTGAAGCTCCGAGCGGATGTTCTGGATCGACACCACCGACACCAGCCGCCCCCGCAACCGGACGCTCGTGCTCCGAATGGTCAATTCGCCCTCGTGCCCGCCCTGATACGTTGCCGCTGCGGCTCCCACGTTGGCAGTCAGCCAGTTGTACAGATCGGACTGGGCCGATTGTAGGTCTGTCAGGACACGCAACCTGTACACGCCCAACAGACGCAGGGCCGTCTGGTTGACCAACTCAACCCGTCCGTTTGCATCGAACGACAAAAGCCCGACGTTCACGTGTTGAACGATAGTGTTGAGATAGTGCAGGTTGGCTTCTTTCTCGGCCCGTGCCTGCCGAAAGGCTTCCAGAACCGTATTGAACTGCCCGTTGAGGGCACGAAATCCTGGCCCGAGCGTGTCGTCGGCACGGAACGAAATAGCAAAATCGGAGTACTGTACCGACTCCAGAAACCGGGTCAGTTTGCGGTTGGTGCTGGTACAGAACGTAAAGAGATTCCAGCCCAGCAATGCAAGCAAAATACCTCCCAAAACGAGCAAAATAGCCGGATACGGTCCCCAAACGACATACCCCATTACTCCGGTGATGCCCATCATTAACCCAATACGCCAGCCAATACCCAGAGCAAAATGATTCATAAATTTATCGCTTTCGGACTCGTTGCAGAGCCAGCCGGACTGTATCGCGCTCGACCACGGCAATCACGCCAAGATACAACACAAACAGCATCAGGTGGTACGGCACCGAAACCCACAGATCGTCAATCTTCACCAAACTGGCTCCATAAATAAGCAGCCCCGCGCTGACCAAATAAAACACCGCCGAGCGGACATGGTACGGTACGGGGTAGTGTCGTTCGCCCAAGACGTAACACAAGGCCATCATCAAAAAACTCGACGCCAGGAACGCCCACGCGCAACCCATGTAGCCCATTTTTGGGATCAGCACGATGTTCAACCCCACTGTAACAATCAACCCGATTACGGTAATCAACGTACCAAACCGGGTCTTGTCGCTCAGTTTGAACCAGAACGAAATGTTGTAGTACACCCCAAGCAATAGGTTCGCCAACAGCAAAACAGGCACGACATCAAGCCCAACCCGGTACTCATCTGAAAGTAGCTTGCCAATAATATCAAGATTCAGGCTCACGCCAACCCACAGCACCACGCACACGATCACGAACCACTTCGTCACGTCGGCCAGCAGTTTGGGCGAGTTTTTATCTTCGGCCCGGCTAAAGAAAAAAGGGTCGGCAGCAAACTTGAATGAATTGATAACCAGCGACATGAATATGGATAGCTTCGCGCAATTACCGTAAATACTTAGCGCGGCTTCGGAGGAGAGAGCCGCGTAAAAGTTCTCGGGAAGGAACGCCCGCAGAAAGAGTCGGTCGGTAAGCTGATTTAGCACACCGGCCAAACCCGTCAACATAATTGGTAGTGAGTAGATCAGCAGTGGACGGACATGCTCCCACACAAACGTGAACCGGAAACCCCGAAACGCTCCCCGGATAATGAAAAAATACAGCGCGTTGGCAATCAGATTAGCTAGCAAAATATAGCCGGGGCCAATTTCGGGGCGGTAAATAAATTCGGCGGTCGACCGGAAAGCGGGCAGATAGTCGCCCTCGCTGATGTCTTTGCAGATGACAATAAAGAAAATATTCAGCCCAACGTTGATCAGGATGTTCACCACTTTTGCCGTCACAAACTGCCTGGCCTTGTTTTCGGCCCTTAACCGGGCAAACGGAATGGCCACGATTGTATCAATTGCCAGCAACAGAGCCGACCAGATAATAAACCGCTCTTGTCCGGGATAATCGAGCAAGTTGGTAATAGACGTGGCAAAGCTGACGATCAGCACCGTGGGCAGAATACTAGCCAGCATGACAATACTCAGCGTCCGGTTAAAAATCATCATGCGCTCCTGCTCCCCTTCAGGACCTTTAGCGCGGGCCGCATACCGGAAAAACGCCGTTTCGAGGCCCAATGTGTACAGGGCCATCAACACACCAATCCAGGCGTAGATGGTCACGTTTGATGCCAGTGACGCCGGTTTACCAAAGGCATAGGTCTGGATGGGGACCAGCGCGAAGTTGATCGACCGGGCCAGAATGGTGCTGATTCCGTACAGAGCCGTGTCGCTCGCCAGTTTCTTAAACGTACTCATATTGTGTTGTATCGGCGGTCCGTCGCTACGGTAGTATCCGGCATGGCCGAAAGGCCAAAAAGCGATTGCATTTACAAATTGGCCTCGCGGCCATGCCGGATAGTATCCGGCATAACATCAGGCAAAGATACAGTCGTGGTTGGGTTGTCGGTGCGGGCCGACTATCTTTGCGGGCATGAAAAAAATTGCTTCCGCTCTACTATCGGTTTATTATAAAGATGGTCTCGAACCCATCGTTCGCCTGCTACACGAACAGGGCGTTACGCTCTACTCAACGGGTGGCACCCAGACCTTTATCGAGCAATTAGGCATTCCGGTGATTCCCGTTGAAGATCTCACCGGCTACCCGTCGATCTTTGGTGGGCGTGTAAAAACCCTCCACCCGGCTGTGTTTGGGGGCATTTTGTACCGGCGCGACAACCCCGGCGATGCGGCCCAGGCTGAGCAGCACAGCATTCCGGCTATCGACATGGTCGTGGTTGATCTGTACCCGTTTGAAGAGACGGTAGCATCGGGAGCTTCTGCCGAAGACATCATCGAAAAAATCGACATTGGCGGTATTTCGCTCATCCGGGCGGGGGCCAAAAACTTTGCCGATACACTCATCGTCTCCTCGCGCAATCAATACGCCGACGTACTGACTATCCTGACCGCCAAAACGGGCAGCACCGACCTCAACGACCGCCGTCGCTACGCGCAGGAGGCCTTCGCCACTACGTCGCACTACGACACGGCGATAAATGGGTATTTTTTGGACAGCCCCCAATCTGTCCTTCGCTACGGCGAGAACCCGCACCAATCGGCCACGTTCTACGGCGATTTAGATGCCATGTTCGACAAATTACATGGCAAAGAACTGTCGTTCAACAACTTGGTCGACGTGGATGCCTGTATTCAATTGATTGATGAGTTTTCGGACGATACGGCTACGTTTGCCATCATCAAGCATACCAACGCTTGCGGGATAGCCACGGCCTCAACCGCCAAAGAAGCGTATCTGAACGCCCTTGCCTGCGATCCGGTTTCGGCCTTCGGGGGTGTGGTAGTCACAAACCGCCCCGTCGATCTGGGAACCGCCGAGGAGTTGAACAAGCTCTTCATGGAGATCCTGATTGCACCCGACTTCGCCCCGGAAGCTCTGTCGTTGCTGCAATCAAAGAAGAACCGGATTTTGCTCCGCCGGAAGCCCGTCGAACTGCCCACCAAACTGGTCAAGACTATCTTGAACGGTGTTCTTGAGCAAGACAAAGACAACCGCACCGAAACCGGGGCCGACTTTACCGTGGTCACCGAAAAAGCCCCGACCGAGAGCGAAGTGCGTGCGCTTGAGTTTGCCCTAAAAGTGTGCAAACACACAAAATCCAATACGATTGTGCTGGCTAGAGAAGGTCAATTACTGGCAAGTGGTGTTGGTCAAACGTCGCGGGTCGATGCGCTCAAACAAGCCATCGAAAAAGCCCATGCTTTCGGGTTCGACCTGACAGGTTCGGTGATGGCTTCGGATGCGTTTTTCCCCTTCCCCGACTGTGTTGAGATTGCGGCTAAGGCTGGCATTACGGCGGTGGTTCAGCCCGGTGGTTCCATCCGCGATGCCGACTCGATCAGCTTCTGCAACCAGAATGGCCTCGCGATGGTCACAACGGGCGTCCGGCATTTTAAACACTGATGCAATGCGACTGATTTACACTGCCTATTGCGCCGTACTCTTTGCAGTCTTGTTTATCCTGTTTTTTCCGTTCATTTTCCTCTGCATTCAGTGGGATGGTGGACGGCAGTACGCGCACGGGGCGGTGCGAACAATGGGCCGTCTGTTCTTTATCCTGGCTGGTATGCCCATCCGCATTGACAGGCGTTTCCGGCCCGACCCAAAAAAGGCCTATGTGTATTGCGCGAACCACTTTTCGTACCTCGACATTGCCGTGACGGGGGCCGTTGTGCCGGGTTTTTATGCCTTCATTGGTAAGAAGAGCGTGAAGAACATCCCGCTGTTCGGCTATATGTTTGCCCGCCTACACATTATGGTCGACCGGGAAGCCGCCCGGAGTCGGGCCTACTCGCTTGCCAAATGTATTCGTGTATTGAAAGAAGGTCGGAGCATCATTATTTTCCCCGAGGGCGGCATCAATACGAAGGAAGTGCCGAAGATGACTTATCCATTTAAGGATGGAGCGTTTGTGATGGCTATCCAACAGCAGATTCCGGTTGTGCCGCTCACGTTGGTCAACAACTACAAGATTTTGCCCGACGCATACCCCCTGCGCGTCCGTTGGGCACCCGTGGAGGTGGTTTTTCACGAACCCATCCCAACTGTTGGCCTCACCCAGGCCGACATGGAAACTCTCAAAGAACAAACCTTCCGCGTTATTGAAGCGGAACTAACCAAAACGCGAACGAGTGAAAGTCGATCACGAAACTTTGCATAAAATCGCGCACCTTGCCCGGTTGGAGGTGCGCCCCGACGAAGAAGTCGAGTTGTTGAACAGCCTGAACGGGGTGTTGACCTGGATGGAACAACTAAACGAGGTCGACACGACCGGCGTGGAACCCCTCACGCACATCTCGCCCGACCTGAACGTGTTGCGCAACGACGCGGTGGCTAACCACCTCCCCCGCGAGCAGGCCCTCGCCAACGCCCCCCAACACGAAGGGCCGTTTTTTCAAGTGCCAAAGGTGATGGAGTAAGTAAACTCATCAGCGTCCAGATGCGCGGGGAACTTCTCGCGGAACGCCCTCAAATCATCCAGCGAGATCGTTTGTTGGTGGATAACTGGGGTCTCGTAGTGCCGAAACAACACCTCACCCTTGTAGTCGATGAGGGCCGAGCCACCGGCGTAATGGTTGCCTTTTTCGTCATCGCCGACGCGGTTTACGCCTAGCACATAGCTCAAATTCTCAATAGCTCGGGCCTGCAAAAGCGTATCCCAAGGCTGTTGCCGTACGGCGGGCCAATTGGCTACGTACAGCAGCAGGTCGTAGTCCTGCGGAGTGTTACGGCTCCAGACCGGAAACCGAAGGTCGTAACAGATGAGCGGACAAATGCGCCACCTCCGCCACTCTTGAATAAGTCGCTTATTACCAGACGAATACGTATTGTGTTCCCCGGCCATGCGGAACAAATGGCGTTTGTCGTAGGTCATGAACTGCCCGTCGGGTTGCATCCAGAGCAAGCGATTGTAATACTGCTCTCCTTCCCGAACCACGTAGCTGCCCGTGACCACGGCGTTGGTTTGCGCGGCCATTTGCTGCATCCAACGGTGGGTGGTCAGGCGGGGCGGCTCGGCAACGGCGGGGGCCTCCATCGTGAAACCCGTGGTGAACATTTCGGGTAAAACGATCAGGTCGGTCGGTTCGGGCAGGGCAAAAATGGTTTCTTCCAGAGCAGCCCGGTTAGCCACCGGGTCATGCCAGTAGAGCGAAGTTTGAATGAGTGTAACGCGTAGCATAGACAAAACTACGAACTATTTACCCTTCAGAACGACACCCATTTCGCCCGCCCATTGTCCCATATCCTGTTTGTTGATAGCAGCCGCCATCAGATCGGGGAACAAATCGGGCGTGCAGGCGAAGACCGGAACCCCCAAACTGGCCAGAAAACGGGCGTTCTGGGTGTCGTACGAAGGCGCGCCCTTGTCATCCAGAGCCAGCAACGTAACGAGCTGCACCCCCGACGCGACTAGCTCGGCCATACGTCGGCGCATGGTTTCGGCGTTGCCCCCTTCATACAAATCGGTGATCAGAACCAGAATCGTGTCGTCGGGTTTGGTAATAATCTGCTGACAGTACGTCAGGGCGCGGTTGATGTCGGTTCCACCGCCTAGTTGAACGCCAAAGAGCAGGTCGACGGGGTCTTTGAGGTCTTCGCTCAAGTCGGCCACTTCGGTATCGAACACCACCATCCGGGTGGTTATCATCGGGAGCGACGCCATCACCGCTCCAAAAATCCCCGAATACACCACCGATTGGCCCATCGAGCCACTTTGGTCCAAACACAACACCACATCTTTCAGCGACCGGCGGGCTTTGCGGCCATAGCCCACCCGCGTTTCGGGAATAATGGTCTTGTAATCAGGCTGGTAATGCTTCAGGTTCAGTCGGATAGTCGTGTTCCAGTCGATCTCGTTGTGGCGGGGTCGGTGGTTGCGGGAGGCCCTGTTTATGGCTCCCGTGATGGCCTGAATGGTCTTTTGCTCCAACTTCTGGATCAGTTCATCAACCACTTTTTGCACCACACGCCGGGCCGTGTCTTTGGTTTTCGACGGGATCAGCTTGCCCAATTCCATCAGCGTGGCCACCAGTTGCACGTCGGGCGTAGCCTGCTCCAAAATCTCCGGCTCCAGCATCATTTTCTGACGCAGTTCGGGCTGTTGCAGGGCATCGTTTTGCATCACCTGAACGACCGACTGCGGGAAAAACTGCCGGATGTCGCCCAGCCACCGTGCCACACCCGGCTGCGACCGCCCCGATCCGCCCGTGCGGCCACCGCCCTCGCCATAGTCGAATTTGCCGTGCCGTTGGAAGTCGTAGAGGGCTGCCAAAGCCGCGTCGATTTGGGCTTCCTGCGTGTTCAGGCTTGCCCCGGTTCCGTCGGCCTCGTTGCCGCCCAGAATGAGCCGCCAACGCGTTAAAGAGTCTTCTTGCATGGTAATTTTGACGCAGATTAAGTATTCTTAAACAAGTCGAAATAGTATTTTTTGTCATCCCGACGCAGGAGGGATCTACTCTGTCAACAATCAAATTGTGAGTAGTTAGAGTAGATCCCTCCTGCGTCGGGATGACAAAAGACTGTGGATGTCAATATAAAACCTCTTATAAATCAAGGATTTACAGTGGTTTTGCGTTGGTCGTTTTCCTTGAAAAAGGACAGGTCGGCCATCACTTCGGAGTACACGATGGGCGGCACCTGCCCAAACAGAATCAGCCGCTCGTCGGTGTCTTTTTCGGGTTCGTCATACACGTAATTGCCAAACCGAACACTCCCCGACCGCACGAACATGACCGGCCCCAGGGCGGCATTTTCGTCGTAATAACCAACGCTGATGTTCCCCTGTTGGCTCAACAGGGCCGTAATACCGAGGTCTGAAAAGTCTTTGTAATAGTTGGCAATCCAGCCGCCGTCCTGCACCGACCCGCGATACCACCCTAGTTTTTCCATCTTGCTCACAAACCCAAAACCGCCGTGTTCAACGCCCTCAAACTGCCGGTCTTTGGTCAGGGTGCGGGCGGTTTCGGGTAGGGTAACCACGCGCCGGGTCAGTTGGGGTAAGATGGGGATCAGGTCGGCATCGGCGAGTTGCTCAGTCCAGTGGGCAATCTGCTCCGGAGTGAGCGACAACGGGTGTACCATGCCTAGTTGGGCATCCTGCGGCCATTCAACTTCATCGCCTTCCTCGTTCACGAGTGTCTGATCTTCAAGGCATTGGAACGAGTAGACCAACGTTTGATCCGCGTTGAACACGCCCCAAATCAGGCGAATGGCGTAGGTGAACATGACTGGATTTCCCATAAACAACGCCTGCCAACGGTCAGCGGGCCATTTTCGCTGCGTGACCAAATACTGCTCTAACCGCCCCGACTGCGCCTTCACGATGTCACGAATTTCCTTGCCTACCTCCTTAAACTCGTCTTTCAGGGTGGTCGACGTAGCCTTGGGCAGCGACTTCATTAGTCGATTATCTTCGTCCAGGAAAGCCAGCTTGAAATCGGTCCCCACGAAGGCCCGGTAGGTCTCCCCATCCACTTCGAACGAACGGAACAGGCCTTCAAACCCGAAATCGGGAATGATGGAGTCGGCCAAATCGTACGGTGAGATGCCCAGCGTTTGGGCGGCAATCCCGAAGGCTTCCTGAGCGGCTGAGCCCACGTTTTTGTTCTTGCTCTTGTATTTCCGGGCAAAAAACTCAACGGCCCGCAACGCCTTGTTGTCACCCACCAGGGCCAGGGCCTGCACGGCATACTCGGCCATTTTGCCCCGGCTAGCCTCGGTCCAGGCATTCACTTTGGCCTTAAGCAGGTCGGTTGCATCGGGGCCACCCAACAGGGCACCCACCGTAAGGCAACCTTTGTATTTGGCATCGGCCCCGCTCTCAAAATACGCTTTCAGAATGGCGTTGGCGAACGGTTGGCTGCGGTTGCGGTCGATGAGCGCGTAGAGCGGCCACGCTTCTGCGTCAGGCCGGATGTCTTTGGAACGCCCCTGCCGATATAGCAAAAAGCGCACGGTATCAACATCAAGCGGGTTGCCCGATTCGCGCCAGTAGAGCGCGGGTAGGGCAGTTTCGGCCACAAACGGCAGGGCAGGCAGGTCGAGTTTACCCCGTTGGCGGGCCTTCTCGACCATCTCCAGAACGCCCGCTTCGGTGGTGGGCGTGGGCAGCATTCCGGTCAGGCTATCGAGCATCAGGTCGCGGGCATCGTCGTTGCGCTCGGCTTCGAGGGCGTTCAGGAGCAGTTGTTGCGCCCGGTCCGTGCGAATGAGCGAGAGAATAAGCGACCCCGTTTGCCGAACGTCGGCCTTTTTGTCGTTGAGGAGTTTTTGGGCTTCGGGGATGGCTGTTTCGCCGAGTTTGGCGAGGGTCACGGCGGCCAACTCGCGCATTTTCTTGGACTTATGGCGCGTCAAGGCCCATATTTCGGGGTAGTAGGCGGAGTAATCAAAGGCGGGCAATAATTTGAAAAAGTCCCTGAAAAATTGTCTTCCTGATTCGAACTCCCAGTTTTTGTACATCCGAAAGCTCTCCATAAAAAAGTCAGGCCCAATTTGTGAAGCACGTTCAGCAAAAACATGAAGTAGCCCTTCAGGTATACGGCTCATTTGTTTCAGCCAAGAACCAACATAAGCAATACCCTCTGTCCCTCCTTCATCCAGAACTGTAGCTACTGGCTTTTCAAGATCGTATACTGTTCGTCGTTCAATCGAATAGGAGCCAGAAAAAAAGAGTTCCCCTTTACGAAGTATCATCTCTCTACGTACACATCCCATGTAATCATAAGCCATTTGAAGGGTTAAGGCTTCGTATTTTTGAGGCAAATGAATGCGCAATTTGTCTTGCAAGGAGAGTAAAGCCGAAGATTCTGAAATGTCGGCCATTTGGGCTTCAATTAATGGCTCATATCGAAGTGCGTTCAGACTCAGTAGCACATCAGCGCAACACAGATTAATGCTTAGACGAGTATCGGCGGCTGGGAGGTGCCGAAGAAATATAGGACTCAGTTGATCTACCAATCCAATTTTGTTCTTTATGAGAAGCATTTGCACCAGTAGATGGGACTTATAACCTAAATCGTGAGCTATTTCTGCGATAGCTGAATCATCTCGATTGAACACATAATCAATCAGTCTCTTCTCTCCAGTTTTATACGCTTCCTCTGGTTCCTGATAGTACCATTTACCACTATAGCAAAGTAAGCCTGCTAGCCATTCTGTTGTTGAAACTCCTACTATGCGCTTCAGAGCTGCACCCACTGAGTCTAAAAATCTTGTAGAGGTAGTATATCCCAGTTTGGGCATCAGCCAGCGTTTCACCAAATCATAGTCATAAAAATCACCTGCTGACTTGTGCGTCATCATCAGTACTAAAAAACGCTCGTCAAAGGCATCCCACTCCTCTGGATCGTCATTGAGTAGTTCATAAGCTTCTCGCACCGACCAGTGACTAACTGATTTTGCTGCCGATAGAGGAATGGAATCATCCAGCAAAAAATCATAAGGCTGAATTGTTGACCAAAAAAACTGTCCAACTCCTTGAAAATAAGCATCTACACGTTGTTTTTTTTCAATAGTAATCGATACCATTAGTTTAAAATTTTGGTTTCATCACTTCATTTCTGGTGAACGCCAATGGCGTAGTGGTGCGGTTGCGGGGTCATTCTAAAGGCTATTAACGGAAAACGCCTACGGCGTAATTCTACGGTTATACGGGGATTACATCTTGCTATTGACAGGAAACGCCTACAGCGTGACTGTTGCCGACTGCCGATCAGGTTAATTTTACGCCATAGGCGTTTTCCGTCAATAGCCCCGGCACCATCTCCCCAAAACCATTACGCCGTAGGCGTTTCCCGTTACTGTACGCCCCAACCGCTATACGCCTTAGGCGTTGACCCCAAAACACTACTCTTCGGCTGAGGTGTCATAAAATTCAAAAACATAACGTTCATCGAAGGGAACCTCAAACCGATTCAAAAACGCAAAGTATTCCTCCCGAAACGTCCGCTTGCGATGGTGTTCCTCCTGACTCAACACATAAGCCACTACGTCCTTCACCTGCGATTGTCCGTAGGTAAACGCCCCAAAACCTTCCTGCCAATAAAATCGTCCTTTCACCATGTTCTGCTCTTTGATCCAAAGCGACGTTGCCCGTTTCACATCGTGAACTAGGTCGGAGAAAGCCATTGTGGGCGAAAATCCAACGAGTAAATGTGTATGGTCGGGCATACAATGGACTGCCAGAAGTTTCTGCCCACGGTTTTGCACAATACCCGTGATGTATTGGTGCAATTCTTCCTTGCGCGATGTGGGTATCAAGCTCTGCCGGCCTTTCACGGCAAAGACAATCTGGGCATAAAGTTGGGTATAGGTATTGGGCATTGGGTACGTTGTGGTTTACGATTTGTTTCTGATGAATGCTTAAAGCGAAGATATCCCCAACAACTCCCGCATCACGCCCAGCGTTTGCCCGGCGCGTTGGGGGTTGAACGAGGCCACCGATGCACCCGACGTTCCCCCGGTGGGGGCGGTGATTCCCTGCCTTGCCTTGGTGCCAAGTTGACGGCGGTCGGCGGGTTCAAAACGGGCGAACGTCCGGCGCAGGATGGGCAGTTGCTCCGAAAACTGGTCTTTGGGCAGGTTAGCCACCCAGCGGTAGAGCAGGTTCCAGAGGGTTTGGTCGTAGAGCAGAATCAGGCTGTTGCCAGTCAAAAATCCTTCGAGCCAGGCAGCCGAATACGTCGGTTCGTGACCGGGCGAGAGGGCCAGGCCGAACGCTGTGGCGGTGGCATCCTCGGTCAGCACCTGCCCATCGAACAACAAGCGGCACAGCCCCCCCGCAATGCGCGGGTGAATCCCCGGCGGTAACCCGCCCGAAGACCCCGTTTGCATCAGCAACCCCTCGGCTTTCTGGAGCAAGGCCATCAGCGTATCGAGCCAAAGCACGCGCAGAGACTCGCTTTCGAGCAGTCGGGTGGCCTCATTGACGAGCCGGATTTGGGTAAGCATGTTCGCCGAACTCGCATCATCCAGCCCGTAACAGGCATTGGGCAAGCCGATACAGACCCGCGTAATGAGGCCCTCAATCAGTTGATTGATAACGGTTAAGTCTGTTTTTCGGACGTTCCCGTAACGGCTCACCTCGACCAGGGGCGTGAACGCCTGCATCAGTTCGAGCACGTCGGCGGAGACCGTCGCCAGTTCGCCGATGCGGGCCAGCAGTTGCTCGATGGCCCCGAACAACTCCGCCGGAATGGCCTCCTGCATGAGTCCGGCCAGTTCCGAGATCAGTTTGGAGCGACGGCTCCGGTCGAGCAGGTAATGGGTTGCGGCCTCCTCGACGGTGTTGCCAAACACAGCCTTTTCGATCAACTGAATCGCCAGTTCCGGCTCCCAGCGCAGGGTCCAGACCTCCTTAAAGGTGCCTTTGGTCCGGGCATGCCCCCGCCGACCCCAGGCCACCGCCAACACCGTGAGCCGGTGCAAAAGCCGACTCCGGTTCAGGTCGAGTTCCTTGCGCAGGTCCAGTTCGTAGTCTTTACGCTCTGCCGTTTGGGGAAGTCGAAGTTTGCGACACAGCGTCTCGAAATCGGCTTGTAGCGGCAGTTTGGGGGTTTCGTCTGGGACGCGGCCCATTTTGCGGCCCACAATCAACTCCTCTTCAACCAGTTTCAGCAAGATTCCATCACCAAAACACAGCACCGTTTGGGTGGCTTCGTTCAGTTCGGGCAGGCCGGGGCGGGGCAGGTTCCGCAACGCGGCCAGGGCTTCGGCCAGGCGATACCCTTCGATGATGTGGGCCGTTGAGGTGTCCATGCAGTTCTTCCGAAACAGTCGGGCCACGTGGGTCAGCCAACGTACGCCCGTATCAGTGGGGTGATGCCAGCAGTGGTCATACCAACCCGGCGAGGTGATGCCCGCGCCGTAGCCGCTTTGCCAGCCCAGCCGGTCGTACGTCCACGGAATCCAAGTGGTCTTAACGGGCACCTTCGGCAAGCCTTTCAGCCGCTCCGTATCCGATTTTTTCGTTGATTTCCAGCTCGTTAACCCCGGCCCGTGCCAGGCCCCGCACACCACCACGACGTTCAGAAATCCGTCGGCCTGTGCCTGCCGGACGCGCCCCCGCATGGCCGCTTCGCGGAGTTCGTTTTCGGGGTCGTCCGGGGCCGACTCGCGCAGCAGGGTCATGGCTTGTTGGACCTGTTCAAAATGGCCCGCAGCCTCGCCTTTGCTGTACCGTTGCTCAACGTGCCGCTCCCACCACGACTCGCTGTCGGTGTAGCCATCGGTCTCGGCCAGGGGCAACAGCGAGTCGGTACGCGCCTGATTATCAATGCCTTTCTCGGCTTTCAACCCGAATGAATGGGTCAGGGGCAGGTCGAGCATACGGATCGGCACCTGCGCCCCGGTCGCCCATTGCAGGGCCTGCCATTCGGGCGAGAACTCGGCAAAGGGGTAGTAGACAGCCTGTTTGGGGTTGTCGGGATTATAGGCCAGCATGGCCACGGGCGGTTTCAGGTTGGCACTCGCCAGCAAGGGCAACCCCTCGTCGAGTTCGGGCGGACCTTCGACGAGCAGCAGATCGGGGCGGAGTTCGGCCAGCCGATCCCGCACGTACCGCGCCGAGCCAACGCCGTGATGCCGAACGCCCAGAATGTAGAGGTTCATAGGCTGATTTCCTTGCAGGCCCGGTAAATGTCGCGCCAGTCTTCGCGGGTTTTCAAGACCGTTTCGAGGTATTCGTTCCAGACAACCTTGTCCTGAACGGGGTCTTTCACCACCGCCCCCACCAGTCCAGCGGCTACGTCGTGCGCCCGGAGTTGCCCGTCGCCGAAGTAAGCCGCCAGAGCCAGGCCGCTGTTCACGACCGAGATAGCCTCTGCCGTGCTCATCGTGCCCGATGGTGTTTTGAGTTTCGTTTTTCCGTCGTCGGTAAGGCCCGCCCGGAGTTCGCGGAAAATCGTCACCACGCGCCGGAGTTCGTGCATCGAGGGGGCTTCGGCGGGGAGTTCGAGCGTGCGCGAGAGGCTTGCCACACGCCGTTGCACAATGTCGATTTCCTCGTTCATACTCGCCGGAACAGGCAAAATCACCGTGTTGAACCGCCGTTTCAAGGCTCCCGACAGTTCGTTGACGCCCTTGTCGCGGTTGTTGGCAGTGGCGATCACGTTGAAGCCTTTCACGGCCTGCACTTCGGTATTCAGTTCGGGGATGGGCAACAGTTTCTCCGACAAAATGGTGATGAGCGTATCCTGCACGTCGGCAGAAATCCGCGTCAGCTCTTCAATACGGGCAATTTTGCCATCACGCATCGCCGTGAACATGGGTGTGGTGACGAGGGCGCGTTCCGACGGCCCTTCGGCCAGCAATCGGGCGTAGTTCCAGCCGTAGCGGATGGCTTCTTCGCCCGTGCCCGCCGTGCCTTGAATCAGCAAGGTCGAGTTGCCCGACACGGCAGCCGCCAGATGCTCGGCCACCCACGATTTAGCCGTTCCGGGCAGGCCGTAGAGCAGCAGGGCGCGGTCGGTGGTGAGGGTCGCCACGGCAATTTCCATCAGCCGCCGGTCGCCAATGTATTTGGGCGAGACCTCGAAGCTATTTTTCAGTTTCCCCCCGATCAGGTAGGTCACGACGGCCCCCGGCGAGAGGTTCCAGTTGGGCGGGCGTTGCGAAGTGTCATGCTTGGCGAGTTCGGCGAGTTCTTCGGCGAATTGGTGTTCAGCGTGTTGGCGGAGAACGTTGTTCATTGGGATTTGTGGTTAAATAACCTCACCGCACCGGCGGCCCGGCCCTACCCCTCTCCTTGCGAAGGAGAGGGGAGGCTTACCAGTCGATCTTGTTTTTGTTTTCGTAAATTTCCCTAAAACAAGTTTCCAAAATAAGATCAACGTAGTCTTTGACTCACCCCCTCTCCTTGCGAAGGAGAGGGGGCAGGGGGGTGAGGTAAATTGTGGTTTACAGATTTTCGATTTGTTCCCGCAGGTCGAGCCAGCGCAGGAAGGGGTTGATCAGTTTCTCGCGGCACCCGTGCTGATGGGCTTCGGGGATGTTGGGCAAGAGCAAGGCTTCGGCTTTTGGGGTCAGTTGGGGGTGGACAACGGCCACGGCATCCCTGAAAAACTGGCGTTCGGCTCCGTGCAGGGGTTGGTAAGGAGATTTCATCCACGACTCGCCCAAATTTGTCCAGATCGCTTCGCTGAACGGCAGCGACCAGGGGGCGGCTTCTTCGGCAGTCAGGTACTGATGTTCACCTAGTTGGCCCGTCAAACTAAACTCCCTCAGAATCAGGGCATGTTGTTCGTCGGCGGGCAGCAGGGCAAGTAGTTTGGGCCAGTCCTTAACGTCGGTTTTGTACGGCAACAGATCGGCCACCCAGTCGGCGCGTTTGAAATTGACAACGATTTCCTCAAGCACCCGAAGTACAACCTCGTGCTCGTCTTTGAAGATAGCTTGCCGCATCAGAAACGGCACGGGACGGGTCTGTGGGTCATCGAGCAATAGCGGCCAAACCACCGGATGTAGACGCATGAGTAACGATACGAACCAACTGCTAATCCGCTCTGCCTCTGTATGACTTTCGAGAGCATCAAAACCAAACGATTCTATGTACTTTGGTTCAAGAAAATGGTCAAAACGCGTGGGCAGTTCCAGACGTTTATCGATCTTCTGCATCAGCTTGTTCAACAGACCAGTGGGCGTTTTGAAGTAGGCCCGAAGTTGCCCAACCACCTCAGCAACCAACGCACTTTCTGGTATTGCCAGCAACAATTCCGTGACGTGCATGAGCATTTCTGTTTGCAGCGGCTTGGGCTTTTTAACACTTACTAGTTCAGCCCGAACCCCTTCCAGAAACGGAATGTCGGCTTCGGACAAACCGGGCAACATCGTGTTCAATAAACTCTTACGTTCTTTGAGCGATTCTGTTGGCCACGTTTGGGCGAGTAACGCCAATGCACGGGCGGGGTCGGTTTTTCGGATGGCATACAGAGCCAGGTCTCGCACTGTTCTTCTTCCTTCATGCCATTCTTCTTCGGGGGTTAAATCCGGCTCAAACGCCCAATCGGGGTTAAATTGACCTAGCCAGACGCCCCGGTTTCCCATAATGGCCTTTACTTCGACGGGGTCGACCTCAAACTCGCCCTGCTTACGCCGGGACAGTAGGGTTGTCAGGCGGTCGGGGGGCAAAATCCAGCCGCGCTCCCGGCATTTTCGGGTCCATTGCCCAACTAACCGGCGATTCGGCTCCTTATCGGCCAGCAGTTGGTCCAGAATCCGTAGGGCCGCATCGGGCATGTACGCCTGGGTTTCAGGCAAACAAACCGGCAAGGGCGGCAACGGCAAACGGGCCGGTTCGTCGCCCGCCCAGCGGTAGTTGGTGGCCAGGGCCGCGAGTTCGAGCAGGCGGCTTTCGGGGGTCGACCCCTCGCCCGAAAGACCCAATTCGGTGGCGAGCGGTGTGAGGTCCGGCATCCGGCGGGCGGTGCCGAGTAGGGCCGCTTCGACAAGCATCGGCCATTCAAATAAAAAGGTGTTCATGGTCAAAGTGGGTAGTAGCGGTCGTTTGTCCAAAGGCCCAGGGGATACACCGCGTCGACGGTACGTAATAAAAACACCGACGCCGGTTCACCACCCCCGAGGGCCAGAAACGTGTAGTACGCATCTGTAGGCCACTCCGAATGAACGGGTTGACTTGCCTCGTCGGCATCCACCAGAACATGCCGCCCGCCCTCGGTAGTGAGCGTCAGCGGGCCAACCACCTGCGGCAGGTCGTCGGCCCAGGGCGATTGGCTCAGTACGTCAGTTAGGCGTTGTTGCGCGGTTTGCCAATCAGGCAGAATCTCTGGCAAAGCGGTTCCAATAGGCGAATGACTAAGCGATTCGGTTTTCAGCACAGCCCGGTACGGCAACCGACCTGGGTAAAACACAAGGGTGGCCGTGGTGCGTGTTCCGGGTATTAGCAGGGTCTGAATCGGCGTGTTTTTGTAGGCATACTGCAACACCTGCGCGAACCGACCCGATTCCTGACCTAGCAAATACGTCTTCTGAACCGTCAGATCGTCTTCCTGTGTGGTTTGGCGAGCCAGCACCCAAAATCCGTCTGTGAGCACCGGGGCCGTGGGCGACTCTAACAATTCTTTCTGGTTGATTGTCAGACCAACGGCGGCTTTCACGTCGTTTGCCAAATCGGGCGGGAGTTGGGGCAGGCGATCTACGGCCCGACAGAGCAGATACAACCGGCCCACCTGTGCCACGGCCTGCGCGTGCCAGGCGTTTCCGTTGTAGAATGGGAGGTTACCCAGTTGCTTTACCCGGTAGGCCAAACCTGGTGCTTTTGCATCGACCATTCGGGCGGCCAGTTGATTCCAGTAGGCAGCTCCTTTGTCGGGCAGGGTGAGCAGGCCCGCCCGCATGAGGTCTTCGAGCCAGCGCATTAATTCGGCGTTGCCGGCCCGGATGCTGTCGAGCCGGTCGGTCATGCGTTTTTCAGAAGCCCCCACCTTGTTCAAGTCGGTTTTGGGCGATGAATCAGGAGCATCAGCGGGGGCTTTTTGGGCTTTCTCCTGTCGCTTGTCCATCCATTCGGTAACCCATGCGGGTTCGTCGGATGTTTTGAACAGGGCAGGTTCCCCGGCATAAAGCAACAAGAGGCCAATACCATGCTTGCAGGGGAATTTGCGGCTAGGGCAGGAACACTTGAACGCCAGATTCTGGAGGTCGGCTTGTGTGCGGTACGGGTCTTTGCCGCTCCCCTGCACTTCGCCCCAAACAACGCGATCATTCAGGGCCAGGGTGGGCCATTTTCGGGCCTGAGCAAGGTCTTTTCCGGCTTTCAGCGAGGCCGCATCCGGGGCAAGTGAGTGGATTTGATCGGTGGTAAATGTCGGCACAGGGCAGGGTTTAAATACCCTACAAGATACACCAACGGCGCGAATTTGCCAAGGTTTACCCGGACAAATTCGCGCCGTTTCAGGCTAAAAAAAGGTTCTTACTTTATAGTTTTGGAAACCGCATCCGGTACTCCACGTCGACCTTACCTTTGGTGATATCAGCGAGTTTTTTCCTGAGCAACGTACGTTTCAGGGGCGACAAATAATCGGTAAAGAGCTTGCCTTCGAGGTGGTCATATTCGTGCTGAATAATACGCGCAGCCATACCGTCGTATTCCTCCTCGTGCTCGTTCCAGTCGGTATCGAAGTAGCGAATCACCACAATTTCAGGCCGGTAGATCTCCGCACGGATGCCGGGAATGCTCAGGCAACCTTCCTCAAACGCCCACTCATCACCGTCTTCTTCAATAATTTCGGGGTTGATAAACGTCTTTTTAAAGCCCTCAAGACTAGGGTCTTTGTCTTCTAGTTTTTCGTCGTCGTTCAGGGCCGTGCCATCCACCACAAACAGGCGGATACCGTGCCCAACCTGCGGGGCCGCCAAACCAATACCCGACGATGCGTACATGGTCTCGAACATTTCGTCGCTGAATTTCTTTACATCCATCTCATTCGGATCGATGTCTCTGGCTCGTTTACGCAGAACCGGATCGCCGTAGGCTACAATAGGGAGAATCATATTTAGTAAACAGTGAGCAGTGAGCAGTAGGCACTAGCTGGCGCAAAAATGCCAACTGCCAACTGCTCACTGCTTACTTTTTTTGCTGTTCCATAAAAGACTGTAAAATAATGGCCGCGCTGATCTTGTCGATGTTGCCCGATTTTTCGCGCCGGTCTTTCCGCGACGAACCGCCCGCAATCATGGCTTGCAGGGCCATTTTGCTCGTAAACCGCTCATCGTGCAGGTGAACCGGTGTTTCGGGGAAAGCGTTCTGCAACGCCCGCACGAAGCTCTTTACGCGGGGGGTATTATCGGTTTCTTCGCCGTTGAGCCGCCGGGGCATCCCCACCACAAACGCTTCGACGGGTTCGGTTTGGGCGTAGTTTCGCAAAAAAGCTACTACCGTATGCGATGGGATCGTGTCGAGTGCCGACGCGATGATCTGCAACGGATCGGTCACGGCAATCCCCGTGCGTTTAGCTCCAAAGTCGATGGCAACAAGTCGCGACATAATACCGGCAAAGATACGGCAGTTTGCTAAGACGGGATATTATTTGGGTTTTTTCGACAGGATTACAGGATTTTACAGGATTTTTGTTTCTCAGACAATCCTGTAAAATCCTGTAATCCTGTCAAAACCCAATGCCGAAGATGAATTTTTGCCCGAACTGCGCCAGTCCGCTTGTTAAAGGTGAGGCCTCCGGGCGCGAGCGGCTGATCTGCTCCAAAAACTGCGGTTACATTTTTTACAATAACCCACTCCCCGTTGTCGGGGCCATTGTGGAGTATGATAACGACACCGTTGTGCTAACTCAAAACATCGGTTGGCCCGCCGACTGGTTCGGCATTGTGACGGGCTTTTTGGAGAAAGGCGAAGAACCCGCCGAGGCCGTCCTGCGCGAGATTAACGAAGAGTTGGGTCTGGAGCAGGCCGAGATTGTCGAGTTTCTGGGCATTTATACCTTCTATCAGCGCAACGAGATCATTTTTACCTATCACGTGCGGGCAACGGGCGAGATCACGATGGACGAGACCGAGCTACAGGCCATCAAAATCGTACCCATCTCGAAGTTGCGTCCGTGGCCTTTCGGCACCGGCCCGGCGGTGAAACAATGGTTGGAAAAGCGGGGCATTACAAGTGGGCAGTAACGACTTCCTACCCCTACACCGACCGGGTCGTAACGGCCGCCTGAACGGGCTGCTCAGGGTCAGCGGCTTTCAATGGGATTTCGATAAACGCTTTGGTACCCCGACCCGCCCCGGTTTGCCAGGCAATTTTACCTTCCAGAATCCCCACCCGCGACTCAATGTTGCCGATGCCCAGCCCGCGCCCGCTTTTCTCGTAATCGAACCCCTGCCCGTTGTCGGTGTATTCGAGGTGCAGGGTGTTGTCCTGCGCTTTGATCTGGAGCGAAATATGACTCGCCTGCGCGTGTTTGAGCGAGTTATTGACCAATTCCTGTGTAATCCGGTATAGCATCAGGCCCGTGTTTTTGGGCAATTGCGGAGGAGCCTGCATCACCGTGAGTTGCATCTGTACGGCTTCGGTGGCATTAATTCGCCCAAACAATTCTTCCACGGCGGCAATGTAGCCGTGTTGTTCCAGGGTGCGCGGGTCAAGCTTGCGGAGCAGCGTTCGGACGTCGCTGATGGTGTCGTTGATTAGTCCGAACATATTCGATTTAATCGACTTCACATCATTCGTTTCGGGGGCGTGTTGTACCAGTTGCGAGGTGTAGAGTTTGAGCGTGGCGAGTCGGGTGCCAATTTCGTCGTGGAGGTCGCGGGCAATGCTTTTCTTGGTCTGCTCCTGCACGCTGTAGGCGAGTTTAAGCCGTTCGGCTTCTTTGGTTCTGATAAGTTCCTCCCGGCGTCGCACATACCAGAACGCCAGCCCCGTGAGCGTTCCAACGAGCAACAGCATGAACGGCACCGACCGCCAAAACGGGGGGCTGATCCGAATCCGCACTTCCCGCACGTAATTGCTCCAGTGGTTGTCTTTGTTGGCAGCTTTCACCTGAAACAGATAGTCGCCCGTGGGCAGGTTCGCATACCGCACATACGTTCGTTCACCACCATTTACCCAACGGTCGTCGTGCCCAACGAGTTGGTACTGATACGTATTGTGGCCGTTGCTCAGGTAGTCGAGGGCCGAAAATTCGAGTGATAGCGTGTTTTGTCGGTGGGTCAGGTCAATCTCATCGACCTCGCCTACGTACTGATTCTGAGGCCTATACGGTTCCTCATTGATGGTCAGGTTATAGATATGGACCTTCGGGTTGGAGCGTCGGGTCCGAAACGTTTCGGGGCGGAAGTAGTTGAACCCATCGACCCCACCAAAATACAACTGCCCTTTTGCGGTTCTAAGGTGCGCGTTGCCATTGAATTCGTAGCCTTGCAGGCCATCGGTCAGGGTGAAGTTGGTAAACTGCTGCGTGGCCGGATCGAACCGCGAAATTCCCCGGTTTGTGCTAACCCATTGTGCGCCTTCCTTGTCCGACAGGGCACCATACACAAAGGAATTGGCAAGGCCGTGTTTTTCGTTAAAGAGGTTGATCTTGTGGGTTTTACGATCATACGCAGCCAGCCCCCGATCCGTACTTATCCATACGGTTTGCCCAACCGGGTCGTCCTGAAAATGCAGGATTGTGAACCCCGACAAGCCAATTCGGTGTAGCTGCCAGGGTTTGTTGCTACCCGGCGGGGGCAGTTGATAGATAAAAAAGCCGTGCAGATACGACCCTACCCAAAGCTGACGCGTGGCTCGGTCGAACTGAAAACAGAACAAATTATGGTGAGGCAACGCGGGCAATTGGTTCCAGGTGTGGGTATTGGTGTTGAGGGCAAAAATGCCATCTTCGGTTGCCCCTAAAATTGTAGTCGAGTCAATCGAAACCATGTTTCGGACGTAGTTGGCTGCCACCAAACTATTGAACCGTTGTGGAAATGGCACTGGTTCAAACGTTCGGGTTTGGGGGCGGTAGCGCATGGCCCCGGCAATTGATCCCACCCAGATCGTACCGCGCCAGTCGCGATACAGCGACTTAATAAAGTTGTGCATCGGCAACGTGCTGCGTTCCATGTCGGTCAGGTAACGGTCAACAATTTGCCGGGTTTCGGGGTCGAACACGTTGATTCCCTTTTCGGTGGCAATCCAAACCCGCCGGGGGGTCTCCTCCAGCATTGCCCGCACCGAATAGTTACTGAGTTGGTGGGTGGCATCAATGGCCGGATCGCCCGGCTGTCGGCTTTTTAGCATTCCACTGAACAAGAACGAGTTGGGCACCACCCGCGCTAGCCCGTCGGGGTCTACGTTGGCCCAAACGATGTTCTGATTGTCGACATAAACCTTACTGATTTCGTAGTGTTTTAGCCGATGGTTATTGTTGGTGAAATGAGTAACAGCCCCAAACATTCGCGCCCGTTTATCGAAAAACAGCAGCCCATGTGCCTGCGTACCCATCCAGAGCAGGCCCGACTGATCTTCGGCCAGGCTATACACCGGACTCAGCAGGCGCGTAGGCCCCAACTGAAAGCTTTCGTAGTTACAGGTCTGGTAATCCAGTCGAATCAGGGTGGTGGCCGTACCAAGCCAGGCAATTTGATCTTTGTCGATAAAGAACGAGAAAATAGCCAGTGGGACGCCAATTTCGTTGGTTGGCCCCTCGCCAAAATAGGTGTGAATGCTGCGGTCGCGAATACTGTACCGGACAACGCCCTTGGCGGCATGTACCCACACATCGCCCGCCGGTGTGCGAACGGTAGAGCTTTGCAAATCGTATTCGCGGGCAGGTTTCAGGCTGGGGTTCAGCACTTTCCGGGTCATGGTGTGCCAGTTTAACGACACCATCCCCTCGGCATCGCTCAGGTAAAGCACCTCGTTCGCATCGGAGTAAAACGGCAACGTCCGGCTGTTTATGGGGCGACCCGTGGCCGGGTTTCGGGGCTTGTAACACGTGAATCCGTCGCGTTGGCGGTCGTAGCGGTTCAGGCCTTCTTCGGTGCCAATCCAAAGGTTCCCATCGGGGGTTTCAACGATGCCCGAAATATTCACGCCCTGTATGGCCCCCGTAGGTGCGTCGGGTTGTTTGCGTTGATCCAATGCCGGCTGACCAAGTCCCAGTTCGACCGTGACAGGCCGAAACGTGCGAAACGAGTGTCCATCGTAGCGGTTCAGGCCGTCCTGCGTACCAAACCACATAAACCCCCGGCTATCTTTCAGCATATAATACACGGACCCCTGTGCCAATCCCTGTGCCACCCCAATATGATCGACCCGGTAGGTTTGCCCGCAAACCGACCCGCCCAGCATCAGTAACACGCTGACAGCTAAACAGGCCATTCTCCAATAGGATGTAAACAGAACCATACGTGGGGCAATTGAACGATGGGGAAAAATACTCTATTTACACAGAAGGCCCAAATTAATCTATCGAAACAACAGGCATCCCTGAGCAAAAATCACCATAAGTAGATATCATGTCGACTACAAAGTCTACAGTCTTTCTCGAAAATTACCTACGAATGCGTGTTGGCAGGGTTCGCCACGAATCCGTACTTTTGTATTTACTCCCTTTCAACACCCAAATACTGTTTCTATGCGCTTAACTTCACTTCTTTTCATGATGGCAGGCACTACGGCCGCCTTTGCGCAGGCCCCACTTACTTACCCAACGAGCCGCAAAACAGACCAAACCGATACCTACCACGGCACCGCCGTTGCCGATCCCTACCGGTGGCTCGAAGACGACCGCTCTGCCGAAACGGGTGAGTGGGTCAAGGCCCAGAACACCGTAACGTTTGGCTACCTGGAGCAAATCCCGTACCGCAAACAGCTTCAGGAGCGGCTCGAAAAAATTTACAATTACCCGAAATTCTCGGCCCCCTCGCGCAAGAAAGACTGGTTCTATTTCTATAAGAACGACGGCCTCCAGAACCAGTCGGTGCTGTATAGGCAAAAAGGCATCGACGGCACGCCGGAGGTGATTTTGGACCCCAATAAGCTCTCGACCGATGGCACTACGCGGCTTTCGCGTTTTAACATTTCTAAAGATGGTCGCTATGCCGTGGTCGGCACCTCAAAAGGCGGCTCCGACTGGAACGAGTACCAAATTATGGACCTGAGTACGAGGCAATACCTGCCCGAAAAAATCGAATGGGTAAAGGTTTCTGGCGCATCGTGGCAGGGCAATGGGTTCTACTACAGTCGTTATCCTAAACCCGAGGGCAGCGCGTTGGCGGCAAAAAACGAAAACCATCAGGTGTTTTATCACACCCTCAACACCCCTCAATCAGCAGATCGGCTCGTGTTTGAAGATGCTAAGAATCCGCAACGGTTTCACACAGTCGCCACCTCCGAAGACGAGCGGTTTGTATTGCTCACCGTGAGCGACCGGGGCAAGGGTAAAGATGGCAACGCCCTGTTTTTCATGGACCTTCTGAAAGGCGACAAGACCTTCAAACCCGTACTAGCCGAGGTCACCGACTTCAGCTATAATGTTATTGACAATGAGGGCGATAAACTCCTGATCGAGACCAACGCGAATGCGCCCAATGGCAAACTCGTTCAGTTTTCGACGGCCACCAGTACATTTTCGGACCTCCTTCCCGAAAAAGCCGAACCCCTCACGAGCGTGGGCACGGCGGGTGGTAAACTATTCGCATCGTACTCCAAAGACGTAACCACTCAGGTGCGTGTATACGACCTAAACGGCAAGCTCGAAAACGATATCCAGTTTCCATCGGTGGGCACGGCGAGTGGCTTCGACGGGCAGCGCGACGACAAATTTGTGTTCTACACGTTTACCTCGTTCACGTTCCCCCCGACTATTTACCGCTATGATTTGGCGACTCGCAAAAGTACCGTGTTCCGCGAGCCGGAAGTGGATTTTAAACCCACCGATTACGAGACCAAACAGGTGTTCTATACGAGTAAAGACGGCACCAAAGTGCCTATGTTTATCACCTACAAAAAGGGCATCCGGCTCGATGGCTCCAACCCTACCCTGCTTTACGGTTACGGCGGGTTCAACATCAGCCTGCCACCCGCCTTTAGTCCGTTGCGGATCGGTTTTTTGGAGCAAGGGGGCGTTTATGCACAAGCCAACCTGCGCGGGGGGAGCGAATACGGCGAGAAATGGCACGAACAAGGCATGAAGCTGAAAAAGCAAAACGTATTCGACGATTTTATCGCGGCTGCCGAGTACCTGATTAAGGAAAAATACACTTCGTCGGCAACGTTAGCCATTAATGGCGGCTCCAACGGGGGCTTGCTGGTGGGGGCCGTGATGAATCAGCGGCCCGAACTGTTCAAGGTGGCTGTGCCGCAGGTAGGCGTTATGGACATGCTCCGGTTCCACAAGTTTACGATTGGCTGGAACTGGATTGCCGACTACGGCAGCAGCGACAACGCCGATGAGTTCAAGGCGTTGAATGCCTATTCGCCGATCCACAACATCCGGCCCGGTATCAACTACCCCGCCACACTTATCACCACCGCCGACCACGACGACCGGGTGGTGCCTGCGCACTCGTTCAAGTACGCGGCTACGCTCCAGGCGGCTTACAAAGGCACCAACCCGATGCTGATTCGGATCGATACGAACTCGGGTCACGGAGCCAGCAATACCAAAAAAGCCATTGAAGCCAGTGCCGACATCTACGCGTTTATTCTCTGGAACATGGGCGTTCGGAGCTTGCGCGAGGTGGCGCGGAAGTAAGGGAACAAAAAACAAAAACGGCTCGGTCTTTCTAGACCGAGCCGTTTTTATTGGGGGTAAAAGAGACTTAGAACTTGAATGACAAACCAACTTGTAATGGAGCAACACCAAAACCCGCTTCGGCAAACGCGCCTAAAGCAGGCTTGAAGAAATAGCGAGCACCTACGTGACCTCCAAAATCAACCCCACCATACGAGCTACGGAGTCCAACATAGGACTCTTTCCAAGTCCAGCCGCCATAGATCAGACCCACACCAGCGTACAAATCAAGTTTATCCTCCGAAATTTTTAATATTTCATTGAAGTGATAAGATCCACGAGCACCTAAACGATATGCACTGGCAAACTCGTAACCCCGGTAGGCACCGACGACGCCAACTGTGATATTTTTTGCTACACCAACTTCAAAGGAGCCACCAATGCCAATTCCTCCCGAGTAACCATAGTAACCACCACCTAAGCCTATTCCGGCATTTAGAAATTTGTCGCCTTTATCGACAGCCAATTGAGCGAACGCCGTGTTGCCAGCCATCAGTGCAAGAGCCAGCGCGAAAACAAGTTGAAGTTTTTTCATGGGAAAACTGATTAATTAAGATGCGATGAACGCGTTAAACATTGAGCAAAGTAATGGGTGTTTGCAGCCGACGACCAAAGAAATGTCATATCACTTATCAAGCGGTACACCACTGCACGAGTATTGCCATTTCAGACTACTAACTAATATCAATTGTTTATTATTTATTTACTCTTTGAGGCAATGGCCTATCCTTACAATTATGTCTATAGGTCTGCAATTTTTTAGCGGCTGACTACTACTCATAGTGACTAACCTCTTTTTTGGTACGTTTTGTTTATAATTAAAGTATGGGGGCATCTTGGGTTTAATGATTATCACATGTACCTTTCAGGCCAAACAAACACATCTTTTTCAATGCAAAAAACTATACTTTATCTCCTGTTATTGCTAGTTTCAGCAGCTTCCTTCCCAGCTTGCCATCGTCAGTTAGCCCGGGTTCAGCCTACACCACAGGTTAGTTACCAAACGGTTGCTGTACCTGGTGAAACCACACCCACTGAGTCTTTTTACGTGAATACCCGTGAGCAAACAAGGGTCGTCTCGGCACCTAATCCGTTAAATGAGTCCGCTGTATCTGTACTTGGCAATGATGCTGTAGCATCAACAAAATCGGGTGTACTTTCGCATCCTAAACTGGCAAAAAGGATGGTAGCTATTCGACACTTGTTGGATAAACACCAAGCAGTTTCCAGGAAACCTCTTTCGGTCGAACGCAAAAAATACCTTAAACGAGTCGCTGAAAATACAAAAGGCACGTTGGGGTTATTAGGGTTAATTTTTAGCGGTGCGGGTCTTCTATTGATTTTATTAGGTGGCGGACTCGGACTTTTATTTACAATAGCCGGCTTTGTTTTGAGTATTCTTGGGTTAAAGGGCCCACGTCGAGGTATGGCAATAGCCGGCCTGATCATAAGCGGGATAACGTTATTGTTGTTTCTTCTGGTTATAGCTCTTATAGCTTCTCTTGGCTTTTTCTAAGTGATTAACGGTAACGGAACCTGCCCAACAAGCCAGTTCCGTTACCGTCAGATAATCTATACTTACAATACAATTGCATTAGTGCGCTGTTCCTGCCTTCAGCTTATCCTTGAACACCTTCCTGAACTTATCGAGTTTGGGCGCAATCACAAACGCACAGTAGCCCTGATCGGGGTTTTGGACGAAATAATTCTGGTGGTACTCTTCGGCCACGTAAAAGGTAGTGGCCGGGCTAATTTCCGTAACGATGGCCTTGTCGTAAGCCCCCGACTTGTTCAGTTCGTCTTTTACTTGTTGCGCGAGTTGCTTTTGCTCGTCGTCGTGATAAAAAATCACGGAGCGGTATTGTGTCCCCACATCGGCTCCCTGCCGGTTCAGGCTCGTGGGGTCGTGGCTACGGAAAAACGCCTGGAGCAGCTCAGCATAGGTAACCTTGGCCGGATCATAGGTTATCTCGACGCACTCAGCGTGGCCGGTGGTGCCTTCGCACACTTCTTTATACGTGGGGTTTGGTTTGGGGCCACCTTCATAGCCCGAGACTGCCGACTGCACACCGTCGAGGGCTTCAAACATGGCTTCGGTACACCAGAAGCAACCGGTGCCAAACGTGGCTTTGGCCATGCCTGCTGGCACAGCCGATGAGGAATTAGATGTCATACGTCGGGATTGTTTACTAGCTGTTGATTGGCTCTGAGCGGGCTGCACCAACAGCGCGATACCTAAAACGGATAAGAGAGCTGTAGTGAAGCGGGTGGTTGAGACCCGTAAGGTCGTAGCCCAGGAGTTTGTCGTAACCATAGTGGTTCGATACGAGTTTGATAGTAATCTTGTCTAAACCTAAACAGTTCTTTCTGGCGATAAGTTTGCCCCAATTTATGAAGTCATTCAAACCCGAATCGATCCGTTTCGACGGAAACACGACGTTCAAAATAAAGGACGCCCATACAAAGATCGACGATCTCTACACCGATGATATTGATTACGAAACGCAGCTTCGCCAACAGGCTGCGGCCATCGACAAACTCCAAACGGCCCTTTACGCCCACAACCGCTACGGAATACTGACGGTGTTTCAGGCGATGGACGCAGCCGGTAAAGATGGCACCATTCAGCATGTATTCACCGGTACGAACCCGCTCGGCCTGCGGATTCATTCGTTCAAAAAACCCACCGAGCAGGAACTCGAACACGACTGGCTCTGGCGGTCGTGGCGCGACCTGCCCGAACGGGGCATGATTGGCATTTTTAACCGCTCTTATTACGAAGAGGTGCTGGTGGTAAAGGTTCATCCCGAAATTCTGCTAACTAGTCAGCGGCTCCCCACCGACCGTACTGACCAACTCGACAAAGTTTGGAAAGACCGCTACGAGGCCATCCGCGATTTTGAGAAGCACCTATATCGCAATGGATTCCCGGTTATCAAGTTTTTCCTGCACGTCTCGAAAGAGGAACAGGCCGAACGGCTCATCAAGCGCATCGAAGACCCCAGCAAGCACTGGAAATTCGATGAGCAGGACGTGAAGGAACGCGAATTCTGGGACGAATACCAATCCGCGTTTGAAGAAGCTATCAACGAGACCGCCACCGACAACGCGCCCTGGTACGTGGTCCCCGCCGACGACAAAAAGAACATGCGCCTGATGGTCGGGCGCATTCTGATTGAGGAGTTAGGGAAGTTGCCCATCGACGAACCGGAAGTTAATGAGGTGCGGGCGAAGGAGTTGCAGAAATTGATTAAATTGATCCAAGAACAGTGAAGTAGTACCGGATACTATCCGGTATAGCCGTAAGGCTAATAGTAGACTAAATGGCCCTCAACAGGCCTAAATTGATTTACACTTATTAGCCTTACGGCTGAATCGGATGCTACCGTAGCGACGGACCGCCGGTTCTACAATCAACGTTATGAAAAAACTCAACACCAGTGCCTTCCGCTTCGACGGAACGAGGCCCTATTCTTCAAAAAACACCCCCACGCTGATTGACCCGTTCTATCGAGACGAAACCGACCGCGCTCATCAACTCGACGCCCTGAGCGACCGCATGGATCAGGCGCAAAACCAGATGCACGCCCACGAGAAATATGGGCTGGTGGTGTTGTTTCAGGCGATGGATGCGGGTGGCAAAGACAGTAGCATCCGACATGTGTTTAAAGGCGTGAACCCCTCCCGGTTTCAGGTGGCTTCGTTTAAAAAGCCGGGTAAGGAGGATCTGGCCCACGATTTTATGTGGCGATTCTGGAAAAAACTGCCCGAACGCGGTTATATCGGCATTTTCAACCGGACCTACTACGAGGAAGTGCTGGCTCTGAAAGTGCATCCCGAACGGCTGGCCGAATCGAGCATACCGGAGGAGTTTATGGAGAACCTGAATAAGCTCTGGAAAGAACGCTACGCCGACATTACGAACATGGAGGATTACCTACATCGCAACGGCTTCCGGGTGGTGAAGTTTTACCTACACGTCTCGAAACAGGAACAGGGCCAGCGGCTCATTAATCGCCTGAAAGACAGTGAGAAACAATGGAAACTGAGCGACAGTGATCTAGAAGAGCGCGAAGATTGGGACGCTTACATG
Source organism: Cytophagales bacterium (assembly GCA_004292855.1). Taxonomy (GTDB): domain Bacteria; phylum Bacteroidota; class Bacteroidia; order Cytophagales; family Spirosomataceae; genus Rudanella. The sequence continues at coordinate 50,807 of RDXN01000053.1, forward strand.
CAGGCCTACGAAGATGCGATCAACGCAACAGCTACCAAAACCTGCCCCTGGTACGTGATTCCAAGCGACGACCGGGCCAATCAGCAGCTTATCATTGCGCACATTATGGCCGAGGTGCTCGAATCACTCCCCGTTGCCTTCCCCCAACGCGACGACAAAGAAGCCAAGCGGCTCATTAAGGCGATTGAGAAACAGGACCAATAACCGGAATCAGAGTTACCCAAACGACTACAAAATGTCGCTTTTTTACAATCAGGCATACTGAGGCTCAGGTACTTTTGTTCTGTCATCAATCACTGATAGAACTTCAAATTCCCATGAAAAACCTCTGCCGTCCGCTTGTTTTTACTGTGCTTACCCTTCTGGGAGCAAGTTGTACTGACCACTCTATTGTTGACCCAATCAGGGCCAACTGCCGCCTGACAGAAATCAATGGTGCCTTTATCGACGGAGTGAAAACTACCTTCGAGTACGATGCCAATGGCCGCATCAGTCGCATGGTTCGTAGGTTCGACGATCAGTTTGGCATACTGATATCCGATCAGCACTTTACCTATAATGCCTCGGGCCAACTTGACAAGACAGTTGGCAACGAATTGGATGATGCTGGCACCATAATCCGATCCCTGAACGAAACCTACACTCGCACTAACGGACGCATCACCCGCTTCAACTGGGAATACAACGACGGCATGAAAGGCATGAACAACCTGACCTACAATGCAGCCGGGCAACTCATCGGCTTCACGTTTGAGTCTATCCCCGCCGACCCCGCTCGATGCCAAATGGACCTATACGTATGACACCAACGGGGTGTTAATCAATCGACTCGTCGGTTCGATGGACGGACAAGACAAGTTTTTTGAGGCCAAACTTACGTACAGCGGAGGGGTGATTCGGAAAACGGCCTTCTCGCTGATACCACAGGCGGGTCTTCCCATCGACCCAACTCTGTCGAGGCAATGGGAAGCTGTTTACCCTGGAAACGGGGCCGTACTGTCGTATTATGAAGCCGACGCCACCGGAACGCTCCAATTGTTTGCCCAGGGAACCATCAAAGACATGACCGTCAACCAAAGCGGTATCATCACGGGCTGGAGCTACGGCAACGTAACGGGGGACCTTACGCCCGTGAGGTTTACAGTAATGGGCTGTCAGTAATCTACACGTACATAGTCGGATTAGATCAACCTTTCCTTTACTTCCCAAAATTCTGCGCCAAAAACACCGCGTCGGCTTTGGCCCAACCCTGCCGGGCGAGTTGATTTTCGCGTTCGGCGGTGGCTATATCACCTTTGTGCGTGGCCAAACGGGCGAGGGCGTGGTGTGTGCCGGGATAATTGGGGTCGTGTTTGGCCAGGAGTTTGGTTGACTCTTCAGCAAATTCAGGCAGGTTCAGTTGCCAGGCCACCTGCACAATGGCCTCTAGTTGAAACAGAGCCTCGGCCCACGGGTCGGGGCCAAATTGTTTGTGGGCCGACTGCTGGAATTTACGAATGTCGGCCAGTCCTTTTTCGCGTTCAGAAGGGTCGGAAAGAGCGATTAGGGCGGCTAGGAATTTGGGGTGCGGTTCGAGCCACGACGAGAGTCTGCCGCTATTTTTTCCCTTTTTGGCTTCTTTCAGCTCAGCCAGCGATGCTTTTAACGACTGACGGGCCAGATCAAGCTGGCCCTTTTTCAACTGAATCATACCCAGCAACGAATGCCCAATAGAGCGTTCGCCGGGGGTTTTGGCGGTTGTCAGTCCTGTTATCATGGGCATGGCCTCGGCATCGCGGTTCTGGTTGATAAGCAGGGCCGGGTAACCCATTTTATTGTAAAACGTTTGCTCCGGGCTGATAGGTCGCTCAGTCATGTACCGCTCTTTTACTAACTCTTCGGCTTCGCCAATGCGCCCCTGATATTGGTAACACAGAGCCAGCAACGAGATGTTGTGAATGTGATGCCAATCGTACATTGGCTCGTAGCGATCTGACTTATACAGATTTCGCTCAATACTATCAGTCTGTTTCATCTGAGCGATGGCCTCGTCCGAATTGCCCGTTTTCATCAGGTCGTGGGCGTACATGTGCAGGGCGTGGGCCAGATTCGAAGCCATACTCGCGTAAGCCTTGCCATGTTCGAGAGCTTTTTGATACTTGGCCTGCCCCTCGTAGGCGTGAATCAGAAAGTGATGCGCCGATGGGTGATTGGGGAACTTCCGTAACACCTTTTCATAGATAGCGATACCCGCCCACGACGACCCCTGCCCTCGCCCCGATGCCTGCCCTTCGTAGGCATTGCCAGCCATAAGCCATAGTTCAGCATCCTCCGGGAATCGTTTTAGCTGCTGTTTTATAGCCGCACGATATGCCTTCAGCAATGTTTTATTCTGGAGTGAATCAACCGCTTTCAATTGCACAAACCGCAACTGAATATGGGCCTGTTCGCGCTCTGAGGCATAGCGAACCAGTTTCTGGGCCGTTTCGGCAGCTTCGTAGGCGGCCTTGCTGTCGTCTAATTGCGTAAAAACCCGGCTCAGGCCAACGTAGGCCATCACCATTGTCGAGTCATGCCGCAAGGCTTCGTGAAACGAACGGGCAGCCTCAACCAACGCGTAGCCGTGCAGATAGCCTATGCCCTGCTCAAAATAGGCCTGCGCTTTTTCGTTTTTGGTGGAGGTTGGCGCGGGGAACTGCCCCACGTTGGCTCGCAGTGCGACCGATTGCCTAAGCAACGTACTGGGCACCCCACCCACGTGCGTCAGACCACAAACCGGAATTTGAACAGCCCGCAATTCGTCGTGTGTGTCGGAGTCTGACTGCGACCGTTTCAGAACGTTTCCCGTTAGCGAAGCCAGCAACAGAACGGGTAGAGAGAGTTGTAAGAAGACGAGTTTCATTGGTCTCTGAATTGGATGCCGGTAGAAAGTTAGCAGGTTAATGGGACGAGACAAAATTATTCTGTCACGTGTGTCCAATTCACTTCAAAATGCTAGTAGACAGTCCGTTTGATAATTATATTTGCCGTTTAGTAAAACGCTTTCACCCTACACAAACCACAACTAGAGTCATTTATGCAAAAACGTTTACTATCCATCTGTTTCTTACTTTTCTGCATTAGCCAATCCTTTGGCCAGACCAACCCACAAGTGATGATGCAGGGTTGGTATTGGGATTACCCGAAGACTGGTCAGGGGGCTTACAACTGGTCGGACACGCTTCGGCTTAAGGCCGCATCGCTGGGTCAGGCGGGATTTACGCACGTCTGGTATCCGCCCTTCGCGGGCAACGGTAACAAAAGTGGTGGCTACGATCCCCGCGATTTGTTTGTTGGGCCATCGCAAACGTCGTTGGGGACGCTGGCCGAGATGACCACAATGGTCAATTCGTTTACGGCCAATGGCATTACACCCGTGGCCGACATGGTGTATAACCACCGCGATGCCGGTCGACCGGAGAACAACCCGGCAGTGAAAGAGTATATGCTCAACTTTGCGGGGGCCAACAACGGTAGCTGTCAGTTCGGGGACAACAACACAACGCAGACAACTACCTACAAGCAACCGTTCCCCTCTGATCGGGTACGCATGGTCATTCCGGTTGGGGGTTCAACCGGGCTTGGAGCCGGGAACTACTACATCAATATCAACTCACGATCAAGTGGTTACGTTGGCAAACGGTATCTGCTTTATATCACTACAAATCGGGCAGGTGGAGGACAAGCCTGGGATTTTGCCAATGGTTGCTCAACCAAACCTACGGCCACGTCGATCAACGCTCCCAACGGCACCTACGCGGCTAGCCTGAAGCAGGGGTATTGGGTCGAGATGAACAACAATCAAACGGAGTTCAACCTGAACCTTCAAAACACTGATTTTCACGCGGCTGGCGACAGTATTTTCATTCAGGCCGTGAATTTATGTGGCGATTATACCGACCATCGTATTTGGAAAATTTGGTATGGGCCGGGCGGTTACGACATCGCCAATCAGGGTGCTCAGAATGGGGCAAACTACAAATTGTCATTCCAAACCTACAGCGACTTTTCGGGTATGCCGAGTGGTCGGGGTGGGCTGAACTGGACGGCGTTCCGCCCCAACTGGAACGGTCAGAACGTGTCGAACATTGGCAGCTATCACAACGCAAGTCGGGGTGGCTATGGTTTTGGTGGAGCGAGCGGCACATGCTTAGGGCCGCAATGGAGTCAGCAAAGTCTTGATTATTTCTACGATTACGATCACTCCCAATCGAGCGGACGCGATACACTTATGGCCTGGACTCGCTGGACCTACGACCGGCTTGCATCGAAGGGATTGCGGGTCGATGCCGTAAAACATTTCGATCCGCAGTTTATGGCCGATATGCTCAACAACCTTTACACCACTGGTCGAACTCCCGATTTGGTTGTGGGTGAGTGGTACGGCGAAAACCGCAATGAACTAAAAGGCTGGATCGACAATGTCACGACCAATTTAAACGCCTTAAATCCGGCAGCGAGTAGTGCCATCAAACTTAAAATCTTTGATTTTTCGATGCGCCGAGCACTCAAAGACGCACTCGATAACGGAACCGACCCCCGAAACGCCTATTTCAACAGTTTGCGTTTTAATTCATCGGTCAATCTGCCCGGCTTCAACATCGTCACATTCCTGAATAATCACGATTTTCGGGGCAGCACAGTCGCCAACGGCGATGCGCTGGTGCATAACAATCCCGACCTCGGCTATGCCTGGCTGCTCACAAACAATCAGCTAGGTATTCCAACCGTGTTTTACCCCGACTATTACGGCTACCCTGCTCGTAACACTACCTACGGTCCCGATCAGATTTCGTTTGATTATCATCCGATTGGCTTGTTGCCCCTCAAAACTAAAATCGACAACCTGATTAAAGTCCATAAGAAGTTCATTACCGGCTCAACGGGAATGGACTTGCTAAATAATTTTGGGGGAAGTACAGCGCAATCAGGCCTCAATGCGACTGTTTACCACGAGAGTAATCCGGGTAAAGTTTTGATTTACCAGCTCCGTCCGGGTGGCACGTTAGGCACCAAGGAGGTGATTGTGGCCATAAACTTCGACAGCCAAAAACTTCGAGTCGATCATCTCACCAAACTCCCTCTTCCTAACGGCATTGCAGTGGGAACTCGTTTTGGTGATGTTTTAGGGCGTTCCAACTTCCCATTCGCAGTAGTCGACAATGATAGTCGAATTTATATGGAGTTGCCCCCTAAGAGCTACTCCGTTTGGGTACAGGACTACGTTCCTCTATCGGTCACGTTGGCAAGCACCACAGCCTGCACAGGGCAGTCGAACACACTAACAGCTTCAATTACAGGCGGTACTGGCCCATTCACGTACTCGTTTTCGGCGGGAGCAACGGCCATTCCGGGCAGCACCAGCCTGGCGTCGGTAACGGCAGCCGGACCCTATTCGGTGACGGTGACGGACGATTTTGGGGTCAGTGTTACGGCCATCGTAAACAGCACCTTCAACGCGTTACCAACGGCCACCCTCCTACCCGCTTCAAGCACGATTACCTGTGCTGTACCAACCGTCTCGCTCACGGCCTCAACCGGCACCAGTTACACACTCAGCAACGGACAGACGAACACCACCGACGGTGTTTTTAGCCTGTCCGGGGCAGGGAGTTACTCGGTAGTGGTGAGCAACGCCAGCGGCTGTACGGCTTCGGCAACGGCAACGGTCGCGAGCCAAACGGTTGCGCCAACAGTTAGCCTGATGTCTGCTGCAACAGGTATTTGTGGCGTAAGCGGCCAATCGACAACGCTGTCGTTCTCCGTAACGGGGGGTACGCCATTGATGGGACAGCGGCAAGGACCAACCATTTTTGATCCCTTGATGGGTCCAATGCCAGGTGGGTCGGTTAGCTATAATTTTTACAACATCCAGTATAGTAACGGCACTCCAGCGGGTCAGGCTGATGCGGGCGTGAGCACGGCGTGGCCCGTTTCGCTAACTACGGGAAGCAACGTATTTTCGCTGACGGTTACCGATGCTGGCGGCTGTACTGGCACACAGTCTGTAATGGTCACCCTCTTCGCTCCGCCAACGCCCACCCTCACTGCTAGTAACGGAGGTACATTGAACTGTGCCCAGACAACGGTAACGTTAACGGCTGGAGGAGGAACCAGCTACGCATTTGCCGGAACGGGCCTCACCAGTTCCGACGCTATGGCCGGAACGGCGGTTGCTAACGCTGAAGGAACGTATTCTGTGACTGTCACCAACGCGTCGGGTTGTACCAGCGTGACCACGACGGCAGTCGTAAGCAACACCACAGCCCCCACACTCACCGTGTTGCCCACCAGCGGTACGCTTACTTGCGCAAACCCCAGCCTGACGCTCACCGCGTCGGGCAATGGAACGGGTTATAATTGGACTGGGGGCAGCACAGGGACCAGTCTGACCGTTAACGCAGGAGGTATTTACAGTGTAACAGCTACAGCGGCAAACGGCTGTAGCAGCACATCGAGCGTGACCGTTAGCCAGGATACCAACCTGCCCGTTGCAGGCCTGGCCGTGAGCGGCACGCTGACCTGCACCAACCCATCGGCCACGCTGACGGCGTCGGGCGGGGACAGCTATGTGTTCAGCGGGCCATCTGGAGCCGTATCTGGCAGTGGCAACAGCCGAACCATCAACGAGTCGGGCACTTACTCGGTCACGGTTATCAATACCATAACGGGCTGTACAAACACGACCACGGCAACAGTCAGCAGCGACACGGCAGCACCGGGCAGTGCCAGTCTGACCACCAGCAACAGTGGCACGCTAACCTGTGCTGCGCCCCTTGTAACGCTAACGGCCTCAGCAACCGGGACGGGGCTTACGTATGTCTTTACCGGGCCATCGGGTTCGTTGGCCAGTAGCAACAGCAGCAACGTACGCTCGGTAAGTGCGTCGGGAACCTACAACGTAACCATAACAAGCGGCAACGGCTGTACAGCCTCCGCAACCACGACCGTAGAAAGCAACACCACCGCCCCAACCCTGACGGTTTCGCCAACAAGCGGCACCCTCACCTGTACTAACCCTAGCCTGACCCTGACGGCCACGGGCGATGCAACGAGCTATGTCTGGACGGGCGGAGTGACCAGCAACACATTAGCTGTAACCACCGGCGGCAGCTACAGTATAACAGCTACAGCGGCCAACGGTTGCACCAGTACATCGAGCATAACCGTGAGCCAGGATACCAACCTGCCTGTTGCGGGTTTGGCCGTAAGTGGCACACTGACGTGCGTCAATCTATCGGCAACACTAACGGCTTCGGGCGGAGACAGCTACGTGTTCAGTGGGCCATCGGGAGCGGTGTCGGGCAGTGGTAACTCCCGCACGGTTAATGAATCGGGGACTTACTCCGTCACGGTGACCAACACCATCACGGGTTGTTCGAGCGTGAGTACGGCCACGGTCAGCAGTGACACGGCGGCACCGGGAAGCCCGGCTCTGTCGGCCAGCAACAGCGGTACATTGACTTGCTCGGCAACCTCGCTGACCCTCACGGCCTCGGCAACGGGCAGCAGTCTGACCTATGCCTTTGCCGGTCCTTTGGGCGCATTGGCGGGTAGCGGAAACACACGCACGGTCAGCACGTTGGGCACGTATTCTGTGACCATCGCGAGTGGCAACGGTTGTACGGCGACGGCGACGACTACGGTGAGCAGCAACACAACGGCTCCTGCCCTCAGCATTGCGCCCGCCAGCCCCATGCTTACGTGCGCCAGCCCCACGCAGACGCTGACAGCAACCAGCGCGGGCAGCACATTCCGCTGGAACGATAATTCGACCGGGGCAACGCTCGTGGTAAGCACCAGCGGAACGTATTCGGTTACGGCAACGAGCGCGAATGGCTGTAGCAGCACGACGAGCGTCGCCGTAGCCAGCAATTTTGCTGGAGCCGTGCCGGTGCCAACGATGAGCAGCAGCGGAACAACCGTTTGTGTTGGCACCAACGTGGTTATTACAGCAAGCGTTAGCGGGCCGGCATCAAGCTACCAATGGTTCCGAAATGGGCAGATAGTGGGCGGAGGAAGCGCAACGCTCGTGGTTTCAACCGTTCAAACGATGCAGGCAGGTAACTATGTGTTGGTGGTTACGGGCGGTTGCGGATCGGCCACAACAACGGCATATACGCTTGCTGTCAACCCCGAACCAACCGTAGTGATTACGTTCCCCAGTAGCGCAACAGTGCAACCCAACGGCGGGGCTCCCATCATCACAATGCCACGTGGAGGTGGCCTCTCCTATCAGGTTTCGGGAGGTGTTTCGTACGGGCGTCAGATCGTGTTTGAACGGTTCAACGGCTATGAGTTCCGGCAGGTGAACGACAACACCAACGGCATCTTCCCCATTGACCGACCCGGCCCCTACACGATCACCGTGACTGGTGCCAATGGTTGCCAGCGACGTGTACAGGGCACGGTGGTGCAGGCTCCGTAAGAAAAGTTTATGTGTTGAAGAACGTAAGGGGCCGGTCAATTGACCGGCCCCTAGTTGTTTCTAGCCCTACAACATCCACTGAAACGTGTTCCAAAGCAGATAGCCGTTTAGTCCAAGAATCACCAGAGCCACCGCCCAGGCCGTGACCGTGATCCAGCGCGGGTTCACAAACTTCCCCATTTTGAGTCGGTTGCTTGTGAACGACACTAACGGCACCACCGCGAAGCTCAGTTGAAGCGATAAAATTACCTGACTCAACACCAACAGTTCGGCGGTACCACGCTCGCCGTAGAGGATAGCCACGATCATGGCAGGTACCACAGCGACGAGCCGCGTAACAAGCCGACGCACCCAGGGTTTCAATTTCAGGTTAATAAACCCTTCCATCACGATTTGCCCGGCCATCGTGCCCGTGAGCGTCGAGTTTTGGCCCGACGCCAGCAAGGCTACCCCAAACACAATACTGGCCGCTGTGGCTCCCAGCAGGGGGTCGAGAAGTTTATATGCATCGTTGATGTCGGCCACTTGTTGGTTGCCTGAATAATGGAACGTGGCAGCAGCCAGAATCAGAATGGCCGCATTGATAAAAAACGCCAGCAGTAACGAGCCAGTCGAGTCGATGGTGGCGAACCGGATGGCCTGTGTACGGCCTTCGTCGGTGCGGGGAAAGTTGCGGGTTTGTACGATGCTCGAATGCAGATACAGGTTGTGCGGCATAACCGTAGCCCCCAAAATCCCGATGGCAACGTAGAGCATACCGGGTGTGGTTACGATCTGCACGCGGGGAACAAAACCACCCATAAGCGCGGCCACGTCGGGTTGGGCTAGCAAGAGTTCGTAACCGAAACACAGCAGGATAATCAGGATGAGGGCACCCACGATGCTCTCGATCACCCGGAAGCCCTTTTGTTGCAGGTATAGCAACGCAAACACATCGAGTACGGTAAAGGCAACCCCAACCGGCAAGGGTAGGCCAAACAAGAGGTTGAGCGCGATGGCCGAACCAATCACTTCGGCCAGATCAGTGGCCGCAATAGCAATTTCGGCTAGTACCCATAACACCAACGATACAGGCCGCGAGTAGCTATCACGACATGCCTGCGCGAGATCGCGGCCCGTGGCGATGCCAAGCTTAAGCGATAAATGTTGTAACAGAATGGCAAACAGGTTGGAGATCAAGATAACCGACAGCAGCGTGTAGCCAAACTGCGAACCACCCGCAATGTCGGTGGCCCAATTGCCAGGGTCCATGTAGCCCACGGCTACCAACAGGCCCGGTCCGGCGTAGGCTGCTAGTGTGCGCCAAAAACCACCATTGTGTGGAATTCGTACGGTACTATGCGACTCCGGTAAAGACGCTGTTGCGTTAGGTTGTCGCCAGGGTTTCATTATGTGTTTGGGTGTACAGAGTTGTCAAATCAAATTTTACGACAAGTATAAGTATTATTTTTAGACTTGCCTAAATTTTTTATCAAATCTATTTAAAAACTAGTTTTGTAGCCAGATTGTTTGGCTCGCACAAGCCGCCTTTGTTTTCGTATGCATTCATTCACCGAAGAAAATTACCTGAAAACGATTTATTACCTCGCTACCCGGCAAGAGGGCGAGGTGACAACCAACGCGTTGGCGGAGATGACAGCGACCAAAGCGGCTTCGGTTACAGACATGTTGCGTAAACTGGCCGACAAGCAGTTGATCCATTATCGAAAGTATCAGGGCGTGCGACTGACGGAGGAAGGTGAGCGACTGGCCCTTAAAATTATCCGACGGCATCGGCTTTGGGAGGTTTTTCTGGTGCAAAAACTAGGCTTCGGCTGGGACGAGGTCCACGACATGGCCGAAGAACTCGAACACATCCGCTCCGACGAACTCGTGGAGCGGCTCGATGTGTATCTGGAATACCCCCAATTTGACCCCCACGGCGACCCCATTCCAACCCCCACCGGAACGATGCCCGCGACCGGCTACCAAAAACTGTCTGAAATACAGACGGGGACTTCAGTGTGCATCATGGGCGTATTGGAACACTCCCCCGAATTTCTGCAACACCTCGCCCGAACGGGCCTTACACTGGGCTGCTCGCTGACGTTAAGAGAAATTAACGCCTTCGACAAGTCGCTTTTGGTGCAGATTCAACCCGAAACCGCGTTGTTTGTAAGCCACGACGTTGCCCGAAATTTGCTCGTAGCGTGAAATCTAAAGCATGAAAATACTCGACTGGTATATATTGAAGCGATTCCTGCAAACGTACGTGTTTGTAGTTGGCGTAATTGTGTTGGTGGTCGTGATGATCGACTACACCGAAAAGATTGAAGATTTTCGTAAACATGCGGCCCCCACAAGCGCGGTTCTGTTCGATTATTACCTCAATTTTATCCCCTACTGGGCCAATTATATCAGCCCGCTGATGGTCTTTATTGCGACGGTATTTTTGACCTCCCGGCTGGCATCGCGCACCGAGATTATCGCGATTCTGAGCAGTGGGGTGAGTTTCATGCGGTTTCTGTTACCCTACGGCGTGGGTGCCCTCATCCTGGCAGTGTTTACCTATTTTATGGTGAACTACATTATTCCCCGCGCCAACAAAACCCGCATTGCCTTCGAGTTGAAATACACGAAGGAAGCGTACACCTACAACGGGCGCAACGTTCACCTCAAAATTGCCCCCGATGTGTATGCCTTCCTGGAAAGCTACAACAACCTCACGCGCACAGGCTATAAATTCACGCTGGAGCGCATGAAGGGCAACCAAATGCTCGAAAAACTCTCTGCCGACCGTATTGAGTGGGACAGTACCCGGCGCAAGTGGGCCGTTCATGACTACCGGATTCGGACCATCGACGGGCAACGCGAAACGCTCACCCCCGGCACCCGTATCGACACGACGTTGAATATGAAACCCTCTGATTTTGAGAGTGATTTTAACCTGTTCGAGACCTTTACCCTGCCCGAACTGAACCGCTATATCGACCTGCTAAAAAGTCGCGGGGCCGATGGTGTGGAAGTTTATTTGCTCGAAAAATACTCCCGTGACACCCGCCCCTTTGCGATTGTTATACTGACGGTGATCGGGGTGATTGTGTCGGCCCGCAAAAGCCGCCGGGGGGTTGGGTGGCAGGTGGCGTTGGGATTCTTTCTGGCGTTTACGTATCTCTTGTTTTTCATGTTGGGCAAAGGCATTGCCGAGTCGGGTAATCTGGACCCGTTGCTGGCCGTCTGGATGCCCAACCTCGTCTTTGCCGGTATCGGCGTCTTGCTCTATAATACAATCCCTAGGTAAACTCAGAGAACAACGAACAGTGAACAGAAACCAGAACGTTGTTTGCTGTTCTCTGCTCACTGTTCGTTGTTCTCTGCTCACTGTTCTCTGTTTTGACCCGCGACTACTTTCACCTGCACGTACTAGTCCTGATTTGGGGCTTTACGGCCATTCTCGGCAAACTCCTCGAACCGCTCTCACCGCTGGCTCTTGTTTGCTACCGAACATGTTTAGCCGTGTTGGGGCTGTTGGCCGTGCTCTATATCCAAACCAGACGCACCGGCCCCTTAACGCCCGTTGCTCCCCGTGACCGTTGGCGATTGCTGGGCGTAGGAGCTTTGATTGCGGTCCACTGGATGGCGTTCTTTGCGGCTGCCCGGCTCGCCAATGTGTCGGTTTGTTTGGCGGGCATGGCTACGAGTTCGCTCTGGGCGAGTGTGCTGGAGCCGGTGCTGCTGGGCCGACGCATTCGCCCGCTGGAGGTGGTGTTGGGCGTGGTAGTCATGGCCGGTCTGTACCTGATCTTCCGGTTCGAGTTCGATAAGGTTGTGGGCTTACTGGTGGCGGTGTTGTCGGCCTTGCTGGCGGCCTTGTTCACGATCATCAACAGCCGCTTCACGCACCGTTACGATGCGCTCGTGATTTCGACCTACGAAATTGGCGGGGCGTTTCTGACGTCGGTGCCCTTGGTGGGGTTGTATTGGGCGTTTTTTGCACAACCTGATGAAGTGTTTTGGCCTACGTCGGTGGGGCAATGGGGGTGGCTGCTGGTGCTGGCCTGGGTCTGTACGGTTTATGCCTACACAGTCGGAGTTCGGCTATTGCGTAAGTTTTCGGCGTATCTGGCCATATTAACCGTAAATTTGGAGCCAGTCTATGGAATCCTGCTCGCCGTTCTGGTCTTCGGCGACACCGAACGCATGACAACCGGGTTCTACCTCGGCACACTCGTGATTCTGGTGGCCGTTGTCGGATTTCCGTTTTTAGAACGCCGAATGTCTAATTCTACTGAATGAACCCAATGATTGCTCAGGCCGAACGGAGAAAAAGTGTACCCGCGCCCATTAGCGGCCTACAGCACAGAAAACGAATTGCCTTTGGCTGGTATGGAGGCAAATTTTCTCATTTAGATTGGCTATTGCCCCTTCTGCCGTCCTGCCATCATTACTGTGAGCCGTTTGCAGGCTCAGGAGCCGTTTTGCTAAATCGAGTACCCTCACCTGTCGAAACGTACAATGACCTGGACGGGGAAGTAGTCAACTTCTTTCGGGTACTGCGAACCCAAAAAGACGCATTGATTGAAGCCATTGGATTAACTCCTTTTTCCCGAGAAGAATTTAGCCTTGCCTGCGAGCTTGCCCCAGACGTTGACACGCTTGAACGAGCAAGGCGGTTTTACGTTCGGGCCAGGCAAGTCAGAACCGGACTGGCCCAAACGGCAAGCGTTGGCCGCTGGGCCAATTGTAAGGATACGAGCCGGGCGGGTATGAGTGGCGTTGTTAGTCGTTGGCTGGGGGGGGTTGAGAAGCTCCCCGACATTGCCGACCGGCTCCTGCGGGTACAGATCGAGAATCGTCCGGCTATCGACGTTATTCGATTATACGATGGCAAAGACACCTTTTTTTATTGCGATCCGCCTTACCTTCATGAGACACGGGGTGATAATAAAGCGTATGGGTTTGAGATGAGTAACGATGAACACCGCGCTTTGGCCGAGACGCTCAATTCGATTCAGGGCAAAGTCGCCGTATCAAACTACGATTGTGCGCTGATGGACGAACTTTTTCCGGCTTCCCGGTGGCGTAAAATCTATAGCCCGGAGAAAACCATCCACTCGACAAAAGATAAACGGCAGGAAGTCTTGTGGGTTAATTATGATCTATCAGGCCAAGGACAACAAGAACTTGCCGAACCAGACTCATCGGTCAGTCAGCCGCTAAAAGAAGCGTTTTTGAGTTTGCGGAGAGCCGCAGAATCTGATAAGTAATCTCTACTGAATGAACCCAATCAGTCAAACAGTCGCCCGGTGGGGAGGCTTTGTTTTTTTCGCTGCCGTTTTTGTGCCGCTTTTGGTGCTGTCATTTTTTAATCACCCCTCGGCTGCCGACGATTATTGCTTTGCCGATACTGCCGTTCGCGAAGGCTTTTGGCAGGCCCAGAAATTCTACTATGACTTCTGGACGGGTCGCTATTTTTCCAATTTTCTGGTCCACGGCAACCCCCTCGTGTGGGGCTGGTACGATGGCTTCCGGCTTATCCCGGCCCTGGCCCTCATCGGTTTGCTGGCTTCGGTCTACGCCCTCATAGGTGAACTGCTACGTGGACATAAACCTATAACCATCTGGCTGGCAACGGCTCTGGCGTTTTTCACGATGATGGTAGCCCAGCAAAGCACCGTCGAAGCGTTTTTCTGGACAGCCGCCGTAGCCTCCTACACCGTACCAACCGCCCTGACGTTTTATTTGGTGGCCATCATGATTCGGTGGTATCGATTACCAGCGAGTAGTCTGCTACGTCCGCTTACGTTTGTTTGGGCGTCATTTCTGGTATTTGCCAGTGTGGGGTCGGGTGAGACCAACCTGATCTTGCTGGTGCTGTTACTGCTTGCCATTGCGGGTTATCGACTGCTGTTTAACCGAAAGTTTGATCTGTTTCTGGTCGGTCTGGTACTTGTGTCAATGGCGTCAAGCTGGTTGTTGTTTCGGGCACCGGGCAACGCCGTCAGGATGGGCGGCAACCCCCACAGTGGCGATTTTGTAGCCTCGTTTGTGGGGTCAATTGGGTGGCTCGGAAAGTCGCTGGGCACCTTGTTACTTACGACGCCCCTGTTACCACTCTCACTGCTGTTTGTGCCGCTGGCTCTGCGGATTCTTCGCACGGGTAGCCCCGTTCAGCACCTGTTTCAAGGCTCGGCCTGGCTCATTTCGCTGGCGTATGTGGGGTTATTGGCCGCCATGATCTTCCCGTCGTATTACGGCATTGGACTGCCCCCGGCATTCCGAACGATGAACGTCTTTTTCGATGTAGCGATTCTTGGTTGGTTCTTCACCCTGACCGTTTGGATCAACTCGCTGGCCCGCGCCGGTCGTCTCCACCTCGAACGGTTCCGATTGCCCGTTTGGGCACCCATTTTAGCTGGCATCTGGATGGTTGGCAGTCTCCTTTTTAGTCGTCCAATCCGGCTGGTATACAACGATTTGGCTCGCGGCCATGCGCTCACATATAACCGTGAAATGAACGCCCGCCGGGCGCAACTTCTGCAACCCACGGACACCCTGCGCGTTGCGCCGATCAGTGTATATCCACCCAGTTTGTTTGTCGAAGACCTCAACGCCAACCCCGATCACCTCTGGAACCGTTGCCAGGCGGGATATTATAAACATAAAAAAATTGAGTTGGCAGTGAGCAGCAGGCAGTAATTATGGATTCGTGATTGCCAACTGCCTACTGCTCACTGCCTACTGCCTACTACTATGACCGCCATCATCGTCCCCTGCTACAACGAAGCCACGCGCCTGCCCGTCGCGGAGTTTGAGGCCTATTGGCAAGCCCGGCCCGACGTTCGGTTTTGCTTTGTGGACGATGGCAGCACCGACCCAACCCGCCCCCTGCTCGAACGCCTACAGGTCAGGTATCCGCAGCAGGTAGAAGCCCTGATTTTGCCCCAAAACAGAGGAAAAGCGGGGGCCGTCCGGGCAGGCATGTTGCACATGGCGTCGGTTTCTTCGGTTCTCTATTTGGGCTTTTTAGATGCCGATCTGGCCACGCCCCTGTCGGCCATCGGCGATCTGGAAACGCGCATAGCTGCCGAGCCAACACTTGAATTGGTCATGGGGTCGCGCATAAAATTTCTGGGGACCGATATTCAGCGGAATCCATTTCGGCACTACGCCGGGCGGGTCATTGCAACCCTGATCAGTAACATCTTGCAGTTGGGTGTTTACGACACCCAATGCGGGGCCAAGTTGTTCCGACGCGAGGTGGTTCCGGGTTTGTTCAGCGAATCCTTTCTGAGTCCGTGGTTGTTCGACGTGGAACTGCTGGCGCGGCTGATCCGGCAGCACGGGCGGGAGGGTCTTGTCGGGCGTGTGGCCGAAATGCCTCTGCGGCAGTGGGTCGAGAAAGATGATTCCCGCATTCAGGTTTCGTATTATTTCAAACTTTGGTATGAGTTGTATCGAATCAGCCGGGCTTATAAATGAAACGAATCGTACTCATACTCCCTATTGCCGTTTTTTTCGTGTATTTCTTCGCCCTGCGGTACGATATTCCGTGGTTCGATGAGTACGAGAACATCCCCTATTTTCTGCAACAATTTCTGGACGCAACCACCTTTACCGAACGGTTCAACGCCCTGTTAAAACCCAACAACGAACACCGCGTCCTTTATGCCCGGCTGGTTGTGTTGGGTCAGTACTGGCTCACGGGGGGCCTCTCATTCGAGGGTCTCATGCTCTGGGGCAATCTGGGGTTGGTGCTTATTTTCTGGCTTCTTTACCGAAGTACGCAAACGGAAATTGGGGCGTCGTATGAGATTGTTGGGGCGTCACGTGGGACGCCCCCTACCGTCATCTTACCCGTTACGCTCATGCTGTTTACGGCTCAGAACTATCTGCTTACGTTTACGGCCATTTATACTCTGCAATATCTGGCCATTATCATGCTCGTTATGAGCACGTTCTATGTGCTGGCCCTTGATAAACCGGGAGCCTTTGCAGGCGCGTTGGCTCTGGGCGCATTGGCTACGTTCAGCATGGGTAATGGTTTGTTACTCTGGCCCGCAGGGGTGGCTATGCTCGTAATTCGGCGTCGATGGGTGTGGCTAGGAGTCTGGGCAGTTGTGGGGGCAGTTTGCATCTGGCTTTACTTCCGGAACTATCCCGTTCAGCAAGGCAACGCCGAAGGGTTCAACTACGTGCTGGCGCATCCATTTCAAACACTGGCAGGTTTTTTCATTTTTGCCGGGAGCCTGTTCGACTTCTTCCCCACCTGGTCCGTCGAACGGCGGGCTGCGTTGCCGTTGGTCATGGGGGTTATCATCGTTGGGATTCTGGGATATTGGCTTGTCCAGGTGGTGATTCGTTTTCTGGCAAAACAATCGATAACGACCAAACCTGCTCATTTTCAGTCATTTCTGACTGGGGTAAGCCTGTTCCTACTGGCCAACATGGCCCTCATAGCTGTGTTCAGGATTCGGTTCTATTTCGGGATGGTATTGCACAGTTCGTACCGGACCTACGCGCTCGTCTTGACGGCGGTGGCGTATCTGGCCCTGATGAGTTTGCTTTCGCCTGGTCAACAAAAGCGGTGGGTGCCCCGGTTGTGGGTGCTGTTTCTTTTCGTGAACGTGCTCACCTACGTTACCTACGTGCCCGAAGCCATCCAACGCCGGAAGCATATGCAGGGTCTCACGTTTAATCAACGGCATAACCAAATTGGGCTGGGTGGAACCCAAAACTCCCCGTTAGCACGCTGGATTATTGAACTCGATAGCACCATGCGTGTACGCAACTGGCACACGTTGCCCAGTCCAGCCATTACGCCCGACGAGGTGCAACTTTTACAAGTACGGGGCATCACGCGGGATGCCCCTAATGCACGTACGCAATTTGGGGCGTCACGTGGGACGCCCCCTACGTTGCGCATTGCCGACCAACCCGACTACATAAACATCGAGAGCGACCAACCCGATTATACAATTGGACTAAATAGGGGAACGTACGTTGTTTTCTGGCCCCAAAATCGCGATACCCAAGCCTATGTGCTCTTTGCCGAACAACGTAAACCAACTGGTATCAACCCTTTTTCGCGTCCCAACGGCTGGCTGGCCTCTATGCCCAAAGCGTTATTGCCACCGGGCCGCTACACCCTCGGTCTATTTTTGACCACTCCCGAAACCTCGCGAATCGTTCTGCTCGACAACCAAGTAGACATTCGATAGCAGCGTGTTTCCGAATCATTAAATCTTTGGTTATCAAGCGCAAAAACTTGACCGTTTAAATTTCCATGCTTACTTTTCGGCAATACCCATGTATTGAAACCGCTCATGAACCTCTGTACTTGTCTACTCAAGTTAATTCTTGTTGTGGGTCTTATGACTTGTGGAACGGGTGTAGACAAGTCATGGGCACAAGCCCCCGTCGAGGTTGGGGCGATGACAGAGCCGCTACCCCTTCAGGGTAATCTAGCCTACTTTAAAGAGGCCGACGCTCCGCTCAGCATCGAGCAGTTACTCCAGCGAAACCCCTCGTTCACTGCCGTTAAATCGCCCGTTGCCAATTTTGGCTACACCGCCGACCGACAGAATGTAAAACCAATTTGGTTGCGGTTCAACCTGAATAATCAGAGCAGCAAAGCCCGCCCACTCTACACACAAGTGAACTTCTGGTGTTTCGATTCGCTACAGTTTTTCCTGGTCGTACGCGACTCGGTGCGCGTTGCGACGGCGTCGATTGGGTGGCAAACCCCTGTCGAACAGCGGTTTGTGTATTCGCGCCACTTCCTCTTCCCCTTTACGCTCAACCCCAACGAAGAGGCAACGGCTTATATTCGGGTGCTGAAAAGCCGGGGAACGCAGATTATGCCCCTCACGGTGTTGCCTCAATCGGCCTTCAACCGGGTTACCCAAACGGAGTATTTATTTTGGGGGGGAACACTCTTCGCGCTTGCCTTCGTGACGCTGATGACCTTTTTCTTTTACCTCACTACCCGCGTTTCAATCTACTATAAATACACGCTGACCCTTGTTGGTCTCACGGGCTTTTTCGTTATCAATGAGGGCTTCCTGAACCAGTTTGCCTTCTCAGCGCAGAGTTGGCTACCAGGTCAGAATATCTATTTCCTGTTCCCGCTGCTTATTTTCTATACCCAACTGATTTTTATCCGTTCGTTTTTAACGCTACGCAAAACCCCCGCCTACCGCTGGCATTACATTGCGAAGGGCGTATTAATTTCTGGCATCTTCTGCTTGTTTACACTCGTGATCGAACGGTTTGTAATCCTGCCTATCGGTCTTGAAAGTGTTCTGATGCGCATTTTTACACTTTGTTACTGGTTACCTATGCCCGTTATCGGGGCGTATATTTTCATCAGCCTGTACCGGGGCTATCACGTCAACGAAACGGTTTTCTACCTCATTGCCGTAACGCCGTTTTACGTGCTCAACTTTGGGCAGATTCTGGCGAATTTTGGTATTCTCGACACAACGCCCGCCGTGGCCTATTACGCCTATCTGGGTCTTGCTGCGTTGTGGGAGGTGCTCGTGCTCACGCTTGGCCTAGCCTATCGGTATCGTTTTCTGCGTGATCATAAAGAAAAACTCGTTCACCAGCAGGGCGAGCAACAACGGCTGGTTTACGAAGCCGAGGTTCGGGCATTGGCCGTACACAACACCCTGCTGCTCGAAAAAGCCCGGATTGGCCGCGACCTACACGACAATGTGGGGGCGCACTTGTCGTTTGTGGTGACTAATCTGGGGGCGATCATCCGGCAGGCCGAAAGGCAACCTCTCGTTAGTACGGGCGAATGGACGACCCAACTGCGGCAACTCGTGGGCACCACCCGCGAGGCCATTGGCATGTTGCGCGAAACCATCTGGGCCGTGCATCAGGACGAACTAACCCTTGCCGATTTTGGCAACCGATTACAGCAGTACATCGACCGCTCCATACCGGATACCGATGGGTTGCTCGTCCATTTGAAGGTACATGGCGAATTACAAAAACCCCTGACATCGGGGCAGGTTCTCAACCTGTTCCGCATTGTGCAGGAGGCTCTTAACAACATTGTCAAACATGCCGACGCTAGTCGGGTGCGGATAGCCCTAACGGCTCAACCAGAGAACCGTATCCACCTGCAAATCAGCGATAACGGACGCGGTCTGACCGAACAAACCATCGACACCCTCGACCAACATTACGGCCTGCGCAACATGCAACGACGGGCTGAGGAGTTGGGCGGTCAGTTTCGCATTTACTCTGCACAGGGCACCACTGTCGAGATTGACCTGTAGCTCCGCCCTTACAGTTTCACCGTTGCAGGCAGATACTTTGCAATTAGATCTTCGTAGTAAGGCTTCAACTCGCTTACAACGGGCGTTTTGGGGCTTTTCGAGTACAGATCGTACGGGTTAAACGCATCGACCCACTTAAACATGGCCCGGTCGTGGTTGTTGAGCAGGTGGTCGTAGGCGTTCTCGCGGTGTTGGGCGTAAAACGAGTGATACCGAATCATATACAGAGCCGGTTCGGGTAGGTAATCCTTCGTAATCTGGTACAGATACTCGTCGTGGCCCCACGACATCGTCACGTTGTCGAGGCCGCATTGGTGGCTATAAATTCCGTATTTGGTATTGTAGTCGGGGTTTTGACTATCGGGGTTGTCGGCAAAAAACTCTGGGTACACAATTCGATCCGAGTGGGCGCAACCCACCGGGAAGGTATCGCCCACCACGGCCCATTGCGGCTCGCCAAACAAACACAGCACCTTACCCATGTCGTGCAGGAAGCCCGTCAGCACAAACCAATCGGGGTGGCCATCAGCGCGGATAGCCTCGGCGGTCTGAAGCAGGTGTTGTAGTTGGTCGAGTTCAATATCGGGGTCGGAGTCGTCGACGAGGGTGTTCAGGAACTCCATTGCTCCCCAAACCGGCATTTCTTTCTTATCAAATTTCAGGTATTCAGCCCGCTTTTGTTGGACAAACTCAAACGTTTGATAGCGGTGATTGAGCCTATAAAACTCCCGGACGGTGTCGCGGGCAGGTGCTTCGTAATTCCGAAACTCCTCTTTGGTTTTTGCTTTCGATTCGGCTGGGTCGGGGTAGCGGGCGAGCAGGTCGTCTTCCCACTCGTCGAGCGAGGCTAAGGGATTGCGTTCACGGTCGGTCAGCGTTGGCTGTGTCATAGCGATTCCGGTTGGTATTTGCTGCTACAAAGCTAGGTATCAGCAGGGTTATTTGGTTGCCTAAACACTTTTAAAAGTGTTTCTACTCGAAAATCTGAGTGTAGATGTGCTAGTTCACAGTTAAATCGATTCATGAAAGCCAATGCCAAAATAGGCAAACTTTACTAGGCAAGTCTGGGAAAGTAAATAGGTGAGCCTCTGTACTATTTTAACAAAAGATTATCTTTTACAAAGTCTTCAATTAATTAAAAAACGCATACCAATCCTTTCACTCTTATGAAGCAACATTACCAAATGAGGTGGCCCAGTTGGATAGCTGGTAGCCTGTTTAGTTCTGGTCTGATCGTCGGTGCGACGGTCGGCAACGCCCATGCGTTTACCCTGTCTTCGACCGGATTGCATGCATCCGTTACAACCCGCGCCGGGTCCGTGGCAGATGTTATTGTGACGGGTAAAGTCACCGACGAAAAAGGGGCTGGCTTGCCGGGGGTGAGCGTTGTTCTGAAGGGTAGCACACAAGGCACTAATACCGACGGCGAGGGTAAATTTCGGCTTTCGGTTCCCAACAACTCGGCGGTGCTGGTCTTTAGTTTTGTCGGTTATGAGCGTAAAGAAGTGCCCGTTGGCTCCCAAGCCAGCCTGAACGTTCAGTTAACACCAAACGACGAGACCCTAAATGAGGTGGTTGTAGTTGGCTACGGTTCGCAGCTTAAGAAGGAAGTTACCGGGGCCGTGCAAACTATTAATGCAGCCGAAATTAGGGACCTACCCGTTTCGCAAATCGGGCAGAAACTCCAAGGACGACTAGCCGGTGTGCAGATCAACCAAACCACGGGCCGACCGGGCGCGGGTATCAACATTCGTATTCGGGGGCAGTTGTCGGTATCGGCAGGTAGCGAGCCGCTGTATGTGGTCGATGGGTTCCCGATTACGGGCAACATCGCCCAGCTAAATCCTGACGAAATCGAAGACATTTCGGTATTGAAAGATGCGGCCTCCACCTCGCTCTACGGGTCGCGGGCGGCCAACGGGGTGGTACTGATTACGACCCGTCAGGGTAAGGCCAATCAGACCAATGTTAGTTTCAACACCTTTGCGGGCATTCAGCAGGTGCCGGAGCGGGGGCGCGTAAAAATGCTTGACGCCCAGCAGTTTGCACAGTTCAAAAAAGAGTTTTTCGAGGATCAGGCGCGCCCTGTACCGGCCGAGTTTGCCAACCCCGCCGACTGGGCCACTAAAAATAACGACTGGTATGGTGCCGTTCTTCGGCAGGCACATATGCAAAGCCACAACCTGACCATCAACTCAAACCGCGAACGCTCCCGGACATCCATTGTAGCCGGTTTTTTCGATCAGCAGGGCGTAGTACTCAATAACAAATACAAACGCTACTCGCTACGGGTCAATACGAGCTACGACATCTCAGACAAGGTTTCGATAGGCTTCAACGTAGCCCCCTCGTATGTGTTTGATAATACGCCCCGCACCGATGGCGACCGGGGCACGGGAATTCTGTTTAACGCCCTGCACACCTGGCCGGTCATGCCTATTCGGGACGCCAACGGTCAGCTAACCTTGTTTAATAATTTTCCGGGCAGCACAGGTAACATCTTTAACTACCCTAACTGGGTGCGGGCCGCCGAAGAGCTGACAAACGAAACGCGTAATACGAACCTACTCTCGAACGCCTACATTCAGTATCGACCCATCAAGGGCCTGACGCTCAAATCGACGATCAACGTCGAATACCTGAACTCGAAGTTTTTCTTCTTCAACCCCTCAACGGCCACCAGTGCCATCAACGTGCCAGTGCCAACGCTGGCCGTATCGATCCGGCAGGCTCGCGAAGAGGTATCGTGGCTAAACGAGAATCTTGTTACGTACGCACGCAGTATCGGAGACCACAATTTCGAGGTGCTGGCCGGTTTCACGAATCAGTATTTTCGCCAAGAGGTAACGCGCATTCATGCAGACACTTATGCCGATGACCGACTGCCCACGGTTCAGGGCGCGCTGAATATTAATCGGGCAGCCGCTAACTTCCCCATTGGCTCTAATATAGCTATCGGTGCCAACACAGGCAATGCTGTTAACGAGTGGGGCCTGACCTCGTACTTGTCACGACTGAACTACAATTTCAAAGGCAAATACTTACTTACGGCGTCGATCCGTACCGACGGGTCGAGCCGGTTTGGGGCTAACAACCGTTGGGGAACGTTCCCCTCGGTATCGGCGGGTTGGGTCGTGTCCGACGAGGCATTCATGAAGTCGGTACCGGCCATTTCGTTTGCCAAACTGCGGGCTAGCTACGGTATCATTGGCAACAACAACATTGGTAACTACACCCAGTATGCGCTGGTGAACAATACGGTGAACGCTGTTTTTGGTAATAATGTGGCTACTGGCGCGGTGGTTACGTCGTTGGCGAATCCGAACCTGGGTTGGGAAACGACGAATCAGTTAGACGTAGGTTTTGATATGGGCTTCCTCAACGACCGGATTCAATTCACCTACGATTTTTTCAACAAGCGGACCACCAACCTGCTCTATGCCGTGCAGATTCCGCAGGAGGCCGGGTTTGGTAATTTCAATGACAACATCGGCGAAATTAGATTTTGGGGACACGAATTCTCGGTGAACAGCCGCAACACCACCGGCAAGCTGAAGTGGACAACCAATGCCAACCTCTCGTTCCTACGCAACCGGGTGGAGGCCCTGGCACCAGGCATCGACCGCGTCTATGGCTCATTTCACATCACGCAGGTAGGACAGCCATTCGGTCAATTCTACGGGATGGTGAAAGAAGGTTTCTACATGAGTGCCGACGACATTAAAAATTCGCCTATCATTCCGGGACGTTCGGCGGTAGGCACCATCAAACTCCGCGATGTGAACGGCGATGGTGTCATCACCTTTGGGGGCGACCGCGACGACCGGGCCATCATCGGCAATCCGTTTCCGAAGTTTGTGTATGGCATTACGAACAACCTGGAATTTGGTAACTGGGACTTTTCGGTGGTCGGCTCCGGCTCGCATGGCAATCAGTTGTGGGTACGCCACCTCTACAGCACAGCCAACCTCGACGGGGTGTTCAACATGGTTGAGGGGGTAAAAGATCGGTTCCGGGTTGCCCCCGACGGGCGGGTCATTACGCCGGGCGCAGGTATGTTCGGCGTGTCGAACGGCGGGGGTAACTTCACGGGTATCGAGCGCGACTGGGCCAGCAGTCACTTTGTTGCTGATGCGTCGTACTTCACGATTCGTAACATCACATTGGGTTATAACTTCGGCGCAGTACGGAAATTTTTCAAGTCAGCACGGGCGTATGTGTCGGTGCAGCAGGCGTATGTGTTCACCAAATACTGGGGTGGACCCAACCCTGAAACCAGCGCACAGGGCGACGGTCAGGGCGATGGTGGCAACCTAAGCCCCGGTGTCGACCTCTCGAACTACCCTGTTCCGCGCACATACACACTGGGTGTTAACTTCAACTTCTAAACTTCGACATTCATGAAAATCAGATATATAACCACTTGTTTGTTCGCGCTAACGCTATCCAGTTGCGAGAAAGATTTCCTGACGGTGACGCCCGAAACGGCCCTCAGTTCAGCCACTTTCTTTTCTAAAGAAGCCGACTTTCAGCAGGCCGTCAATGGGGCCTACGTACCCTTGCGCCCTATGTTCAACGAATGGGCGTGGATTCTGGGCGAGATGCACTCCGATAATACCTACTACGCTCGGAATGTTCTCTTTGGAGCCGTTGAAAATACGCAGAACGTCGCCGACTTTGCCATTCCAGTGTCGAACGGAGTGACACCAAATAACCCTGTTCTTCAGTTTTTCAGGCTTAATTACCAAATTATTGCCCGAACGAACGAGATTCTGTCGCGCATTGACAATGTACCATTTGCCAATGCCGACTTAAAGAGCAACCTCAAAGGACAGGCTCTATTTCTGCGGGGCTTTGCTTACTTTCAGCTCGTGCGGCACTATGGCCGGGTGCCCATGCACCTGACACCCGTAACAGGGCGCGAGGATGCGGCTTCTCCACTCGTATCGGTCGATGAAGGCTATGCTCAGGTTATCAAAGACGTCGCCGAAGCGGCCCGTTTGCTGCCCAACAAGACCAAGCAAGAAGCCGGACGCGTTACGTCGGGAACGGCCAAAACATTGCTGGCCGATGTGTACATGATTCAGAAGAAATGGGCCGAAGCAGAGACTCAATTGCGCGACGTTGTGACCAACGATGGCTACCGGCTGATGCCCGACTATAACGACGCATTCACGTTCACGGGCGCGAATAAGAACAACGCCGAGTCGGTGTTTGAGGTACAGTATCTGGAAGGAGCCGCTGGTTTCAACGGTAACCATATTTACCGGTTCATCCCAACGCCTATCACGGCTGCCGAACTGGGGCCTATCACTCAAACGTCGAACCCGCAACCGCTCTCGGGCGAGAACAACAACGTTCCAACGCCCGACATGATCGCGGCATACGAACCTGGCGATAAGCGACTGGATATTTCCATCGGCTACGTGACACTGAGCCAAAGTCTGCGCGACAACAAGCGGTATCCGTATATCAAGAAATATGCCCGGCCTCACGCGCAACACCAAAACACGGGTCAAAACTGGCCCGTTTATCGCTACGCCGAGGTGCTGCTGCTGCTGGCCGAAGCCCTCAATGAGCAGGGCAAAACAGCAGAGGCCATTCCGCTGCTCAACCAGATTCGTACACGGGCGGGTTTGGCTGCAACAACGGCCACGGGTCAAACGAATCTACGCGAAGCTATTTTTCGAGAACGCCGTGTGGAGTTGGCCTTCGAAAACAAACGCTGGTTTGATCTGGTCCGCACGGGCCGCGTAACCGAGGTAATCACGGCACATGGTGCGCGCATCAAAGCCAATCCACTGGCCTATTACTTTCCGGCAGGGGCTGTGCCACCACCTAATGCGTTTACGAACTTGAGCCTCTACTACCCGCTGCCGGCAGTAGAGTCGGATCTGACACCCTTTTTCTAACCTGATTGGCTGGTGCGAGCCGGGTTCGCCAGAGCCGTCTGCTTGCACCAGCCAACAATCAAAAGCTGTTCTTGGGTAGGTATAGGAAAGCCAACGAGGCCTTTTCGGTAATATTTGGCTATCCTATTGACTTTTTTCTTTACACTGAATGTATATGCCTTTCAAACTCAACACCGCCCGCATCAGCCTTATTGCCGTGGGGCTTGCCTTACTGGGCACCTCCTGGATCACCATGCAACAGGCGGCTACTCAACAACCTGTAGCCGACAACCCCAAAGTCGATAAGATCAAACTTCTGCCCGGTTTCAAAGCCGAACACCTCTACACTCCTTCCGACAAAAAACAGGGATCATGGGTGGCGATGACCTTCGATGAGAAGGGGCGCATGATCTGCTCCGATCAGTACGGGTCGCTATATCGGCTCGAATTGCCACCGTTGGGCACTACAGCAGCTCCCAAAGTGGAGAAGTTGCTTATTGGTCCTAAACCCGCCCCCGGCGACACGAGCATCGGGATGGGTTATGCACAAGGGTTGCTTTATGCGTTCAACAGCCTCTATGTGATGGTAAACCACCGGGGCAATAAAGAATTCTCGAAAACAAGTGGCCTCTACCGGCTTCAGGATACCGACGGCGACGATCAGTTCGACAAAGTATCGTTGCTGAAACAACTCAAAGGCGAGGGCGAACACGGCCCCCACAGTATTGTGTTGGCCCCCGACAAACAGTCGATCTACGTCATGTGCGGCAACTTCACCGACGTGCCCGAACTCGACGCGTATCGGTTGCCCCGTGTCTGGAAAGAAGACAACCTGTTTCCGGCCATTAAAGACCCACGCGGTCACGCCGTTGATCGGATGGCCCCCGGTGGTTGGCTCGCTAAGGTTAGCCCCGATGGTGCCCGCTGGGAATTTATGGGTGGTGGCTTCCGTAACACATTCGATTTTGCGTTCAACGACGTGGGCGATATTTTCGGCTACGACTCCGACATGGAATGGGACTTTGGCCTTCCGTGGTACAAGCCTACCCGCATTTGCCACATTACGAGCGGGGCCGAATTCGGCTGGCGCACCTCGGCCTCCAACTGGTCTCCGGCGTACATGGACTGCCTGCCTGCCGTGATGAATATGGGGCAAGGGTCGCCCACGGGCGTGTTTAACGCGCTCAACGCCCGGTTCCCGCAGAAATACCAAAAGGCCATTTACGCCTTCGACTGGAGTTTCGGTATCATCTATTCGCTGCATCTCCAACCTAAAGGCAGTTCGTACAGTGCGACCGCTGAGGAATTTATTTCAGGTTCGCCCCTACCCATCACCGATGGTCTGATCGGCCCCGACGGTGCCCTGTACTTCCTGACGGGTGGCCGTCGGTTGGAGTCGGACCTATATCGGGTTACCTACACTGGTGCCGAACCGACCGCTCCGGCCAAGCAGTTGACCACGATTACGCCGGAGCATAAGCTACGTACACAACTCGAAGCCTTCCATGCGGGTGGGCCAAATCCGGCTGCGGTGGCTACAGCATGGCCGCACCTGAACCACCCCGACCGGTTTGTGCGCTACGCGGCCCGTTTGGCCGTTGAGCATCAACCCGTCAGTACGTGGCAAAGCAAGGCGTTGGCCGAAACTGACCCCATCCGGCTCTCTCAGGCCATGTTTGCTCTGGCCCACCACGGCGACAAAGCCTTGAAAAGCCAGATGATTGGAGCGTTGACCCGCGTGAATGTAGGTGCCCTGAACGAAGAGGGTCAACTGAGCGTGTTGCGAGCTATCGAGTTGGTTAGCACGCGCTTCGGCCTGCCCGAAGGCGACGACCGTACCAAAGTGATTGCTCAACTTAGCCCATTGTATCCGGCAAAGACTTCTGATCTAAACCGATTCTACAGCAAAGTACTCGTGTCGCTGGAGGCTCCGGGCGTGGTTGAGAAAACCATGAAACTGATGGCCCTGAAGAACGAGGGGGGTATGGGTGCCGTGGGTGGTGAAACCTTCATGGCATCGAGCGACCTGATCATGCGGAACCCACAGTATGGTTTGGACATTGCCAAGATGCTCGAAAAATACCCACCCGCTCAGCAAACGTTCTACGCGACCATGTTGAGCAGTGCCAAAACCGGCTGGACACCCTCCCTGCGCGACACCTATTTCGATTGGTTCAATAAGGCGTTCGATTACCAGGGGGGGCGTAGTTACGTGGGCTTCATCAACAAGGCCCGCAAACTCGCCCTGGACAATGTTCCCAAAGAAGAGCAGGCTCGCTACGATAAAATGTCGGGCGTGGAAAAGTTGTCTACGTCGGGCAACGACATCGTATCCGGCGGTTGGGCACCGAAGGGCGGCTACCGCCAGTGGAATTTCGACAAAGCTCTGGCCGCAGTTGATAGTTTGGGCAAAACTTCGCTTGACTACGATCAGGGGCGACAGATTTACTCGGCCATGTTGTGCGGGCGTTGCCACGCTATGCAGGGACAGGGGGGCGATGTTGGTCCTGATCTGACTCAATTGGCCACGCGCTTTTCCAACAAAGATATTCTGGAAGCGATCATGTATCCCGATAAAGCCGTCTCGGATCAGTACGCTGCCACGGTGTTCACGCTGAAAAACGGCAAGTCGATTGTGGGCCGGATGGTTGGCGAAGACAAGACGCATTATCTCGTCTCGCAAAATCCGTTCGTGACCGACGATGTCATGAAAGTGACCAAAGCGACGGTTACTGGCAAGAAATATTCGACCGTTTCGATCATGTTGCCGGGCCTGATTAACCCGTTGAATCCAAGCGAGTTGCGTAACCTGTTCGCCTACCTCAAGTCGGGCGGCAAGTCGGATGCGCCGGTCTACAAGGAGAACAACACCGGACGGGGTAAGTGAAATAACCCCACCCCAACCCCTCCCCAGTAGGGAGG
This sequence comes from Cytophagales bacterium, assembly GCA_004292855.1. Taxonomy (GTDB): domain Bacteria; phylum Bacteroidota; class Bacteroidia; order Cytophagales; family Spirosomataceae; genus Rudanella. The sequence goes on from RDXN01000053.1 coordinate 79,336, forward strand.
GGCAAACGTCGATCAATTTTCATGTCACATACTTATGATTGAGAAAGTTGATCGGCTTTGCGTAGCCCCTCCCTTCTGGGGAGGGGTTGGGGTGGGGTCTAGCTGCAAACCAAACAATGCACAAACTACAACTCATAACCCTCTGCCTGCTGCTCACCCTCCCCGCCCTGGCGCAGAAATCGACGAACAACCGGGGCTTCAAGTCCATTTTCAACGGCAAAAGCCTCAAGGGCTGGGAGGGCGACACGGCCTACTGGCGAGCCGAAGGCGGCTACTTGGTGGGTGAGATTACGCCCACCAAGCTGCTTAAAACAAACAATTTCATTATCTGGAAAGGGGGCGAACCCGCTGATTTTGAATTGAAAGGCGAATTCTTCATTACCGAGACAGGCAACTCCGGCATAAACTACCGCAGCGAACGCCTGACCGACGTTCCCTTCGCTTTGCGCGGATATCAGGCCGACATCGACGGACGCCGACAATGGACGGGCCAAAACTATGAGGAGCGCAAACGCACCACCCTGGCCTACCGGGGTGAGAGCGTGACGGTTAATCCATACACCGGCGAAACAACCACCGAGGCCATTCGCGCCAAAACCGCCCGCAATGCCTGGACAGGTCGGACTGTGACGGGGTCATTCGGCAAATCGGATTCGTTGAAAACGTTCGTTAAACCTGCCGATTGGAATTCATTTCACATCGTGGCGAAGGGCAACAAACTGCAACACTACATCAACGACGTGCTGATGAGTGAGGTAGTTGATGAGGATACAGCCAACGGTAAATCGAAAGGACTGCTGGGCGTTCAGGTTCACGTTGGCCCGCCCATGAAAGTGCAGTACCGCAACCTGATGCTAAAAAAACTGTGACCTCAACAAACTGGAAGAAAACAGTAACCAACCCCGCCCAACTGGGGGGAATTGAAACGTCGGTGCTCGATAACGGTCCGGGGCGAGGTTCGCGCATCGCCTGGGTCAATACGGGCACCGGCTTGCGCTTTAAGGTGGTGCTCGACCGGGCAATGGACATTGTCGAGGCCTTTTTCAACGAGCATAGTTTGGCCTGGCTGAGTCATGGAGGCACCACAGCCGCCGAACCGGGCCTAAACCGGGGCATCGATTGGCTCCGCACCTTTCCGGGGGGCCTCATGACCACCTGCGGCCTACAGAGCGTGGGCGGTCCCAACGGCGAAGGCATCCACGAACACGGCCTGCACGGACGCATTAGCAATCTGCCCGCCGAACTGGAATCCGTTATACAGCCTGATCTTTTGACAGGCAATCTGGATTTCAGCATTACAGGCCGCATGCGTGAATCGCAGGTATTCGGGCCGAGTCTGGAACTCAAGCGAACCATTTCGGGAACGCTCGGGGAACCAACCATTCGCGTTCACGACACGATTACGAATCGGGGCAACACGCCTGCCCCACACATGCTTTTGTACCATCTGAACTTTGGTTGGCCACTTGTCGACGAGGGCACACGCATTCTCACCAACGGCAACCTGCAACCCCGCGCTGACGACCAAAGTCTGGCCTACTACCGTGATGGCATTGACTACCGAACATGCCCCGCCCCGATGGATACCCACAGCGGCTACGGCGAGGTATGTGCGTTTATCAACCCCGCTGCCGACGACGCGGGCTGGTGCTACACAGGACTTCACAACGAACGGCTGGGGCTGGCGGTGTCGGTTCGATTCCGCAAAGAGCAACTGCCTTGGTTAAGCAACTGGCAACACTGGGGGCGTGGCGAGTACGTCACGGGGCTGGAACCCGGTACGCATCCGCCCATTGGGCAGACCAAAGCGCGTGAAGAAGGTTCGTTAATTTTTCTGCAACCGGGCGAAAGTCGGGTATATGAACTCGAATTTGCGATTTTAAGAGAAGCTAAAGCGATTGACGATTTCTTGAACCAATTCAACTGAACCCCACCCCAACCCCTCCCCAGTAGGGAGGGGCTTTGAAAAGCCAGCCAGTTTCCTCATTCTACGTTTATTGATAGGGAAGTTGGTCGGCTTTTAGCCCCTCCCTACGGGGGAGGGGTTGGGGTGGGGTTCATCACCACAACCGTATGCAAACACTTGCTCAAAAAGCAATCGAACAAGGTAAAGGCATTTTGCGGCTCGCCCCTACGTGGGTGCCGCGCTCATTCTGCGTCCCCGGTCGGCGCATCAAACTCCACCCCGACGATTATTACGTGCTCGGCGGAGTTCGGGGGGGCATCGACGAACGTTGGCTCTCCTCGACCACACCCGCCCGCAACGGCCCACTCACGGGCGAAAACGAGGGCCTGAGCATGGTCGTCTTTAACGATGGCTCCGGCGACCAACAAATGACACTCAAAGACGCCATCGACGAACTGAAAGGCGCATTGATCGGCGACCGACTCTGGGACGAACACGGAGCCTGGCCGATGTACTCCAAGTTTTTCGACAACATGGGGCCACTCCCCCACCACGTTCACCATAACGACGAACAGGCCGCCCTCACGGGTCAGTTTGGCAAACCTGAAGCCTATTATTTCCCGCCCCAACTGAACAATCACGGGGGTGATTTCCCCTACACGTTCATTGGTATTGCCCCCGGCACCTCGAAAGAAACCATCAAGGAATGCCTAATGAACTTCACGAAGGGCGATAACAAAATCACTAACTACTCGTCGGCGTATCGGCTGGAGCCGGGAACGGGTTGGGATGTGCCGCCCGGACTGCTTCACGCGCCGGGGAGTCTGTGTACCTACGAGCCACAAAAGGCATCGGATATTTTTGCCATGTATCAGTCTCTGGTCAACGAGGCCATTGTGCCCGAGGAACTGCTCTGGAACGGCACCCCCAAAGACCGCATCGGCGATTATGACCTGTTGATGGATGCTATAGACTGGGAGTTGAACACCGACCCCAACATGATGGCCAATCGGTACATGGTGCCGCTGCCCGTTCACGATGAGGCCGATATGGCCGCCCAGGGTTACCGCGAGGTTTGGGTTTGCTACAAGTCGCACGATTTCAGCGCGAAGGAGTTAACCGTGATGCCCGGCCAAACCGTGACGATCAAAGACAGCGCGGCCTACGGCCTGATTATGATGCAGGGACGTGGCAAAATGGGCGTTTGGGACGTGGAAACCCCAGCCCTGATCCGTTACGGTCAACTGACCAACGACGAGTTTTTTGTGAGCGAAGCCACCGCGATGGAAGGCGTCACGATCACGAATCACTCCACCTGCGACCCGCTTGTAATGCTCAAGCACTTCGGCCCTAAAAATCCAGATTTAAAACTTTGACACGGAGTTACACGGAGATGGCACGGAGGACCACAGAGTTTTTTTCTTATCCCGTTTTTGTCATCCCGACGCAGGAGGGACCTACTTTGTCATTGTACAACTAGCGTGTAGGCAAAGTAGATCCCTCCTGCGTCGGGATGACAAAAAACACTGTGGTCCTCCGTGTCATCTCCGCGTAACTCTGTTCCAATCCCTTTTTTACATGAACAACTATCCTAAGCTTCACAACGCCACCTGGCCCGGCCTGGTGGGAAAAGGCCCCGACTCGGAGCCGATCATTGAGTTCGACCATTTGCTCCGTATGACTGCTGCCGCCGAGGTCGACGGCGTCAAGTTCGACGGGGTGGACCTCGGTCTGATTGGTCCGCACGTGGATATCGAAAGCTCCGACGACGACATTAAGCGGCTGGCCGACAAAATCGCGTCGCACAATCTTGTGGTGGGGTCGCTGGTGGCTCCAATTTGGGGTGGGCCAGTGTTGGGCAGCGATGCCGACCGCGCTTTCTTTCTCGAAATGGTCCGTAAATCCTGCCATCTGGGTAAGGTGTTGCGCGACATGGGCATGCGCCCCAGCGGGGTGATCCGCGTCGACTCCGCGAGTTCGCCCCATCAGTGGGATGCAGATCCGGTTGGCAATACCAAGCTCATTGCCGAGACCTTCCGGGCTGCCTGCGACATTGCCGCCGACTACGGCGAACAAATTGCCGCCGAGGGCGAAATCTGCTGGGCCGGTATGCACTCCTGGCGCGCCATGCTCGACACGCTGGAGCAGGTGGACCGCCCCAACATGGGTTTTCAGGCCGATATGTCGCACACGCTGCTCTACACGATGGGCTACAACCGCGAACAGGACCGGATTCTGCCCGAAGGCTACGACTGGCAGGATCGCTCCGTGTTGACGGGTGCCCTCAAAACTCTCACCGATGCTCTCCGCCCCTGGACAACCGACTTCCACGTGGCTCAGAACGACGGCACCGTGTTTGGCTCCGGCTCGCACGACAAGACCGGTCGGCACTGTCAGGCAACAGACCCCAACGGCAAGCTCGACGTACCGAACGACGCGGGTTTCTGGCTCCGCGACGAGAACGGCAATCTCACCAAAAAAATGCGCCACATCTGTTGGGACGGCTGCATGTTCCCCAACGACGTAATGAACAACCAACAAACCTGGAACGACATTTTAGCCACCATGATTAAGGTCCGTGAAAAGCACGGATGGAACGAATAATGGCCAAAACAATACGCATTGGGTTGATCGGCACGGGCTTTATGGGCCGCACCCACTCGAACGGATACAATCAGGTTCCGCATTTTTTTCCTGAACACGAATACAAGCCTGTGTTGCAGGCGGTTTGCTCACGCAACGAAGCGAACGTAAAAGCCTTTGCCGAGCAGTGGGGCTATGCCTCTTACGAAACCGACTGGCGCAAACTGATCGCCCGCGACGATATCGACGCCGTGGACATCTGCACCCCCAACGACACCCACGCCGAGATTGCCATTGCGGCTGCCGCTGCGGGCAAGATGATTTTGTGCGAGAAGCCACTGGCCCGCAACGTAGCCGAAGCCGAAGGTATGGTTGAGGCCATCGAGACGGCGGGCGTAGCCAACACCACCTGGTACAACTACCGTCGGATTCCTGCCGTGACCTTGGCCAAACAAATTGTGGCATCAGGCAAACTGGGTAAGATTTTCCATTACCGGGCCAACTTCCTGCAAGACTGGACCATCAGTGCCGACCTGCCGCAGGGGGGCACAGGCCTCTGGCGCATGGACGTCGAAGCCGCCGGGTCGGGCGTGACGGGCGATTTGCTGGCCCATTGCATCGACACGGCCATGTGGTTGAACGGGGCCATTGTCGACGTGTCGGCGATGACCGAAACGTTTGTGAAAGAGCGGATGCACCAACTCACGGGCAAAGTTCAGCCGGTGGGTATCGACGATGCCTGTATTTTCCACTGCCACTTTGCCAACGGTTCGCTCGGTTTGTTTGAATCGACGCGCTACGCACGGGGACACAAGGCCCTGTACACGTTCGAGATCAACGGCGAACACGCGTCGATCCGCTGGGACTTGCACGACCTGAACCGGCTCGAATACTTCGATCATGCCGACGAGGGCATCGTGCGCGGTTGGCGGTCTGTTCACGTCACCGATGGCGACCAACCCTACATGGGTAAGTGGTGGGTGCCGGGCCTGGGCATTGGCTACGAACACAGCTTTATCCATCAGGCCGCCGATTTTATGAAGTCAATGGAAACGGGCGAACCCTGCCACCCAACCTTCCGCGACGCGCTCGAAACCCAGAAGGTGTGCGAGGCCGTGATCGAGTCGGGCCGCTCGCGTAGCTGGCAAGACACGGGCGTTGAAAGCTTCGCAATGTGATTTCTTACAATGGGAACGCGTTTTTTGTCATCCCGAGGCATGAGGGATCTACTTTGTACAGGCACAAGTTGACCACAGGCAAGCTAGATCCCTCGTTCCTCGGGATGACAAAAAATCCGCGTGCCAATCCAAATTATGCCAAATCCAATCCTCACCGTTTCAAACCTCTCCAAATCGTTTTCAGGCGTTCGGGCGTTGCACAACGTGCAGTTGGCCCTGCACCCCGGCGAGGTACACGCGCTCCTGGGCGAGAACGGGGCCGGCAAATCGACGTTCATGAAAATCCTGATCGGGCTGCTCACCCCCGATTCGGGCGAAATTTGGTTCGATGGAGAGCCGCTACGGGCAAACAACGTGCATGACGTGCTCAAACGAGGCATTTCGATGATTCACCAGGAGTTGCTCACCGTGCCCGAACTCACCGTTGCCCAGAACATCTTTCTGGGTCGCGAACCCAAACGATGGGGCTTTGTCGACGAAGCAAAGCTGAACAGTCAGGCCGAAACGTTGCTTCAGCAATTGGGCGTCGACCTGCGGCCCGATGCCCGGATGAAACACCTGAGCGTGGCCCAAATGCAGTTGGTCGACATTGCGAAGGCTCTTTCGAACGACGCGAAAGTTATCATCATGGACGAACCCACCTCGGCCCTGTCCGACACCGAGGTGCAAACGTTGTTCGGCATCATCCGCGACTTGCAGCGAAAGGGCGTCGCCATTATTTATATTTCGCACAAACTCGACGAAATCTTTGCCCTCTGCAACACCATCACCGTCCTGCGCGACGGGCAACTGATCGACAGCCGCCCCGCAACCGATTACACTCCCCAAACGCTCATTGCCCAACTGGTTGGGCGCACATTGGAAAGTCTGTTTCCTGAACCGAACATCAGCACAGGGCGCGAGGTGTTGCGGGTTGAAAAACTGGGGCAACCGAATAAATTTGAGGGCATTTCATTTTCCGTTCACGCGGGTGAGGTTGTGGGTCTTGGGGGACTTATGGGCGCAGGTCGTTCCGAAGTCGTGCAGGCCTTGTTTGGGATGGAGCCGCATAAACAGGGGAGAATTTATATCAATGGGCAACCCGTCCAGATTCACACACCACAAGACGCCATCCGACACGGGATTGGCTTTGTCGGCGAAGACCGTAAGCAAACGGGCTTTATTCCGGCCTTGTCGGTCCGGGAAAACATTACCCTTATCTGCCTACCCAACTTTACCAAACGTGGTCTGGTACATGAACCGAATGAGACAGTGGCCGCCAACCGAACTGCCCGCGACCTGAACATCAAAACCGCCGGTTTAGGGCAACGCGTTATGCACCTGAGTGGGGGTAATCAACAAAAAGTGGTGCTAGGCAAAGTGCTGCTCTCAAAACCCTCGCTTGTGATTCTGGACGAACCCACGCGGGGTATTGACGTGGGCGCTAAGGCAGAAATTTACAAACTCATTAATCAATTGACCAGCAACGGCATAGCCGTGTTATTAATATCTTCGGAACTACCCGAACTGCTGGGTTTGAGTCACCGAATTGTCGTACTCGCTAAAGGAAAACAGACCGCCGTGCTTTTACGGGAAGAAGCAACGCCCCAAACGGTCATGCAGTATGCAATGGCCTAGCGAGATGAACACCACCAAAACCCTGATCTCATCTAAAATCTCTGGTCAACTAGGCCAATACGGTCTCCTGGTTGCCTTTTTGCTCATTTGCGTAGCACTCGCCATCATCAGTCCGAAGTTTTTGACCGTGCAAAATGGGTTGATTATCGTCACGCAGGTGTCGATTAACGCGCTGCTGGCTTTTGGGGTTACGTTTGTCATTATCACCGGCGGCATCGACCTGTCTATCGGTTCCATTGTGGCCGTGGCTGGCGTGGTTTCAGCGTCGTTTGCCCACCCCGACTCGTATCCGGTTATCGTTCCCATGCTGATGGGGTTGTTGGTTGGCGTTGCCTTCGGTGCGCTCAACGGCTGGGTCATTACCCGGAGCAACGTGCCACCGTTTATTGTCACGCTCGGCACCATGACCATCGGGCGGGGTCTGGCTCTGATCCTGAGCAAAGGACGCCCGGTCTCGAACCTCTCCGACGAATTTAACTTCCTGGGGGGTGGGAAAATCCTGGGCATCCCCACACTTATTATAATCTTGCTGGTGGCCTTTGCCGTCTGTTCAGTCGTGCTGCGCAAAACGGTATTGGGCCGGTACATGTACGCAGTTGGGGGTAACGAACCGGCCTCGCGGGCGTCGGGAATCAATGTTTCGCGGGTGAAAATGAAGGTGTACGTGTTGGCGGGCGGGTTGGCTGCTTTAGCTGGCATTCTGCTCACATCGCGCATCAGCACGGGTCAGCCCAACGCGGGCGAGGGCTTTGAACTCGACGCCATAGCGGCCACAATCATCGGGGGCACGAGCACAACGGGCGGAACGGGCACCATGACCGGCACACTGATTGGTGCGCTGCTCATTGGGGTCATCAGCAACGGCCTCGATCTGCTCAATGTTAGTTCGTATTACCAACAAGTTGTTATGGGCGTTATTATTGTGGGTGCCGTGGTACTGGACAGCCTGAAAAAGTAATCGTTAATTTCAAACCCCCGATTGAAATCGGGGGCTGATTGTCGGCCATCCCTGCGGGATTTCGACGTAGACCAGTTAATCCCGTAGGGATGACCGACCATTAGCCCCCGATTTTAATCGGGGGACAAATAAAGCAAACATGAACCTGATAAAACCCTTTTCAACCCTTGCCTTAGCAGCCCTACTAGCAGCTTGCAATCAGACATCCTCCACTAACAGTGAGACCACCGCCATCGAAGGCAAAAAACTGACCGTCGGGGCCACCATGCTGGCGATGGAACACGAGTTTGTGGTAAATGTTCACGACGAAATGGTGAAACAGGCCGAAAAAGACGGCATCGAACTGCTGACCGTCGATGCTGAGCGGTCAGCCCTGAAGCAGGTGGAGCAGGTCGAGAGTTTCATCGGGCAAAACGTCGACGCTATCATTTTGAATCCCGCTGAGGTTGAAGCCTGTTCACCCGCCGTGTCGAAGGCCCTGGCGGCTGGCATCCCGATCATCAACGTCAACTCCGAGACAAGCGCGAAACCCACCGCTTTTGTTGGCTCCGACGATGTGGAAGCGGGTCGGATTGCCATGCAGCACATCGCTGATAAGTTAGGCGGCAAGGGAAACGTGCTGATGATGGAGGGCTACATGGGGCAGGCCGGGCAGATCAAACGGGCACAAGGCGCACAGGAAGTGCTCAAAAAATACCCCGGTCTGAAACTAATGGCCCAACAAACCGCCGGTTGGGACCGCGCCAAGGCGATGGAACTGATGGAAAACTGGATTCAGTCGTACGGCAATCAGATCAACGCCGTGTTCGCCCATAACGACGAGATGGCCCTCGGTGCCGTGAAGGCCCTCACCGACGCGGGCCTGAAAGACAAAATCATGGTGGTGGGTATCGACGCCATCGCCGACGCCCTCCAATCCATGAAGAAAGGAACCCTCGACGCGACCGTTTTCCAAAACGCCCAACAACAAGGCGCACAGGCCGTGGCAACCGCCATCAAAGCCGCCAAAAAACAGCCGTTTGAGAAAGAGGTGCTGATTCCGTTTGAGTTAGTCACGAAAGAGAATTTGAATAAATACCTGAAATGAATTGATTGGCACGCGTGTTTTTTTGTCATCCCGACCGGTCCGCCGGTGCGGCAGGAGGGATCTACTTTGTACAGGCACAAGTTGACTATAGACAAGCTAGATCCCTCATTCTTCGGGATGACAAAAAAAATCCGCGTTCCAATCAATCCCAAAGCTATGAACCGCAAACACTTCCTTTTATCCCTACTGGGGTCGACCGCCTTAGCTGCTTCGACCCGCGCCAAAAAGCCCTACGTCGTGTTCGTCACGGGCGATCACGAGTACAGCAGCGAGCTGACCATGCCACTGCTTGCCGCCGAACTGGAGAAAAACTACGGGATACGCACCAAAGTGCTCAAGTCCGTGCCCGACCATAAAGGCGAAAAAGATATTCCAGGCCTGGAGGCTCTCCGCGAGGCCGACCTGGCTGTGTTTTTCCTGCGCTGGCGACTACTGCCCCAGGACCAACTTGACCTGATCGACGCCTATCTGAAATCGGGCAAGCCGTTGGTGGGCTTCCGCACCACCACCCACGCCTTCAACTACCCCGCTGGCGACGAGCGCAAACGCTGGAACGCCTTTGGTGAGTTTGCGTTTGGGAGTCCGCCGGGTTGGGGGGGCCCGGCCAAACATACCCACTACGGCCACACCAGCACAACCGACGTAACGGTTATCCCGGAGCAGGCCAACCACCCCATTCTGACGGGTGTGGAACCAAGTTTCCATGCTCCTTCGTGGCTCTACCATGTCTTGCCGGGTCACCCCGCCAAAGGCGCAACTTCACTCATGATGGGCAAATCGGTGAAGCCTGAGCGGCAACCCGCTGTTGATAATCCGGTGGCGTGGACCTGGAAAAACGAGTGGGGCGGGCGGGTGTTTTTCACCACGTTGGGCCATCCCGAAGATTTCAAGGCCGAAGGCTTACAGCGGATGACCATCAACGCCATCCATTGGGCGTTGGGCAAATCGGTGCCAAAGAAGTGGAAGGGAAAAATGAATATCAACGTAGCTTACGACAGTCATGCCTAAAATCGGCTTTAACCTCCTCGTTTGGACGGCCAACCTCTCCGACCAAATGAACCCCATTGCCGACCGGCTCAAGACCATCGGCTACGACGGCATCGAGTGTTATTTGGGTGCAACCGACACGGCCACCTACGCCCGCTTCGGCGATCACATGAAGCAGTTGGGCATGGCCTCGACGTGCGTAATGACCCTCGGCCCCGACGAAAATCCGGTGAGCGAATCAGCCTCGGTTCGGGCGGCTGCGCTGGACCGGATTAAAGTCGCCATCGACTGCGCCCACGCCATGAACGCCGAGGTAATCTGCGGACCGTTCCATTCGGCCTTCTCGGTGTTTTCGCGGCAGGAGCCGCAACAAACTGAATATCAACGAAGTGCCGACGTGTTGCGGCAGGCAGGCGATTACGCGGCCCAGGCGGGTATCATTCTGACGCCCGAAGCCCTCAACCGGTTTGAATGCTATTTGTGCAACACGATGGAGCAACTGCATCATCTGGTAAGCCTGACCAATCACCCCAACGTACGGGCCATGTTCGATACGCATCATGCTAACATGGAGGAGAAAAAGTTTGCCGATGCCATCGCGACCATCGCGCCGGTGCTGGCGCACGTCCACATCAGCGAGAATGACCGGGGCACACCCGGTTCGGGCCATGTGCCGTTCGATGAGGTGTTTGCGTCGCTAGCAGGCATAGGCTACAACGGCTGGCTCACCATCGAAGCCTTCACCCGCAACGATCCCGACTTTGCCAATGCCATTGGGGTTTGGCGCGAATACAACGAACCCTGGCACATTGCCGAAGGGGGCTACGCCTTTATTCGCGCCATGATGGCGAAGCACGGAATGGCCTAACGGTTGGCCCTCTACTTCTTACCCATTGCGGCCTTAATCGCCGTAATTTCGGTTGAGTCGTAGGGGGTCATGTCGGTTTTATAGACCTCGTGAAACCAGATCGAGGGTTCGCGGCCCCCGGTGTAGGGTTTGTCCCAGCTATCCCAGGGCAAATACGTCTGCGTCTTACCGCCCACAAAGCCCCAGTTAATCATGCCCACGTTCTCACGCTTGGCAATGGGCAGGTGGGTCTGGAACTTGCTGCCTGCTCCCCGCGCCATAAACTCGGTGCAGATAATGGGGCGTCCCTGCTTTTTCAAGTCGGCGATTGCTTTCTCCAGATTTTCGGGCGTTGAGTACTGGTGAAACGTGATTACGTCAGAATTCTCAAACTGCACTCGTTCAATGGGGAACCACTTGGCGGGGTCGGCCCACTCGTTGCCCCGCACAATCCACGGTCCCGACGTGAGGGGTTGGCTTGGATTCACCGAACGCGCCCACTCAAATACACGTGGCAAGAGGTTCGTGACCACGGCCACTTTGTTTTTGGGTTCCAGATTCTCCTTTTTACTTTTCTCGCCGTAGCTCGTTGCGTTGGTGTTGTCGGGTTCGTTCCAAAGGTCCCACATCAGAATCCGGTTGTCGTTTTTAAAGGCCGAAACAACACCTTTCACGTAGGCTTCGAGCCGTGGATACTGCGACACGTCGGTGAGGGCAGCCGCACCGGGGGCCTGCACCCAACCGGAATTATGCACGCCCGGCGTGGGTTCGGGCTGCTTGCCCAATTGCGGGTACGGATGCCAGCACGAATCGAACAACACGAGCATAGGCCGAATCTTGTGTTTGGCACACACGTCCAGGAATTGGTTCAGGCGGGTGGTAAAGCCTTTCGGGTCCTGTTGCCAGAGCAAATCGTGCAAAAACACGCGCATGGTATTCATGCCAATGCTTTCGGCCAGGGCCAATTCTTTGTCGATAGCGGCCAAATCGAACGTTTCAGGCTGAAACATTTCGAGCTGATTAATGGCATAGGCCGGGGCGTAATTGGAGCCGACAAGAAACGGCTGTTTGGCAGACCAGGCTTTGGCTTTGTCGGCAGACCACCGACCGGGCGCACTGCTCGTGAGGGTAGCGGGTGTCTGCGCAAACGCTATTACCGACCACAGCCAGAGTAGCGTAAACGAAAGGGATTGACGAATCATGGAGTTGATTGGGGATAATACTGCCCGGAAAAGGAGATTTCGGGGTATTTTATCCTTGCCCAAAACATCAATTACCCTCTTTTGCCCTCAACAAATGTATTCAGCCAATCAATCGAGCCTGTTTGAAAGGCGAATACCGGGTATGAACCGAAAATCTTTGAGATTATACGTTCGCAATTCGAGGCCGTACACCAAAGCTGTTGCGGCAATCAAAGCGTCCGAGATACCAAGTTGGTGCGACAACACGTATTCCTGTTGCAATTCCATTGCCAGTTGAGCAATCGGGGGCTCAAATGCTAAAATAGAGAACCCTACAAGTGCTTTTCGGGTCCTGAGAAAAAATGACTTCTCCATGCTGAACGACGGAGTGCTTTGGCAAACGACATCGTGTCGGTTACTTGTTGGAAAGCAGGCAGATCATCCCCTTCAGTTGCTTCACCGATTGGATAGTGTAATAGGCTGCTATGCTCGGTAGGATTGAGTCGTGGATATGAAAAAAGGGGTTGTGATTCGGCGAAAGCATCTGCTAACAACTCCTCCACCAATTGTTGAGGGGTTTTACCCGCTTTCTGTGCTTGATGCTTGATCCGGTTTTCCAGTTCCCTATTGCTAACGTGTACGGTAAGCATTGGCTTTATTGGTCTTTTGGAAGTAAAGCTACCGTTTTTGACGTAATAAACTGCGCGAAACCCCACTACTTTTCTGTACCTTAGCTCAGCTAATAATTCCTCATAAACATCATATTAACTGCCTTATGGCCAATTATTCACTTCAAATCAACGGGCGTAAGTACCAGACCGAGGCCGATCCCGACACGCCCCTGCTGTGGGTGCTGCGCGATAACCTCAATCTGGTCGGCACCAAATTCGGGTGCGGCATTGCCCAGTGCGGGGCCTGCACGGTTCACCTCAACGGCGAGGCCGTTCGGGCTTGCGTTATGCCGGTGTCGGCGGTTGGATCGGCGAAGGTGACGACCATCGAAGGGTTGTCGGCCAAGGGCGATCACCCCCTGCAAAAGGCCTGGAACACCGTCGACGTACCCCAGTGCGGGTATTGTCAGGCCGGGCAGATTATGACCGCTGCGGCCTTCCTGAAGAAAACGCCGAAACCGACCGAGGCTCAAATTGAAGAGGCTATGTCGGGCAATATCTGCCGTTGTGGAACCTATCACCGTATCCGCGAAGCCGTCGCGCTAGCTGCCAAATAACGACACGTTATGGAAACCAAACTCATTCCCAACCGGCGGGAGTTTATCAAGATGGCCGCTACCGTGGGCGGTGGCCTGTGGCTCGGCTTTAACTGGAAAACAGCCAATGCCGCCAACATCACCTCGCTCGAAACGGCGGCCCTCGCCGACGCGCCGAGCCGGTTCAATAGTTTTCTATCAATCGGCACGGATGGCATCGTGACCCTGTTTTCGCCCAACCCTGAAGTGGGACAGGGCATCAAAACGGCCTTCCCGATGATCGTGGCCGAAGAACTCGACGTCGATTGGAGCCGGGTCCGGGTGGAACAGGCCCCGCTCGATACCAAGAAATTTGAACGGCAAGTGGCCGGGGGCAGTGGCTCCATCAAACACTCCTGGACACGCCTACGGCAGGCTGGGGCTACCGCCCGTCAACTGCTGATTGAAACCGCAGCGGCTCGCTGGAACGTGCCCGCTTCGGAATGCACGACCGACAAAGGCGTGGTGCTGCACAAGGCCAGCAACCGCAAACTTGGCTACGGCGAACTGGCCACCGATGCCGCCAAGCGACCCGCGCCGACCAACGTGGCGTTGAAAGACCGGAAGGATTTTAAGATTATCGGGCAGTCGGTGCCGAATGTCGATAATGCCGAAATTAGTACGGGCAAGCCGGTTTACGGTATTGATTTTTACCGCGAGGGCATGTTGTTTGCGATGGTGCAGCGGCCACCCGCGTTTGGCTTGCGGGTGAAGTCGGTGGATGCTGCGGCAGCTAAGGCCACTACGGGCGTGACGGACGTGGTTACACTCAAAAACGGCGTGGCTGTGGTGGGTAAATCGACCTGGGCCGTGAAAAAAGGACGCGACAAACTGAAGGTCGAGTGGGAGAAGATAAACCCCAACGCGGCCCTCGAAAGCACCGCCGACCATGACCGGAAATTCCGCGAGTTGCTCGACGCCCCCGACGCGAAGGTGAACCGGAAAGATGGCGACCCCGATGCGGCTTTTGCCTCGGCAGCCCGCGTCATCAAGGCCGAATACCAATGCCCGCTACTGCCCCACAGCCCGCTGGAACCGATGAACTTCTTCGCCCACGTGCGGCCCGATGGGGTTGAGCTGATTGGCTCTACCCAAACACCCGAACGTGCCCGTGGCGAAGTCGCCAAACTCCTCGGCGTGTCGCCCGACACCGTGAGCGTGCAGATGACCCGCATGGGTGGGGGCTTTGGTCGACGTTTACAGGCCGATTTTGCGGTAGAAGCCGCCGAAATATCGAACCTGGCGAAGGTGCCCGTCAAGGTGATCTGGACCCGCGAAGACGACATGAGCGGGGGCAGTTACCGGCCCTCCTGCCGTTACCGGTTCGAGGCCGCACTCGACGCGCAGAACAACCTGATCGGCTACAAGTTGCGGGGCGTGGGCCTCAACGCGGGTAGCCCCGTGCGCGAAGATAATTTCCCGGCAGGGGCCGTCCCGAACCTGCTCATCGACTCGCAGGACCTCAAATCGCCCGTGACGACCTGGGCCTGGCGGGCACCCATCACCAATTTCCTGGCCTTCGCCGAGCAGTCGTTTCTCGACGAAA
>RDXN01000054.1 GCA_004292855.1 Cytophagales bacterium
GCAGGGCACCAACACGACCAAACTGGATGTGGGCGAGCTAACTCCCGGCGTGTATCTGATTCACCTGCGGCAACAGGGCAAGCAGTTGGGCGAGACCCTGAAGCTGCTGGTTGTTCGCTAATACTGGTGTGAAAAATTGGAACAGAACTGCCCGGTCGACGCCGGGCAGTTCTGTTCATTTAACAGACTATTAAAGGCTGTTCATATAGCTGGAAACCCTATTGAGTAAGCCTAGTATCAATGTTGGCAATTATTCGTCTGGGGCTTACAAACGGGTAAGGTTTTTGCTGGATTTATAGGTAGATATTGTCCTCCCACGATTGTTAGGGGTCCTCCGCTCAAAACAATGTAATTATTGCTCTTATGAACCGATTTTTAGGTTGTATAGGCCTCATACTGCTATTGGCGGTAAGTTTTGGCACAGTTTATGCGCAGTCGGGCAACCCCGTCAAATTCGGGATTCGGCTCGACCCGGATCGAATTACGTACCGGGTTTATATGACTTCGACCTCGGCAGTTTCGGGTAATTTAGCCAAAGTCATGTCGGCGCAGGTGACCATTCGGATCGAGGACCCCTCGCTCACCAGTGTCTTTACCTTCTCTAACCTCACTGGTGCTACCCACAACGGGCAACAGATGGTGTGGTCGTCGCTGAACGGGCAGGTTGAGAACCCATCCAGAAACGGCTCGCAGTTGCCCCACGATTACATCTCGTTTGGCAACTCGGCCCAAACCAGCCCGGCTCTGTTCGATATTCAGGCCAACACCGAAATTGCCCTGTTTTCGTTTCAGCGCACGAGTCCCTGCGCAGGTGCCGTATCGATTTTTGTGAACACAGGCACCGAGAACCCCGCCCAGGCGGCTCCTAACAACGTAGCTGATCCGTTCAATTCACCAAACGAACTCCGCACCACTCCCGGTAACGCCATTTCCATTCTCGGGTTCGGTATTAATAACGTCTATGGGGGTAACCTTTCTAACTTTGTTTCGTGTCAGAGCGGAACCCCCGACCTTAGCCTGAGCATAACCGGCCCGACCACCTTAACCGCCGGTGTCACGAGCACGTACTCGCTCGACATCTTTAACGGCGGTGGAGCCGCTACTACCGGAACCATTTCCCTCACAACCCTGCTTCCGCAAGGATTAGCGTACTCAGGGTCGATAGGGGCGGGTTGGACATGCAACTCAACCACTCTTAGCAACGGTAATGTACAGGTAGCCTGTTCGGGCAACCCTACCATTCTCGCCAGCGGCACAAACAGTTTGTCGTTGAACCTGACGGCGGCCTCCTCCCTGGCCTCCGCTACCTTCAGCGCACTCGTACTGGGTGGTGGCGAAACCAACACCGCCAACAACACCGCCAGTAGAGCAGTCAATGTCGTTGCCGGTCCTGCTGCCGACCTGACGTTCAGCTTGATCGGTTCGTCGAACCTCACGGCTGGTGTTGCCAGTTCGTTTACGGCCCAGGTCACCAACAGCGGGGCTGCCGCCAGTTCAGGAGCCATCTCAACCACAGTGCTCTTACCCAATGGATTTAGTTACGCTGGTGGAGCGGCTGCGGGCTGGTCCGTGGTGTCGACTACACTGGGCAACGGCAACATTCAGATCGTTGGCAACAATAGTGCCAGTATTGGTGTGGGAGCCTCCAGTGCCTTTACATTTTTAGCTACACCGCCCAATTCGGCGGGTTCGGGCACATTTGGCGGGGTTGTGATCGGTGGTGGCGAAACCAACACGGCCAACAACACCTTTTCGTTTCCGTTCACCATTAGTGCAGGTGGGGGCGGCACAGTCAGTCTAGCAACGAGCATCAGCGGTCCGGCTTCGGTGGCTGCGGGCGCGGGAGGGGCATACCTGATTAATGTGAGCAACACCGGGTCGGCGGCAACGAGCGGCCCCGTGACGGTTACGTTTACCATTCCCGCCGGGATGAGTTATAACGGCTTTTCGGGAACGGGTTGGGGTGTTTCGTCGGCTGTAGTAAATGGCCAAACGGTTTATACGGCTAGTTTGTCGGGTGGAATTGGGGCCGGAGCTTCTGCGGCTGGCCTGACGGTCAATTTATTGGCCAACGCGGGAGCAAGTGGTTCCGTAAACTTCGCGGGGGCCGCCAACACGGCTGGTCAGGTAGGTTCGACCAACACGTTTACCAGAGCCATCACGATCACCTCAAGCCTGAGTAATTCCGATTTGAGTTCGTCGTTGAGCGGGCCGGGGGTTATGCAGGCGGGTGGTTCGGCTTCGTATTTACTGACACTCACAAACAACAACAACACGCCCACCAACGGACCCATCAGTACAACCTTCACCCTCCCGGCAGGCGTAAGTATGGCAAGCTACGCCGGTACGGGCTGGAACGTAACGTCGTCGGTGGTGAATGGCGTAACGGTTTACACGGCGGTACTGTCGTCGGTCATTAGTGGGTCGTCGGCGAGTGCGCCATTGCAGTTGAACCTCACCTCGGCCCTAAACGCGAGCAGCGGCAACGTTTCGGGCTTCACGATCTGGTCGGGCGATCCGAATCAGGGCAACAACGGATTTACATTCCCGCTCAACGTTCAGTCGGGTACGCCTTCGTTCACCACGCAATTCACTGGTCCATCGAACATCACGGTTGGAACAACGTCGACCATCACCCTCAGCCTGACCAACACGGGTTCGGGCATGACAACGGGGCCAAGCATGCTCACGATGAATTTGCCCGCCGGTACGCAGTTCAATAGTTTTACGGCCCCGGCAGGCTGGACCATCAACAGTGTTGTGTTACCAAACGGCAGCACGTCGATCTCGGCAACCTACACCAACACGATTCCGGCAGGTGGTTCGCCTTCGCCGTTCACCATTTCCTTTACGCCCATCAGCAACACACTGGCTGGTTCGCCCATTATTATTACGGGTGGGGTGAGTGCGCCGAATTCGTCGGGTTCATCGTCGTTTTCGCAGCAGTTTCAGGTTGTAAACGGGCAATCGTACCCCGCCGACCTGAGCGGTAGCCTGACAGGCCCCGGCACCCTAACGGCCGGAACCTCTGGCAATTTTACGTTGAACATCAACAATACAGGTTTGGGTAGCACAACCGGCCCCATCACGGCAACCATGAGTTTGCCTGCTGGGTCTTCGATGCCGAGTTTCACGGGCGCGGGCTGGTCGGTGTCGAGTACGGCAGGGGCGGGCGGTAGCACGATTCTGACAGCCACCTACACGGCAGCGGTTGTGTCGGGCGGTAGTCCAACGCCTTTGGTATTCAATGTGTTGGCGGGCGTAACCCTGGCTGGTACTACCCTGAACCTGAGTGGCCGACTATCGACGCTTGACGAGGTCAACACGGTTAACAACCAGTTCAGTACTAGTTCGCAAGTCGTGAGCGGGTCGGCGGGTGGTCAGTCGGCTAACCTGTCGACAACGATCCAGATGACCAACACGGCTCCCAATCAATACGAGCCAACAACGGCCCGCATCGTGATCACGAACAGCGGCCCCAACACCGCAACGGGCATCACGAGTCAGGTGGGTTTGCCTGCGGGGAACCCCATCACGTCGCTGACGACATCGGGTGGATCGTTCAATTCGGGCACTGGCTTGTGGACGGTGGGTGCGCTTACACCGGGGCAAAGCGTCACGCTGACGGTAACGTTCTCGGCGGCAACGGGTGGAGTGGCCACGGTGAGCAACGAGATCATCTCGTCGTCGCTGCCCGATCCCAACTCGACCCCCAACAACCGGGCTGCGGCTGAGGACGACCAAAAGCAGGTGTGTTTCTCGGTGCCCCTCACGTTGTGTGCGGGCCAACAGTTTATGGCGAGTGTGAGTGGTGCTACAACGGGTATTCAATGGTCGCGGAACGGGCAACCGATTCAAGGTGCGACGAGTAGCCAACTTCTTATTACACAGTCGGGTACGTACACGGTTCAGACGGGCACGCCTTGTGAAGGTGGCGGTTGCTGCCCGCTCATCGTGCGCGATGGCGATTGCTGTCAGTTGCCGGTGTGTGTGCCAATCACCATCAGTAGAAACCGATAATTCATGCGGGGGATCTTTCAAGCCCAAATCCATACATGTCTCAGGAGCGGCCTTTGCGGGTTGCTCCTGAGTGTGTTTTTGGCCTTGCCCGCTCTCGGTCAGATTTCGTTTAGACTGGCGATGGACCCCGATGGCGTCACGTACCGGGTCTACATGACCTCGTCAGTGAGTTATCCCTCGCCCGCGTCGATCATTGCTTCGTCGTTCATTACGATTCATGTGCCCCACGGTACAGGAGCCAATCAGTTTGTGCCGACGAACATTGTGTCTCCCACGCTGAACATGCGCTGGACCCTGACCGGTCGCGATGCGGCCCCCCGCGAAAACCCCGACCGCGACTATTTGTATTTCAGCTTCGCCAACGGGGTGCCCAATTTTATCATGTTCGATATTGTGGCCGGGCGGGAGTACCTCTTGTTCGAGTTCAAACGCAAGGGGAATTGCCTTGGCGCGGCCCAACTGATTGACAATCTACGCGATGAGTTCCGAACACCCAACTCGCGTAACACCAACGTAGCCAACTACATAGCGGTGCTGGGCAAGGGTACGTACAGTGGCAACGTCGACGCCCCCCCAACCGTAAGCATGACCGTTTCGGAGACGCTCGTTTGTGCGGGGCAGTATGTCTTGTTGCAGGCTTCGCCCTCGGCACCCAGCCCCCCCGGCCAAACGTACGCCTACCAACTCCTGGCCGACGACCTGCCCGTGAGTACCACCAACACCACAGGCACGTTCTCGCACACCCTGCCCCAACGCCCCACCGACTACACGCTGCGGCTCCGGGTGAAGCTACTCGTGAAACGCAGCACCGCCTGTGACGAGCAGTTTGCCGCTGCCACCACAACCGTTCGGGTAAAGGCACTGCCCACCGCCCAGATAGCGTATAGTGGTGACCCCTGCGCGGTGTTACCCGTTTCGTTATCGGCGAGTCCGGTGGCGGGTGCCACCTACGAATGGCTGCGCGAGGGGCAGCCCATCCCCGGCGAAGTAGCATCGACACTCTCGGTGTCGGCCACGGGGACGTATGCTGTTCGGACAACTCGCAACGGATGTTCGGCACGTTCGGCCGGGCAGGCGATTTTCGGGCAAACCCAGAATGAACGAGTCGTGATTCAGATGCCTGTTCTCCAGCCCGTTGTTGGCGGCACTCCGGTACTCATTAGTCCGTCCGTAAGTAACGCCCAATCGTTTAGCTGGTCGCCCGAGGTGGGCTTGAGTTCGGCCACGGTGGTGAATCCGGTGGCAACTCCCACCGAAACGACCACCTACACCCTCACCGCCCGCAGCAGCACGGGTTGCCCCGCGAGCGAGACTATTACGCTCGGCATTATCCCGCCCCTCATTATCCCGGATGCTTTCACCCCCAACCACGACGACGCCAACGATTCCTGGCTGATTCGAAACGTGGAGTACCACGCCAACTGCTCCGTCAGCGTGTTCAACCGATGGGGCTTGCTGGTGTTCCAAACCCCCCACTACGACCAACCCTGGGCCGGGCAAGGGCCGCAAGGTGATCTGGAAACGGGGGTGTATTTGTACGTGATCCAAACCCCCCACGTGCAGTATCGCGGCAAGCTGACCTTGCTGCGGTAGGGTGGGTTTTAACCCTCCGCACATTTCTACGGCGTACGGAGTAGATACTTAGTTAAAAATACGGAAAACGGAGTATTTCAGCCCCTTGCACGCAAACATACCTTTGGGTCAGTTATTTATGACACCTTACCCAAACCATTCGTGCGCTACTTTCTTGTTCTCTATCGAACCATTTGTCTGGTAGCAGGGCTGCTCATTAGCCTGACCACAACCCCGATTCAGGGCCAAACCATCAAAGCGATTATTGTCGCCGATTTCGACGATGCCTTGCTGCGGTCGGCGAGTTTGAAAGATGTGGAGATCATGGCCCAAAACTGCCGACAAATCAGCCAGGGCATCCGCTATTCGCTCCAACGCATCGACCTCAATCGGGAACAGTTTACGGGGGCGGCTGTCCGGGCCATGCTCGACACGCTCACCGCCCAACCCGGCGATGTGTTGTTGTTCTATTATACGGGTCACGGATTCAACACCGAGGCCAACGCCAGCAACTACCCGTATCTGAAACTGAAAGACTGGCAGCAAAATCCACTGTCGCTCGATGAGATCAGCAGTCGGTTAGAGAAAAAAGCGGCCCGACTCAAAATCCTTATTGGCGACTGCTGCAACGGGGTTGTGCCCCGGTCGCGGACGCTCGCTATGGCACCTGTTCACAAGGGGATGGGCGTTGCCGACGACCAGAACCGGGTCTTGCAAAAGTTGTTTGTCGACGCCTGCGGAACGGTGAAAGTGGCGAGTGCCCAGCGCACCCAACTCGCCCAGGCCGACCCGGCCAATGGCTCGCTCTACACGCAGGCGTTCGAGAATGCGTTTGAGAATGCACTCGACAAAAATCGACCGGAATCCGTTAGCTGGGAAATGCTCCTGAGCGATACCCAAAACCGGCTCAACACCCTGTTGACCTCTGCGGAATCGCCTGGCCAACAGCCTTTTGTACAGAAAGGTATTGCCGCCGTTACGGTCCGAAGTTGTTCGTCGGTGAACCCGCCCGAACCCGCCCAGTGCGTGACGTTCGATAAGGTGAATCAGTACGTTAACGACTTGATCGACAGCTCGAAAGGTCGGGAGCAACGGCTGGCTATCCTGAAAGAAGCCAGCCAGTTATTTGCCGAAACGGCCTACGTCAAACTCTACGTGGGCGACTCGCCGGTGCCCCCCAATCAGTCGCTCAAAAGCTGGCTGAACAAACTGTATCTGAACGCCAACCGGAATATCCTGCGGGTGGAATTCATCGAACGCGAATCGACCCGAACCGCCGACTGTCGGCAATACGCGACCATCGCCGTGCAGGAAATCTGGAAACCCTAGTAGCCCACTCGAACACCTAATAACCATGAAAACACTCCTTTGTGTATGCCTGCTGCTGACCCTTTCGTCGGCGGTTTGGGCACAGACCTTCAAGGGTACGCAAGTCGGTAACGACACCGACAATACCAGCCCCGACCTGAAAGCTTTCACCGAGCGAACCCGCCAACAGGTTAAAGCCCTACAGGAAGCTATCAATATGATTTCCAGCCCAAAAACACCAGTCGAGGACAAGCAAATGGCCATTGAGCAAACGCTCGGCATGTTCATGAAAGGCAGCACCATTCAGGTATCGGGGGTAAAAAATCCGAAGCGGGTGAACGCCTATTCGCTGAACGAATACCTCCAGAATTTATCGCTGCTGGGCAAGCGGTATAAAGTGGTGGAAATGCGGGTCTACAAGCCTGCCAAAATCGCCGATTTTGTCAAGAACCCCGACGGCACCTGGTCGGGTAATGCCACCTATTTTCAGGACTTCAGTGCCATTACAACCGCCGGTGCTACGCTGCATGATCGGGTGGCCAAACGGATCGAGACCTGGTTGAAAAAAGAAAAAGATGCCTTCACCAATCAGGAAGACTGGATGCTGGTGCTGGGTAATATCAGCGTCGTGGAAGTAAACGAAGTGCCTGTAAATTAATTGGTTATGCTCGCTACTCTCCTCTTGCTTACTGCGTTACAGAATGGCCCCGTCAAGGCCGACACGCTGCGGCCCCCGGTCGCTGTGTCCCCGCAGGCCAGGGAACCCGAAGCGTTTATGGTGCAGCAAGTGACCTACGTGAGTGAGTTTATCAACCGATTCAACCACCAGATAACGGCCAACGGCAGAGCCATTCCCGACTCGCTACAAAATACCGACGCCCGCAAAGGGGCAATCGGGCAGTTGTTCGACCGGTTCAGTAGCGCAGCTCTGAACAAGACCAGCTTTTTGAGGACCCACAAAAACGAGTTTATCGAGCAGGTTTGTGATGCGGCCAAACCCGTCCGGCTCACGTTTTTGTCGAACGACCTGTATGCCACCGTTCGCGTGCAAACGGCGTGGCAGGGCAGAGAGCAACCCGTCGATTTTTACCTGAAATCGGCCACCGACCGGCAGGGTCACGCCTGGAAAATTCTGGATGCACAGGCTCCTTTTTTAAACGAATCGGTGGGGGTGGGGGCCAACGTCGGTCCGGCAAAACGGAACGCCAAAACGGCCCCCGACACCGCCCGCACGAGGGGCTTTATCCCCCTCAACGCGCAGGAAACCGCTTTTCTGAACCTGTACAACCAGATGCGCGACCGGCACGACCTGCTTCAGTTGGCGGTTCAGCCGAACAACGCATCTTCGTCGTTGGTTCGGTTGGCTCAGTTGGTTGTGCAGGGGCAGGTAACGCCGGTCCACACCGACTACCCAACCCTGTATTTGCCAGTGGCGAACGGCTGGGTTGTGCAGGTGAATTTCACCAACCGCAGGCACGAGCAGTCGGGGTGGCTCATCACCGATTTGTACCAACTGACCGGGACCGACTCCCGCCGGTTGCCCGCCCCTTTCCTGTCGTATTTCAGACCCCAAACGCCAAAAAAATGAGATGTGCCCTGTTTGTCGGTCTGTTTCTGCTCGTTGGTGGGTATGCCGTACGCGCCCAGCCGACCCGCGCGAACTCCCGCGTTCGGGCGTTTTTGGCCGCGTTTCAACAGGCTGTTGGGGGCAACGGGGCTGCTGAGGCAACCCGCACGCCGGTATCGTTTTTCGAGGCCGACACCGCCCGCGTGGCCGACACGGGCATCTTCGAATCGGACTATTATGCCAATCACCCCACGGCCACGGCCAAAAACTGGCTGGCCAGCCTCCGGGCTACATTTGGCAATGTGCTCTACTACAGTATCGACACCACGAAACTGATGGTGTTACCCCAAACCGCCGGGCCGGGGTCGGGGATGATCCTGTTAACGGTGGCGACGAAAACCGAGGGCCTGCGCAAAGCGAATCAGACCCGCCATCAGCTTGTGGATGAGCAGGTTTGGCAGCTTCGCGAGGTGCCCCAACAAACCGATAAAACCGGATTGGGGTATCGGATCGTGCGGATCAGCAGCACCCGTCAGACGAAAAAAACGCCGACGTTGACCCTGGAGCGGGTGAACAAACTAGGTCAGGCAATCAACGACCTGCTGGGGCAACTTGCTGCCGAAACCACTAGCGAGGGGCAACGCAAGGCTTTGTTGGACGAGTGGAAACAGGGTAATTACCCCGAAAAAATCCAACTCTGGCAAGGCGAGCAGAGCCAGCCAATGACCCTAACAGACTGGGCAACGCAACGCTTGAAACCCGACCAACGGGCCTCTTTATCAGTCAAGTCAATGAACATTCGGTGGGTCGATGCTCCCTTTCAAAGCGGGCAACAGTGGCTCCGACGAGTAACCATTTGGGAGAAGATAAGCCCCGTGGCACCGACCCTGCCCCCGCCCGACAAGCAGCGGGTTTTCTACGAACGAGCCGACCCTGTCGGCAAAGCTCACCCTGAACCAAATCTGACCGTTTTGCACATCGAGGTGAATCGGTGATGTTCTTATACTTTCTTTTTTCTCACCTAATCCGTACGACTAATGCGTACCAAAAACCAGACCATGAACAGGCTATTTTTTTGCATCCTACTCGCACTGCCCACTGCCTTGCTGGCCCAACAACCGTATATGACGGGCCTCAAATTCAACGACGAAGCCTATGAGAGCGTGCCGCTCAAAAGCAAGTTGGTTTCAAAAGACCGGAATGAATTACCCACTCGGGCCGATTTGACCAGTTACGTCCCGTCCGTGGGCGATCAGGGGCGCGAAGGCACCTGCACGGGCTTTGCCACGGCCTATTACATGCGAACGATACTGGAAAACAGACAGCGGAACGTTACGACAACGAGCGAGAAAGACAAAGCCATTTTCTCTCCTTCGTTTATCTACAACGCGATCAAAGATCCTCAGGATCAGCAGTGTCAGGGAGGGTCTATGATTGAGAACGCGCTTAGTTACCTAAAGGAAAATGGCGTACCCCGATTAGCTGATGTGCCGTATCCGTCCTGCATCACGAACGCCGACCGTAGGCTGGACCCAGCCTCCAAAATTGCTGGATACAGCCGTTTGTTTAGCATCGAAGACCCCGTTGAGGTCAAGATCGACGCCACCAAGAAAGCTCTTTCTGAAGGCAACCCTGTGGTCATCGGGATGCGGTTTGTCAAGTCGTTGTCGAGACCCGAACCGCGCACCGGCCTCTGGACACCAGCCCGAACCGAGCAACCCGAAGGTGGACACGCCATGTGTGTGGTTGGCTACGACGACGCCAAGTATGGCGGAGCCTTCCGCATCGTGAACAGTTGGGGAACGAGGTATGGCGATAACGGGTATCTCTGGGCCAAATACGACGACTACGCCTACTACGTGAGAAATGGTTTTGAAGCGTTCGCACTGCCTAAATCAAATCCACCCGTTTCGGAAGTTACGCTATCGGCAAGCCTGGAGTTTCAGCTTACGACTGGCGAGACTGTTCCCGTTCGGCAGAGCGTGGTGAGCAAAGGCAGTGGCATTGGCGACGACGGGGGAGGGGGCGTTGAGAAGATGGTGACCTACGCGCTCAGAGATCCACAAACGTCGGGCACCAAGTACAAGTTTTTCGCCAATGTGGGCAAACAGAGCTATTTGTACGTGATTGGTACAGACCTGTCGAACAAAATGACGACCCTGTTCCCCTACAACGCGTCGCTCAGTCCGATTATCGGGGCCAACACCCGCGTCATGCTCCCCTCCGAAACCAAACACTTCTTCCTCGACCAGAACCGGGGGACCGACTTTTGGCTGTTTCTGTTCTCGGACAAGGAGTTGCCTATCGAAACCCTTATCCAGCGGATGGGGCAGAGTCAGGGCACGTTTTCGGATCGAATCATGACCGTGTTTGGAGCCGATCTGGTCGATTACCGGAAAATTAACTACCGAACCGATCAGGTGGGTTTTGAACGCAAGGGCAACCCCAAGGGGAGCATCGTTCCGGTGTTGGTGAGTCTGCAACATAACTGACCCGCCCCCGTATGAAACGGTTTTCGCTCTGGCTCGCCCTATGCTGCATGGGGCAGGTGTCGGCTCAGTCGCTGTCGCAGGCCGACTACGTACAGTTTCAGAATCAGGCCACCTACCTGCTCACCCAGGATTATTATGCCTCGTTCAAAACGCTCGCGACGGTGTCGGAAGGTGGCACCTACGAGATGGTCATGAGCAAGATGCTCACCAAACTGTATGGCCCATCCACCAAAATCTGGAACGACTACACTGGCCAGAATACCCCCTTCACGGCGTATGTGCGCGATCTGAGAACCCAAAACCGGGGCAGCGGGGCGTTCCGTATCGAAGGCACCGACTATCGGCGGGCGGCCTCGGCGCAGTTTGTGGGCCGCGACTCGCTCACCCTTAAAGTGTATGTGCAGCAACTGATTCGGGACGTGCGCGGCTCCCGCACAACGCCCGTGGCCATCACGCTCGTGGGCCGCATTGGGCGCGACCCCCAGAACCAGTTGGGCTATTTCTATAACCTGCGTATCGGGCTGGTCGAGAAGGCCAGCCCGCCCGCCGATGCGGTGCCGTTTTCGGCGGATATTCAGGACAAAAAGAACCCATTTGCGTCGTATCTGGCCGAGCAAACGTTAGGCGTGATGCTCCAGAAAGTCACGGCAGAGCTGGCAAAGGCCTTGCCCGCTGCGGCCAATGGATTGAATCTGACGGGATTCACGTACAAAGGGTGTGGCATCCACGACCTGTTTTCGACCGATGTACTCGCCACCCTCCAGACCAACCTGACCAACGCCCGGCAGGGGTTGCAGGTTAGCACCACCGACAAAACCACCGACGGCTACCAGATAAAAGGAACCTACGAAGCCGCTGGCAACGCGTTCCGGCTCTCTGCCGATTTGCTCAACCCGGCGGGGGGCGTAGTGGCCCACCTCGACAACACCGACCTGCCGCTCAGTTGGTTCGCGGCTAATCAGCGGACGTTTATTCCGGTCGAATACGCCCGAACGCAGACCGAAAACAAGGCGATTCAGCCGTTCGTGTCCGACGACCGCGACCTCGGTCTGGAGATCAACACGGGCCGGACCAACGCCGTGTTTTACAAGGGCGAGGTCATGACGTTGCGCGTCCGCACCAACAAGCCTGCGTTTGTGCGTGCCCTCTACCGAAACGTCGATAATGAACTGATCTGGCTGGGCGACAAAAAGATCGAGGCCGGGCAGGCAAACGTCGATGTGGAATTGGGTCGCTCGGCCTGTGTTAGCCCATTTGGGGTGGAGCGGCTCATTGTGGTAGCCTCCACCGACCCCATGTGCGCCCTCGACGTGAACCCGGAGCGAGCCTACCAGATCAACATCCGAAAAGAACCCGCCGAGACCACCGAGCAGGCCGTGAACAAAGCCCTGTTTGAGGCCCTTGCCAACTCCGGCGAGCGAAAATGCACGCGCGGCATGGTGCCAACGGGTACCCCCTACAAAGCCATCCGAAACATCATCATCACCACCAAAGACAAAGTGCTGTAAGCCTTAACCAGTCAACCCAACAGACCAACATGACTCGCTCTACACTGATTCGCTACCTGCTGTGCCTGTGCGGCATTCTGGTGTTTCTCGTCTGCCAGACCCCCGCGCAGGCCCAGTTCACCATCATCCGAACGGACAGCCTACTGCTCAACAACCCGGCCAAACCGGAGCTAACCGCCCTGGAGAAGCAACTCAAGCACCACAAACGAAGAAGCACCCTGACTACTCTCGTGGGGGCGGGGGGCGTGCTGGGCGGCATCGCCACGGTTGTGGTGCTTAACGGAGCCTACGGGGCTTATAGATACCAGATCAAAACCACCAACGACAGCTTCGCCGACTGGTATCAGCAGAACTACGCGAATGCGCCCTCGGCGGACGATTTGCTCCAGCCCAAAAGCCTGTTTGTCTTCGGGGCACCGAGCATCTATGCCGCCGTGGCGGGGATGGTTGGCGGAACCGCGCTGATTCTGCTGGGCCGTCGACACGCGCAACTCGCCCGGCAGGCAGGCCACAACCTGGAACAGGAACGCAACGCACTCTCGGTGGTCCCCGTCCTGAACGTCCCGGCCCGAGTTGCCGGGGTGCAACTAAGCCTACGTTTTTAACCTCACTCCCCACTCACCAACCATGAAACAGCTACTAGCCCTACTTTTTCTGGCGGCTTTTCTGATCCACTGCCATCAGGAAATTCCAACACCCCCTCAGTCAGCTTTCTCAATTCAGGGAGGCAACTGCAACGCCCCCTGCGAGGTAACCTTTACCAGCACGAGCCAAGCCGACCAAAGCTATACCTGGGACTTTGGCGACGGTAAAACCGGCACCGGTTCCACGGTGAAACATATCTACTCCTCGCCCAAAACGTATGCCGTCAAACTGATTGTGAACGGCGAGGGGGGAAGCAGTGGCAGTACGCAAAGTGTCACTATATTACCCCCTCCCATTGCCAGTTTCTCTATACAGAGCAATAGCTGTACGGCTCCCTGTACGCTAACGTTTACCAATAGCTCTCAGCATGCCACTACATTCCAATGGGATTTTGGTAATGGTGGTTCCTCTACTCAAACAACCCCTACTCAGCAATATACCACCGCAGGTAGCTACACGGTAAAACTGATCGCTTCTGGCAATGGGATGAGTGTAAACACGCAACAAACGGTTACTATCTATGCTCCCAGACTCTACCTAGACCTCCCTTTTGCCACTATGGTGATGATAAAAGGTGGAACGTGCAAGTTGAGCGGGGGTGCTGTGTATGACTGGACTGTTAAGGACTTCTATATGGCTCAATATGAAGTCACACAACGGCAATGGCAAGCCGTAATGGGTACTAATCCATCTTTTTTTAAAGGGTGTGACGATTGTCCAGTAGAACAGGTTTCACGGAAGGCCGTTCAGGAGTTTTTAGTGAAAATCAACCAGCAACGACCAGCGGGCACTCCTAAATTTCGATTACCAACTGAACAAGAATGGGAGTATGCCGCTGGAGGGGGTGCTATCGGCAATCGCACTCGCTTCGGAAATGGAAAAAATATTGCTACTCCTGTCGAGATAAACTACAACGGATCTATTTCAGCCAGTTATTCAGAACTAGGCATAAACCGCAAAAAGACAGTAACTGTAGGTTCTTTCGCTCCAAATGGATTGGGTTTATATGACATGAGTGGTAATGTGGAAGAATGGACTGATAGTTTTTACTACTCCACCCCTTTGGCTTATCTCGCGACCCTTCAATTAAGTTATTTTCCTTCTATTGACGGCTCTACTGTGGTTCGTGGTGGTGGCTGGAAAGATGGCCCAGAATATTGCGGTGTCCCATCTCGCACATACCATTTTGATCCCTGGAATGATCTTGGTTTTCGCCTTGTCGCATCAGTCGACTAACAAGAGGAAGGTTGGAAACCCTTCAATTTAAACTCATTAAACCGAATCAGAATCCATGAATCGATACTTTCTTATTGCCTTATTGAGCTGTATGCTAACGAGTTGCTGGACCTGGCAACCCAAAGAGCTGATTCTGCCCCCAACGGCCAGTTTCACCATTGCCAACAACAACTGCACACTAGGTTGTGTGGTTACGTTCAACAGCAATGCCCCCACGGCCACCTCGCTCAAATGGGAATTCGGCGACGGCGGCACCTCCACCGAGGCCAACCCCACCCGGCAGTACACCACCGCCGGGAACTTTACGGTCCGGCTCACGGCCACCAATCAGGCGGGCAGCAACTCGACCACGCAAACCGTTACGGTAAACAACCCGGCGGCCCCCGTGCCCAACTTCACCATCGCCAACGGCGACTGCGTGGCTCCCTGCGAGGTGGTGTTTACCAATACCACAACGGGCGGTGCAACCGGCTTCCAATGGAACTTCGGCGATGGCATCGGCACATCGACTCAGCAGAACCCGCGCTACACGTACCAGACCGGCGGCACCTACTCGGTTACGCTCACGGCCACCGGGCAGGGGGGGGCAAACTCCATCGTACTGCCCGTTACGATTCGGTCGGCTCCGCCAGTGGTAGCCTTCACCCTGAACAACAACAACTGCGTTGCCCCTTGCGAGGTGGCATTTACCAATACCACAACGGGCAGTGTGACGAGCTACCAATGGAACTTCGGCGATGGTATCGGCACATCGACCCAGCAAAACCCGCGCTACACGTACCAGACGGGCGGCACCTACTCGGTTACGCTCACCGCCACCGGGCCGGGCGGATCGCGCTCTACCGCGCAGTCGGTCACGATTCGTGCGGCCCCGCCGGTGGCCACATTCACCCTGGGCAACGACAACTGCAACGCCCCCTGCACGGTCAACTTTACTAACACCTCGCGGAACGCCACCTCGTTTCGGTGGGACTTTGGCAACGGCATCACCTCCTCCGAGCAGAACCCAAGCATTCAGTTCAGCACTGCCGGGAACTACACCGTTCAGCTAACGGCCTCCGGGGCCAACGGCACCAATACGACCACCCAAACCGTCCGAACGGTAGTACCCAGGTGGCGCAGCGTGGCTACGTTTCCGGGTGTGCCACGGTCGGACGTTGGAATTTTTGTCCTCAACAACAGGGCCTATGTGATAGGGGGCGTGTTGGGGGCAGACAGGTTCTCCAACGAAGTGTGGGAGTACGACGGAAACGGCAACCAATGGAATCAGAAACGGAGTATCTCGGCGTCTGGGGCTTATGGCGTGGGCTTTACCAACAACAACACCGGCTACATCATTGGCCACACGACCGATCTGGGCAACGGGTCGAGCCTGGTTCATACGTATAACCCGGGTTCCGATTCATGGACGAATCGGATCGAATCCAGTCTGCAAAACCGTCCGTTTTGTCAGGCTTGCGCCGTCAACGGCAAAGCCTATCTGGGCGTCGGCTTCAACCAGACCACGTTGGTCGAATATGACCTCAACACGACCTCGGCCACGACCATTCCTGTGCCTGCCGCGCTCAACAGCGTGGGGGGCGGTATTCGCTTTCCCATCAATGGCCGGTGTTTCATCGGAGGTGGCTTCACGATTATCAACAATCAGGTGTCGATCAAGACGCAAGCCTTTGAATTTGACCCCGGTACGCGGCAGTTTCTACAGCGGGGCGACGTTCCTGAGAACACCCTTGCCAGTCCGGTGGGTCCAAGATCGTTTTTCCTTAACGTCGAGAACGGCCAACTCTACCTGTACCAGAATGGCCAGTTCAGCACGGTCGAGACTGGTAACAAGCCGTCGTTCAATCGGGGGGGGATTTTCCTCTTCAGCATCGGTAACACGCTCTACTATGGTGGAGGCTATAACTTCAGCAATAGCTCGCTGCCCCGCTTCACCGACATCTGGGCCATCAACCTGAACTAATCACCCTCATTTTTTATCCCCGATCCTGCACACATGACCCCGTTTATCAGACTCCTGCTTGTCGCCCTGCTGTTTCCCCTGCTGAGTCAGGCCCAAACCGCCACCAATATCCGGGTCCGGCTCGATCCGACCATTCGGAAAATGATTATCGAGTACGATCTACAGAATATCCAACCTGCCGATTCGCTCTATATTGAGGTAGAGACCAGTTCGGGGCAGATGTTTACCCCCCGAACCATCACCGGAGCCGTGGGCAAAGGCCTCCGTTCAGGTACCAATCAGGCCGCCTACTGGGACGTGATCAAAGACAATGCCCGCATCAACGAGGCTGTTCAGGCGCGGGTTCGGTTTGTGCGACCGGCTCCGGCTCGGGCAGTTCAACCCGCTCCGACTCCGGCTGTTCAACCCACGGAATCGCCCAAATCGGAGGTGCGAACAGCCCCCGCCAAGCCCGTGGTGACGCCCCAACCGGGCACGGTTGCGAAAACCAAGAAAAGCCCCATACCGCTCATCGGCTACCTTACCACGGGTGCGTTAGGCCTGTACGGCATTTCGCTCTATTCGAGCATCGGCAAAGATTCTGATGCCTACAACAGCAAACCGTTTGTGACCTCGACGACTGAAAAAGCGGAGTACGACAAGAAACTGAGCGATCTCAAAAGCCGGAAAGGCACGCTGACTGCGGTGGTAGGCGTTGCCGTAGCCGCCGGGGTTGCCACCACCATATACACCCTGACGCGGAAGAAAAAATCGTCGCGGGTAACCCTCATCAGCCCCCCATCTCCACAAGCCACTAATCTGGGCGTAGCCTATTCCTTTTAATCTAATCTGCTATGAAACGCATCACTTACACGCTTGTTTTTACGACCCTTTGGGGCCTGTCGATGGCCCAAACCGAGTCGGACCCGGTCTATCGCAGTAAAACCGTTGTGGTCAACACCGACGATTTTTTTGCCCCCGCGATGGTGGCTCCTCAAATCACCTGGGAGAAGACGCAGGTGCAACTCGAAAAGGACGAATACATGCTCAAAGCCTGCATCCTGAACAAGCCGGACCAGTTCCGGCTCGAACTAAACGGGACGGTGGTGCCCATGCCCGACACCCGGAGTTTTGCGCCTGTGGGCACGTATTGCGCCGAGGGCGTGGTGTTCTCGCACAAAATTCGGTTGCAGCAGGGGCGTAACACCGCCGTGCTGATCGCGGGGAACAAAGCCGGTGAAGTTCGCTCCGAACCCATGACCCTGGTGTATGAGGCCGCCGAGAAACGAATCGCGCTCGTGATTGGTAACAGCGAATATCCCAACGGTAATCGGCTCCCCAACCCCGTTAACGATGCGGCCAAAATCGCCCAAAAACTGAGAGCCGTTGGGTTTGAGGTGCTCGAAAAGAAAAACACAACCCAGTCGGATCTGCGGAAAATTGTGGCCCAGTTTGGCAGTACGCTTCAGAATCAGAAATACGACGTTGCCCTGCTGTTTTACGCCGGGCATGGCATGTCGGTTGGCGGTAAAAACTACCTGATCCCGATTGATATTACCCCCGAATCGGAGACAGAGGTGAAACTGCTGGCGGTGTCGGCTAACGACATTCTGGAGCAAATGAACAACGAAACCAACCACGAGCGGACCAACGTGATGATCCTGGATGCCTGCCGCGATAACCCACTCACCCGAAGCTGGACGCGCAGCACCGCTGGCAAAGGCTTAGCCGACATGTCGGCGCAGGCGGGGTCGCTCATTGCTTTCTCAACCAAGCCGGGCGATACGGCCCTCGACGGCAACACCTCCAACAGCCCGTACACCGAAGAACTCATTAAGGCATTGGACCAACCCGGCATGCAGTTGGAAGACGTGTTCAAGAGCGTCCGCGTGAAGGTGATGCAACGCACCGGTTCCCGGCAGATTCCAACGGAAACCAGCCTCCTAACCCGGACAATAATTCTGAATAAAACAGGCCAGAAATGATCGTGAGGGCCTCAGTTGCTAATTCACCCGCATGCGCTGCTCGTCAATCTCCAAATTCTGAAACAAATCATTGGCATGGTGCAGGTTAGCGGCTGTGAGTCGGCAGAGGTCGCGCAAAACGCCCCACTCGGCGTGCCATTGACCCGCAGCCCGTTCGTGGGGTTGAAGCATCGTTGTTAATACCGTACTGACGAGGGCGGGCGTCCGGTGGGCAATGGCCACCATAAATGTGCTCGTGACGGGGTTGCGCTTGTGCGGCATCGACGACGAGCCACCCTTGCCCTCGGCGGCTCCTTCGCGCACTTCGCTCACCTCGGTTTGCATCAATAGCGTTACGTCGGTGGCGAGTTTGCCGAGCAAGCCGTTGAGGGTGCCGAGAGCCGAAGCTAGGGTGGCGATGCGGTCGCGTTGGGTGTGCCAGGCGCGGGGCGGATTGGTCAGGCCGAGGGCATCGGCAACGAGTTGGTAAATACGCTCACGGTGTTCGCCAAGGGATTTGCCAGTACCAATTGGACCACCTAGCTGTAAAGATAATGTGCTCGTCTTTAGCTGGTTGATTGTCTGATGAGTGCGTTCCAGGCCGTCGAGCCAGCCTGCCAATTTGTCGCCAAACGTGAACGGCAAAGCCTGTTGCAGGAGCGTCCGGGCGATCATGGGCGCGGAGCCATGAGTTTGATCAAGTGCCCGCAGTTGCTGTACTAAACGTTCTAACTCAGCCTCAAATAACGCGAACGCCAATCGGAGTTGGCCCATCAGAGCCGTGTCGATTACGTCCTGACTCGTGGCCCCCCGGTGTACAAATTGGGCAGCTTCGGGGTTTTGTTGCGTGACCCGCGCCCGAAGCAAGTTCACCAATGGAATAGCCGGATTCCCCGCTAGCAACACTTGCTCGCGAATGTGTTGAATAGCCCAATCGGGTTCGGCGCAAACCGAGTCGATCACCTGAGCGGCCCAATCGGGAACGTCGCCCACGTGGGCCTGTGCCCCGACCAGATGCCGCTCAACGTCGAGCATGAGCCGCAGTTCGGTCTCGTCCGAGAAGATGGTTTCGATGGCAGGGGTGGTGAAAATGAGATCGGCCAGCACAGGATACGGAGGTTTGAGAAGACAAGAAAAGGAAAAAAGTCAAGGTTCAGTGATAAATGCCGAACCCGTCGTCTGTTTACCCAACTGCCAGAACCCCGCTGCCGACAGCACACAAACTCCGGCGGCTACCCACCAAAGCGCGTCGAAACCCGAGCTGCTTACGAGTTGCGCCCCCGCAAACGGGCTGATAAGCTGCGAAACCGCCCAGGCCATTGAATACACGGCCATGTACTGACCCCGGTTCTGCTCCGTGGAGCGACCCACGGCAAGCGATTGCATAAACGGCATGGCTAACATTTCGCCGACCGTTAGAAGCAGTATTGTAACCAACGCCCAACCTGCCCAGGCATTCACGAGCAATACCAAATAGGCCAGTCCCGTGAGCAAAATGCCGAGGCTGATGATGGGCATTTTTTGTCTCGCCTGTGGCCAACGCGCTTCGATCCCATACACGAGAGCCATCTCAACCACCACAATCAACAGCCCGTTGAAACTCATCAGGCCACCAATTTGCGCTTCGGTTAGCCCGAATGTTTGTTTGAAATATAATGGTAACAGGCTAAACATGAGCACAAAAGCGCAAACAAAAAGTAGCGTTAGGAACATCGTCCACAGAAATGGCCCATCGCGGTAAGGGCTTTGGGATTGGGCGGGTGGAGTGCCGTTCGGCGTGGGGGCGGGAGCTTGGGGGGAGGAGCCTGGGGCGAGGGGCGTGGAGCGCGTGGTTCGGGGGCGATTTGGGTTTGGCAGGGCTAGCCACAGTACCAGCGCGGCAGCGATGCAGGTGAGGCCATCGACCCAAAACAACAGGCTGTAGTCGATGTGTGCCAGGTAGCCCCCCAAGCCACCCCCAACGGCCCAGCCGAGGTTTATGGCTAACCGGTTGAGCGAGAACGCGCGGGTTCGGGTTACCTCGGTGCTGTAATGGGCAATGGCCGACGAGTTAGCAGGTCGGAAGGTGTCGCCCAGCAGGGTGAAGCAAAAAGCAGCTACGCACAGGCCCGGAAAGCTTGTCACCAATTGCATAGCCAGCAGGAAAAGACCCCCGAAAAACAGGCTGAACAATTGAACCGGGTAGAACCCCAACCGGTCGGTGAGTTGCCCGCCGATGTAGGTGCCAAAAATGGCTCCCGTGCCAAACAGGGCCATCACCACGCCCGCCTGCCCCACACTGAACCCCAGTTTCTGGGTCATGTAGAGCGTCAGAAACGGCAACACCATCGTGCCACAACGATTCACCAGCATCACCCCCGACAGCAACCACACCTGGGGCGAAAGGCCCCGGTAGGCCGAGCGGTACAAGTGAAGCGGGTTGAGCATCAGGCGAAAATCTTTTTGTCAGTTATCTGTTCGCGGTGTTCGTTTAGAAAGGCTTTGAACAGCCGAATTTCTTCTAACTGCTTGTCGATGGGGTGGGTGAGGGGATAGCTTTCCACATACACGTCCTCGAAATCGGTGATCACATACTCCATCAGTTTGATACCCTTGCGTTTCAGGGCGTGCAGGTACAGGTTCTGGTGGTTGTTCAGGAACCGATCCTTCTGGTACGAGCTAGTCGTTTTGAGGTCGACGGCCTTGAACTTGCCAATCAGGTCAACGTAGCCATAAAACAGCACATCGTCGATTTCCCACTGGCAATATACCTGCACGTCGACAATGGGGCGGGGTAGGAGCTTACGCACCTTCGCCAGAATATCGGGACTGAACTGCTCCTCGTCGGTGCCTTTTATCACGGCCTCCTCAAACGAAACACCGCGTGCCTGAGCTTCCGTTGTGGGTGCAGGCACCCGGTTAATCATCGCCAACAGGTCTTGATCGGAGAAATTGCCCCCGCGCAGGTAGCGCGAAAAGGCGTTGAGCAGTGTGGGGTAAAAGCGGTATTTTATCATGGACGTTGGATAAAAGACGCTGGACGTTAGATAAGGGCCTGTCCAATATCCAACGTCCAGCATCCAATGTCTAATTCTTAACGACTAACAAGACCCCGCCGATAATCATTGCCACGCCGAGCAACCGCCAGGCGTTGGCCGGGTGGGGGGTGAAACCCAGCAGCCCGTAATGATCGAGGATAACGGCGGCAATGAGTTGCCCGGCCACGCTCAGACTGAGCAGGTTGCCGGGGCCAATTTTCGAAATGGTAACGATCACGGTGGTCACGTAACAGGCCCCAATAAGGCCCCCGGTCCATTTCCACCAGCTAATTTGCCGAATCGATTCGAGCGTGGGCAGCGGGTTGCCCACAAACACCTGTGCCAAGATAAGAGCCAGAAAACCAGTTCCGAACGACGTTACTGCCGCCAGCAACGGGTTGCCAAACCCCTGCCGAAGCCCCGAATTGACCGCCGATTGCACACTCATGGCCACCCCCGTCAGGAAGGCCAACACATAAAAAAGTAAACCCATAGCCAAGAGCAATTGCCTGCCACAAAGGTAGCCATTCCCCGCCGTTACGGTTGCCCTTTTTTCATTTCAACCTGCCGCATGGGCATACTGTCTATAGCATTTCAACTCACTAAGTACAGTAAAAAATATAAGCGATTCACTCCACGAAACGGCTTATTCGCACGCCTATTCAGCCGGTTTAGTCCTTTAATGCAACTGTGGGTTTAACAAAGGAGGTGGCTTTTGATTTTTGTATTAGTGGACACACATCACCCGCTACGTTCTAATCTTTTCCAATATGCCAACCATGTACACCTCACCACGATACTGGCTGACTGTATCGTTTCTGTTCATCACCTCTTTAGCCTGGGC
Source organism: Cytophagales bacterium (assembly GCA_004292855.1). Lineage (GTDB taxonomy): Bacteria > Bacteroidota > Bacteroidia > Cytophagales > Spirosomataceae > Rudanella. The sequence goes on from RDXN01000054.1 coordinate 22,116, forward strand.
GCAGTCGTTTGTGGCGGTTCAGCGCGGCTCGGTAAACCGGGCGAGCTTCCGCGATAACTCCGATGCCCAACTGACCGTTTCGGGTAACTTTCTGTATTTCATCGGCGATGACTCCAATACGGGCCGCGAACTCTGGCGTACGGACGGCACACCCGGCAACACTCGTTTAGTGAAAGATATTTTCCCGTTGAGCGAACGGTTTACTAAAAAACCGAGCAGCCTCACCGACCTCAACGGTACGCTGTATTTCGTGGCAGGCACCCAACTTTGGCGCACCGACGGTAGCGAAGGCGGCACAATGATGGTCCGTGATTTTAGTGATGTAGGAGACGTTTCGATCCGTAACACCTTCAATAACCTGCTCCTGATCGACTCCCCCTCATCGGGTCTTTGGCGGTCCGACGGAACACCGGGCGGGACGTTCCGGCTCACCAATCAATTCCAGACTGGCGTGGCCATTAGCAACGGTAACCTGTTTATTGTCGGACCATCGGGGACCAACTTTCAGCAAACGACACTCTCCCGGTCGGATGGTACCGTGGCCGGAACAACCCTGCTCCGCACGTTTGAGGGCACCATGCAAACCTTTGGGGCTGGCTCCGACGGGCTGTACATTACCTTTTATAACGGAACAACTCGCGTAGGCTCCATATGGCGCAGCAACGGCACCGCCGACGGAACAGTACAGGTGGCAGGTAATTTGTCGTCGCCCCCGCCGGTGTTCTTCAACGCCTTTGGTGAATTATACCAGCAGGATTTTGGGGTCGGCCCACAGCCAATTCGGCGTCAAAATCGTTCTACAGGCGCATTTGAGGCCGTTTCGCCCACCCCCCTACGCGACGTGCTGTCGTTCGGGTTCGGTGCGCTCTACAACGGGCAGGCCTATGCCCCCGCCAACCTGCCGGGCTTTGGTGTGGAGCTGAGCCGTGCCAATGGTACGCCCGTGCGCGACATTCGTGCCGGTGGCGAGAACAGCGTGCGAATGGTACGGCCCGCCGTTGCCAACGGACTGTTATATTTTTCTGCTGATAATGGAGCCAACGGCTACGAACTTTGGCAAACCGATGGCACTGAAGCGGGTACCCGTCAGGTGGGCGATCTGGAACCTGGCTCCGAAGGGTCATTTCCGATGGAGCTGACCAATTTTAAGAATGAACTCTATTTCACAACAGCACAGGGATCACTGGTAAAACTTTCAACGGCCACTGATCCGTTTACGACCCTGCGCATCGTAGATCCTGTGTATCGTTGCGACAATAATGTGGCGGGCGAGTTTTTTGTGCAGGTCGAAGGGGGCGATAATTCGCCGGTCGAGTACCGAATTTCGGGCGTTCGGGATTGGGGAACAGGGTCCGGGTTTTACCTCAGCCAGGACCAACGCCAAACGCAGACGCTCAGCATTGAGGTTCGGCAAAATGGGCGGGTAATTAGCCGTCAGTTTACGCCGGGTTGCGGGTTGCCGACCCCCCCAACTCCGCCCGTAACGCCCCCAGCTCCGCCCATGCCCCCGGTAACACCACCTGTTACCCCGCCGGTTGTTGGCGGAACGTTGACCCTGAACGCGCCAGCCTACGATTGTAACACAGGCCAAATTACCATTCAGGTGAGTGGGGGCAACGGCTCAGCCATTGAATACAAAGCAGTTGGTTTACGCGATTGGTCGCTAAATGGTAGCTTCACGGTGCCAAGCTGGCAACGCACCGGTACGATGTTTACGTTTGAGGTCCGGCAGAGCGGGCAGATGTTTACGCAACAGTTCACGACTACCTGCAACGCAACTCCACCGACCCCGCCCATAACGCCCCCAACCCCACCGACAACCCCGGTTGTGCCCCCAACCAACTCAGGTTCAGCGTTGAGCATCGACGCACCCAGCTACGATTGCAACACCGGCCAACTGACGGTGCAGGTGAGCGGGGGCAATGGCTCAACGATTGAGTATAAGGTGATGGGCCTGCGCGACTGGTCGGCAAATAACAGCTTCATAGTGCCAAGCTGGCAACGATCAGGCACCACATTTACGCTTGAAGTTCGCCAGAATGGAGCCATCCTGACCCGCTCGTTCACAGGGAGTTGCGGCAGTGCCCGTCTGGTTGGTCCCGAAATGGGTACCCAATTCACAGTCGAGTTGTACCCGAATCCGGTAAGCGAGCAGTTTTCGGTTGGGGTGCGGGGTGCCGCAGGCAAAGCCGTCCGGTTCGACCTCATCAACGCAAGCGGTCGGGCCATACTGACGCAAAGTCGCCACATTGATGCCGACAACCAAACCGAGTCCCTCACTATGCCTGCTGGCTCGCCCGATGGCCTGTACCTGTTGCGGGTAAGCACCAACGGGCAGGCCCAAACGGTTAAGGTGATTAAGCTGTAAGAATTATTTCATCAACAGCTAAAGCTTTGGTTCCCGGAAGGCAAACTGGATGCCTTCCGGGAACATTTTTATGGCTCCCGCTTGGCACTAGTTGGAAAAGCAATTACCGCAGAGTAACCGCCACAAACCGGGCCAATGGGGCCGTTTGCGGGCTATTGAGCAATAGGGTATCCCGACGAATGGCGTAGGTACTGACTTGCTCGAAGGCGGTAAATAGGGCGTCCTCAGTTTCCATGCCGTTCATACACGCCATTTTGGTGGCAGCCATTCGCGAAAGGCTGACCTGGTTTGCGCCGGGCAGTTGGTACGTACCCCCAAACGAGTTGCACCCGCTGTTGCCCTGCACGCGGGTGTCGGCGGTTTTCAAAATCAGGTGAGCCTCGCGCTGACCGTTGCCCGACGGCCCAATCGGCTTTCCGTTCAGCTCGATTAGTTTCCAGTAGGTTTCGACCAGATTGGTATTCGGTTTCTGATCGGCGGCTTCTGAAGCTGACAAAACGTTTTTTGTGGGTTGACAGGCCGGTACAAAAGCGGACAGTGTCAGGATTATCAAGAGCGGTTTCAGATTCATTGTGTGTATTTTGCTACTTTTGGGTTAGAACCACCTGCACGCGCAAACGTTTAACCCGCATGGCCAAAACAACCGAGAACCTACCTGAACAACGCGATTATTTCGCAGAAGTGTACGAAATAGTCCGGCTCGTGCCCGTGGGCCGGGTAACCACCTACGGGGCCATTGCGCGGTATTTGAGCCTTCGGGCGGGTGCCCGTATGGTGGGTTGGGCTATGAGTGCCTCACACGGACAACTTGACGTACCCGCCCAACGCGTGGTGAACAGTTCGGGCATTTTGTCGGGTAAGAATTTCTTCGGGCACCCGATGCGAATGCAGGAATTGCTCGAAGCCGAAGGGGTAGCCATACAGGACGACCGCGTGGTTGATTTCAAAACGCGCCTTTGGGACCCGTCCACGGAGTTGGCTGTTTAGCTTACCAGTCAATCAGTTAACCCGCAGCAGGCGCACCGGCCCCAACAGGCCCGACGGCATGGCGGGCCACCGGCTTGCATCGAAGGGGCGGTAGGTAATGTCGACCATGTTGATATCGTAGAAGTGTTTCCAGTCCGGTTTCTGCGTGTCGCGCAGGCGCATGTAATTGGCCGAGAGATTCCAGACCGTAATTTCTAACTGATTGTCGGTCAATTTTAGAAATTTCGTTGGGAGTTCCAGTCGAAACGGGATGCTCCAAGCAGTGCCTACTGTCTGCCCATTGAGCCGCACCTCGGCTACCTCGCGAACGTCGCCCAGGTCGAGTTGGTAGGTTTGAGTAGGCTCCACCGGTTCGGCCAGATTAAAGGTGGTTTTGTACCGACCCTTGCCCCAAAAGTACGCTGCCGAGTCGGCTAGGGTTGTCCACGAAACCAGATTGGACAACGATGCCGTTTGCGTCAGAGCAGGAACACCCTCGACAAACTGAAATTGCCAGGGTTCATACAGGGGCGTTACGGCAGGTATAGGTCCCAACTCGTTTTTCTGAGAGCTTGAGTGTCGAGTTTCACCTTTCTTGACCGTCAAAAAGCACGATGCCCCCGGCGGCAAATCGAGCCAAACGGCTCCGGCGTGTTGGGGCGGGATAGTGGTTTGGTCGGTAAGTGGTTCGTAACGACCAACAACTCCCGACGTGCCCAGCGTCACCCACCCCCTCTGAAATCGATTGTTCAAATTTGCCACAAAATACTGTGTGCCGGTGGCCCCCTTTTTTCGCATAAACGACAGTCCTCGTTCGGCCATCTCTTCGCGCCGGATGCCCAACTGGGCCAGTTTTGGCAGGTTTGCGTTGTAGATAACCCGAACGCCTAACCGGGTCAGTTGGGCCAGCCGTTGGCGGGTTTGTTCCGGGATAAACTCGGCAGGGGGCACCAGAATCGCCCGATACTTACCCTTCCGGGCCGACGCGCCACCCACCGTAACCTCGCCCGACTTGCCCACCATAAGTCGGTGCAACAAACTGTCCGACACGTAATCGAACGAGTACCCCGCCAGTCGGAGCGAGTCGCAAAGTTTACCAAACGGCATGGGCAACAGCCACCGGTCGACGTGGTGAACCTCCAGCAAATGTACCCCTCCTGCCGAAGGCGACCGCTTGCTCCACAAATCATGAATCGGGAAATACACCAGCAGGTCGTTGTCCGGCGTGGTGGCCTGTAAGCGTGTTTGGCAGCGTGTCACGTATTCGTTCAACAGGGGCAGGTGCGGCCAGTTGTGCGACGACGGGCCGTAGTTGGTCGAGGCATAGAAAAGCCATCCGGGCCACGCTTGGCCGGATGGGGGGCTGTAGGTGGTGCCGTGATAAAAAACGTGGTTGATACCTGCCGTAAATAACTCGTCAATTTGAGGTTTGATCTGCGATAAACTCACCTTGAAGTGGTTCGCCAGCCAGGTTGTGGTTTCGGAACTAACCAGCGGTTTGCCCAGCAAATGAGCCGCCGACGACGCGAATTTCATCGCCAGCGGATGGGGCGTACCAAAGCGATCTTCCTCATAATCGGGATCAACGCGCAAGCCGGGGATCGGAAATTGGCTGCTGCCGAACGACTCCGTTTCTGGAATGTCGGCCAGCGCGTAAAGGTCGATCAGGTTGCCGGGTGAGCCGTGGGCCTGATGGCGCGTGAGGTACCCCCGTTGCTTCGCCCAGCCTGTCCAGGTGGCCGTAAACTCGTCGCGCAACAAGTCGGACAGAGTTTCGTGGTAGTCGCGCCGGACAGCCTGAGCCGCCGGGGTTTGGGTCGAATCCAGAAAATCGGCCCGGCGGGTGAGCAGGTCGTAGCCTCGCCGTTTGCGAAACTGATCCCCAAAATTGGTGGTCCAATTGGCCCCGTATACCTCGTAGGAGTCGTTGTAAACGGCGCGGGGTTTTTGTGGGAGCCGGGTTAGCGTGGAGTCGAATCGGCGCAGATAGGTCTGCACCGACTGTTTGCTGAACGGGTCCAAAACAGGCCCGGCTCCCCCCGGCGCGGGTCGTTTTACCTGTTGTTTGGTGGGGGTCCCGACGAGTGAGCCGTTCTGAAGTTTCCACTGTTGGGCGACCATTTCGGGCGTCACGTTCGGCCCGCCAAACGGCCAGCCCGTGCCCGTGCTCAGGTCGACGCCCATGCCCAGCCGGTTGGCCTCACGAACGGTGTGGGCGAACACCGCCAGCCATCGGTTGCTCAAAAACGGGATGAATTTGCTCTCCTCGCCCTTCACGCCGTAAATCGGGATCACGTGAACGCCCCCCAGCCCGGCCCCGGCCATCTGTTCAAGTTGGTGGGTAATATCGCGCTCGTTTACGGCACTGCCCATCCACCACCAATAGGTCCAGGGTTTGGCCGTAGTGGTTTGAGCAAGTGAGCGTTGCGAAATGAATAGGCTCGAAAGTACCAGTGCGAGCAGGCAGAGGAACTTCATGCGATTCGGTTACGGTTTCGATCCATCAACCATTGTGGGCAACATTTTGGCCGTCACATAGAACGTCCCGAACGGAACAAACGACAGCAACAGAGCCAGCAGCGTTTTGCGGATACTCCAGCCGTACTCAATTTTGGCCTGAACTACCTGCAACACATAAAGGATAAACAGTACGCCGTGAATCATGCCTACATTCTGCACCAGCCAGGGCTTACCCCAGATGTGCTTGAGCGGTACGGCAATGAAAATCAGGACAATAAGTGACAGGCCTTCGAGCAGGGCGACCAGTTTGAGTCGACCCAGGCGGGTAGTGATGTATTCCATGAGTTGAATTAGAACGGACGAAACAAAGGCCGTTGGGCCAACGGTGAAAACGGCCAGGGAATAGCCACAAAAATAAGCAATGTGCCAACCAGAAAATACAATGCGACGGTCTGGTGTTTGAGTGCGTCGGTTTTGGCTCGTTTGCCCATCGACGAGCCAATGGTGAACACCACCACCGCCACGAACATGAGCAGGAAGTGGATCAGCCCAAAAAACGTGATGTCGCTGTTGGCCAGAGCCGCGCGGGCATTTTCCCGAAAATAGGTGGTAATGGGGCTTTTGAAATACAAGATGAAACCCAGTATGAGCTGTAGATGCACAAACGATGTACTCAGGCTGCGCAACGTAGTGTCTGTTCGGGTGTAAGGGCGACGCCCCACCCAGCCCGACAAACTAGCGGCCAATGTGAGTAACACAGTCAGCACGACAGCCCAACGAACCCAGGAGTGGGCCAAAAGAAGATAGGAATACATACAGTACGGTAACGTGAATGAGTTGGACAAAGATCTGCTTCAGTGCAACACATCAAACACCAACTCGCGCAGAATATCGGCCTCGCTCATCGTGGGTGTGTCGATGCCCTTGCTGCGGGCGTCGGCTCGGCGGATGGCGTGGATGATGTCGGCGACTTTGGCAATGGGAAACGTGCGGGCGGCTTGTAGGTAATCTTTCACAAAAAACGGATTCACACCCAACACCGATGCCAGCCCTTTGTCGGATTGGTCGCGCGATGATTGAGTCAGTAGTACCTTGGCAAAATAACCGTAAAGCTGCGCCAGAATCACCACCAACGGGTTGTCTTTGGGGTTACGACCCAGGTAATCGACAATGCGGTTGGCCTTCACCACATCGCGACTGACGAGGGCCTTTTGTAGCTCAAATACGTTGTATTCGCGGCTGATGCCCACGAGCCGCTCCACGGTAGTGGCTGAAATCTCCTCGTTAATGCGCAGGTTGAGCAAGATTTTGTCGATCTCACCGGCCAGGCGTTTCAGGTCGTTACCAATGTTGTCGGCCAGGAGTTGACAGGCTTTGGGGCTGACCTTCGCGCCCTGCTTGTGGCAGTAGTCGGCAATCCAGTCGACGAGTTTGTTTTCGTAGAGTTTTTTGATGCCCAACAAAACGCCCTTATTGCCAAACGCCTTCACCCATGCTTTACGCTCATCGACACCAGATTTGCCGTCTTCTTTGTTAACGCACAGCATCAAAATAGTGCTGCTGAGGGGGTTGAGGGCGTAATCTTCGAGCAGTTGCTGATTGCTTTTGTCGTTCAACCCCGCTATCTGTTGAGCCTCTTTTACGAGCACCAACTGCCGTTCGGCCATGAACGGGTAACGTCGGGCGTAGTTGATCACGGTGCCCACGTCGGTGTCTTTCCCGAACAGAATGAACTGATTAAACCCTTTCTCCGCAACGGGAACGGCCACCTGTTCGAGTTGGTCGGCAATGACGTCGAGGTAGTACGGTTCGTCGCTATGAATCAGATACACGGGCGACAGGCGTTTGTTACGGATTTCTTTCAGCAGGCTTTCTACGGCGGGAATCATTTCAGACAGCAGAGATCAATGAACAACGAACAGATAGCAAATGAGGGTACAAAGATAACGGCTATCAAACGGATTGCCCCGCAACATGCTCCACAAGCTCAGGCCAGAACCGCCGGAAAGCCGCTTCGAACTCGTCGTAATACGCTTGTAAATCCAGCACTGCCGTGTCGAGTCCCGACGGGAACGAGGTCCGGCGGGCAACCCCCCGCAACGACCGCTCGACACCCTCAAACGTGGCGTAATACGGTATCCAGTTGTGCAAAATCATGGCCGCAAGCATCCGCCGAGCCGGTTCGGGGTATACCGTTTCGTGTTGCCGAAGCGTCTCGTAATAATACGGAGTGAATTCGTCCAGATTGCGCCCGGTTAGTTCGGTGAAGTTTCGGGCCAGAAAATGGTCGAAGAAAATGTCGACGGCCACGCCCGCGTATTTGTGGCAGCGCGGGTGCAGACGGTCGCGCACGAGGTCAACGTCGGGGTGGGCGTCGGTGAAGGCGTCGATGGCGCGGTGAACCCGGATGCCCGTTACGACCCCTGCGGGCAGCGCATGGCGTGGGTTGGCCGGGTCGCCCTTCACGAAGTCCCCCAGGTAATTGCCGACCATTAACTCGTCGGTGAGGGTCGAGTTGGGAACGGTGGAGAGGTAGCCGTGCGCGAGCAGGTTCATACGCGCCGGGCAAGGGGTGGGTCCGACACCAACGAAAAACCATCACCGGGGGCGTACTCATCGACCTGAACACCAAACCGACGCAAAAAATCGACGCCCTCGTCGGTGCCAATGCCCTTATACTGAGCGTAGGAATGCAGAAAAATAACCCGTTCGATTTTCATGCTGTAGATAATCCGGGCGCAGGCGATACAGGGCGAAAGCGTCACGTAGAGGGTGGACCCGGCAATGTCGGAGCCGTTTTTGGCGGCATACAAAATGGCGTTCTGCTCAGCGTGGAGTGCTAACGAGCACGAACCTTTCGAGTCGCGGGGGCAGCCTAGGTCAGGAAATTCATCGTCGCAGTTGTGGGTTCCGGCGGGCGGGCCGTTGTAGCCGATAGAGATAATGCGCGTTTCTTTAGTCAGCACGGCTCCCACCTGCGCCTTGATGCAGTGAGAGCGTTTGGCCAGATTCACGGCCAATTCCATAAAAATATCGTCGAAGTGAGGGCGGGGCATGTTGTTTGGAAAGGACTAACGGGCGGTCCGACGGGTCGGGTTAAACCGGATACTAGTGCATGCTATCGTTCAAATAAAACGAGAATCCTGTTCAATCCCGTCAATCCTGTCTAATTCTTTTTCCCCCGCAGCCAGTCCGGCTTATTCGTTACCACCTCGGCCTTCAATTCGTTGAGCAAGGCGTACAGGCCGTAGTAGGTCCGGTTTACGTACAAACCGTCCTGCGAACCCCGCACGACTTTAGACGAGCGTAGTTCTTCCAATTTCGACAGCTCGTCGGCGAAGGCATATACCTTATTAAAGTATTCGTCGTTGCCGAAATCAAACGTATCTACAGCAAAGGGCTCGCCCAGCATGTGAATCATCTGCACGAACAGATCAGAGAAAAATTTGCGGTCTTTAAGTGAATCCGAAACGTGCAGGAATTCAAGGTTTTCGAAAATCTGCTGCGTTAAGGCCTCATCCTGAAGTGTATCGGGGTTGATAAGCCGGAAATAGTTGTCGTAATAATAGTCCGGGATCACCTTCACGCAACCGAAGTCGATCACGCCCATTGTACCGTCGGCGCGCATCAGGAAATTGCCGGGGTGCGGGTCAGCGTGGACCTGCCGGAGGGTGTGAATCTGGTGGTCGTAGAAGTTCCACAACAACTGCCCAATGCGGTTGCGGACAGCCTGCGACGGGTTTGTTTCCAGAAATTCTTTCAGGTGCAATCCTTCCAGCCAATCCATCGTCAGAATCCGCTTGCTCGACAGTTCGCGGTAGTATTTCGGGAAAATCAGCCCCTCGATGTGCTTGCAGGCCTCCGAAATCTCAACCGACCGCCGAAGTTCCAGTTCGTAATCGGTCTCTTCGAGCAACTTGCTTTCAACCTCACCCATGTAGCGGTCAATTTGCCGCTCGTCGAGGTTCAGGAGCCGAACGGCAAGGGGTTTAGCGATCTTTAAATCCGACGTAACCGACTCAGCCACACCGGGGTACTGAATTTTTACGGCCAGCTTTTTGCCGTCTTTCCAGGCCTGATGCACCTGCCCGATACTGGCCGCGTTCATCGAATTAATGTCGAACTTATCGAACAACTGCGAGGGCGATTGCCCAAAGTAGGTCCGAAACGTTTTCACCACGAGCGGCCCCGACAGCGGGGGAGCCGAATACTGCGACATGGCAAACTTCGAGCTGTAGGCCGTTGGCAACAAGCCTCGATCCATACTGAGCATCTGCGCCATTTTCAGGGCCGACCCTTTCAACTCGCTCAGGGCACCGTAAATATCGGCGGCATTGTCCTGATGCAACTCATCCCGCGACAGCTCTGGGTTCACCAGTTTCTTGCTGTAATGCTTGATGTAATTGCCGCCAACTTTTATGCCTGCCTTCACAAACTGCCCGGCGCGGGCAACTTTGGTCGTAGGAATCGAGGTTTGTTCTTTCATTTAGTTTGGTAGATGAATTTAGCTAGGTCGAAAACCGAGTCGAGGGGGGAGCGACCAATGAGGTCGAACGCTGTGTTGACTGATTTTTCGATGGCCGTGTCGGTTTGTTCGAAGCCCTTGCTCACGTCTTTCACCCAGAAATCGAGGATGTAAAGCGTTTGGAGCCACAGGGCGTCGGGATAGCGTTTGGTCAGGAAGGGGCGTTGCTCTACCTCGCGGCTTTCGCGACCCTCGGCCAACAGGTCTTTAGCAAAGTCGAAAAACGCATCTTTGAACGGATGCAGCGTTCGGTTGCCTCCGCCCATCGAGCCACCGCGCGAGCGCATGCGAGCCATTGCCACGCGCGACATAGGTCGGGCACCCATCCCTGCGGGGGCGATGGGGTTGCCGCCTTCGCCAAGTTGTCCGCGAACCCGTCCGTAGCTGTACACCACAAAACTGCGCTGGGCTTTCAGGATCTCGATCCAGGTGTAGTAGAATGCCAGTAGCTTTTCGCGAACCGAGTAGGTCTGGTAGGTTTCGTCGGCTTCAACGGTTTGTTTGGCGTTCTGAAAGAAGTCCAGCCAAATGTCGGCCTCAATGGCATCGAACGACGAGTAATAGGTATAAAACTCGGCTTCAGGTAACTTCAATTTCTTGGCGAAGTGATAAACGGAGGGCGGTTGCTGACCATTGTCGAGCACATACTCGGTGTAGGCTTTACGAATTTTTTCGAGCGTTTCCATATAATTAGGGAACGGGCTGTATAGGTAAAAAGTTTGTGAAATATGCCTATTCTTCAGCCCATCGTTACCATCGCCGAACTACTGTATCGCAAAGGAATTACTGATGTTGTGATCTCACCCGGTTCACGCTCGGCCCCGCTTACGTTGGCCGTGGCCCGGCACCCCCGGTTGCGTACGCGCGTCGTGGCCGACGAACGGTCTGCCGGTTTTGTGGCCCTGGGCATGGCCATGCAGTCGCGCCGAACGGTGGCGGTAATTTGTACGTCGGGCAGTGCGGTGTATAACCTGGCTCCGGCGGTGGTTGAAGCGTTTTTCAACGAGGTTCCCCTGCTGATCCTCACCGCCGACCGACCCCACGAGTGGCTGCATCAGCAAGACGGGCAAACGATGGTGCAGGCGGGTGTGTTCGGCCCCCACGTGAAGCGCAGTTTCGACCTTCCCGCCGACTATACCCACCCCGACGCCCGTTGGTTCATCGAACGGACCATGAACGAAGCCGTAAACCTGAACACGTTGGAACCCAAAGGTCCGGTCCATGTGAACGTGCCTCTGCGCGAGCCGTTCTACCCCACAGAGGGCGAAGAGATGGCGTTTGAGCCGGTGCGCGTAATCGACGCCCTGCCCGTCATGCAGCAGTTGCCGAATGAGGTGTGGCATCGACTTTTGGATGATTGGGACAGCGCGGAACGCAAACTCATTGCCGTAGGGCAGGTACCTTATGACCCGACTTTGTTAGCCGTACTGAACAAAATTAGCGAGGAATTGGGCGTGCCGGTGTTGGGCGAACTACTGGGTAATATTGGGCATAACAATCTGTTTATCAGTCACACCGATACGCTATTGGCCAGTCCCGACGAGACCTTGCTGGAAAGCCTGCGGCCCGATTTGCTCATTACGTTTGGTGGTTCGTTCCTGACGCGCAACCTCAAAACGTTCTTTAGAAAGTACTCTGCAAAACAACATTGGCACATCAGCCCCACTATCGACCGCGTTACGGACCCGTTCCGCTCGCTGACGACCCTCGTGCCGATGGCCCCGTTGCCGTTTTTTGAAAAACTCTTTGCCGACATTGATTACCAACGCTTCCGGCAGGGCGACGACGACAGCGACGAGTCGTTCGATTACCGCGAACGTTGGCAACAATCCGACCGGCAAGCCACCCGGATTGTGCATCAAGCCCTGGCTGATTCAGCCTTCACGGACTGGACCGCAACCCAAGCCATAATGGACGCGCTGCCCGTAAACTCGGTGCTGCATTTGGCTAACAGCATGCCCGTACGCTACGCTAATCTCTGCGGCCTGCCCGAAGACCGGCGCGTGGCGGTTTCTGCCAACCGGGGGGTGAGCGGCATCGACGGGTGTTTGAGTACGGCCGTGGGCGCGGCCCTGCAAACCGACCGACTCGTGACGGTACTAATTGGCGACGTCGCGTTTTTCTACGACCGCAACGCCCTCTGGCACGCGCAATTGCCCCAAAACCTGCGGATTGTGTTGCTCAACAACCACGCGGGCCACATTTTCCGCATCATCGACGGCCCCAACCGCCAACCCGAACTGTCCGAATTTTTCGAGACCGAGCAACCCCTAACCGGCCAACGCACCGCCGAAGATGCTCAAATTGGGTATCGTTTTGCGGATGACGAAGCGAGTTTGGAAACAGCGTTGAGAGGCATTTTTGATAGCTCAGAGCGGGCTGTTTTGCTAGAGATAAAAACCGATAAGTTGGTGAATGAGCGTGAGTTTGGGCGGTATAAGGCGCGGGTGAGGGAAGTCCGGGCGATTTGATTGTTGGTAAATTGTTTATCTTGCATAACGTTCAAAATTAAATCATGGCAACTGAAGAACTCCGTCAGAATTTCCACCGCCTAATCGACACCATTGCCGACGAAAAGTCGCTGGTGGAGTTGTACAGCGTGGCAGAACTGTACATTGAGCAGCAAAACGTTTTGTTAGATACACAAGATCCTGCTTTGCTCAAGCGTATGGAAATGTCGTTACGGCAAGCCGAACGGGGCGAATTTTACACAAACGAGCAGATACAAAACGAGGTAAAGCAGTGGCTCGGCAAGTGATCTGGACACCACAGGCACGGGAAGAATATCTCGATCTTGTCTCTTACCTGCTTGATGCGTTTGGAGATGCAATAGCCGAAAAGTTTACTGATCGACTCGCACAGGTTATCAACAGCATCGAAGCAATGCCCTTGATGGGGCGTGCCCATCCGACCATGAGTTCGATCCGGCAGATAGTTGTTAGACCTTATACCGTTGTGTGTTACATCGTGCTACCCGATCAGATAATCATTGTGAATCTGTTGGACTCTCGGCGAGCATGAAGTTTTTGGTTATAAGGCCACAGGCTCCAGCACGGTCTTCTCCCAGTCGGCGTATTTCTGCTTCAGTTGCTCAAATCGTTTTGGTTGTGAGGCTTTCAGGTTTTGCTTCTCAACTTCGTCAGTATCAAGGTCGAACAGGTGTTCCCCTTTTTCGTCTTCGAGATATTTCCAGCGGCCCACGAGAATAGCTTTTTGCTGGGTGCGTTGAAACGTGCGCCAGAACAAGGTGCGTTCGACCGGCTTGCGTTGCCCCCGGCAAACGGGCATCAGATCAATTCCATCGAGAGGGAAGTTTGGGTTGGGTGTGGCCCCGGCAACCGCCAGCATGGTAGCGGTCCAGTCCATCGTAACGGCTACTTGGGGAGTGGTGGTGCCGGGTTTGATTTTTCCAGGCCACCGCACAAACGCAGGGACACGAATACCACCTTCCCAAAGCGTCATTTTGCTGTTGCTCAGGCCACCGTTGTCGGAGTAGCGTTCGCCACCGTTGTCGTTGGTGAAGATTACGAGCGTGTTGTCGGTCAGGTTTTGGGTATCCAGCGTTTGCATAATCAACCCGATGCTCTCATCCAATCGTTGCATCATTCGGGCGTAGGTTGCTGCCGACCCACCTTTCGTATAATCTAACGAATCGGGGTAAGCCGGGTCGTATGCCCCCTGCCAGGGCCAATGGGGAGCGGTATAGGTGAGGGCCAGAAAAAACGGCTTTTGGTGCGACTGCCGCAGAAAACCGACGACTTTTTCGGTAAACAAATCGGTCATATAGCCTTGGAGATGAACGGGTTTTCCGTTCTCGAACAGGTCGTGATCGTGTTTTTCGCCTTTGTGCGAGATATAATCAGCCCCGCCACTGCTGATGCCGAACGAATAGTCGAACCCATTGGCGTTGGGGCTTTGATCGGGCCGGAAACCCAGATGCCACTTGCCAATCAGGGCCGTTTCGTAACCGGCGGCTTTGATCAGTGTAGCCAGCGATGGATAAGCGGGCGTAAGGCCGTAGGTGCTATCCCGGCGTTTGTGGGCCAACGGTTCCATGAGGCCAACGGGCGTTCGGGCGGGGTAACGGCCGGTCATCAGAGCCGTGCGAGTGGGCGTGCAGACGGGGGCGGCTGCATAAGCATTAACGAATTTAACCCCTTGAGCCGCCAGTTTATCCAAATTGGGCGTTCGGAAGGGGAGCGGGGGGGCGTTGGCAGCCCGGTAGCAACTCAGATCACCATAACCCATATCGTCGGTCATGATATAAATGATGTTCGGACGTTGGGCAAAGGCTCCAGGGCTGATGAGCGACATCAGGATAAGCGTCACCCGAAAAACGAAAGAAATACGCGTTGTCATGATTGCTTTTCGGAAAGGGATTCTAAAAATAGCGTATTAACTTGCTGCTGCAATACAGCCTCCTGATACAATCGTGAAACTTTGCCTTCTTTTCTCACTGCTCGCTTCATTCGCTTACGCCCAACAGCCGCCCAAAATCAAGATTACGCCCCTCACGAAGGGCTTCTACATCCACACGACATTCCGCACGTGGCAGGGTACGTTGGTGCCCTCCAACGGGATCATTGCCCAAACCGACGAGGGCGTGGTGTTGGTCGATACGGGTTGGGATGTGCCCGACGACCAAAACCAAACGGAACAACTGCTGGATTGGATTGAGCAAAACCTGCATCAGCCTGTGCGGATGTGCATCGTGACCCACTTCCACGACGACCGCGTGGGCGGCATTGCTACGCTCCGCAAGGCGGGTGTCCGGGTAGTCAGCACTCCGCTGACTGCCGAAAGTGCTGCGAAAAAAGGCTATGAACGCCCCGAAGGTATTTTGTCGAACGACACAACGCTGGTGGTGGGTAAGTTGCCCATTCGCTGTTTCTTTCCGGGGCCGGGCCATTCCTTCGATAACATCGTGGTGTACTTCCCGACGGCCAAACTATTGCACGGCGGCTGTTTTGTAAAAAGCTATGCTGCTATGGGCCTCGGCAACCTCTCCGACGCCAACCTAAACGAGTGGGCTAACTCCATCCGGCGGTTGCAGCGCACCTTTCCCAACCCAAAATTCGTGATTCCCGGCCATGACGAATGGGACCAGATTTCGTCGCTGGAGAATACGCTGAGGTTGCTGAAAATGAAAAAATAGATTCTAAATCAGATAGTTGCTTTCGCTAAAATTTGCTGGGTTAACTCATTTAAGACTTCATCAGCAATCCCCTTCTTGTATAGATAGTTGGGGTGGGGAATCTGGTAAGTGTGTTTGGGCAAAACACTCTCGACAGCCAACTGCTCAATTTTACCGGATAGAAGTGGTTGTCTGTGTAAGCTATTGGGCTTCAAATTGTGCGGGTCATAACAACTGTTGCCTATCCAGTCATAATTGTTCAAATGCCAGTTATAATGACCGTCGGTGGTCATGATTAGTACAACATCTGGTTTTGTAATCCTAATCTCTTCGAGCAGCAGAGTGATAAACAGTTGCGAGAGTTGCCCGAACGATTCTCTGCCGGTTGGCTTTGTTTTATTAACGTCGATTTTGCAAAGGTTTGTCCAAAGGGTGGCCTGCCTAAATTGTTCTCCAATACCCAGTGCATCACTGAAACGCTTACGAAACCACCAAAACGGGGAGTTATGATTTCTGTCTTTAACATCGACATAATGCTGCATTAAATTATCGACCTTATCAGACGAATCGTATGTATGCCAACCTGCCGTTTCGCGACCCACGAACATAATCTTGGGAGATACTTCAAGGTACGCATCGTCAACGCTCATCGTAAAAACTTTGGAAACCTGATCTTTGGGCCAGTTGCATTGCTGAATACAAAGATCAATTTGAGCATTCAGTGTTGGAAGCCAGGTTTCGTAACAGGTGCGAAGTTCTTGGTTGACTACGTTTGGTATTGACGTGTTCATGGGAAATTGAGGTTGGCGATTCAATATCGACTGCTTAAATTTACTAAACTAAATCTACCAGTTATGAGAATGTCCTGGAGAACGTTGATTCACCTCCTAATGTCCGCTCCATAACGCCAGCACGCAAAAGGCGTCAATGACCCATAGCCCCGCCGGCACTTCCTCGCGTTTGCCAACGGCTACTTTAATGACCGTCCAGCTTAGAAAGCCCCAGATGATACCCTGCGTGATGGAATAGCTGAACGGAATCAGAACCAGAGCCAGAAAAGCGGGTAGGGCATCGTCAAGTTGAGTCCAGCGGATGCGCGTGATGGGCTGCATCATAAACGCACCGACCAGCACCAGCGCAGGGGCCGTAGCAATAGCCGGAATAACCGACAATAGGGGCGACAAAAACAGAAACGGCAGAAACAAACAACCCGCCACAATCGCGACCAGCCCCGTGCGGCCCCCCTGCGCAATTCCCACCGCCGACTCGATATAGGCCGTCCCCGGACTCGTTCCCAGCACCCCCGCCAACGTCGTCGCCACCGCATCCGTCAGCAACGATTGATTCAGGTTACGGGGTAATTTGTAGCGTGGTTCTGCTGAACCGCGCGTTTCATCAGGTACTACTGGCGAAGGTTCAAACAAATTCCCCGCTTCGGCAACCCCCACAAACGTGGATATACTATCGAACAAATCCGTAAAAACAAAGGCGAAAATGACTGGCCACAGCGACCATTGGAGCGAGTTAACAAGGTCTAATTGACCAATCAGGCTAAAATCGGGGAGGGCAAATAGGCCATTCACGTTAACCAATGCCTTTTGCCCGAAGTTGATCGCCGAGGCATCGCCCCACCACCGGCCAATGGGCCATGCCGCGAGCGTGGTTATAGTAATCCCAACAATGATGGCCCCCGGCACTTGCCGGACCACCAGTACTGCCGTGAGCAATAAGCCAAACACGAACGTAAGCACAATGGGGTCGTGCATAGATGCTATGCCGACCAACGTGGCCGGGTTGCCCACGATGAAATGGGCATTTTCAAACCCGATCAACGTGATAAACAGCCCAATCCCCGCCGAGACGGCGTAGCGCAGGGGCAACGGAATCAGGCCGACAATAGCCGTGCGGACTCGCCCGACAGACAGGAGCAGAAACAGGATGCCCGCCCAGAACACCGCCCCCAGTGCAACCTGTGGCGAAATGCCCATGCCTTTGACGGCGGTGAAGGTAAAAAAGGCGTTCAGACCCATACCCGGTGCCACCACAATCGGGTTGCGGGCATAGATGCCCATCATCAGGCTGCAAAAAAAGGAGAGCAAAACCGTGGCCGTCAGTACCCCACTAAACGGCAAACCCGCCTGACTTAAAATTGAGGGGTTCACCACAATGATGTACATCGTGGACAGAAACGTAGAAACGCCCGCCAGAATTTCGGTTCGGCGCGTAGAGGGAGCGTGCATAGCAATCCGGGCCGTTTGGTGGGTAAGCCCAGTGCTGTAAATCTACACCTTAATTCGCGCCTGCCACGCCAGCGGGCGGGTTCATCTGCCGAATCATTTTAAAATCTTTGTGCAGAAACCGGACGCTCTTGTATGCTATTGCATGGACTGTGTTGGGGGTTGGCAGGCTTAGGGCCACGTCGAAACGGGTCTTGGTACCGGGATGGATCAATTCGCCACCTGCCCATTCGCTGCCTGTAAAGCGTAAATTACTAATGATAATACGCCCTTTGGCATCGGCATAGTCTTTCTGCCAGGAGCCACCCACCTCGGTGATACGGGCAAAATACCGGTCACCTGTTTTAAAGAACTCAATAGTCGATTGCCGCGACGGTACGTACCACCGCCCCAACAGCGCATCGGCCACGGGGGGCGTTTGCGTTTGGGCCTCAGCCGGATGGGCTACGCAGAAAGCAAACAATAAAAAATATATCAATCGCATAACGTCGAGCAGTAAGTAAGCATTCAGCCGGGTATAGTTCGCAAAGAATGCAAATTGGTAACAGATTGTTTTGCTATAACCCGTAGAGCGGCCTAAAGCATCCAAAAAAATGAGCGTTAGGGCCAGGCATACCGTCAGGCGGGAGCCTATCGACACGACTCGCGAACAATTACAAATCCAGGATAAACGCGCCCTGTTGTCGGACGGAGTAGCAGCGAATGCCGCGTTGATGAGCCTCGACCAGCAGACGGTCGGTGAGGGGTGTGCGGTTGGAGTCGTCGAAAATGATGTGCCGAGCTACCACGCGCCGATCCAGGTCGCTCCATTGTTGTAGCGCGTTGCGCCGGATAATGGCAAAATCGACCACGGCGGGCAATTGCCAGCGTATGCGGCCCCGCAGCCTGTTAATGAGCAACACCGTTTTTCCCTGCCACACCCAAATAGCGTAGTCGTCGGTTTTGCGGTAGCCCTGAACCAGTTGCAAGGTATCAGTCGAAGCGTCGAAGCGTTTAGCGTTTGCCACCGTCAGATCGTCGATACCCCAAAGCCCGAAGGTGTTTTTTAGATAAAAATCGAAGGAGCGTTGATCAGCTTGCATGTCCAGATCCGTGAGCAACACCGACCGACTTCCCGACGTGAGACTTACGGCGGTTTTGTGGGGTAAAAAATGCACGGCCAACCGGTGTTGGTTTCGCCGATCCAACTCGTCGGTGAGTAACAAGCCCATCAATACCAGAGCTAAACTCGTAGCGACCCACCCGTAGGCAGGCCGTCGGGCAAGCCAGGCGTACATGCCAGCCAGAATAACCGCATACAAGACGAACATCTCAAAAGCCGACAACCAGAGCCTGTCCTGAACCCCACCGGGAAGATTACTGGTCCGTAACACGCTCTGGTTCAGTACCCACGTAGTGCCATACAAAAGCCAGCCCGTCAGGTCGCGAACGTACGGAATCCAGCACACGACCAGACTGCCCATTGCCAGGGGCAACAAACCCGCTACCAGTACCATCACTACCGGGTTCACCAACAGGAAATAGGTCGGAAACTGATGAAAGTAGTAGACCCCGAGCGGAAACGTAGCCAATTGAGCGACGATGGCAACCGATGTCAGGTTCCAGACATGGTCAAGGACCGTATTCTTGATTTTTATAAGCTCATACACGCGCTCATGCCACATCCCGATGCCTGCCACTGCCACATACGACAACTGAAACCCTGCCGAAAAGAGTGCGTAGGGGTCGAATAGGAGAATAAAGAACGCCGAAGCCCCCAGGGTGTTCAAAATGTCGGCTTTGCGGCCCGTTGCGTTGGCAATGATCAACACCGAAAACATCCCCGCCGACCGCAGCACGGCGGGCGACATACCCGTGACGAGGGCGTAGAACCATAAAATAACCAGTTGCACCAGCCCGATGGTCAGTTTGGTGCGTCGATCTTTTCGGAACGCCCCCAGTATATAAACCAGCACGTTGAACAAAATGCCTACGTGCAACCCCGACACCGACAGCACGTGTACGGCCCCCGACGCCGAGTAAGCCTTGTAGAGGTCAGGGTCGATGTCGTCGCGAACGCCCAACAACATCGCGCTCACAATACCGGACTCGGCCCGTGAGCCAATCTGACGCGTAAACACACTGTCGGCCCATTGATTAACCGACGTAGCCACCCGCGTGATGGGGTTTGCCGGGGCGTAGCCTATCCGGTGCCGCATATAGAGCCGTAGATATTGCTGATGATAAATGCCCCGGTTGCTCAAATACCGTTTGTAATCAAATTCGGCGGGGTTCAGGGGCGGGTCAATGGGGCGCGGCCCACCCGAAACAACCCAAACTTCGCCGTAACGCGGGATCTGTTGGCCCGTTTTGTCGAGATACACAATCACACGCCCGCTCAGGGGTTGCCAGTTTGCCGAATCGGTGCGGCCACGCCGGAGGGCAAGCTCCACCCGAAACGTTTTGGCGCGTTCTTCGGGCAAGGCGTCTACCACGCCCACGTAAGCCCGAAGTGTGTCCTGGAGGTGTTCAATATTGTCGGGGCGGGTGCGGGGCGTATGGCGTTCCGTGACAAACCAGCCCAATGTGCCAAGAATAGTTAAAAGACCTAACGAAAGACCCAAACTGCGAAAATTAGGTTTCGGGTGTCGCCGTTGAGAGATCCAGCCCGTCCCTAAAATCAGAACGCCCACTACTCCGGTTGCTATAGCGGGGTAGTAGGCGTCGGGGAAATAATAATAGGCCAGAATACCAGCCACCAATGCCGGTGCGAAGCGGGCAAAGGGTGCGCCAATCATTCGTGCGAATAGGCCGAACCGGGCAGAACCATTTTATAATGCTGAATGGCACATTCCTCGAACATTGGCCCAACCGCTTTGAAACCAAACCCTTCGTAGAGCGGGATAGCCGTGACCTGTGCGTGCAGATAAATCGACTCGATGGGTTCGGGTTGCAGGCTGAACACATTGTCCAGAACGGCCTTTACGAGTGCTTTACCAACGCCTTTGCCACGAAACTCTTTCCGAACCGCGAACCGCTCAAGCTTCACGCCCTTGCTTGTCCGACGCCAGCGGGCCGTGCCACAAGGAAGCGATAATCCATTAGTTTCCTGATGCTTAGCTAAGAAATGACGGCTACTGTTCTCAAACTCATCATACTCTTCTTCGGCAGGAACGTTCTGTTCCTCGACAAAGACTTCACGACGAATGGTAAACGCCTGTTCAAGGTCGGCGGGGGAGGAAATAGGGTGAACAACAATCATATCAGTTGATGAGCAAGCGGGTAGAGGCTTTTTCGCTGCCCGCCAGAACGCGCACAATATACATGCCTTTGGGCAAATCGGAAACTCCAATCGTCACCCGCGTGCTAACGGTACTGCTCAAGGTTTGGGTCCGCACAAGCCGACCACTGAGATCGAGCAGGTCGATAGTTGGAGCCTGCGCACCCTTAAATTGCACCTCAGCGATGGCTACGTTTTGGGCCGGGTTCGGCACCATTGTTACCGTAAGGGTTTCGCTTTCCGGCAACGGGCGACCGCTCGAAGCAACCACCATTGCCCGACGCGGACTCAGTTGCAACACCGCCCGCATTCGGGCGCGCTGCCCAACCGTGAACATATTCATGCACACGTCGGGCGAGTAATCCATGTAGTTTTCGGTGAGGTTGCGCGTGCGCCTGCCCGGCACACATTCGGAGGTAATAGGGCCGCATGTTGTACCGTTATTTCCATCCTGAGTCGGGGGGGTATCAGCCACAAAGTCATCGCCACAAATACTGTCGCCCCATGTATGGATCAAACCCAGCCAATGCCCAACTTCGTGCGTAGTTGTTCGACCCTGACAATAGCTTCGGAAATTGGGCGTACAGGCCGTTGCGCCAAACACTTTATAGGAGATCACCACCCCGTCGATATCATTATCACGGTTGGTGGCTAAGCCGCGCAGCGTGTCGGCCCCCACCGGAAACTGCCCATACCCAATCGTAACGCCCTCGGTGTCAGTAACCCAAATGTTCAGATACCGGTCGGTGGGCCAGGTCGAAATCCGGGCCAGCAACTTCAGATCGTCAGGTTGGAAGGGGTCAAAAATTGGCTTTGCCGAATAATATTTCCGCAGGATTCCGTTCGAGGCATTGCCCTGCGGGTCGGTGGTGGCCAGGAAAAACTCAATGCCTGTGTCGGCCCCAATGGGGCTGGTATTGAAGCCGTTCGTGCCCGCCTGTCGCCGGTAATCCTCATTCAGAACCCGAATCTGCGACGCGATTTGCTCATCGGAGATGTTGGGGTTGTTGGCCCCGCCCACAAAATTCGACGAGTTGTTGTGAATGACATGCACCACTACCGGAATCCGAAACACCGTATTATCGTTGGCGAGTCGTGCCCCGGCTTGTTTGTGATAAGCGCGTAGTTGCCGCTCCAACGATTCAATCTGTTGTTGGCGTTCGGGGTTGCGGCTCCGCAACAGTTGCTCCATGCGTCCGTTCGCACAACGTTCCGTATGCACGTGGGCGGGGGGCGTTTGCGCCACGACTGGAGCGGATACAACAAAGCCGACCAGCATAAGCAGGCCGGCTGTTGTCCGAAATAGGGTTCTATTGACCGGCTTCTTCATACGCGGCAATAATCTCTTTCACTAAACGGTGGCGAACCACGTCGCGGCCATCCAGCTCCACAAACGCAATTCCTTTTATTTTTTGCAACAAACTAGCCGACTCTACCAAACCCGATTTCTGCTTTTGGGGCAGGTCAATCTGCGATTTGTCGCCGGTGATAATGGCTTTCGAGGTTGGCCCCATCCGCGTCAAAAACATCTTCATTTGCATGGGCGTGGTGTTTTGGGCCTCGTCGAGCAGAATAAATGCGTTGTTGAGCGTCCGCCCGCGCATGTAGGCGAGTGGGGCAATCTCGATAATACGGTTTTCGGTGTAAAATTTCAGCTTTTCAGCCGGAATCATATCATCGAGCGCGTCGTAAATAGGCCGCAGATAGGGGTCAATTTTTTCTTTCAGATCACCCGGCAGAAACCCCAGATTTTCGCCCGCTTCGACTGCCGGACGAGTTATAATGATCTTTTTGACTTCTTTATTTTTCAACGCCCGTACCGCAATGGCTACAGCCGTATAGGTTTTTCCGGTTCCGGCGGGGCCGATGGCAAAAACCAGATCGTGTTTATCGGCAGCTTCAACGAGCTTTTTCTGATTCGCGGTTTTGGCCCGCACCACGATGCCCCTTGTGCCGTAAACGAGCACATCTTCGTCGTTGCCCACCGTAACGGGCAATACGCCTTCGCCACTCATACTGGAGCCAGTCAGGTAGGTTTCTACATTTTCGTGGGTAAGTTTTCCGTATTTCTGAAAATGTTCCAGCAACGAATTCAGAATGTCGGAGATTCGAGTTATTTCGGGTGTGGTGCCTTTAATTCGGATTTCGTTGCCGCGCGAAATAATGCGGCTCATCGGGAAGGCGGCAGCAACCTGCTTAATGTTGGTGTTTTCGACGCCCAAAAATTCAATGAGCGAAACGTTGTCTAAGGTGATTACTTTTTCGACCAAACGAGTTCAGAGTTTTGCGTAAAGGGGATTTGTCTGTTCAACGAATAAATATAAGTGGAACAGACACCCAAACAACAATTTTCCCCAAAAAATAGGTCAAAATGTTCGCCATTGGTAAGCAAAAGCCCGTGTATATACCTGACAGATACGGCATATACACGGGCGTCAATGGACTAGAGAGAATGTACATTTATTTCATACGCATACTTCTTAACCGTGTTGTTCAAAATACATCCGGCGAATTTTGTCGCGGGTGCGCTTAAGTCTCATTTTAATGGCACTGTCTTTCAGATTGTACTGACGGGCAATCTCTTTAATATCGAGATCGTCCTCGTATTTCAGCCGAAGCAACAGACTTTCTTCGTCCGACATATTCTCCATCACAACCGACAAGTGCCGCAACCGTTGTTCGAGCAGTTCGGTGTCGTTCACGTCGGGCATGTTGTGAGCCGCTTCGTCGAGTTCGATCATGCTGTTGCGGCTGGTGCTTCGGAGCTGATCCATACAATAGTTGTATGAGATGGCGTAGAGCCAGGTGGAGAATGCTGAGCGTTCCTGAAAACGGCTCATACTGGTGTGGATGCGCAGGAAAATGTCGTGGGTGAAATCTTCTGCCTGACTGGCATCCTTGGTGAGCGAGTAGCAGCGTCTATAGACTTTACCGACATAGCGGGTATAGAGCTGCTCGAAATAGGCGTTCTGGCGAGTGTGCAGGTACAAACGTACCAGCTCCTCGTCCTTGACGGAGTGTTTCATTATCACTTTATTTTATGGGGTAGGTAATTCTGCTGCTAACTTACGAAACAATTACATATTTAGTTTTGTAAGTCAACAAAATTTTACAACAAAAGAGGAACACACTATCAGATATACTATGTCACTGACAGAATATCAGCCAATGTAGAAACAAAAAATAAATGCTCCAACGGGATGACTGTTTTGAGGGTAATAAGTTTCTATGCTTACGAGTACATTTTTATCTAACGGCACATGAATAAGCTTATTTTAACTATGAATAGGATTAATTGGTGAACGAATGAGGCAGATGTATATAAATTAAACTAGTGATCAATGTCTGTAAGACCCTAACTTATAAACTATTCAAGCTAGGATCATAATCAAATGGTAACTCATCACCTATCAGCTCCCAGCTCCAATAACCTCGACTTTTAACACCCAACGCAGGCCAAAAATGTCCATTGGCTTCTACAGCAATCCCCTGTTCCAGTAGCCAAACCATTGATCTTTGTGGATTAATTGAATGGCCTGCCTGTAGGCTCGTGCGAGCGTTTCGGTAGGCAAGGGGTTCTTTTTCGTTTACGTACACTACCTGTACAAAATCAGAAAAGGACAGAATGGGTCGGGTTGGAGTTGATTGAAGTGTATCCAGTAAAATTTTTCTGAGATCAGTCGGGTGTTCGATCCATTTTTTGTCATTGACCAACGAGCGCACTGAAACGGTTTTGGCTGGGGGCAATGCTACAAGTCGGGTGGTGTTTTTCCCCGGCTTTTCAACAACGCGCTGAACAAGAAAACCCTCCTGCTCCAATTGGTCTTTGTAGAGTGCGCGCATAAAGTGCATGATCGACCCACGATACGCACGTTTTCGGTTAGCAATCCACCGGTTTGTCTGCACGGAATCGGCAGGTTGTAGAGGTAAAAACACCGGACTGATATCGTAGATAACCGAATTGGTGCGGTCATTGTATTCAAAGTTGCTCAACTGTATGTTGAGCGTGTAGCCGAGAGCCTCGTTTTTAATGACAAGTAAATCACTCGCTTCGGCCCATAACGTGTCGCCTGCCTGCCGAAATGTCAACACCTGCGGGTTTAGCAAGGTGCATTGTTTTGCATTGTCAGTAGCTCCTATAAAGTAATTTTTGAAAAGAGCGAGTTGCCGGGGTCGATCAGGATCGTCACGTCTACGGGCTTTTACCTTTACCGCATTCAACTGCACCTCCAGGGGTTTCAAGTGAAACCGATACGTTTTTGTGTCGCGGGTTTGAACGGTTGTGCGTAGGGTTGAGTATCCCAAAAACGAGACCGTCAGGTCATATTTGCCGTCGGGTACATTGGTTAGCGTAAAATTGCCTTTTTCATCGGTTGTGGTTCCTTTAGTCGTATTGGCTAAAAAGACCGATGCGAAGGGGAGAGGTTCCTGCTTGGGGCCACCTATAACCCGTCCGCTGAGACTGAGTTGAGCAAAGGCGGGCAGTGCCAACCCTAAAGCGAGGGCCAGAGTAATTGCTTGTTTCATTGATCTGGTACTGAGGGTGGTTGGTGGTGAAATTCGGGATAGCCTAAAAACAACAAAAGCCCCGCTTTTGTTAGCGGAGCTTTTGGATCGTGACTTAACAGGTGATGCTGTCGATACAGTTATTTAATCACCAGCCATTTTGCATACAACGCTTTCTGTTTTTCGGTCTGATTAGGCAGAGCCTCGAACCGGTAAGCAACCAACGGCAGTTTGGTGAGCGTAACGGGTAACTCCCGAACGATACCTCCCCGGCTGATGAGCATACGGAAGGTGCTGCCCGGTTTGTAGGTGGTCACGAGTTTGTTTACGTCGTCGGTCACACGCACACTATCGAGGGCTAACAATTCGTCGCCCACGTTCAGGCCGGCTACTTCGGCGGCTGATCCCCGGCGAATCGACATGATTGTCTGACGTCCGTTGGTTGGGTTCATGCCCGTGGCTACGCCTAAATAAACGTCATTGCTGTTGGCGTTGGCATTCATTAAACGCAAACCCACTGGCTCGAAAAAAGCATTGTAGTCGATAGCGTCGGTGCCGTAGACATATTTACGGAAGAAATCGTCGAGGTTTTTACCGCCTACCTGTTCGAGGGCCGCTTTTAGTTCCTCGTCGCGGAAACCGCGTTTCAGTTCCTTATAGTAGCGGTTGTACAGCAGGCGCATCACATCGCTCAGGGTTTTCTCGCCGTTGGTGCTGTTTATGATCGACAAGTTCAGCAGGGATGCCAGCACGCTTCCTTTATTATAATAGGAAATGGTGCTGTTACTGGAGTTTTCGTTTGGGCGGTAGTATTTGATCCAGGCGTCGAAGCTGGCATCGGCAACGGACTGCACGCGGTTGCCGGGTTGGTTTTCGATACCGTTGATATCGCCCAGCACCACGTTCATGTACTGCTCCGGGGTGTGAAAACCGGCCATGCGCAGGATGTAATCTTCATAAAACGACGTGAACCCTTCGGCTTCCCAGAGGGCGCGAGTGTAGTTCTCGTTCTCGTAGTCGAAGGGGCCGAGGGCGATGGGCCGGAGCCGTTTCACGTTCCAGAGGTGGAAATACTCGTGGGCTACGAGCGTCATGAACCCTTTGTAGGCCGTGTTAGTGGGCTGAACAGAATAGACGTTGCGGGTCGTTTGCAGGCTCGTGGAGTTCTGGTGTTCAAGGCCACCCCCACCCACGTTCGTGTGGTGAACAATGAACGTATAATCGGTACAGGGATGCTCGCCAAAGATGGACGTAGCCGTTTCGCAAACCCGCTTGTAATCAGCAGCAAGTTGTGGCTCGTTATAATCCATATCGCCAAACTGCGCGACTGTGTGCGGCACCCCCGAAGCCATGAACGTGAACGTCCGGTGCGTGCCAATCTCCATCGGCGAATCGACCAGCAAATCGAAGTTGGGCACCTCGTAGGTGAAAGACGCCCCCGCAACGGGTTTCAGAGCTACCGAAACTTTGTTCCAGCCTTTGGCCGGTTGCACCACGAGCCGGGCGGGTTGGTCTTTCAGGGCATCATGAAAAAGGAACATACTCGCCCCGTTCACATAGCCGTGGACGTCGTCCAGAAAGCTCGTCCGCACGGTCAGTTCATAGGCGTACACGCGGTAACGGACGGTGATATCGTCGGTTTGGGTGCTGATACGCCAGGTATTTTTGCGAATTTTTTCGGTGGGGACAGGTTGGCCGTTGGCCGTTGCCCGAAACGCTTCGACGTTTTTGGCGTACTCGCGGATCAGGTAGGAACCGGGCGTCCAAACGGGCATTTTCAGGTCGATGTAGCCGTTCTTTTTCAGGTTTGTTAACCCGGCCACGTTCCGCAGGTTCATCTCTACCTCAAAATAGTGATTAGCGGGTTCGGGCATCGACAGCGTGTAGGTAATTTGTGGGGAGGGGGCCAATTCGGTAGGGGCGGACCCATGTGTCCGCCCCGAACTGTCGATGCGTGTCCGCCCCGAACTGTCGATGCGTGTCCGCCCTGTACTATCAACGGCAGCCCCAACCGGGTCATTGCCTAGAACCGTCCATAACGTGAGTAAAAAGAAACGCGATAATTGATGTTTCATACGGAAAATGCGCCTACTTTCGTTTTTTTCAAAAATGGTCGGCGAAACTACGACGCATTCGCCCAATCCGCAACCCCCTACCGGTCTCTATGTCCCAATTCCAAGCCCTTTTGGGCAAACGTTTGCTCGCCGTTGCTGTCAGTTTCGGTTTGGCCCTGCCAGCCGTTGGTCAACGCACGTTGAGCTACACCGAATCGGATTACAACTACCGCAACGGCATCGAACTATTTGAAAAGAACAATTACGGAGCGGCCCGCGCTGAGTTCCGGCAATACCTCGACCGTCGAAAAACATCGTCCAACAATACCGAAGCAGCCGCAGCCGACTACAACGTGGTCGATGCCGAGTACCATATTGCGCTGGCAAGTTTGTACCTCGACGAGCCGGGTTCGGAGGTGCTGGTCGACCGGTTTGTGAAAACGCACAGTCAACACCCCAAGGCCGGGCAACTCTACGGCGATTTGGGGCAGTATTATTACGAACGCGAAGACTACACCAAGGCCATTGATTTTCTGGAGAAAGCCGTTGCTCAGAATGCGTCGGGAGGTCAGATGACCAAAAATAAGTACCGGCTGGCCTTATCGTACTTCAATACGCAGGACGTGAACCGCGCCCTGCCATTGCTCAATCAGATCAAACTCGACCCCGACGCCGAAGATGCGCCCGCAGCGTCGTACTATGCGGGGGTAATCAACTACCGAAACAACAACTTCAGCGAAGCCGTCGCCGATTTTAAACGGATTGCATCGAACCCGACCTACCAGAACGAGGTACCCAACTGGGTGGCCCAATCGCTCTACCGTCAACGGGCTTACGATGAGTTGCTGGCCTACACGGAGCCACTCTTGCGCCGGGGCGGCAACGGCCTAACCGATGTGGGACTGGTTACCGCCGAAGTGTATTATCAGCAGGGCAAGTTCGACCGGGCCATTCCGTATTATAAGAGTTACATGGCCGCGAAGGGTGTGAAAGTGCCGGGGGCGGTGAAGTTCCGCTACGGGCAATCGCTGTTTCGGACGGGGAAATTTGAAGAGGCCATCGCGCAACTGAAACCGCTGGCGTCGGGCAAGGACACCGTTGCCCAATACGCCGCCTACACGATGGGTGTTAGCTACTTACAGACGAGTAACCCAACCTACGCGCTCACAGCGTTCGATCAGGCCGGGCGGCTGAATTTTAGCAAGGCGATTCAGGAGGAGGCTCTGTTTAATCACGCCAAAGTGCAGGTCGATCTCAACAACGGGGCCGACGCTGTGAAGGAATTGAACGCATTTCTGCAACGCTACCCCGACAGCCCGTTTGAAAACGAAGCCAACGAGTTGCTGAGTGAGGCCTATTTTGCCTCCAACAACTACCCGGCGGCTATCGCGTACATAGAAAAACTAAAACGCCGGACGCCCAAAATCAACGCGACCTACCAACGGCTGACGTATAATCAGGCCGTGAATGATTACAACGCCGAACGGTACGTACAGGCTCAACGCAACTTCGACAAAGCTCTGAGTGTGCAGGCCGACGCTGAAATTGGACAACAGGCGCAATTCTGGAAGGCTGAAACGTATTCAGCTCAAAAACAGTACGATACGGCCATTCCGCTGTACGCGTCAATCGCTAAAAGTCCCGGTGATTTGGGCAACAAAAGCCTGTATGCGTTGGGATACGCCTATTATAACAAAAAAGACTACCCCCGCGCCCTGACCTACTTCCGTGATTATCTGGGCAAAGGCGAGGGCACCAACGATGGCACCGCCGAAGATGCCCGCGTACGCCTGGCCGACACGTATTTCGCCACCAAGCAATACAACGAGGCCATGCGTGCTTACGATGAGGTGATTACCCGCAGCCGGGGCGACCGCGACTACGCTACCTACCAGAAGGGCTTGATTTTGACCTACGTAGGTCGCGACGTGGAGGCCAAGGCTGAGTTCGATAAGCTGCAAAAACAGTATCCCGGCTCGCGATTTGTGGACGATGCCTTGTTCCAGGCGGCCAACGTTGACTTCGAGAAGGGAGCCTATCAAGTGGCCATTCGGGGGTTCTCTAAACTCATCACCGAACGACCACAAAGTTATCTGGTGCCCTCGGCCCTGCTGAAACGTGCCACGGCTTACAGCAACGTCCAAACCTACGACCAGGCCATTGCCGATTACCGGCGCATTTTGAACGAATATGGCTCGTCGGAGCAGGCGCAGGGTGCCCTGTTGGGATTGCAAAACGCCCTTAACGACGCTGGTCGGCCCGAGGAGTTTTCGGGTGTGTTGGGGCAATACAAAAAGGCTAACCCCGGCAGTTCGGATGTTGAAAAGGTGGAGTTCGATAACGCCAAGAACATTTATTTCAGTGAAAAGTACCCGCAGGCCGTACAGGCCCTGCTGGCGTTCATGCAGGAATACCCGGCAAGCCCGAACTTGAGCGAGGCCCGGTATTATCTGGGTGAGTCGTATCGCCAAACAAAAGACGTTGCTAACGCGCTCCGGTACTACAACCTGATTTTGACCGATGGTAAGTCGGAGTTTGCCACGCGGGCCGCGACTCGTGCTGCCGAACTCGAAACGGCCCAGAAAAACTACCCCCGCGCCATTCGCAATTACCAGTATGTGCTGGCCCAGGCTAACGGTAAAAACGAGCAGGTAGCCGCCCAACTTGGCCTGATGGACACCTATTTCGTACAACCCAAGCTCGACTCGGCGGCCTACTACGCCCGTGAGGTTGTGGCCACAGGAAATGTGCTGCCGGGCGCACAGAACCGTGCCCAGTTGATGCTGGGCAAGATTGCCCTCGCCAAAAGCGACTTTAAAACGGCCACTACCGAGTTTGAAAAGACCGTGGGCCTAGCAAAAGACGTTTACGGAGCTGAGGCAAATTACCTTATCGGCGACGTGCTATACCGGCAGAAAAAGTACAAGGAGTCAATCAGCACGTTGTTGAAGTTCAATGACTTGTTTTCCGATCATGACTACTGGAAAGGCCGGGCGTTTATCCTCATTTCGGACAACAATGTGGGCCTCGGCGAGATGGCGCAGGCCCGCGCCGTGCTGAACTCGATTATCGAAAACGCCGAAGATCCCCGCGTGGTAGCCGAAGCTAAAACGAAGCTGGCTGCGTTGGAAGAGAAGAACTAGTCAGAACTGTGATTACGCTGATTTATTGATTAGTCCTGATTCTATAATCGGATTTATTAGCGAAAATTGTAAAATGGACACGGTGATTCTGATACCTAACTGATAAAACCTGATTACTAGTAAAGACTTACTGAACATCACAATAATCAGTAAATCAGTGTAATCACAGTTCAGAAATAATATGACCACAAAAAGCCCTTACGTACTTTTTCTATCATTGATTGCCTTCTCAGCCCAGGCCCAAAACCGCCCGGCCCCTAAAAAAGAGGGCGAGGTTGAGAATCAGGAGATTACGGTAGAGAAAAGCCGCCGGATCGAACTGCCCCCGGCCAACCGGATTTTTAACAAGATTCCGTCCATTAAGCAATCCGACGAGCAACGGAAAGTTAACTACACGTTTCAGGATCGGCAACTGAGTGTGGGCAACCCCAAAACGACGCCCGGCGTGTTGGCTCCCTCGCAAACCGCAGCCGAGCAGCCGCCCGTGTACAACAACTACGTGAAGCTCGGCGCGGGTAATTACGGCTCGTTTCTGGGCGAAGCGTTTGTCGGTACAACCGGGCCGCAGAACGTGGTGCTGGAGGGGCAGTTGAAACACCTGTCGTCGGGGACGGGGCCGGTGGATAGCAAAAACTCGGCCCAAAGCGACACCAAACTGAACGTAACGGCCAAGTATCTGACCGACGCCATCAAGGTCCAGGCCGATGCGGGTTATCAACGCGAAGGGTTCTTTTTTTATGGCTACGGCCCTCGACCCGAAGCCCCCGACCGCGAGACAATCCGGCAACGGTTGAACACGTACAACTTCCGCATCGGTTTGGAGAATTCCAATACCGACAACACCATCGACTACTCGCTCCGTACCGGAATCACGTCGGTGCGCGACCGATTTGAGGCTTCAGAAATTGACTGGGGCACTAACTTGAAAGGTTCACTGAGTATCACCGATAAGGTGCTGGCTCTGGTTTCGGCAGATGCCTACGTGACTCAACGCTCTGACCTGCTGGTAGACAATCGGAACCTGTATCGCGTAAAACCGACGTTTAAATATGCCTCCGAACTGCTCACCGTAACGGCGGGCGTCAATGCCGTAAACGAGACCGACCGGCGGTTGGGTGTAAACAATACCCGTGCCTTCCCGGTGGTCGATATTGACTTTGTGCCGGTCGGAAATGTACACTTTTTCGCTGGAGTAGACGGTGATATTCAACGAAATACCCTGCGGACGTTACTAAATGAAAATCGCTGGTTATCAGCACAAGTTCCATTAGCTAACACTGTTAAGCTGGGTGATTACTACGGAGGTGTCAAAGGAGCGGCTGGTGTTGGCTTTACATTTGAAGGGAAAGCCTCTTACGCCCGCTATCGGAACTTCTATACCTTCAACAATACCTTCCCTGATACCACGAGATTCTTTGCACTCTATGATAGTGGCACCGCCCGCGTATTGAACCTGACCGGCGAGGTGGGCTACACGCAGAAAGACAAGTTTCGGTCGAACCTGCGCGTCGACTTTTACCGGTACGACTTGGACCAACTCGAAGCGGCCTGGCATCGGCCCCGGTTGTCGGGTCGGTGGACAAATTCGTACATGCTGAATAAGAAATTATTCGTTACGGCAGATTTGTACTTTTTAGAGGGCATGCAGGGTAAAAACTTCGTAACAAACCAAGTGATGAAGCTCCCAACCATATGGGATGCCAACCTGAAAATTGACTATTTCTTAGGTACGCAGTTTGCCGCTTTTGTCTCGCTCAATAACATCGTAGGCAAGAATTACCAGCGGTATTTGTATTATCCGACACAGGGCCTTAACTTTCTCGGCGGAATCACGTATTCTTTCTAAACACCTAACTGAGACACCCCTATGACTCCCGTCGGTGCGTACCTAAAAAAACTCCTCTACCAGTACGACTGCGTCGTTGTGCCGGAGTTGGGCGGTTTTCTGACCCACTACCAGCCCGCTTCGTATGTGGCTGAGACGGGGCAGTTTTTGCCCCCCCGCAAGCGACTTGCCTTCAACGAGGCTCTTCGGCTCGACGATGGGATTCTCTTTAATTACATCATGCTCCATGAATCGCTGTCTCGTGACGAAACGGCCCGGTTCATCAGCGATTTTGTGACCGACCTCAAGCAGCACGTGCAATTAGCGGGCAGTTATTCGGTCGAGGGCATTGGTTTATTTACGCCCAACGCCGAGGGGCGGCTACAGTTCGATCCCGAACTGCGGCACAATTTCTTTGGCGAATCATTTGGCATGACCGCGCTCAATGTGGAGAAGGTCACGGCTATCCCGGTCGAATCGGTCGAGGCCGAGGAGGTAACGCCAATCTACGCCCTCGGGCCGGTTCGTCGCGACGAGATTCTGCACGAAACACCGTTTGTGGCCGTGTCGAGGCCCCGTCCGTTGTTGCGCTGGGCAGCAGCCGCTGCTATTGTGGGTACGTTAGGAGCAATTAGCTACCTGACGGTCGTGGAGCCGGGGCAACCAATGGAAAGTAGTTTGAATCCGGCTAACTGGTTCCAAATGCCAACCTGGTTAGAATCGAGTTTCCGTACGGAGACCAAGCCTGCTCGCGAACTAGCGATAGCTAAGCCAGCTAAACGTCCGGTTGCTATTGCTGTTCCCGCGCCCGTTGCTCCCGAAGGGGTGCCAACTACGGTTGAGCCAACACCTGCTGCGCCGGTTGCCCTTCCGGCAAATGCCCCAACGGCAACACCCGTCCCTGTTGCAACACCAGCCGCCAAACCTATTATTGTTCCGGCAAGGACGGTGGTAAATCGAATCAAACCTGTTGCGGCAAAACCATTGGCCGAAAAGGCGGCTGTTGCCAACCCATTCGTTACGGAGCCTGTAGCGGAAGGGACTGTTGAGGCTGCTGCACCTAAAGTGGTAGCGAAAACTACTGGCCCACTGTTTACAGTGGTAGCTGGTAGCTTTGCCAGCAAACCGAATGCCGTTCGTTTCCGCAAGACGCTCATGAACGCCGGCTATTCGGATGCCTTTATTATGGCTCCAACGCGTAAGGGAGGGTTGTACAAAGTAGCCGCAATCGGTTCGCCGGATCGCGAATTTGCCATTGCCAAAACCGACAGCTTGCTTAAGTTGACTGGTATTCAGCCGTTTGTGATAAAGAATTAGACATTGCCCCATTTAGACTTAGTTGTGGATGGCTCTTTATCTTAGGATGAAGAGCCGTTTTCTTTACTCGCAGATGAACTATAGCAAGGTAAAACTACCATTCTACGACTCTATTGATATAAAATCGGTCTCCGACTCGCTTCATACATATCCTATTCATTACCACGAGACGTTCTGCGTATCCATTATTGAACGAGGTGTTTTTGTCGAAAATGAGGTGATCGCTCCACAAGGGACGATTCTTCTTTCCAATCCCGGCGAAATTCACGAGAATAGTCCCTATTCAAATCTATCGTACAACCTGACCACGTTTTATATTAGCCCCGATGTATTTCAGGAGCCGGGTAGGATATTGACGTTTTCGGATAAAGTTCTTTATGATCCGCTTCTGTTTGAGCGGTTAGCCCGAATTGCTTCACAGCCCGATGAAACAAATGCGATGAACCTATTGGCACAAAGTGTAAACGATTTGTTTGATCAACATGGTACGTTAATAAAACGCGATCCAGTAGCTTTACCAACCAATCTGACTGATTTGTTAGCGGAGATACGTGAGCGTTTCGCACAGAAGCTGTCTATTGATGCTATGGCTAGTCAGTGCAGGATGAGTCGGTTTCAGTTTATTCGATGGTTTCGTAAACACGCAGGTATTACGCCCCACGATTTCCTGCTTCTACACCGGGTTGAGCAAGGGAAGCGAATGTTAGAAGCAGGCAAGTCGCCTGTTCATACGGCCCTTGATGTCGGCTTTTACGACCAAAGCCATTTTGCTAATGCTTTCAAGCGATACGTGGGCGTCACACCAGGTACGTATCAAAGTGCCTGCACTATTTTCCAAGACTCCGAAAAAAGACAGGTTTATTTTTGCTGAGTACTAATTCAAAACAACAGCAAAATGAACGTCCGATTTTTCCTTGTATTTCTTCTCTTGGGTCTGCCTATCGTAGGTTTTGTGCCTACGGGTACTTCCAAACGTGACGACCTCACTCAACAACTAACGTCGATTTATGAAAAATCGGACTTCCCGGGCTTTGCCGTAACTGTTGTCCGAAAAAACAAAGTCGAT
This sequence comes from Cytophagales bacterium, assembly GCA_004292855.1. GTDB lineage: Bacteria > Bacteroidota > Bacteroidia > Cytophagales > Spirosomataceae > Rudanella. Next base: position 56,976 of record RDXN01000054.1, read on the forward strand.
TATCAACAAGCATTTGGCTTTGCCAATATTTCCCAAAACATTGCTTATACGAATCAGACGACCCAACCGATTGCTTCGGTTAGCAAATTATTCGTTGGGTTGGCTTTGATGAAAACCGTTGAGATGGGTTTGCTATCGCTGGATACAGAAATCAATACTGTTCTGCCATTCAAGGTCATTAATCCAAACCAGCCGAACGAGCCAATTCGGGTTCGGCATCTGGTGACCCATACCTCCGGTATCCTCGATAATGAGTCTGTTTCGCGCCGATTATACAGTATTTTACCCGGTGAGTTGCTGACAACAAAAGAGGCCAAGCGTATGCAGCACGAACTCAAAGCTCGGACGAATGGGGAAATGATCCCGCTTAACGAGCTTATGGTGGCTTATCTAACTGTGGGAGGAAGCTTGTATAGCCCTGCAAATTACGGAAAAGCAGCCCCTGGGAATGCGTATGCCTACAGTAATATGGCTACGTCGTTGGCAGCCTATTTGGTAGAACAAGCAGCGGGAAAGTCGTTTCCAGAGTTTACAAAGACCGAAATCTTCGACCCAATAGGATTGAAGAATACGGCATGGGCGGTTGGTCGTTCGGCCCAACCACAAGCGGCAACGCTATATTGGATGAAGGGTAAACCCTTACCCCATTATGTGCATTCGTCATACCCAGACGGTATGCTGACCACCTCAAATGAGGATTTAGGGATCTTCCTGCAAGCCATGATGCGCGGTTTTTCTGGAGAATCGGGAATTCTGACCAAAGAAGGTTTCAGAACCTTGTTTGCTCGTCAATTTTTAGAAATGCCTGCTCAGATGAATCCCAAAGAAGATAACTATGGAGTGTTTTGGGTATGGTTCAAAAACGGGCGAGTAGGACATACTGGCGGAGGCCTGGGGGTGGCAACTCTGTTGGCGTTCTACCCTGAAAAACAAACAGGGATCGTATTTATGACGAATCTCGAACTAGAATATAGCGGTAACCTAAAGAAACTGAGCGAACAGTTTCAGCAGATTGTCAATGCCCTCAAAGCCTATGAGCAGTTCGAAAATTGATACCTACACCCGTTAGAGTCTAATGAAAAGTAGTAACCGACTGTACTTCTTCAACTTCCATTAACCCCTCGGCATTCACGCCCGTTAGCTGAACCGGCAACGTTTCGTTAATGAGCAACGGGTCGTATTTGGCAACCACCCGCACGTAGTTTTCGGTGAACCCGTGCATGAAACCATTAACTATATCGTCCTCAAACAACACCGTTGCCGTCCGGCCCAGTTGACTCTCGTAAAACGCCCGCCGTTTTTTGTCGGATAGAATATGCAGCATTTTCGAGCGGTCGGCGCGGACGTTGCCGGGTACAGTGGGTCGGATGTTGATCGCGTGCGTATTGGCACGCTCGGAGTAGGTGAATACGTGCAGGTACGACACGGGTAGCTCGTTCAGGAACGTGTAGCTCTCCAGAAACAACTCGTTTGTTTCGCCAGGATGGCCCACAATCACATCGACACCAATACAGGCGTGCGGCATCAGGTCTTTAATTTGGGCTACACGGTCGGCATAAAGTTCGCGCTTGTAGCGACGGCGCATCAGACTCAACACCTTATTCGAGCCTGATTGTAACGGCACATGAAAGTGCGGGACAAACCGCTTCGATTGAGCCACAAACTGGATAATCTCGTCGGTGAGTAGGTTGGGTTCAATGCTCGAGATGCGGAACCGTTCGATGCCCTCAACCTCGTCTAACGCCCGGACCAGATCGAAAAATGTTTCGGTACGCTGGAACGCCAGCCCGGTCCCGTTCTGAAGCCCGAAATCGCCAATATTGACACCCGTCAGCACAATCTCCCTGACTCCTCGCTCGGCGATTTCGTGAGCGGCCCGCACCACATTCGCAACCGTATCGGAGCGGCTTTTGCCCCGTGCGAGGGGGATGGTGCAGTACGAGCAAGGGTAGTCGCAACCGTCCTGAACTTTCAGGAACGTGCGCGTGCGGTCGTTGAGTGAGTACGAAGCATGGTAATCAAGAATCTCTTCGATGTTCGAGTTGAACACCCGCGCCTGACCCGACGGGGCTTTCTCAAACGTGTCGATCAGCTCGTGCAGCCGGAATTTTTCGGCGGCACCCAACACGGCATCAACCCCCGGAATAGTGGCGATTTCTTGTGGTTTAAGCTGAGCATAACATCCCAGTATGGCTACGTAGCCATCAGGGTTGATCTTTTGAGCCTCGCGGACGATTTTGCGGCATTTTTTGTCAGCATTATCGGTAACGGAGCAGGTGTTGATAATGAACACATCGGGTTGCTCAGTAAACTCCACGCGGGTGTGTCCCTGTGCTTCGAGGATGCGCCCGATGGTCGATGTTTCGGAGAAGTTTAGCTTACAGCCTAAGGTATAGAACGCAATTTTTTTCACAATTTCTCTAATTGCTTCGCAGCATGTCGTCACGCCGAATGTTATCGGCGGGGGCCTGATTCAGAATCTCGCGGTATTCTTTGTTCTTCAAATCGCCCCGTTTGACGGAGCGAATAAAGTTGGCCCATGCGAAGGGGTTGGTGAAGTTGAACGTGGTTGCCTGTCCGCGATTGGCTAAGGCTTCGCGCCCAAAAATTTGCTGATTCATGAAGTTCTGATGGTTGGCCATAGCTCCCATTGGGGTTATGGCGGCCATCCGCATCAGGTACATGGGGTCGGTGTTTTTGGCCAGGTTGTCGCGCTCTTTTTGGTCGGGGAGTTTCATGGCCACGAACGCTTCTTTGAATAGCTGTTCGGTGGCGTAGGGGTACACTTTCACTTCGGCCAGTGTTTTAACGTCTTCCTGGAGGGCTACAACGGCAGAATAGGTGATGTCGGTCAGTCGGCGGGGGATAATGTGGTATTGAGGTTTGAAACCCACATAGCTGAAAATAATGCTGTCGCCGGGAAACACGGGCAACGAGAAATAGCCGTTGTTGGCCGATAATACTCCACGACCGGCTTTAGGAATGTAAATATAGGCCTGCGGAAGGGGTTCGTTCGTTTTGCCACCCGTAATGAAGCCCGTGAACGTGACCTGACGTTCCTGCCCCTGCGCCCGGACGAGCGAGAACAGACCTGCCAGCGAGAACAGGACAACCATAAGGAGCAACGTCGTCAACGACTTCTTCATGCGTATTTAGATAATTTCTACAAAGTAAACGATTGGAGGGGTACAAACGTTTGGAATGCCTGGATTTTAAGGAAAGTTAAGGTAGTACTCGGGCTAAAGCCCTCGTGAGTTATAGCACAGAGATGCACAGAGAGAAAAAGAGAGATTCGCAGAGAAAACTTTAGAGAAACAACAGGACTATTTCTGTTATCAAAAATCTCTGCGAATCTCTTTTTCTCTCTGCGCTATAACTCACGAGGGCTTTAGCCCGACTAAGCGAAGAGCTTCAGGAACGTGACGATGAACGGGGCTGCAAGCAATAAGCCATCGAACCGATCCAGAAAGCCGCCGTGACCGGGGATGCTCGTGCCAGAGTCTTTAATGGCAATACTGCGCTTGAAAAGCGACTCTACTAAGTCGCCGTAGGTGCCCGTTACCACGATGATTGCGCCTACACAGTACCATTGCCAGGGTTCCAGAATTGGATCGTAACGGGCTAATAGACAGGCGACTAATCCCGACGCGATGGCTCCGCCCAGGCTACCTTCCCACGATTTCTTGGGCGATACTCGCTCGAATAACTTCCGCCGACCAAACTTGGTGCCGGCAAAGTAGGCCCCCACATCGCTTGCCCACATGAGCAACAGAAAACCCACGACGAGCATCGGGTGATACCCATCGCCCCGCAGGGCCATAACAATGAGCAGGGCAAACGGTACGGCCACGTAAATAATGCCCAGAAATGTAAAGCCGATGTTGGTGAAGGGCTTCATGTCTTTCTTTTTGTAGAGCTTGATCAGAAAGATCATCGAGGACGCCGGGCAGATGAGAAAGTAGTTATCGAAATCGATTCGTTCCGTTTCGATAAAATAGGCTAACACACAGATCAGGCAACCCACGGCGGTGCCGTAAGCGGTTAGGGGCTGATTGCCGTCGAGGCCCAGAAGCCGATAAAATTCGAGTTGAGTAAGGGCACTAATGATAACAAACAGGAGTGCGAAGCTCCAATCGCGATACCAAATAGCCAGCAGAATGATCGGAACCCCCAACACAGCCGCAATAATGCGCTGTCGAAGGTTCGACATTTCAGCTAAACGTTGTCTCATTATCCAGAATTAGTTTGGCGATGATGGCTTGCTCGGTCGGAACATATAAATCCACGCTACCAAAGGGTGGGTAACTACTACTTTTTTTATTCACAACCACAGCGTCGATTTCATTCTCGGCCAGCAATGCCTTAGCCAGTTCGGCCCGGTAGGCGAGGGGTGTGGTAAAAATCTTCTCCCAGTTATCAATCATTGAGTTGTTGATTGGATTGACGAAAATAATACAAGATTCCCAGACTAAATAGCAACGAAAGCAGGCCTGCCCACAGCGGGACGCTTTGGGTAGCCTCAATATCCATCGAAACGACCTGACGCTGTCGCAGATAGACCATGAACACGGTGAAACCATTATTGACGAAGTGGGCCAAAATCGGCACCCAAATGGTACCCGACCAGAGGTACAGATACCCGAACAGGGCACCCAGCAGCGTACGGGGTACAAAGCCGTAGAACTGCATATGGATGGCACTGAACACAATAGCCGCCAGCCAGATGCCTACGTGTGGGTTGCCGCCGGTCCAATCGGTAAAACGCCGTTGCAGAACGCCCCGAAACAATACCTCTTCGCCAATAGCAGGCAAAACCGCAATCACAAGCAAGGCTAAAAGCAGTTGCCCAATGGTGGAAAAAGTAGTCAGGTATTTAGTCAATTCCCCCATTTGGTCTTCTTTGGCCCGCATCCACTGCTCAACCGGAGCTAAGGTTTCGGGCAGGTGGAGGCCCTGATTCCACTCGATAATGAGGCCGTTCAACGGCATAAATGCGATAACAAGTACGGGCACGAGTAACCAACCCGACTGCGATAATGGCCCCGCGTGTGGCAATTGAAAATCCCCCCATCGTTGTTTCTCGAACCCGGTCCAGAAAACCAGTGCTGGTAACAGAAACGAGCAGACGTGGCTAACGCCCTGCACGAGCATAATGGTTGTCCAGGCGTTTGGGTAGCGGGTTGGGTTGAGTAAAAGGGCTGTTAGCTCGGGCGTGGGTGTGTTGCCATCGGTGGTCAGGCTATTCAGTAGGTAGGCAACCCCCGTTGCCAAAACGGCCCCCAGGGTCATACCCAGCAACACTGACCCTACCAGCAAGAGTAAACCGGAGAGGGGTGAGCGTGCAACGGGAGCCGGGCGTTGCCAGTCGGACGAGAGCCGGGACGAGGTAGAGTCTGTTTGCATAATCGTCGTAAATTTACGGGGCAATCCAATAGGTGCCTAAACTTATCGGGCTGGGGGCTTGTTCGGAAAAAGACACTGGAATTGAGACGTTGGACGTTAGACGCTGGATATTGGATATTTAGACGCTAGGCACGTTATACTATCCAACGTCCATTTAACCATGACAAAAATAGCTAATATAGAACTCGGTGAGTTTCCGTTGTTGCTGGCTCCGATGGAGGACGTCAGCGACCCGCCGTTCCGGGCGGTGTGTAAAGCGCACGGGGCCGATTTGATGTACACCGAATTTATATCGTCGGAGGGGCTGATTCGCGACGCGGCCAAGAGCGTGCAGAAGCTGGACATTTTTGAGTACGAACGCCCCGTTGGTATTCAACTCTTCGGCTCCGACGTGGAGACGATGGGCGAGTGCGCCCGCATTGCCACGCGTGTGTCGCCCGATTTGATTGATATAAATTACGGGTGCCCTGTAAAACAGGTGGCTTGCCGGGGAGCCGGGGCCGCTCTCTTGCAGGATATTCCGAAGATGGTGCGCATGACGGAGGCCGTCGTGAAGGCCACGCACCTGCCCGTGACCGTAAAAACCCGACTCGGTTGGGACGACTCGACCAAGAACATTCTGGACGTGGCCGAACGGTTGCAGGACATTGGTATTCAGGCCCTAACGGTTCATGGACGCACCCGCGTGCAAATGTATAAAGGCGATGCCGACTGGACGTTGATTGGCCAGATTAAAGAAAATCCGCGCATTACGATCCCTATTTTTGGCAACGGCGATATCGACAGCCCCGAAAAAGCCCTGGAGTACCGCAACCGCTACGGGGTCGATGGGATTATGATTGGCCGGTCGAGTATCGGTTACCCGTGGGTGTTCAACGAGATCAAGCATTACCTGAAAACCGGCGAACACCTGCCCGCCCCAACCGTGGCCGACCGGGTGGCGGTCTGTCGCCAACACCTCGACTTTTCGATTCGCTGGAAAGGCGAGAAGGTCGGTATTTTTGAGATGCGTCGGCACTACACCCAATATTTCAAGGGGCTTGAGAATTTTAAGCCGTTCCGTTCGCGGCTGGTGCTGTCGGATTCGAAAGACGAACTGTTCGGCATCCTGAACGAAGTCGAAGAACTGTACGCTGAAGCATACGCGTGACACGAACCCCTCCCTATGATTACAGAATCTTTACCTGTCGTAACGCAAAAACGCCCGTTGCTGGCCTGGCTGCTTCTCTGCACGATGGCTCTCGTTTGGGGCAGTTCGTTTATTCTCATCAAGCGGAGCCTGGAGGCCTTCTCGCCTGAACAAGTAGCCGCCGGGCGCATCTTCCTGGCGTTTTTGTTTTTCGTGCCGTTCCAGGCATTCCAAATTCAGCAACCCGACAACCGCCGGGAATTACGCCTGAAATGGCCGTACCTGATTGCGGTTGGCCTGACTGGCTACCTGATTCCGGCCTATTTGTTCTCCGTGGCCGGGGCGCACCTGAACAGTTCGCTGGCGGGTGCGCTGAACTCGCTGAGTCCGCTGTTTACGCTATTTATTGGGGCTATTTTCTTTGGTAATCAGGTGAAATCGCGGCAAACGCTGGGGATTCTACTGGGATTGGTTGGCTCCATTTTGCTCGTGTTTTTCAGCGCGACGGGTGAGTTTTCGGTGAATGCCTACGCCCTGCTAATCGTATTGGCTACCATTTGTTACGGCACCAATACAAACCTGATCGGGCGTCATTTGAGCCACCTGCCCGCGCTTGTTTCAACCGCCTGGACGTTTTTTGGCATTGGTCTGGTAGCTTTCGCGCTGTTGTTACCCACCGATTTCTGGAGCCGGGCCATGAACCCCCAAAACAGTTGGTCGCTTGGGACGTTGGCCATGCTGGGGATTTTGGCGTCGGGGGTGATGTCGGTGCTGTTCAACCGGGTAATTCAATTAACTTCGCCTTTGTTCGGAGCGTCGGTCACGTATCTCATTCCGGTGGTGGCCCTGTTGTGGGGGCTGCTCGATGGGGAGACCATCTATGCCGCACAATACCTGGGCATGGCTGTCTGCCTGCTCGGTATCTATCTGACAAACAAATCCTAAGCTTACTTTTCCTGCCCATGCGTGGCCTGCTGATTCTCTGCTTGTTTTTTGGGTTGATTGTTCGTGTACAGGCGCAACGCTACGAGTTTACCCGCAACGACACCCTGCGCGGTTCCATTACGCCCCAACGGGCCTGGTGGGATTTAACATTCTACCACCTTCGAGTTCGGGTATCGCCCACCGACAGTTCGTTGAGCGGCAGCACCTTAATTGGCTACACGGTTCTGAAGCCAAACCAAACCTTGCAGGTTGATTTACAGAGACCTATGCGCGTTTTGCGCGTGGAGCAGGCGGGTGAATCACTGGCCTTTCGGCAGGATGGCGACGCGTATTTTGTGACCCTCAAAAAGCCCCAACGGACCGGGAGCCGCGAACAACTGACGGTGTTTTACGAAGGTCGCCCACGGGTGGCCCGGCGTCCGCCCTGGGACGGTGGTCTCGTATGGGCACGCGACTCGACCCGGAACTGGTTCATTGCCACAGCCTGTCAGGAATTGGGCGCGAGTGCGTGGTGGCCCTGCAAAGACCACATGTACGACGAACCCGACTCGATGCAAATCAGCGTGACGGTGCCCCAGCCCTACATCGACGTCTCGAACGGGCGACTCCGGCAGGTCACGAAAAACCCCGATGGCACTCAAACCTTCGATTGGACCGTGCAAAATCCGATCAACAACTATGGGGTCAACATCAACGTGGCCCGTTATGTAGAGTGGAACGATACATACGCAGGCGAGAAAGGCAAGCTGGCTCTGTGCTATTACGCCCTGCCCGAACACGAAGCGCAGGCGCGTCGGCAGTTTGCGCAGGTGCCCCTGATGCTCAAGGCGTTTGAGCACTGGTTTGGGCCGTATCCGTTTTATGAAGATGGTTATAAACTGGTCGAGGTGCCCTATCTGGGTATGGAACACCAAAGCTCGGTGACCTACGGCAATAGGTTTCGGAACGGGTATCTGGGCACCGATTTGTCGGGGACGGGCTGGGGACTATTATGGGATTTTATCATCATCCACGAGTCGGGCCACGAGTGGTTTGCCAACAACATTACTTACCGCGACATTGCCGATATGTGGATTCACGAGAGTTTTACGAACTACTCCGAGAACCTCTACATCGAATATTATCACGGCAAAGAAGCCGGGGCACAGTACGTGATCGGCACACGAAACCGGATTCGGAACGACCGGCCAATCATCGGGACCTATAACGTGAACAAACCGGGGTCGGGCGATATGTATTACAAAGGCGGCAATATGCTCCACACGCTTCGGCAGGTTGTGAACAACGACGAACGCTGGCGGCAGATGCTGCGCGGGCTGAACAAAACGTTTTACCACCAAACCGTTACGACCGCCCAAATCGAAACCTACCTGAGTGCGCAGGCAGGCCGCAACCTGAGCAAGGTGTTTGACCAATACCTGCGTGATACCCGCATTCCGACGCTCGAATACCGCATCCAAAATGGCTCCGTTGACTACCGCTGGACCAACTGCGTGGCCGGGTTCGACATGCCCGTGCGCGTTTGTCTCGACGACAACAATCGTTACCAAAATCTTCAACCCACGACGGCCTGGCGCAGTTTTTCGGCTAAAAATGCCCAATCGCTCAACGTCGATGCGGGTTTTTATGTGATAGTGAAACAAGTTAATTGAAATTACATGTCTAAACCCGTAACTTGGCAGGGCGTCTACCCGGCCCTACTGACCCCCTTTACCGCCGACGATCAACTTGATCTGGCCCTGTTTGCTAAAAACATTCACGCCCAGCTCGACGCGGGCGTTCACGGGCTGATCATTGGCGGCTCGCTGGGCGAGGCAAGCACACTTACTCGCCCCGAGAAGCTCGAACTGCTCGACACCGCTCTGCAAACAGCGGCTGGCCGCGTCCCAAACGAGCGCGTCCCGGTCGTGATGAATATTGCCGAGCAGGCCACCCGCGAGGCTGTTGCCTGCGCCCGCGAGGCCGAAGCCGCCGGAGCCGATGGGCTGATGCTGCTCCCGCCCATGCGCTACCCCGCCGACCCCCGCGAGACCGTGATGTTTTTTCGGGCCGTGGCCGAGGCTACCGCCCTGCCCATCATGATTTACAACAACCCGGTCGATTACAAGATCATGACGACCGTGGCGATGTTTGCCGAACTGACTCCGCACGCGAACATTCAGGCCGTGAAAGAGTCGACCCGCGACCTGGCCAACATTACGCGCATGAGGAATGCTTTCGGTGATCGGTTCCGCATTATGGGCGGGGTCGATACGCTGACTCTGGAATCACTTGCTGCCGGGGCCGACGGTTTAGTAGCTGGTTTGGTCGATGCCTTTCCGGTTGAGACGGTGCGCCTGTACGACCTGGTAAAGGCGGGTAATATGGCTGAGGCCCGCGCCCTCTACGGCTGGTTTATGCCCCTGTTTGAACTCGATATTCACCCGAAACTGGTGCAATACATCAAACTCGCGGCTACGGCCACTGGCATCGGGTCGGAGCACGTGCGCCCCCCGCGCTTACCCCTGATTGGTGAGGAGCGCGACCGCATTTGGGCCATTATTCAGGGGCAGTTGGCGACTAGACCGGCTTAAATTCTATGCCAACCCACCACTTTTTCTGTATCGACGCGCACACCTGCGGCAACCCGGTTCGGGTCGTCACGGGGGGCAGTATTCCGCATCTGGAAGGCGCGACCATGAGCGACAAACGCCAGCACTTCCTGCGGGAGTACGACTGGATTCGGCGTGCGCTGATGTTTGAGCCACGCGGTCACGACATGATGTCGGGCAGTATTCTGTACCCCCCCGCCGACCCCGCTAATGACGCTGGGGTGCTGTTTATTGAAACGTCGGGATGTTTGCCTATGTGCGGGCACGGCACCATCGGCACGGTGACGGTGGCGATTGAACAGGGTTTGATAACGCCCAAAACGCCCGGTGTGCTCAACCTCGAAGTGCCCGCCGGGCTGGTTCGTGCCGAATACCGGCAGGAGGGTCGCAAGGTGAAATCGGTGAAGATCACGAACGTGAAGTCGTATTTGGCAGCCGAAAAACTGTCTGTCGTTTGCCCCGATCTGGGCGAGCTAACCGTCGATGTGGCCTATGGCGGCAACTTCTACGCCATCGTTGACCCCCAACCGAATTTCCACGGTCTGGAGCATTACAAAGCCGAGCAACTGATTGGCTGGGCGCGGGTCATGCGCGAACGCCTGAATGACCAATACACGTTTACCCATCCCGAAAATCCCACCATTCGGGGTTTGAGCCACATTCTCTGGACCGGCAAGCCCTTGGCCGACACCTCGACTGCCCGCAACGCCGTGTTTTACGGTGATAAGGCGATTGATCGGTCGCCCTGCGGCACGGGCACCTCGGCCCGGTTGGCGCAGTGGTATGCGCAGGGGCGTCTCAAACCGGGCGAAACCTTTGTGCATGAGAGTATTATCGGCTCTATTTTCAACGGACGAGTGGAGGCCGAAACCGAACTGGCAGGCCAACCAGCCATTGTGCCGAGTATTGAAGGGTGGGCCATTATTCACGGCTACAACCACCTAATTCTGGACGAAGACGACCCGTATGTGCATGGGTTTCAAGTAATTTAAACATGACTATCGGCATCATTGGCGGGGGGATTATTGGCTTGTGCTCGGCGTATTACCTGCAACAGGCCGGGCATCGCGTGACGGTGTTCAACAGCGGGCCGCTGCTCGATGGTTGCTCAATGGGCAACGCGGGTATGATTGTGCCGAGCCATATTGTGCCCCTCGCGCAACCGGGTATGATTGCGAAGGGGATGCGCTGGATGCTCCGATCTACGAGTCCGTTTTACATAAAGCCCCGCCTAAACGCCGATTTGCTCCGCTGGGGGTGGTTATTCTACCAACACGCAACACCCGAACACGTCGAACGATCTATTCCGGTGTTGCGCGATCTGAGCTTGTTGAGCAAGCGGCTGTATCAGAACCTTGCTCAATCGGGCAATGTCGATTTTGGCTGGCACGAGCGTGGTTTGCTCATGCTCTACAAAACCGCGACTGCTGAACACGAGATGGCCGAGGAGGCCGACCTCGCCAATCATGCTGGTGTTGAGGCACTTATTCTGAACGGCCAGCAGGTGCAGGACCGGGAGCCAAACACCCGTGTCGAGGTGCGCGGGGGCGTGTTGTTTCCCGGCGATGCCCATCTGAACCCCGGTCAACTGGTGCAGTCACTGGTGGTTTTCCTGCGGGCACAGGGCGTGGAGGTGTTGGAAAATACGCCGGTTCTTGAACTACAAAAGACAAACGGTCGCGTTACGGCCCTGCGGACCGAAGCCGGTGAGCATCCGGTCGATGCCGTGGTGGTAGCGGGTGGGGCCTGGTCGGCCGAGATGGCCCGCCAACTGGGGCTTCGGTTGCCGTTGCAGGGCGGCAAAGGGTACAGTTTTATGATCGACGGGGCAGGGCCATCGGTGCAAATCCCGGCCATTATGCTCGAAGCCCGCGCCACGGCAACACCCGTTGGCTTGAACCTACGCTTCGCCGGAACGCTCGAAGTAGCCGGGACCGACCTGCGCGTGAATCCCAACCGGGTGCGCGGTATTGTGCAGTCGATCAACAACTATTACCCGGATATTCCGGTTCAAATGCCTCAAATAGAGTCGGTTTGGCGGGGTTTACGGCCCTGTTCGCCGGATGGGTTGCCGTATATTGGGCGACTCAAAACCCATGAGAACGTGGTTCTGGCAACGGGTCACGGGATGATGGGCATCAGCCTTGGACCAGCTACGGGCAAACTGGTTGCCGAAACACTGACGGGCACGCAAACCAGCCTCGACCTGAATGTTTTCAACCCCGAACGATTTGCCTGAACTAACCGAAAACGCCTTATTACCAGTCATTTCAACGTCACTCCTATGCCTTCGTCGCGTCGTGAATTTCTCCATCAATCGGCTAGTCTCGCTGCCGGAACTTTGTTGCCCGCTCAAGCGGTGCCTGCCGAAGTAGCGGGCGCATCGCTGCAACCCAAAACCACGTCTGCCGCTGATACCCTCTCGGTCGCGCTTATTGGTTGTAATAATATGGGTTGGGCAAACCTCAGCTCAATGCTCAAACATCCCGGCGTTCGCTGCGTGGGCCTTTGCGACGTGGACCAAACGGTGCTGGCAAAACGAGCCGCCGATTTAGAAAAGCTGGCTCCCTCGTCGCCCACAAACCCGAAGCCCGCGCTCTACAGCGATTTCCGCAAGGTCTTGGAAAACAAGATGATAGACGCTGTAATCGTGGGCACGCCCGACCATTGGCACTGCCTGCCGACGGTGATGGCGTGTCAGGCAGGGAAAGACGTGTACGTGGAAAAACCGATGGCCAACTCCATCGAAGAGTGCAACCTGATGGTGGCCGCTGCCCGAAAATATGGGCGCATCGTGCAGGTAGGGCAGTGGCAACGGAGTGGGAACCATTGGCGAGAGGCCATCGAATTTGTGCAGTCGGGCAAGTTGGGCAACATCCGACTCGTCAAAACGTGGGCCTACATGACTTATGGCCGAAAGTTCGACCCTAAGCCCGACGCCCCTGTACCCGCCGGAGTTGACTACGACATGTGGCTCGGTCCGGCTCCAAAACGCCCGTTCAACGAGGCCCGTTTCCACGGCTCATTCCGCTATTTCTGGGACTACGCCGGGGGGCTTATGACCGACTGGGGCGCACACATGATCGACATGGGGTTGTGGGGCATCAAGCAATCGGCCCCTAAATCGGTGGTGGCAATGGGCGGTCGGTTTGGCTACCCCAACCACGCGGGCGACACCCCCGATACGATGCAGGTGCTCTACGATTTTGGGAATGTAACCCTGCAATGGGAGCAGGGCCTGGGCCTGGGACAAGCACCCTTTGGGCGGGATGCGGGCGTGGCCTTCATCGGCAACAACGGCACCCTCGTGGCCGACCGCGACGGCTGGAATCTGTTCCCCGAAGCCGACGACGACCAATTTATGACGCCCGGCCTGCCCCGTCAACCCCGCTATGGCAATGACCTCGACCGGCACACGCTCAATTTTTTGGAGTGTGTTCGCAGTCGCAAACAGCCTAATGCGTCGGCAGAAGTGGGGCGAAATGTGGCTCTACACGCTCAGTTGGGCAATATATCTTACCGATTAGGCCAGAAACTGATCTGGAACGAGGCCACGCAATCCGTGGTCGACAACCCCAAAGCGAACGAGTTGGTGCGGGCGCACTACCGCAGTCCCTGGACCCTACCGACTGTTTAGCTGCTCATTCACTTCGCGTAGCCATATCGCCCGACCCGTACAATTCCAGTGCGAGTCGCCGTTGGCATACACGGCTCCAGGCTGTCGGGCGTAATGGGAATACACATCGACAACTGGCACCCGAAGGCGCGGGTGTGCCTGCACACGCTCGATCAGACGGTTGTACTGGCCCCGATTTGGCTCCAAAATACTCGCTTTGTTGGGAATCATCGACAGATAAACCGCATCGAAACCCTGCTTCCGGAATCGCTCGGCGGTCGCGTTGAGGCTATCGACAAGGTCGTTCAGTTCCTGATCGGGAAGCGGGGCAAACGACGCGTTGAGCCGCTTGGTGGTGTCCACGTCGAGATCGACGAACAGGTGGTTTCGGTCGCCGGAGATACCTACTTTGGGCGGCACCCGGTCGAACCAGTTGAGGTTGATGCTTGCTTTTAATTCCTTGAACCACAAGAACATGTCCTGACTAAACAGCACCGTTTCGAGACGTTCCTCAATGCCCTTCGACTGAATCTGATCGAACAAGGCTTTGCTCCAGGAAACCTGTTCAGGTGCTGGACGTTGTGTGCTGTCTGTAACTACGGTAAGTTCGACCACGGGTCGCGAAAAATGCTCCCGGAAATGTCGCTCGACGGTTTCGAGCAAGAGTACGTTCCGCTTGGCCGTGTCCAATTGAACCCGACTCCGGTTGTCCCAATGCACATACTGGAAATGGCTCACCGGAAAATCACGCTTTGAAATCCGTTGCGGTTCCGTAAAACTATCGCCAATCAAATACAAATGCGTTTGGGCCGTGTCGCTCGACAGGGCAGGCGAGGGGCAGGGCGGTTGAGGTTCTTTAAACTGAGGCAGATTTGCCAGCCGGTATAAATCGCCGTAGCGATAATCGTCGGCAACAACGTTGGTCTCGTAAAACCAGTGCATCACTGTCCGGGAGCAGCCCCCCAACCAGAGCACGATGGCAATGAAAAGAAAGAGATAACGCATTATTTAAGTCGTATCGAAAACAACTGCACGGCTTTGTCGAGGCCGGTCAGGATGTAAAGTTCGTTGGAAGATTCGTCGTATTGAAGGGCCACCGGAAAATCACTTTTGATTTGTCCTTTTTGATTATTCTCGCCTACCTGCTTTCCAGCGGGCGTGTATAGGGTTGTCTTATCGCCCGACTTCACGCTGATGATCTCCACACCCCCACCCAGCCGGTGATACCGGACCTTCGTTTGCCCCGGCACCAGCCCCTGTATAGAAAAACGCGGATTCCCCTGTTGGTCGAGAATCGTGGCTTCGGTGTCAGACGTGAGCATGAGCAGCCACGTTTGCCCACCCTCGTCGGGCACCAACCGGAACGACCCAGACCGAACAGGTCGATAGAGCTGATTTCGACTGGCAATCAGTCCATTGGGTCGTATTTGGAGGATCTCACCGGCCTCTGTAATGGCCTGAATCAGCGGATTGTTAGCGGGTAATAGGGCCGGACTCACAAAGGGGAGGTCGAGTTTGGCGGGATATTGAGCTACGGGTTGGCCGTTGTCTTGCCAGCGATTTAGGGTGCCGTTGGCCTGAAGAGCCAGAATTTCCATACCCGTAGGGCCATTGAGCACCTGAAATGGCAACAACAGCGGCCCCGTCGAAGTGGCTGTCATGAGTCGGACAAACGCTCGTTTCTTCCGGTCGAGCGCGTAAATGTGGCCATCTCGATGTGCTGCCAACACCACAAAATTCGGCTGGCGACTGCCCCTCAGCGAAGCCAAATAGGTAGGATCAAGACCCGCCGGGAGCCTGATCCGCTCCAACCGAACGGAGCCGTTGCCCGGTTGGGCCACATACAGCCGCCGGTCGGTCATGAACAGGTATTGGAGTCGGCCATTATCCAGAAAATCGGTGGCAATCACATTGCTGCGGATGGGGCCGTCGGTGGTGTCCTGCACAATTTTGTCGCCCTCGGGCGTAACCAGCACAAACTGCCCCGCCTGGTTCTGCGCGTAAAACTGCGCCGATCCATCCGACAAACTACCCACTACCACCGGCGCGGCAATGAGTGGTGCGTTGAAAGGTACGTTCCCGCGCAACAATATCTGGTTCACCACAGCTTTGCTTGCCCGGCGGGTAGTGCGGCCCAACACGAGCGTAGAGTTAATGTTCTCGTTGCCGTAGCTCGCCTGATAGACCATGTTTTCGAGGTTTTCAAAGCTCGTTGAAGGCCGACCGAGCAAGCTTTGCCAGGTGGTGGGCCAATGGTCGGGGATGGATTGCCCGCTTCGGTTGAGCCGGACAAAGGCCGTAAAGTTGGCCGGGCGCAGCGTTTGCGTGAGTAATTGTTGCTGTCGCTCATCTGCCGACCACACGAACCCCTGCGTGATCTGTTGGAGGTATTCCTGCATGACATCCTCCCCGTTAGCCACAATCAGTGCGTTGCCGTGTTGAGTCACCCAACTCTCGCGAAAACCCGAAAACAGACCCGTGAACAGCGATGCGGGCAACTCATCGACCTTCAACAGGATCGTTTTATGCCCCAAAAAGGTCTTGGGAGGAGCCGGAGCCAGTGCCCCAGCCCGGTAGGCGATCTGCTGATACGCCCTTGCCAGCGAATCTTTCTTTCGACCCTGCACCACCAGCACCTGCTGTTTTCGACCATCGGGCGATTCCATTCGGCACAGCATGATATCGGTCCCCACGGCTTTATAGAAATCGGGGGTAGCCGGAGCAATCCGGTCGAGCCGCTGCCGGAGTTGACTACCCGACGAGGCCGCCAACAAGCTGCCTACCGCCTTGCCAAACGTGGTCCCGTCGCTTACCCGGATGTGGTAAATGGAGGACGTGTTTTGTGGTATCAGATCACTCGCCGAAATATAGTCGGGGGTTTGACCCTTAAACAGATCGGCCACCTCTGTGCGCGACCCAATCTGATCCGATGCGTAACCTACCAAATGGGTTCGTGAGGTGGCCCCACGAAAGCGTATGGTTAGGTTTTCGGGCAGAAATACCCGAACGAGCGAGCTGCTATCCGTGCCAAACAGTCGTTGCAACACCTCGGGCCGAACCGACATGGCGGCCAGTTGGTCGGTATCCGTGAGCAATTCGGGACTACGAACGTTAAATGAGAACGAGTTTAATTGGCGCGTTACGTTCTCGACCAACACACCCGATGCACTACAAATCAGTGCATTATCCGTCACCAGGAAATTGCCCAGCGATTCATTGCGGAGGTTGGTCAACTCGCTAACGCGCTCCCCATCGAACGGGCGGGTTTGCACCCGAAACCGGTCGGGGTTGGGTTTTAGAAGCCGCTCCACAAACTGCCGGTCGGCGTTAGTGCGGAGTGGTATGTAAAACAGAAAATCGAGTTTAGTTTTGCCCGTCGGGTGCAGCGAGCAGCGGATCGCTTTCCCCCGTACGAACCGGCGTACGATAGCCGAGTCGAGCGCGGCAAACAGCGAGCGGCCCAACTGATACGTGGCCTGCTCAAACAGAGGTATCTGATTGATAGTCAGGCGTTTCCGTTGTTGAGCAACTGAATTGGAATCGAGCAGATGGGAGCTTTCAAGCACAATCAACGCATCGGGTGGTACTAACCGGGCTAGTGAATCCGACGGGCGGAGCAAGCGATACAGCCCCCATCCACCCAAAACAACCACTAACCCAATCAGTACAAGCCAGAGACGTTTTTGCATATTTATTTACCCCACATAGCATTCGCCGTATCGGGGAAGAACAACGTAAGTTCGGGTACATTGGCCACCACGCGGTTGGCCCATTCCACACCCTGCATCAGCGAGTGATCCTGATTACTGACCTCGTATTTCCAGGCTCCAAACCGGCCCCGCGACGAGATGCCAAACGGCTCCAATTCGGGCAGAACGGCCTTGAGAATGCCGTCGCGTTCTACCGAAGGCGTCGGATAACCGTAGTCAAACGCAACGTGGAACGTCGAAACGACCTCGTCATCGTCGGAGATCAATTGATCTTCGCGCAGGGCACGAACGGTGTCCTCAATCAGGGTTTCGCGGTTCACCGGCTTTGCCGTCGACTCGCTTGTTTCGGTCATCAACGACCAATACTGACTCGCATCGGGCACGTTGTTAGGACTATAATTCGAGAACACCGTCACGCGGTAGTAGGGGCTGTTGTATTCGGGGAAATACATCCAGCACATCGTTTCGAGGCTCGGCTTAGGTTGTCCTTTCAGACCCACCCCAATCACGTTGGTCGATGAATATTTCAGGCCCTGCGCCGTTTCGACGGTCTCGGAGCGTAAGCCCTCCACCTTTCGGGTGAATATATCGAGTGGCATTGTATTGAGCAGGTGATCGTACTCGATGGTCTCCCCATTGCTCAAAATGATCTTTTTCTCTGCCCCGATCACTCGCTCGACAGCGGCATTGAGTTTGATGTTCTCACGCCCTACCAAATCGCCCACCGATTCCCAAATGCCGCCCGTTCCGCCGTGTTTCGGGAACTGGAAGGTGCTGTTTGGCCCCCACGAAAAGTCGTCGTTGTTGAAAATGATGTTTTTCGTAACGCGCCCCAGGTCGGTTACGGCCACGCGCTCACCTACCCAGGCTGCGTTCATCTCCTCTGGCGGAAATGCCCAAACCTTGAAGTTGTAGGGGAACATGAAGGTTTCGGCCAACCCCGGCCCGAAGGTTTGCAAAACCCACTCACGGAAGTTTTTAGGCTTGATCGTAGTAGGGTTTTTGTATACCTGGATAATGCCTTCGAGGCATTTCCACATGGTATCGGGGGTGAGGTACTTGATATTATTTTGGAACGGATACGGCACAAACCGATTTTCGATCCAAACCCACGACTCGCGCTGATGCTTTAGCCACCCATCTTCGCCGAGGGCGCGGTTCATCAGGTCATCAAAATACTTGTAGTGGGAGAATTGAACGTGGCCACCTACGTCCCAGACGAACCCTTTGTCGTCGACAAAACTTTTGGCCAAACCGCCGATGCGGTCTTCTTTTTCGAGAACGATAAAATCAGTAACGCCGAGTTCCTTTAGTCTGTAAGCGGCTCCTAAACCGGTTGGTCCTGAGCCGATAATGACATATTTATGCTTCATTTAGGGATGGTTGTTGAGATGCGGGGTTGTTGAGTGCTTTTACTTTACTGCCTAGCTGGAGCCGGAATTGAGCCAACTCGACAAAACTTTGCATACACACTTTGAGCAGTTTCCAGTTCATAATCGACACCGTACCGGTTTCGCGCTCTTTATGCACGATGGGGATGTCGAACAGTCTGTTGCCTGCTTTTTTAGCCATAACGGCCAGAAAAATATTGGGCGCGAAGGGAGTTGGGTTGGGTAATTGAGCCAGCAACTTTTTCAAGAAACTACCCCGGATCAGCCGGAACGGGATGTTGCTATCCATGATATACGTACCGTAGATCAGGGCGATACTGCCGCGCAGAATCCGGGTAATCCAAAGCCGCATGGTGGCGTCGTGCCGAACCTCGCGGTGCCCCAGGATAAACGGTGACTCGTTCCGTTTGGCCCACAGTTTGGTGAAATCGTCGGTGATGAACTGATCGTCGCTGTCGGTCTGGAACACATACTCCGAGTCGAGCGCGACAGCCTGCCGGTAACCATTTACCACGGCGTTGCCATGCCCACCGTTGGGCTGATGCACGACCATCAGTTTGGGATAACGAGACTTAATGCTGTCGAGGATGGCACCGGTATTATCGCGGGAGCCGTCGTTGATCACGATCAGGCGGGTGTTGTCGGTCGGAAACAGGCGATCCAGCATATCGGTCCACTGCCGTACAACGAGTTCGATACACTCTTCTTCGTTGTAGGCGGGCATAACAATTGACAGCAAAAGACTCATGAATGATTTCGGATTTGAGATTTGGGATTTCGGATTTAAACTTGATTTCGACACAGACAACAATCCGTAAACCGAAACCACGACGGCGGACCGCCCAAATCCTCAATCTCTTTAATGACGCGCAAATATAGGTATTTGTTCGGGTGGGGCGGCTAGTTTAAATAGTACTTTATCAAGCGGGAAAGCCACCAGAAGTTCACAGCGTTGCACCCTAATAAGAAAATTTGTCTTTCAAGCTGTTAATAGGCTTCTCAACCAGGTACCACGACAGGGCTGCCAGCAGAATGGTGAGGGCGTAGAAATAGCCAAGCTGAAACAGAGCTGTACTGTCGAGTGCGGGCAGGATGGATACCGCTTTTCGCCAAATTCGCAAGGTTATATACGTCGGTTGGGTGTGATAATAATTGAAAACGATGTTGTGGAACAGGTATAAACCGTAGCTGATTTGCCCCAGGTACCGCGCTACCGGATTCTCCAACAGCCACTTTCCCGGTTGCCCAAATCCAAGCACCGCCCGCCCGATAATGGCCACACAAAACAGGGATGTTACAAACCGGTCGGATACGTCGGTGAACACATTGCGCGACGGCTCGGTGGTGAGCATGAAGTACAGATGCAAGGCGTAGGCCAGAAAGCTTCCAATTAGCAAGAAATTGTTGGCGAACAGCCTGTCATACAGGTCTTTCCGGTAGATAATAAGCCAGGCCAGCAGTCCCCCCATCCCGAATGCATCAAGACAAGTGGGCATCAAGACAAACTGCGCCATCCAGGGGGCGTTTGTAACAAATAAGGCCACTCGCATGAGCACCGACACCGCGATGAGACCCGCCAGCATCCGCAGAAAATACCGCTCGGGCGTAAACAGCAGCAGGAACGGGAAGAACAAATAATATTGCTCCTCGACTGCCAGCGACCACAAATGGTCGATAGCCCCCAGCCAGGTTTGGTGAATCACGATCCAGATGTTGGGTGTGTAGGTGGCGAGCCACCAAAACGCCATCCTGACCGACTGAAAATCGACCAGGGCCAGCACGCCGATGGTCAGGTAATAGACGGGCCAGATGCGCAGGTTGCGCCGGATAAAAAACACCTTGAGCGAATGCCCGTGCCCTCGGCCCAGTTGGGTGTCGCGTTGTTGGCTGCTGATGAGGATGCGGGTAATTAAAAAACCACTCAGTACAAAAAACAGATTCACCCCAAAATAGCCCAGGGGCAGGTGGTTGGCCTCGCCCAGCCAATGGTCGATCATCACGAGCGTCACGGCAATGAACCGGAGTCCGTCGAGTTGGGCGATGTAGGTTTTGTGGTTGCTCACAGGCCGGTAAAGGTTACGGTTTGAGAGGTCATGTTGAGATCAAGTTGCCCCTTCCGGTTGGTCAACAAACCAAAGCGATAAGTGCCGGGTTTGAGGTGTTCCTGCAACACCTGCGCCCGGATACCTGCGCCCCGAAAATAGCCATCCAGGCCGGATAAGGCCGTAGGCGATGGACGCAACGGACGAGCTGGGAACAGGTACGTATTTACGCCACTTGTCATGTAGATGTAGGTGCCGTCGGTGGGCGTAAAAATGGATGGATTAACACTGTTAGATTTTTCAATCCAATACATAAAGCGTTGTGTGTCAAACCGATTTAGTTTGTCTGTCGTGGGTAATAATAACCACGACTTTGCCCCTAATTGGGCGACCTGACCTCCGAAGAATACCGGTTCGGTAGGGGTGAATACGGACCCAACGGCCCGCTGTTGGTCGGTGGGCGTGTTCACTAAGAAGTTGAAATACTCGGCGGTGGTTCGTCGGTGTTGGTTGATAATTCCTTCGAGGCAAAGGTAGTCCGTGAACAAACTTTGCCCGATGGTGAGCATCACCAAAGCCGCCCATCCCCACCGGATTGCAGGCCAACGATTATGCCCAAATCGGTACAACAAAAACAGGTAGACAACTACCAACATCAGAGCCGAATAGATCTTATACCGCCCCTGCAACAGGTAGCCCGGCCCCGCAAATCCCACCCGCGAATACACCGTAATGGCGGCTGTTGCCAGCAGGAAAAGAAAGCAGGAGAGGAAGAAGGAGGAAGGGAGGAAGGGAGGAGAGGAGGAAGGGGAAGAGAGGGAAGAAGGGGAGGAGAGGGGAGTGGTGCTTTCTTCTCCCTTTCTTCCCCTTACTCCCCAAAGTAAACAATACGCCCCCACACCAACCAGAATTGCGCCCAGAGCGATGGTTAGCCAGAGGGGATTTTCGTAGCCGTAGGCACCGGCACCTGAATAGGGATATGGGTCGGCGAAGGCTCCGAAAAACACAAAATACGCCTTGATCCAGTCGGTGAATGGGTACCGAAAAGGTGAGGGGAAAAAGGTAATCCGTTTATAGCCCCAGAAATAACCGCCAATGCTCATCAGTGCGACGAGGCCCCAGATGAGAACGAAGCCCCAGCGTTGCCTGAAAACTGAAGGGCCTGCTATCTGGAGGTGAGAATTACTTTCCTCCTTTCCGGCCCGTCGGACCGCTCCTTTCCTCCTTTCCTCCTTCATCCGCTGCCACACCAGCGTCATGCCTCCTGCAATGAGCACCAATGCGCCGTTGCCGCTTGTGTAGGTGGCCAGAACCGCCAACGCCAGGGCTAGCCAACGGGCTTTTGGGGTGGGGTGAGCAAGGGCGTAGAAACTGCCGAGCGCGAACATCAGCACCCAGAAGTTTTGAATCGAGGCCATTGCCCACAGCAAATTTTCGTGGGATTGTAAGGTGAACAACCAGAACGGCACGGGCAGCAAATAGAGCCAGGGCAGGTTCATTCGCCAGAAAACACGGGTTAGCATGGCAAACAAGCCCACTAACCCGCTGACACCAAGTAGTGTAAGGCCGTAGTAATTTAGGGAACCCGTCAGCTTGTACCAGCCCGCGAAAATGAGCCGGGTCCAGACGATCCGGTGTTCCCAATGCTGATCGAACAAGTGCCACAGCTTCTGTCGGCCCGTGGGTTGCGACTTCATTAATATCAACTGTTCCTGAACCAGATAATCGTCCCAGTAGGGCAGGTTGAGCGCGTAGGTCAGCACCACCGTAGCGACCAGCCCGATGGGTAGCCCCATAAGCAACCAAACCGCTACTGAGCGAATGGAATGGGAGGGACGGGCAGGAACTACAGTTGATGGCATCGTAGTGATTCGGCTAGGTGGTTTGGGTTGCGAGTTACCAGTTTTTTTCGAGTTCGTTTTTTGGACGAGGTTTCACAACAAGGGTATGCTTCGTTGACCGAATTAAACAACTCCGCCCATCACTGCTGTAAATCAACAACGACAGCCGGTAGGTGCCGGGTTCGGGTTCATTGGCCGGGAAACTCGCCACCTGCTGTTCGGTCGGGTACAACCCCCGGCGCAGGGCAACAAGCGCGTTGGGAGCCGGATCGGGTAGTGTACCGTATATATACGTTCGTTTGTCGGATTGTAAGAGAACCGTCATGCCGTTATCGGGGTATCGGACAGAAGGTCGGATGGCGGCTTTCAGGCGAACAAAAAACTGTCCGTTTGCCTCGTACACCGAGTCCAACTCGGCAGGTTCCGAGAGGGGCGAGGGTTGGTAAATAGCCGGAAGGCAAGGATCGTAATAAGCGGGGGCATTGTCGATCCAGCGGGCGGTGGTTGGGTCGATGGTCGACACGGGCCGGTCTGTCTGAAACGTCCAGTTGTATTGATTGGTGAGCATCCAGCGTCGCCACCAGATCACCTCATCGGAATAGGTCAGATAGGAGAGACTCGCCAGTCCCGCGCTGCCTGTCAGCCCCAGCACGCCCACGAGTTGTCGCACCCGCCCGCTTGTGTGGGTAACGGCGAACACGTAGGCTACGCATAGCAGCAGTAGCGAGTAAATCTTGTAGCGACTGGTTATCAGCGTCTCCATTCCAAACCCCACCCGCGACCAGGCAACAATCGCGGCAGTACCCAGCCCGAAAGCCAGACACCCGAGGAGAAATAGTTGGATTTGGTTAGACATTGGATCAGTCCGCCGAAGCAGTTGGATTTGGTTCCGCAGCAACCAGACTCCTGCTGTCAGAAGTGCTATTGTCAGGATAGCTCCCAAAACTAGGCAAGCGGTAAACGGATTGCCCAGTGCAAACACTTCGCCCGATGCGCCATTGAAAGCTAGCCAGCCTTTCAGAAGGTCAACGACACCGCCCCGGTCAGGGGGATTCCCGGCGGGTTTTTTGTATCCGACAAAATATAGACCAACGACCACAACCGCGCTTGCCAACCAGACGAGCAGCGGCTTTGACCGGCGTTGCAGTGCCAAAAGAACGGTCCCAATTGGCCAGATAATCAGACCGTTACCACTGGTTAGCGTTGCCAGAAAAGCCAGCATCAATGCACCCGCAAGTGAGCGATTGAACGCCAGCGAATAGATTGCCCAGACTACCCACAGCACTACGCCAAAGTTTTGCAGCGCGGCCATACCCCAGAACGCGTTCTCCCACGACGACAGGTTAAACAGCAGAAACGCGATAGGAGGGAGGTACAGTAATGATTTCGGATTTGGGCGGTCCGACGCGTCGGTTGGGGATTTCGGACCTGCTGCGGAACCTTGGTGCGCGGAATGGATCACTACCCCGAAAATTGCCACGACACCCAACAAACAGGCGTTCCCTAGCACCATCAGATGCCGATAATTTAGCTTGCCAAACAAATTGAAATCCAGCCAGGTAGCTACCCGGTCGAGGACAATCCGGTGTTCGTTGTGTTGCTTGAACAACTGGTATAGCTTGCCCCAAATCGTTGTTTCACGTTCGCTTTCTAACAGATAAAACTTCAGCGCGTGATCGTCCCACTTGGGCACGTTCACGGCCAAATGCGCCCAATACAACCAAAAGACAGCGATTGGAAGCAGCGTTAGGGCGAGGGCAAGAAACGTGATCAGGCGTTTGTTCATCAAACCATCTCGCCCAGGCACCGGGCAATATTCGCCGGGTCCAGCCCCGACTGTTGTTGATGGTATTTCTGATCACCATACAGCCCATCCGGATAACCCTGCGCCGACAGACTCACAAACGGACTTGGAGTCGCGCCTTGCGCCAGCAATTGCACTGAAAGCTGTTGCGCCAGTCCCCCAATCGATACGTGTTCTTCGACCACTAGCATTGGCTTACCAACCCATTGGTTGGCCAGGTCGGGGGGCAGATGGAGCGGCAGGTTTGTGGCCGTATATACGTCGAAACGGCCCGCAAGAGTGGGTTGCTGGAGAGCCATCAGCACATTAGCGGCCACCGGCCCCAACGCGACAATGGTGCCCGCTGCCGATGAGTCCGCCCGAACGATGTGTTTAAACGTGCCCTGTTGTTCGGCTCCTTCGGGCGTCTTGGGGCCAGCTCCCAGGCGCAGATATGCCGGGCGACTTTCGGTCACGATCTGATCGAGCATTGGGTCGATCTCGTCGGCAAAGGCTGGGATGTAGGTATTTACGTTTTGGAGGCCGCTTAAACAGGCTAAATCTTCGATAGCGTGGTGGGTGCTGCCCATGATTCCGTATCCGTAGCCACCCCCATTACCCGCAATGAACACGGGCATGTTGTGCAGGCAAACGTCGTTCCGAAACTGCTCCAGGCAACGGTACACGGCAAACGGCGCAATGCTGTAACAAAACACCTTGAAGCCCTTGTAGGCCATGCCTGCCGCCATACCCACCATGTTCTGTTCGGCAACGCCCGCATTGATAAAACGCGGCCCCATAATCGCCTGTAGGTTTTCAAGAGCATTATAGCCCAGATCGCCGGTAATAAAAACGAGTTTATCGTCGGCCAGGGCAAGCCGTTCGATACCGGCTGAAAATTCTTTACGCATAGTGTGTAAAATTACTTGCTTTTCCGCTGCTCAACCAACGCGCCAATTTCGGCTGCTGTTTTATAAACCTGACTGCCTTTGCGCACCATCGTGCGGATAAACTTGGGCCGTTTTTTCGACTCCTCAAATATCTTGCTGATGTATTCGCCTAAGAAAGAAATGCCCAGCAAATTGATACCACCGAAGAACATAACCAGGATAATAACGGTCGATAACCCGGCAGGGGTGTCAGGGAAGAAGATAAACTTAGCCAGAACCTGCCAGATGATGCCAAGAATCGACAGACCCGTAAGCGTGAAACCGGCATATACCATTAATTCCAGCGGGACAAAGCTGAACGAGAAGATGGCTTTCCGCGCCCAGGCAATGTTTTTGCGCCAGTTGTTGGTCGATACACCAAACATGCGTTCGGGCCGGACATAGTCGACGCCCGTTTGCCGGAAACCAACCCAGGCCCGCAGCCCGCGCAAAAACTGCTCGGTTTCGGGCAGGGCCACCAACTCGCGTACTACTTTGCGGTCGATGAGCGAAAAATCGCCCGCGTCGGCAGGGATATTGATATAGGACAGGTTTTTAAAAATTCGGTAGAAGGTTTTGTAAAAAACCTCCAGCCAGGCGGGCATCTCGCGTTGAATTCGAACGCCGTAGGTCACGTCGAAGCCCTGTTGCCACTTTTCATAAAACTTTGGGATGACCTCGGGCGGGTCCTGTAGGTCGCCATCCATCAGCACGACGGCGTCGCCGGTGGCAATTTCCATCCCGCTTAAGAACGCCGACTGTGAGCCAAAGTTGCGCGAGTGCTTTATGGCCATCACGTTGGGGTCCAGGGCGCAAATGCGTTCCAGAACTTCGTCGGTGTTGTCGGGCGAGTTGTCGTTCACGAAAATGATCTCGTAGCGTACTTTCATCTCGTTGAACGTCTTTACGAGCCGCTCGTACATATACGGAATAGCCTCTGCGTCTTTGTAGCAGGCAATAATGGGCGTAATAACCGGGTTGAGCGTAGGGGTCTGAAAGGCCGGAATCACCCGCTCTTCGTACTGATGTGCCACCTGCCAGTCGGCGGTTTGGCGCAAGCCCGTGGCGAGGTCGGTGATGGCTTGCCAGCCGAGGTCGGTTTGGATCGCCGTGGGGTCGCCATACCAGTCGGCCAAATCCCAACCCCGGTTGGGCATACTCCCCCAAACGGGTTCTGTTCCAATACTAAACGTGTCACGCGTAACGGCTGCCAGGTCGCGCATGGTGGTCTTGCGGCCCGTTGCCACATTGTACGACCGCCCCGAAAATCCACTGCCTTTTACCTTTAGCGCGGCCACAATGAACGCCGACACGCAATCGTCGATATACACAAAGTCGCGACTAATGTCGGGCGAAACCAGGGGCGGGCACTTATCCCGGCGGGCTTCTTCAACCAGCCGGGGAATGAGCCGGTCGGGTTCCTCCCAGCCGCCGTAGATCGAGTATAGTCTCAGGTTCAGTGTGTTGAGGCTGTGTACGCGCGCGTAAAACTCCAGCACATAAGCGGCAGACACCTTCGATACGGCATAATGGCTGTTCGGCTCCACGCGGTCGGTTTCGGCGGGGGCGGTGCAGTTAAACCCATACTCCGAACTGCTACCCGCATGGATATAGACCATATCGGGTGTGCAATTGTCCAGAATATTGACCGTCCCGATCACGTTCGTTTCGTAGGTTAGCCCCACGCTTTTCTGTTTGCTATAGGCCCCGTAGGCCGCCAGGTTGAAAATCGTTTTGGGTTTGTACTTTTCGAAAACGGCCTTGATCGACGTGTCGGACACAATGTCGCAGTGGACCACATTCTCAGCGGGGACGTTCAGGAGTTTGAGCCGCCATGCCTTTGTCGCGTCGTGTGTGAGGGCATAGACGTCGTTCCTGACGGCAAACAGTTGTTCAAATAAATTGGCACCAATGAACCCACTCGCCCCAAATACAAAAATGGGGCCGTTCAACTGGCGAATCTGGTCGGGAATGGTCATAATGAAAAAGGAGAAAGGAGAATGGAGGAAAGGGAGCGGTTCGACGGGTCGGAAGGAATGTGAAAGGCTAACCCCTTTCCTCCCTCTCGTCCCTTTCCTCCGTTCTCCCTAAAAATAGTTTGTTCGCACGTCCCCCACAGCCGCTTCGTACTGAGCGGGGGTCATGGGGAGGTAGTGCCATTCGAGCCGGTTTTCCATGTACGAGACGCCTTTGCCTTTAACGGTGTGGGCTATGATAACGGTTGGCTTTCCGGTAGGCGAAACAACAAGCCGGTCTATGGTAGTCCCGATTTCGTCCAGGTTATGTCCGTCGACCTCAACAACCTCGAAGCCAATAGCTTCCCATAGAGCAACGGAGGCCGTATCGCCCATCACCTCGCCCGTTTTGCCGAAACCCTGCAATCCATTTTTATCAATCAACACAACCAAGTTATTGAGACCGTGTTGCACGGCAAAATGCGCGGCCTCCCAGGTTGTGCCCTCGTTGGTCTCCCCATCCGACATCAACACGTACACCTTGCTGTCGTCGCCCAGCAATTTACCTGCGTGGGCGATGCCCGTGCCGATGGGTAACCCGTGCCCAAGCGAACCCGTCGCGAACGGAATGCCCCGGTGCTTCAGGGGGGCGGGGTGGGCGGGGAGCGTTGTGCCGTTTTTATAGAAGGTTGCCAACTCTTCGTTCGAAATGTCGCCGAGGTGATTCAGGCAGGCGTAGAGAGCAGCAGCCGCGTGCCCTTTCGAGAGCAGGAAGGTGTCTTGTTCGCGCTTGCGTTGGATGAGCGTGGCAATCATCAGGTCGATGCAACTAAGCGAACAGCCAATATGCCCGGCGTTGGCGGCATGGTAAAGACCTAAAATCTTAAGTCTCAACTCACCCGACAGCACGGCAGTATCTATAGTTTGTAAATTCATGTCTCGGAGGATAGGAACACGGATTGAACTGATCTAACGGTTATAAACGGATTTATTTAATTAGTTCAAACAAAAAAAATCTGTTTCTACCTGTTTAATCCGTTCGATCCGTGTTCCAATCAAAAATTAATAACGTACGTCTTTCAGGTCAAAAATAGTGATTTTCTGGCGGCCCCGGTCCTTCACCAATACGATCTTGTCCTGCTCATTGGGGTCGATGCGCTGCCAGTACTGGGCATTGGGCGGTAGGTACACGTTCACCAATTGTGCATCGAGCAGGGCAACTTTCGAGTAGGTCTCATCAATTTCTTTCGAGTAGATTACCCGTTTCATGTTCGGATACAGGATCGTATCGCCGGGGGTGTATTGCCTTTCGAGTTCTTTTGCCGCAAACCAGTACGGGTTTTCGATGCGCGGTTTCTGGAAATATGTGTATTTGGGTTCGACACCCCCGTAAATCTGCATCAGCACACCCGCCACAAAATAAAGCTGCACCGCGCTCACGGTGGCAATCGGTGCCCAAAACCACCAACGCAATGAGGCCAGTTGTCGAATGGCCATTGCAATCAGCAGACAGACATATGGAAACGAAAAGCCCGAATACCGTTGTGTAATGCCAAACGTGTGGTTGTTGCGCCACGACATAAACAGCAAAAAGAACGTCGGCACAAAGGCCAGCAGCAACAGCAGCACTACGTAGCGTTTCTCGCGGGTATCGGTGCGTTGCACAATGTACCAGCCCATGAGAAACACAAACACCAGTGCTACTGACAGTACCAAAAACCGCAACGGCACCACCGAATAAATTGGAAGCCCAGCCAGCAACACCAGCGGCACGGCGATCTTTATCCAAATGGGTGGGTTTTGGTCACGGCCATAGCGATAAAGCAGAAACGAGGCTATACACCCCAGTAGCAGTGCAAGGCCCGCGTTTTTAAGGCCTGTGAGAGCCGAACCAAGTCCATTAGTAAATAAGAATAGGTCGGCAAAGATTGGAACAGCACGCTTGGTGATGTTCGGAATCGTGCCGGGCAGAATCAAGCCAAAGGGGGTGCCGTTGGGGTTGGTTAAAGCGATATTCCGGTAAAAATCAGCCTGATAGGCCATTGTCTGAAATGTGTAAGCTCCCCCGCCGTAGATAAACCAGAGCGAGATCAGCCCGAAGCCCACTATGCCTGCCATAGCCAACCCAACCCACGTGCGCACATTGCGCAGATATAGCAGGGCGTAGATTCCATGACAGAGGAACACCGTCACGGCCAGATAATGAGACAGAACAGAGAGAACAAAGATGAGGCAGTAAAAGAGGAGTAAAGGAGGAAGGGAGGAAGGGGAAGAAAGGGAGGAAGGGGACCGACTCAATTCCCGTTCTTCCCCTTCCTCCTTCCTCCCCTCTATAATTAATAAAAAAACATGCGTTGCCAGTAACGTCAGAAAGAACGTCATGGAGTAATTGCGGGCCATTTGACTGTAGGCCACAAAGAAGGGTTCAACGGCTGCAATGCCAACCGCAAGCAAGGCGAGTACGTTTGATCTAAAATGTCGTCGGACAAAAACGAACAAGAGCAAAATGACTGCCGTACTGAACAGGATCGAGGGCATACGCATCGACAGATCACTCAAACCAAATATCTCCATCCAGACCCAAAGAACAGCATAGTAAGTTGGACTGTTGCCAATATCTCCCCGGATGTTGGCCTCAATAAAATCGGCAACGGTTTTAGGTTTCCAGAACTCGGCGGGCGTGAAATATTTTTTCGTGAATACGTCCTTCTGATTAGCTCCCTCCAGACAAACCCCCTGACTAATCAACAACGTCGACTTCTCGTCAAAGTAAATGCTGTACCGCCCTGCATTGTGTAGCCGTAGGACAAAAGAAAGGAGCAGAATCGCTGCCAGCCAGAAAAACGCGGTTCGATTGGATAAATCGGGCATAATGGGCAAAAGTACACCCAAATTGGGAATGGTAAATAGGGCAGACCTAATTTTCGACCAAGCGGCAACTTCAGGTTTAACACGCTCGTATTAAACCCTCCTTTAGTTTCATTGTCGAACGGCTAAATACAGCCAACTTAAATTGGATTCCACCAAGCTACTGGTCTTTACCTGTCGGGTAGCATTTGTGGTTGAAACAGCATACGAAGTGTCAAATCAGGAAGGTCGTTTTTGCCCCTTTACGAGGGTTTTTAGCCGTTTATTTTCATTTTACGGAAAGTTTTTGTATATTTGTCTAGATCGTTCTGTGTGCATGCGTTACTGAGCGAAATAGAAATTTTTTGTGAAACCCCTCTAACATGGCGGAAGAAATAACCGGTGCAAACCTGCCCGAATCTGACGGTCCAACCAACATTATTCCCATTAACATTGAGGACGAAATGCGCGGTGCCTATATCGATTATTCGATGTCGGTTATCATCTCGCGTGCGTTGCCCGATGTACGCGACGGTCTCAAGCCCGTTCACCGTCGGGTTTTGTTTGGAATGGCCGAATTGGGCGTTAATTACAACAAACCCTATAAGAAATCAGCCCGTATCGTAGGGGAGGTATTAGGTAAATACCACCCCCACGGCGATTCGTCCGTCTACGATACGATGGTCCGTATGGCGCAGGATTGGTCCTTGCGCTATCCGCTTGTGGATGGGCAGGGTAACTTTGGTTCTGTTGATGGCGATTCGCCCGCAGCCATGCGTTATACCGAAGCCCGCCTGAAGCGCATTGCCGACGAAATTCTGGGGGATATTTACAAAGAAACGGTTGATTTTCAGCCTAACTTCGATGATTCCCTCGAAGAGCCGAGTGTGATGCCGGCCAAGTTGCCCAATCTGCTGTTGAACGGTTCGTCGGGTATTGCAGTCGGTATGGCCACCAACATGGCCCCGCACAACCTTACCGAGGTCGCCAACGGTATCATCGCGTATCTCGACAATACCGACATCACCGTCGATGAGTTGATGCAGTATGTTACGGCCCCTGACTTTCCAACCGGTGGCACCATCTACGGCATGGAAGGTGTACAGTCGGCCTTCCGTACAGGTCGGGGTCGGGTTGTTATCCGCGCCAACGCAACCATTGAGGAGAACAAAGGCAAAACCCAGATTATCGTTACGGAGATTCCGTATATGGTCAATAAGTCGGTGATGCTCGAAAAAACCGCCGATCTTATCAACGAGAAGCGGATCGAGGGGATTCAGGCGTTTCGCGATGAGTCGGACCGCGACGGGATGCGGGTTGTCTACGACATCCGGCGGGATGCGATTGCCAATGTTGTCCTGAACAACCTGTACAAATACACTGCGCTCCAATCGTCGTTTGGTATCAACAACGTAGCCCTGGTTAAGGGGCGTCCGATGATGCTTAACCTCCGAGACATGATCCGCTATTATGTGGAGCATCGATTTGAGGTGATTACTCGCCGTACTGAGTACGAACTTCGTGAGGCCGAGAAGCGGGCACACATCCTGGAAGGTCTGCTCATTGCCCTCGATCACATTGACCAGGTGATTGCCCTGATTCGCTCAGCCCGCGACCCCGAAATTGCCCGGAATGGCCTGATCGAAAAATTCTCTTTATCCGACGTTCAGGCAAAAGCCATTCTCGAAATGCGTTTGCAACGCCTGACAGGTTTGGAACGCGACAAAATTCAGGGAGAGTTTGACGAACTGATGGTTCTGATCACGAACCTGAACGATATTCTGGCCAACGAATCGCGGAAGCGTGAGATCATCCGAGAGGAGGTTACCGATCTCAGAACACGCTATGGCGATGCTCGCCGGACGCAGATCAACCCGTTTGGCGATGGCAATATCAGCGATCTATCGTTGATTGCTGACGAAGAGATGGTCATTACCATCTCGCATGAAGGCTATGTGAAGCGGACACCCGTAACCGAATACCGGACCCAGAGTAGGGGAGGAGTGGGCGCGAAAGCCGTCTCGACGAAAGACGACGATTTCACCGAGCACCTGTTTACGGCCACCATGCACAACTACCTCTTGATCTTTACCGACAAAGGCCGGTTGTTCTGGAAGCGCGTTCACGAATTGCCCGAAGGCAGTCGAATTGCCAAAGGTCGTCCGGTGCAAAACCTGATTAATATTGAGGGCGATGACAAAGTGCGGGCCGTACTGAACATCAAAACCCTCGACGATCCCGACTACATCAACAATAATTACATTGTGATGTGTACCAAACAGGGGACGATCAAGAAAACAATGCTCGAAGCGTTTTCACGTCCCCGTCAGAATGGTATTATTGCCATTACGATTGATGAGGACGACCGTCTGCTGTCGGTATGTCTCACCAATGGCGACAATGATATTGTCGTAGCGTCGAAATCGGGCAAAGCCGTACGATTCCACGAAAGTCGGGTTCGGCCTATGGGTCGGCAGGCGGCTGGTGTGAAAGCCATTACCCTCGACGACGAGAACCCCGACGATCAGGTGATTGGGATGGTGTGTATCAACTCGCCCGAAGCCCAATTGCTGGTTGTATCCGAAAAAGGCTACGGCAAACGGTCCGACGTGCAGGAGTACCGTGTAACGAACCGGGGAGCCAAAGGTGTGGGCACCCTCAAGGTTACCGAGAAAGTAGGTAACCTGGTTGCGATCCTTGATGTATCGGACAACGACGATCTCATGATTATTAACAGGTCGGGTATCGCCATTCGAACCCCGGTAGAGGATGTACGGGTTATTGGCCGAAACACACAGGGTGTGAAGCTCATCCGGCTCAATGACAACGACTCAATTTCGTCGGTTACTAAAATCACCCGGGAAGAAGGGGAGGAGGTAACAGCCGTCTCGCCCGAGGGAGCGGGATCTGACACCTCTGAAGCGGCAGCAACGGATGGGGCAGCAGTAGAATAAGAACTCTCTGCCTCGGTAGGTGGTTATGGGAAAAAATCAATCGTGCAATCAAACAACCCTAATATAGTACAATGAAAAAAATCG
Organism: Cytophagales bacterium; assembly: GCA_004292855.1. Lineage (GTDB taxonomy): Bacteria > Bacteroidota > Bacteroidia > Cytophagales > Spirosomataceae > Rudanella. Next base: position 90,196 of record RDXN01000054.1, read on the forward strand.
TAGTTGCTTCGGCACTCAGCCTGACGATGCTGGTAGCCGTAAAACCGGCTGCTGTCGCCCAGACAAATGCTCTTTTGCAATTGCAGGCAGGTACGCTGGACAAAGCCAAAACGGCTATTGACAAAGACGTTAACGATGCCAAGTCGGCTGCCAAAGCTAAGACATGGCTCGTTCGTGGCCAAGTGTATCAGGCTATTGCCAACGATCAAACGGGTGTATATGCCAAACTCGACTCGAATGCGGCTATGACTGCCTATGAGTCGTTCAAGAAAGGCCTGGAGGTAGAACCAAATGGTGGAAAGTCGGGCAAAGAACTGAACGAAGCACTGGTCAGTCAGGAGTTATACGGCGCATTTATGAGGGAGGGAGCTACTCGTTACCAGTCGAAAAACTATGCCGATGCCTTAAAACGGATGAGCATGGCAGGGATGATTCAGCCAAAAGATACGATGGCTGCGTTGTACTCAGGCATTGCCGCCCAACAGGCTGGTCAGAACAATGCGGCCAAAGATCAATTTGAGCGGTATGCGTCTAATGGCGGTAAGGACCCCAGCGTGTATTACTCGTTGGCAACGCTGTACCGTAACGACAAAGAGATCGATAAGGCAATTAGTGCTATTGATAAGGGCCTCGTAGCTATACCGAACAACAAAGACCTCGGTGCAGAGCGCGTTAACATCCTGCTGGCGTCGAATCGGATGGACGAAGCAGTTGCCGGGATGAAGCAACTGGTAGAGAAAGATCCCAAGAATGTGCAGAATATGGTCAATCTCGCTATCCTTTATGATAATGCTGCCCAAAAAATGAGCGGTGATATCGGAAAACTGATGGATAGCCAGAAGAAAGGTGGCACACTGACAAAGAAATTGACTACTGAAAAAGACGCATTGGATGCTATCAACTCAGAAATTGTTCGTTTAACCGGGGTGATTAAAAAGAACCCTAAAGCTGCTGATGCCAAGCGGCAGCTAGCTGATGTGCAGAAGCGTCAGGTTGAAGCTAAAGCGAAAGTGGCTGAGGTAGAGGCTCAAGTGAAAGACGAGCAGGCTAAAGGTATTGATCCGGTTGCCACAGAGAAGCAGATTGCTGATCTCAAAGCAAAGCAGACTGAACAACGGACTTTTGCCAAGGAGTATTATACAAAGGCATTAGCGGTTGATCCTAACAACTACGATGCTAACTTCAACATGGGTGTCTTTTATTACAATGAAGGTGCCGAGATGAATAAGTTGGTAGGTGCCATGGATATGACCGAGTACAGCAAGAAAGGCAAGGAAATTGAAGGTGTGATCTGTGGTCGGTTTAAGCAGGCTTTGCCTTACTTCCAAAAGGCCAAAGCGGTTAAAGCCGACGACGAAGATCTTCTGAACAGCATCCAGCAAGCTGAGAATATTCTGAAGCAGTATGAGGGACGCAGTGTAGTTTGTGTAGAAGCTAAATAGGTATAAGGGGGAGTAGGTCATCTATTTCCCCTTATCGTTTAGAATTCAACTTAACATAATATAAATTATAAAACAAAAATCCTTACTAGATTTAAAGTAAGGATTGTGATCCCACGTGGATAATTAGAGAGATATTCACCAGTTATCCACGTGGAACGTTAATGGATTCAAAATCAATTAATTACTGAATCAGGGGGTATATATTCTGCCAGAGGTCTCCTAAAAGCTGCCAAACGAACGCCTAATGTTCCAAATTCGACCATAAAAAGAGAAACGATTGACATACTACGACGTAGACTATTCTCCTTTACGTCGTAGGGCTATACTCTTTGAACGTACCATCTGTGTAAAAAATCAGAATACGTTCAACCCGCTTACTCTGCGATGCATCAACACCAGATGGTAGCAAGACATCGTCTGCGTACTCTGCCGACGTTGAATAATCAGTTGGTACTTCGGGGCGTATCGGACGATTTATAAACCGACTATTCCTATCAATATTATCTGATAAATGATTTTGAAAGGCTCCATTTTCGGGTCGGCGAGTCGGCATAGCAGGTGCTTGTTGCGCCCGAAATACGGGTGATGGCGTTGGCTCGTCCTCCAGAATCCAGTCGAACCCGAGATCGGGAAACCGACGAATGATTTTTTGGATGATGTCAAAACTAGGCCGGTTTCTTCCTGATAGTATGTGCGAGATACTGGAGCGTTGAATGCCAATTTCATCGGCAAAGTGAGAAGGTGAAAATCCTTTGCTCACAAGGATTTGTTTAATTTTATCATTTATAGACATTCACTAGAAAAGTTTAGATTGTAAATAGAACCTGATTTACAGCAAATATAATAGATAGTAAATTATAACAAAATCAAACAATGTAAAACCACAATTGTCGTTTAGTTAATGTTGACAATTGTGGTTTATTGATAATGTAAATTACAATTGATAATTTAACTTTTACACTGAAACATTGTTTTCGCGAAGAGCTTCATTTAAAGAAGTTTTTAAATCAGTTGACGCCTTGCGCTCTCCAATTATCAATGCACAAGGCACCTGGAAGTCGCCACCCGGAAACGATTTAGTAAAACTTCCTGGAATCACAACTGAATTGGCTGGAACAAAACCCCGGTATTCTTTAGCAGGATTAGTGGTCACGTCAATAATTTTTGACGACCCCGTTATAGTGACTCCGGCACCTAGTACGGCCCGTTTTCCAATTCTCGCTCCTTCAACAACAATACATCTTGAGCCAATAAAAGCACCATCTTCAATGATGACTGGGGCTGCTTGGGGTGGCTCCAGTACTCCCCCAATACCCACTCCCCCACTTAGGTGAACATCTTTGCCAATTTGCGCACAGCTCCCTACTGTTGCCCACGTGTCTACCATAGTCCCCTCGTCAACATAGGCACCAATGTTTATATATGATGGCATCATAATGACTCCTTTTGCCTGGTACGATCCATAGCGGGCAACGGCTGGTGGGACCACCCGGACTCCCCCATCGGCGAACGATGATTTTAACGGGATTTTGTCGTGAAAGGTAAAAATCCCTACCTCGTGCTGCTCCATCTGTCGACTGACGAAATAGAGGAGAATTGCCTTTTTCACCCAATCGTTTACGAGCCACTCCTCCCCTTCCTGAGTTGGTGGCTGGGCAACCCGGATTTGCCCTTTATCAAGTTGTTCAATGGTTTGCGAAATGGCTTGTCGAACCTGTTCGTTTTGCAACATAGCTCGGTCATTCCAAGCCGATTCAATAATTTCTTGCTGATTCATT
>RDXN01000013.1 GCA_004292855.1 Cytophagales bacterium
TGGCCAAAGCTACTGAGCAAGTAGTCGGTGTAGAGGTCTAGAGTGGTCTGCATACTCAAAATTAAACTAGCCGCCGGAATGGTGGCGTAACATCAGTTACGATTTATCGTTTTTTAGCTTCTCCGAGGTAATTTGTAATTATATACGACCAAAAATACTTGAACAATATTACGCATTTTTCATATGCAAAACTACACATTTGCAATATATGCTTTCCAAAAAAACGCTCTCCGAACGCGACATCTGTACCAAATTTATCACGCCAGCTATTGAGCAGGCCGGGTGGGTCGATAAGTTTCTGGAAGAGGTTTCGTTCACCGATGGGCGTATTTATGTACGGGGCAAAATGACTGCTCGGGGCACCGCCAAACGAGCCGACTACATCCTCTATTACAAGCCCAACATTCCGGTAGCTATCATAGAAGCCAAAGACAATCGGCATTCCATCGGCGACGGGATGCAACAGGCTCTTGAGTACGCCCGCATCTTGGATATTCCGTGTGTGTTCAGTTCGAACGGCGACGGCTTTCTGTTCCACGATTGCACCGCAACCGACGACTCTATTGAGCAGGAATTGAGCCTGGACGAGTTTCCCTCGCCCGACGAACTCTGGCTACGTTACCGACGGTTCAAGCAGATCGAAACGACTGCCGAAGAATTGGTTTCGTTGCAGGATTACTACACCGACGCGAGCGGTCGGCGGCCCCGCTATTACCAGCAAATCGCCATTAACCGCACCGTTGAAGCCATTGCCAAAGGGCAAAACAGAATGCTGCTGGTGATGGCCACCGGAACCGGGAAAACCTACACCGCCTTTCAGATCATCTACCGGCTCTGGAAAAGCGGATTCAAAAAGCGCATCCTGTTTCTGGCCGACCGAACCGCCCTCATCGACCAAACGCGTCGGGGAGACTTTCGCCATTTTCGGGATAAAATGACCGTTATTCGGAAGAAGGTCGTGAGCGTGGACGGAAAAGAGCAACTGGTCTCGTCGCGAAAGCGGGGCATCGACGCAACCGATAAGGCCTACGAAATCTTTCTAGGACTCTACCAGGGCTTGACCAACGCTGAAGGCTTGGATGCGTTCCGCGATTTCTCGCCCAATTTTTTTGACCTGATCGTGGTCGATGAGTGCCACCGGGGCAGTGCCGACGATAACTCGGCCTGGCGCGAAATTTTGACCTATTTCAACACAGCCACGCAGATTGGTTTGACGGCTACCCCAAAAGAAACGACTGAGGTATCGAACAGCGACTATTTTGGCGACTCGATTTATACTTACTCGCTCAAGACGGGTATCGCTGATGGGTTTCTGGCCCCCTACCGCGTAGTGCGCGTGAGCCTTAATGTGGACCTGGAGGGCTGGCGACCCGAAAAAGGCAAACGCGATAAAAAAGGTAATCCGGTCGAAGATCGAATCTATAACCGCACCGACTTCGACCGCACTATCGTGATGGATGAACGCCGGATGCAGGTCGCTCAGAAAATTACGGAGTACCTGAAAGGTCACGACCGGATGCTGAAAACGATTGTTTTCTGCGTGGATATTGAACACGCAGAAGCCATGCGCTCGGCTCTGGCGCGGTGTAATGCCGATCTGGTAGCGCAAAATCATAAGTATGTGATGCGGATTACGGGCGATGAGGACGAAGGCAAGCGCGAACTCGACAATTTCATCAACCCCGAAGAACGCTACCCGGTCATTGCCTGCACTTCCAAACTCATGACTACGGGCGTGGATGCCCAAACCTGCGGCTTAATTGTGCTCGACTCGAACATTGGCTCGATGACCGAATTCAAGCAGATTATTGGCCGGGGAACGCGCATCAACGAAGAGTTCGGCAAGCTGTATTTCACAATTCTGGACTTCCGAAACGTGACCGATCTGTTTGCCGATCCGGCCTTTGACGGCGACCCGGTGCGGGTGAAGGAAGTAGGAGAAACCGATACGGTAGCCGACATTGAGCAGGAAGAAACCACGACCGACGAAGCTCTCACTGACACCGAAACCGGCGAGGAACTCACCCCCGAACCGCCCAAGATTCGATACATTGTGGAAGAAACCGAAAACGTGTTGAACGAGGCCCGGAAGGTGTTTGTGAATGGTGTGGACGTGACCATTCTGAACAGCCGCGAACTGGTTTTCGACAACGACGGTAAAATTCTGATGGTGGGCTTGAAAGATTACACCCGCGATCAGTTTCGGGCCAGGTTTCAGACCATGAACGACTTTATGACCTACTGGAATGCTGCCGACCGGAAAGAGGCTATCGTGCGGGAACTGACCGAACAGGGTGTTCTGCTCGACTCGTTTCTGGGGGCTGTGGACCGCGATGCCGATTTATTCGACCTGATTTGCCACGTGGCGTTTGACCAAAAACCCCTCACCCGGCGTGAACGCGCCAACGATGTGAAGAAACGGAATTACTTCGTCCGCTTTGGTCCAACCGCCCGTATCGTACTGGAGGCCCTGCTCGAAAAATATGCCGATGAAGGCGTTATCCCCCTCGAAGACGTGAAAGTGTTGCAGGTACAGCCCTTCGACCGGATGGGGTCGCCGATGGAAATCATCCGTACCTTCGGCGGAAAAGCGGGGTATCTGCGGGCAGTGCAGGAACTCGAAGGGGAAATTTATCGAATAACTGCGTAACGAAGTGGCTAATCTACAAGGTATTATCAAGTCTATCCGCGACACCATGCGCGAGGACAAAGGCGTGAATGGCGACGCGCAACGGATTGAACAACTCGGCTGGATGCTGTTTTTGAAAATCTTTGACGACAAAGATCAGGAAATGGAAATGCTCGACGATGCCTATGCGTCGCCTATCCCGACACTGTTCCAGTGGCGCAACTGGGCCGCCGACGCTGAGGGCATCACGGGCGATGCCCTGCTCGATTTTATTGATCGCCAACTCTTCCCGGCCCTGCGCCAACTGCCCACCACCCTGGGAGCGGGCGGGGCTACTAACCCCCGTGCGTTGCTGGTGCGGGAGGTTTTCGAGGGCAACAACAACTACATGAAGTCGGGCACGAACCTGCGGAAGGTGTGCAACAAGCTAAACGAGATTGATTTCAACGTGGCCGCCGAACGGCATTTGTTTGGCGACCTCTATGAGACCATCCTGCGCGAACTGCAATCGGCGGGCGACTCCGGTGAGTTCTACACGCCCCGCGCCGTAACGCAGTTTATGACCGACATTATTGCCCCCCGGCTGGGCGAGGTGGTTTACGACCCGGCTTGCGGAACCGGGGGCTTCTTGACGGCGGCTATCGAGCACCTCAAACAGCAGGCCCGCACCGTGGCCGACCGCCAACTGATTGGCCTCAACGTGCGCGGCACCGAATACAAACCGCTGCCGTATGTATTGGCCCTGACCAACCTGATTCTGCACGATGTGGAGGTGCCCAACCTCCGCTACGACGATTCACTGGCCCGCGAATACACGAGCATCCGCGACCGCGACCGGGTCGATGTGATCCTGGCCAATCCGCCCTTTGGCGGCACTGTGGCCAATGGCAACGAAGGTAACTTCCCGGCCAATTTCCGCACCCGCGAAAGTGCTGATCTGTTTTTGGTGTTGATTGTGAACCTGTTGCGACAGGGTGGGCGAGCCGCGCTCGTGTTGCCCGATGGCTCGCTGACGGGCGAGGGCGTAAAGGCCCGCGTCCGCGAAAAACTTCTCACCGACTGCAATCTGCACACAATTGTACGGTTGCCACAGTCGGTGTTTGCGCCATACGCGACAGTGAATACCAATCTATTATTCTTTGAGAAAGGTAAGCCGACAACCGAAGTTTGGTACTACGAACATCAACTACCAGAAGATTATAAAGCATATAGTAAAACCAAACCTATTAAGATTCAGGAATTTGACGTAGAAAAAGCTTGGTGGACAAATCGTGTCGAAAATGATTTTTCATGGCGGATTACAATTGATCAAATAAAGCAAAAGGGCTTCGATCTGGATTTTAAAAATCCGCATCGCAAAGCTCCCGAAATCAACCATAATCGAGCCGACATAATGGCAATGATGAAACAAAACCACCTACGAATTAGCCAACTCCTTGCCGACCTCGACGTATGAGTCAATTGAATTTTGAGTTCATTCCATTAACATTTATCTCAAACGAACAGGAGATAAAGCGACAGATTCGTAACACCCTGATTCTGATACATCTTTTCGAGAAATATAGAAAGCCTGTACGCCTTGAGACGTTACTTGATAATACACAGTATGGCTATATAGCCTCGGCGCAGACATCCGGCAAAAACAGGTTCCTTCGTATTAGTGACATTCAGGGGGGAAAAGTAAACTGGAACACCGTGCCATATTGCGACTGCGACGATGAAAAAACATACGTCTTACAGAAAGATGACATTCTCGTAGCGCGAACGGGCGGTACAACAGGAAAAAGTTTTAAAATTGATTTGCCCGAACCGGGTGCTGTCTTTGCAGGCTACTTAATCAGACTACGGACGAAAAGCTCGGTTAATGTTGATTAAGTACTTGAACAGAATTATTTAAAATTAACTCGGTATTTTTCTCCGAACTCATTCCAGACGTTGTCCAAAGCCGCTTGTAAACTGGCCAAATCA
>RDXN01000055.1 GCA_004292855.1 Cytophagales bacterium
TGCTCATGGGTCGGGGGTGAAGAAATGGGCATTTCAACACTACGACCCTTTTGTCATTCTACCAAATCTAACCTAAAGTACTGCTCGGACTATTGATGAATAACAACACCCAATTTCGTCGCTTTTTCGGGGCCGCCCTGACCATCATCGGCACCATCGTTATCCTGTTTGCCTGCGTGGCATTTTTAAAAGATGGCAAGCCCGTGATGGGCCTGGCCATAACCAAAGGCGAGTCAGCAGCCCCCTTTATTGTGGGCATGATTTTCTTCCTGTCGGGTATCAGTTTGGTGCGCGAATCTTAGTTGGTTCGCTTGGCCGAGAGCAACCATTCATATGGGTTGCGCGGGACGGGCAGGCCGCTGGGGAGCAGGTGCAGGTACATCAGGTGCAGGTGCGTAGGCGAGCGGGTTTTGTAGGCGTTGAAACCCGTGCGCCCCATCGTGGCTAGTTTTTGGCCAGCCTGTACCCATTGGCCGGGCGTAACCTTTACTTTGTTGTTGTGGGCGTAGTAGAACAGCCCGTGGAGCACCGGGTCGTACACCCAAATCCAGTTGCCGCCCCGGTATTCGCTGCCGGGTAGCCAACCTGTTTCGATAGCCAGCACGAGGCCACTCGTCATAGCCAGGATATCGACGGGCTTGCCGTTGCGGTCGTCCAAGCAGTCCTGGTTACTATCGCGAATAAAAATATCCTGGGCGGGGTGGCTTCCGCGCACGTTGTAGTCGAACAAATCGAATCCGCTACCCCGGTATCCCTCGCCGTTACTCCCGCCAATGGCTCCGGAGCTGTATCCGCGAAGTGGAAAGGCAAAATAATGTTTGGTACGTTTCAGGCTATCCAGGGCCGTACTATCAGAAGGGGTCAGGGTATCGGCTTCCATAATGGCCCCACTGCCCGAATTCCGGCCCGCGAACCGGGCTTTCAGACCATTCGTAATCTGACTAAACCGTCGGCGGGCCTCAGAAGGCGTAACGGTTTGCCGACGAATTTCAATATAAAGATTCTGAAATCGCTGGCAGTAGGAATAAACTGTGGGTTCGGTCGGAACGTCGGGGACAGACTGTGACGATGCCACGTTTGCGCCCCCCAAAACAACCGCCAAAACAACGCCCCAAAAACGCATAAGACTAAATAAACGTACTTTCACCTGACAAGACGGATGGGATTCAGGAGCAAAAGTAAAGAAATGGGCGTTTATTCCGGGCAGGTGACCCGATAAAACGTGTAGCTGATGGTCAGGGCCGTGTACGTGTAGCTGTCGCTGAGGGCGGGGTTGCCCGATGCCAGTTTAGGCGCACCGGGCGTTTTGGCAAGGCCGTCGAGGTCGTCGTTGCGGGTGAAGCGCGTACCAAATTCCAGCGCAACACTCCAGGGTCGTTTGATTTCGTATTTTACACCCACCCCAAGCGGATACGTAAGTCGTTTGCCCCCTTCAACTTTCGGGCTGTACGACAGATAGCCCAGGCCTCCGAACACATAGGGCGACCAGTTTTTACGGGTCCTGACCATTTTCCAGTCCCGAAAAAAATACTCTACATCCACCGTAGCCTCGCCAATGCGCGTACGGAACGAGCGGTTACGAGCTTGCTGAAACGGGTCTTTACTCACGGCATCTTCGGCCCGGATGCCCCCCGTTGCAATGCCCGCCCGCATCGAAACCGAACGGGTAAAATTGTACCGAAAAAACAGGTTTCCGGCGGGGCGATAAAAACGGGGGTTCAGGTTAGGCGCAATGTCGCCTTTATAGAGCATACCGCCCAAACCAGCCCCAATCTCAATCTGTTGCGCCTGCGTTACGCTAACCAGCGCGAAGAAGCCCATAAAAAGCCCGACCGTAAGCAGCCGGGCGTGTTGTTTACTGTTCAAGAGGTATTTTGTTTACCGAATTGGCGGGCATTTAATTTTGCCCGGAATAGTATATATGAATTGAATCTGCGTGATCAGATAACCATCCGACAACACACCCTTTGCGCCACGGATAGGTGAAGTAGCTGCTCCGTTGTCTCGTGCTAAATAATCCGACAATTGTGGCTCACGATCTTTGCCTTTGCGGGCTGCAATTAGTTCGGGACGGCGGTCGGCCATTGCTTCGGCCAGGCTACCGGCGGGTAATACACCAGCGGCTGCATAGGGTCCTCCCACATCATCGAGATAGTCAGAAAACGCATAGCGATAGCCAGCCTCGAACGCGATAGTAAAGTCGTCGTTATACTTATAGCGAACGCCCACACCTACTGGAATGGCCATGGTTACGAGCGAATACGGCTTGGCGTAGCCGGGTTGCCCCTGCCCTTCGGTGCCAAGTGGCTGCAACTTCACCCATTCGCGGCTGAAGTCGTCCTGCGTTGTTACGTCGATATAGCCTTCGGGCGTGCGGGCTTCCGGGCTATGAGCCACGAGTGCAATGCCCAAAAACGCATACGGCGAAAACTGCGCCCGTTGATTTGAGTTACGACCGTCGGGCCGGAATTTATACATACCCGTTAGCGAGAACTCCTTCAAATCATTACGAAAGTGCAGGTTCCGCACATATTGAATGGTGTTGCCACTATTATTCTTGTTGAAGGTGTAATCGTCGCCCGTGATGCGTGCCCAGGTAAAGCCCACCCGTGCAGCCACGCGGGGCGTAAAATGCCGGGTGTAATGAAGACCCGCATTCCAACGGAGTAATATAAACGTCGATTTGGGGGCATACCGATAGCCCGCCAGATCGCCGTAATAACTCGATGTACCAATTCCCCCTCCAACTTCTGAAAAGGGAGCAAACTGGGTATTCTGCCGACGCTGTGCTATGCTCTCTCCAGCTACCGTGCCCACTAACAGCGCCGACAAAACACCCGAGGTCAATGCGTGTATACGCTTCATATATTGAGGATAAAACCGCTCCGAACTGAACGCCGACCAAAGCCGACTCTATTCCGAAACGGGGATAAATGGTCTTTTATTGGAAAGTGAGGGCGAAAATTATGCCAGAGTTATTTGTAGCGCGGTTTTCCAAAACCGCGTTGAAGATAACCAAGTACGGCGCAGTTTTGGAAAACCGCGCTACGCCCCCCTAATTCCGAATATCAAACCCCCAGTTCAACTTACTCCTCAGGGTGTTAAGGAAATTGTCGTCGTTGAGTTTGACGAGCCGAGCCGAGAATTTTTCTTTTTGCAGGCTAAGCCGGGTCGAGACATCGACGGTGCGGGAGCGAGAATCGAGGGCCACCAGAAAATTACCACTCCGGCTCGACACCTCGAACGAGAGTTGGCAGGAGTCCATCACCACCATAGGCCGCACGTTGAGGTTGTGCGGACTTATGGGGGTGATAATGAAGTTGTTGGTGTGGGGCAGTAACACCGGTCCCCCGCAACTGAGCGAATAACCCGTTGAGCCGGTCGGGGTTGAGATAATGAGTCCGTCGGCCCAGTACGAATTCAGAAACTGCCCGTCGAGGTAGGTATGCACCGTGATCATCGACGACATTTCGGTGCGCGTGATCGTGAAATCGTTCAGGGCAAACGGGATACCCTCAAAAATATCTTTGTCGGTTTGCAGGCTGACCAATGCGCGTTCGTCAATGGTAAATTGCCCGTTCACGATGGCGTGAAGCATATATTTAATGGCCGTTGGAGCCACCGTTGCCAGAAAACCGAGCCGCCCAATATTAATTCCAACAATGGGCGTTTGGCGGGCACCCACGTGGGCCACGGCTTCGAGCAGCGTACCATCGCCCCCCAGGCTGAGCATAAAATCGGCGTCGAAAAGTTCGGAGGGGTCGCGGTAGGTAGCGGTGGCGGTATGGGCCACGCCTGCAAAGCTCAGAAACTCGTGGTACGAATGAGAAATCTGGACGTCGGCTTTGCGCTCAGCCAGATCGTCGAACATAGCCTGTACGTAAGGCTTCGTTTGAACGCTAAAATTCCGCCCGTGGATGGCAATTTTCATGTTAAATATTTATGTACCGCATCAACAGGTCGAGTCGTTCCTGATCAATGCTTTCGATGGGCGCGTTGGCAAAAGCCGATTCGACGGTGTAGCCGAAGCGTTCGAGCGTCGACACAACGGGGCCAATTTCGCGCCGGTTGAGTTTGAGAGTCAGCCGCGAGCGGTCGGGAATACCGTAGGCCGCACTACTGAACTGGCTACCAATAATTTTTACGTTGTTCGATTCAACCAGTCGGCTGATCTCGGTCAGTGAATAGTCGCGTTCGTCGATGCTCAAAATCAGGATAGCCCCCGGTTCGCTCACCCCCAGTTCGCGGGCAAAATTTTTCAGTAGTTCGTTTACCGATACCGTCCCGACGAACTCCCGGTTGTCATTGATCACGGCCAAAACATCGAGCCGATGTTCGAGCACAAGGCCGAGCAGTTCGAGCGAATGCTGGTTTTCAAACGCGAATGTCTGCTCAAACAACCGCATCACATCGCCAACGGGCCGGTCTTCATCGGCCACGTCCAGGAGCAAATCTTCCGACAAAAGCCCTTTATACTCGCTCTGATCGGTCAGCACCATCTGACTAATTCGATGTTCCTGCATCCATTCCAACGCATCGCCAACGGTATCGGTAGGCTTCAGGGCCGGAAGCATCGGGTCAATAAGTTCAGCAGCTATCATAACGGGCAATACAGCGGGAAAGGACTGTATGTTGGAAAACTAAGAAAAAAACCGTTCAGTTTCCAACTTTGTAGAGCCGCAAAATTTTGCGGCTTACCGCCGGATGGTTTTTCCGGGTTAATACATGGTTGACATAACGTTTTGCTGACGCCGGTGCGGTCTCTACCTGCCCGGTTGCCGGGTACGAACCAACGTTATTTTTTTCATCAAATCGACTCGATTGTTTTCGGGAAGGGCAAGCGGGCCTGTGTGATACCTCATCACAATCTGTTTATACTCGACCCGATCTAAGTAGTGCAGGTTTATCAGCACGGATCGGGAAAGTTTATAAAAAAACGGATCGGCGAAAAATGGCTCCAAATTCCCTAAGTTCATGGAAATGACGTGGGGAGTTGGTCTGTCGACTACATAAACACCAGTATAGGCTTTCATGGCTTTCAGATAGGTCACTTTCGTTTTATCAATTCGCTCGTACCCCCCATTGATTGGCAAAAACAATTCGTTCGACTCCAACGGAGAACGGGCTGCCTCCCGACCAACCCGCCGATTCATATACGCCAATTCGACCTGAAGCACCAGTTCGACCTGGCGAAAGGGTTTGAGCAGATTTGATCCTATCCGCAGCCAAAGCCATTTGCGTTTATACGCCGAAGTAAGGTAGTTATGCGCTCGTGCGATTCCAACGGGCGACTGAATCCGCTCGAACACGCCCAACGCTTTTTGTGCATAGTCAATATCTTCAACCGATTGCTGCGTTAGTTCGAGTCCCTCGGTCAGGCGGAGATAAATCAGACCCAATTCGTATGAGTCGCCAATTGGCTTCAGGGTCCGAAAAGCTTTCAGATAGTACTCTTTTGCAGTACTGTTACTACCTGCCTGATTAATTATTTCACCAATCATAAAATAAGCTTTTCCTAATGCTAAAGAGTCATTTTGGGCTAACGCCCTCTGCTCCATTTGGCGGGCTTGCTGCAATTTCTGTTGGTCAATTTGGATCAAGCCTTGTCCATTGGTCTCACGTACTCCTGCAACCCAATAAGTAACCCGCACAGAAGCCGCCAACCCACCCGACTCTGAACCAGAGAATGTTTTTGAGGTAACTGGACTTGATAGCGGTAACGGCGCAAACGGTTCATAAACGGGTGTGAGATAGGGAATTGCAATAGCCAAAGCTACTTATTTTCAGGCGAAAAGCGCGTGCAAAAATCGTTCATCAAGCAAAGGCGGGGATTGGTTAAGCGGGGTTGGGGATTGGTTAAAAATGATTGCGGGGCAATTAGGGTTAATCCATTTTTGAGGGTCAACAGTTTCTTACTATATCCCTCTTATGCGCCGACGTGTCCACACCATTTTTCGTCTTCTGACGAGCGTCTTGCTTTTGACCCTGCTCCTGTCGCAGTGCAAAAAAGCCGAAGATGCGGCTGTTGCTCCCACACCAACGCCCCCCGTTCAGGAAACGATCAAACCAAGAGAGAACGTGGGGTACGGTGCTACTCTATTGCCCTAGGCAGATTACCAGAAAGTTCCCCTTTTAGCTGACCCACTAACACAAACGCCGGAGGCTTGCGGGCTTTTTCGCTTTCAGGTAATCGTTTGTTGTGGACGAGTCCGGTAGCCAAAGGAAGTAATCCATTCACAGGCAACAACTTAGTATACAGTACATTTTATTCAGAGAGCAAGAGTTATCTTATCGCGCTTGACCAGGCAACAGGTACAGAAAAATGGCGATACGCTCCAACTAAAGGTAGTTTAGAAACGGCGTCCATCAGCTTAGATGGGACGTCCATTGCGTTCATTTCATCACCCAGCGTTTTGGGCGAAGGATACGTCTTATACGTTCTGGACGCCATCACAGGAAAATTGCGCTGGGAGAAGTCAGTTTATAACAACAATTTCTCGCTGATTGTGGGGGCTAAAGTTTATGTACGGACGGGCACCATCAACGACGCAACCATTACCGCTTTTGACGTGAACACCGGAAGCAAAGTCTGGGAGAGTCGCAGTTTAGGGGTTAGCTTGCCAGGGCCTATGTGTGTCATTACTGCCGACGGCAAAACGTACTATATGCCCGAATCGGGAATGCGGCAGTAACACTGCCCTCAACTACACCGCCGATGAACTTCAGCCCCGGTTCGATAGCGAAAAACGATTGATCTACGGCCTGCAAGCCCGGATGCGGTTGGGAATACCGTAGTTCACCTAAATAAGATAGCTCACTATCTGGAAAACACTCTGCCCTTCGAGTGAAGTTTTGCGTATATTTACGCCAAAACTTCACTCGAATGACAGCATCCACCTATCACCACTCAACAGGACTTCGTCTGCCTTTCTCCGAACAGGAGATCATTAGCCGCAGTCGGCAGGGAGTCAGACGGGCGGAAGCGGACCGGGTAGCGGCTTTAGTTGGACTCACGGACAAGGAGTTAGCCAGTACGTTGGGTATTTCAGCCAGCTATTTGCACCGACTAAAAGCGGAGCAGGTTCTGAGCCACGAGGCATCCGAACGGCTTTCCCTGCTTGAGAACTTACTACAACATGGTCTGGATACGTTCGATGGGCGAACCACTACGGTGGTCAATTGGCTGCGAACCCCCCTCCGCGAATTAGACAATCAGTCGCCCCTGCAAACACTGGATACGGTTACGGGATACACGCTCGTTGACCGGGTTTTGGGCCGCATCGACCACGGAATTTTTGGTTGATCTATGGCTCTTGTGTATCGCGTTGTCCGCCAGAAATATGCCGACCGACCACTCGACGTGGAAGGCACCCGCCTGAACGGTGGCCGCTGGAATCCACCGGGTATCGGTATTCTGTACACGGCTGAACACCCTGCGCTGGCATTGGTTGAGATTCTCGTCCATATGCCTCGTGTTCCGTACGCTGAATTACCGGCTTATAGGTTGTTTACGCTGGACATTCCTGACGACAGCAAACAGGTATTCACGGCGGCTGACCTCCCCCCCTACCGGAACGAAAATTCGTATGTCCGCAGCCAATTTACCCTCCGCGAATGGCTTAACAATCCTGATGTATTAGCGGTTGGCGTACCATCGTCTGTCATGCCCGATGGTAGTAATTTCCTGCTGCATCCGGCACACCCGGCTTTTGGGCAAATACGAATCGTCGATGAAAAACCACTCGTTATTGACGAGCGACTACGGGCCTAAACCTTCTACCCCCCCAACTCCCGCAGGGCCTTCACCAACACGTCCAGCTCGGCGGTGGTGGTGAATAAGTGGGGCGTAATGCGAACGCCCTGCACGTTGTCGCGCTCAATGGCCACGGTCCAGATGCGGTAGTTGTCGAACAACGTTTTGGCCAGTTGCGTGGGGGTCATGCCCCGCACACCCACGTTGGCAATGGCGCAGGCGCGGGCCGGGTCGGCGGGGGTGTTGACCAGAATATTGGGCAACGAACGCACTTTTGCCGTCCAATAGGTTTGCAGATACCGCAACCGGGCCTCTTTTCGGGCCGGGCCAACCATGCTGTGAAACCGGATAGCATCGGGCAGGGTGAGGTCGGTATGCACGGGGTGGGTGCCGGTGTGATTCAGTTTGCGGATATCGTCGTCGGCAAAACCCGCGTCGCCAAACATGGGCCAGAGTTTCTTGATTTTGTCCTGCCGGACATAGAGCATTCCCGCGCCGAGCGGATTGCCGAGCCACTTATGCAGGCTACTGCCGTAGTAATCGCAACCGAGGTCGGGCAGGCGAAAGTCAAAATGTGCCACGGCGTGGGCACCGTCGACCATTACCTCCACACCATGCCTGTGGGCCATGTCGGCGATTTTGCGGACGGGCAAAATCTGCCCCGTGATGTTCACAATGTGGCACAGCATGAGCAACCGCGTTTTGGGCGTAATAACCGACTCGTACAGCGAAACAATTTCCTCGTCGGATTTGGGATGCAGCGGCAGCGAAATTTGCCGGTTCACAATACCGTAGCGACGGGCCTGTTGGGCAAACATGTCGAGCATGGCCCCGTAGTCCTGCACGGCCATTACGGCCTCGTCGCCGGGTTTCCAGTCGATACCGGAAATAACCGTATCGAGCGACTCGGTGGTGTTTCGGGTGATAATCAACTCCTCCACAGGGCACCTAACCAGGTCGGCAACCTGCCGCCGGGCTTCGAGTTTATCGTCGAACTGCCGGGTACGCATGTATCGCGACGATACGCGGTTCACAGCCCGTACGTGTTCAACGAATTTATCAACTACCTCGTTGGCCGCCAGAATATAATAGCCGTTTTCGAGGTGAATAAACTCGTCGGTAACCGTAAAATGCGACCGGAGTTGCGACCAGAACGCTTCGTCCTGCGCTACATCGTTGGCAGACTTATCGGCAACGGTTTGCAGCAGTTGATCGACCGGCACGAAGGGGATCGTGGTCATTGAGCGGAGGAAATCGCGTTTGGTCATGCCATCACCTCCTCCCCAATCGGCGTGCGGGTGAGCCAGTCGAGCAGGAGTTCGTTAAATCGGTCGGGGTGTTCCATCATGGGCGCGTGACAGCATTTATCGATGAAATGCAACTCGGAGTTTTCGATAAGCCGGTTAAACTCGTGGGCCACTTCGGGGGGGGTAATGGTGTCGTTCAGGCCCCAGATCAAGAGCGTTGGCATCGTGATTTTATGCAGGTCTTTGGCTACGTTATTACGCTGCGCCGACTTGGCAATTTGCACAATGTTCATGCACTTAGGAATGCTGCTTGTGATATCGAATACCTCATCGACTAGCTCTTTCGTAGCTACTTTGGGGTCGTAGAAGGTATAGGCTACGCGCTCGGCAATGTAGTCGTAACTGCCGCGCTTGGGAAATGAGCCGCCCATCGAGTTCTCAAATAAGCCTGAGCTACCCGTGAGCAAAAGCCGCTTTACCTGATCGGCATGTTTGAACGTATACAACAGACCAACGTGCCCACCGAGCGAGTTGCCGAGTACGGTTAGGTCGGTCAGATTGCGGTAGGCCACAAATTTCTCGATAAAGGCCACCAACCCTTCCAGACCAGCCTCGCGCACGGGCATGTCGTAGATGGGCATGACCGGAATAACAACCCGGTACTGTTGCGTAAACGTACGAATTACGCCGTCCCAGTTGCTTAGGGCACCAAACAGGCCGTGCAACAGCAACAGCACATCGCCCTGTCCCTCGTCGATGTAACGAAATCCTGCTTCTTCTCGAATGGTGTATGTTGCCGATGAATCCATACGGGTATTTTTACGAACGGTGTACAAGTTACTAACTTACAAAAAACAAATTATTTCGCAGATTAAGCCAAACGTTGTTTTTATTATCTGCGAAACAAAACTAAGATTTTGTCTTCTGCAAAAATACAATAATCTAAGAATAAGAATGAAATACATTTCTATATTGACTGATTATTAACTAGTTATACAATAAAAAACTTGCTTTAATTCTATTTTTCTTGAAAAATTACCAAACATGCCGGTATATCATTTTATCTACGGATACTGTCTCGGCACAACGTTTCTTTCCTGTATTTTTGGTCGTTTAATTAAACCAACCATGTCTTCACAACCCGTCGTAATCGTTGGAGCGGGCCTTGCCGGCCTAACCTGCGCTGTTTATCTGCAACAAACAGGCCGCGAGGTGCTGCTGCTCGAAGCCTCCGACGGCGTTGGGGGCCGGGTCCGTACCGACCTTGTCGATGGGTTCCGGCTCGACAGGGGGTTCCAAATTTTGCTCACGGCCTACCCCGAAGCCCAACGTCTGCTTAACTACTCCGCTCTGAACCTGCAATCGTTTCGGTCGGGTGCCCTGATCCACGATGGCCCCGATGGTTGGCTAAAGCTCCTGAATCCGCTGCGGGAACCACTTTCGGTGTTTCAAACGGCATTTTCGCCGGTGGGAACGCTGCGCGACAAGCTCACAATTGTGTCGATGTTGCGCCAAACGCAGGCCCTGCCTTTGGATGAGTTGTTTCGGCAAACACCCACCACAACGCTCGATTTTTTGCGACAGGAGGGCTTTTCGGAGGGGATGATCGAGCGATTTTTTCGACCTTTTTTCGGGGGCGTTTTTCTGGAAGATGCGCTCCGCACGTCGAGCAATTTTTTCCAGTTCTGCTTTCGGATGTTTTACACGGGCGATGCAGCCCTGCCCGCTCTGGGTATTGGTGAGATACCGGCTCAATTAGCCGCCCGGCTCCGTCCCGATTCCGTTCGGCTCAATACGACCGTGAAGCAGGTAACCGGCTCTGCCGTTACGCTCGACTCGGGCGAAACCGTGGCCGCGTCGGCGGTGGTGTTGGCGGTCGACGCAAGCAACGCAGCCCGGTTGTTAGGGCGACCTGCCCCCACGCTCGACGCGTTTAATCATACCACCTGCACCTATTTCGCCATGCCCGAAGACCTGAAGCCAACCGTCCAAAAAGGACATAAGCTGCTGATGTTGAACACAAAACGATCCGGGGCTGTGCATAATCTGGCCGTGCTAACCGACGTTGCGCCCGCTTATGCACCTGCCGGACAAAGTTTGGTATCGGTCAGTACACAGGGACTGGATCGCGTTGATGAGGCTACCCTTTCAGCCAAAATTCGGCAGGAGTTGGGCGAGTGGTTTGGGGCGTCGGTGGGCGAGTGGCGGCATCTGCGCACGTATCATTTGCCGCAAGCCCTGCCCGCTTATGGCCCCGAACAGGCGACTGCTGGAGTGCTGCAATTGGCTCCCGGCCTGTACCAATGTGGCGACCAATCGGCCTATCCGTCGCTCAATGCCGCGATGGAAACAGGTCGGCGGGTAGCGGAGTCAATAAAAAGTTGAGTCTATTCCAACCCTTTCCCTCGCTCATGGGTCTATGGTACAATGTTTGTTTACCATACACCTATGAAAGCGATTCTCATTCTACTGGTATCTATTCTTGTGGGGGGTTGTTCGGCCAACGAAATGGCCCCCGACGGTCTGGTTGTTAATTACACCGAGACCCAGTGTTCGGACCCCTGGGTGCGGCCCGGCACCACCTCGGCTGCGGGTTGGCCTAACGATGAGCAACGCGGACAGGCCATTATGAGGTATTTGAGAGATAATAAAGTACCGAGTGCCCGCAACGTCCGGTTTGTGGAACTGACCCCCATTTTTAACCCTAGCGGTAGTTTTAATCAGGGCATTAGCAGTGCTGTTTGTGCAGCCTGCACCTGCCCATCAGGTCGGCGCATCGACGTCACTATCAATGAATCGGACTGGGAAATGGCGAGTAAGTTAGGGTTTAAGCGGTAAAACGGTCAGGGAAGATTGCCCCTACTTATCGACAGATTCGCCCCATTCGTCGGTAAATTGGGCCAATCACTCGGTTTAGTAGAATAAGGGCGCAACGTTGGGTGTAGATGAGGTAGTACTAGTTGGTAAGTAAGTCAGTGAACTTAAACAGGCTTTACATTATACCAACGCTCCTCAACGATGAACACAACTACGAACCTCTCTCTTTCAGTTGTTCTGATTACGCTCAATGCCGAACGCACGTTGAGTCAAACACTCACTTCGGTTTCCTCCCTCGCCGACGAAATCGTACTGATCGACTCCGGCAGTACCGACGACACACTGACCACTGCCAAAACCTTTGGGTGTCGGGTGTTCCATCGCCTGTTCGACGGGTTTGGGCCGCAAAAGAAGTTTGCAATCGAGCAAGCCACCCACGACTGGGTCCTGCTTCTCGACGCCGACGAAGCACTCGACCCGAAACTTCAACAGGCTATCCGTGAAACGCTTACTCATGCTCCAGATTCGCACGCTGCGTTTAGCTTGCCCCGAAGTTTGGTGTTTATGGGGCGTCCCATGCTACACGGGGGCGAAAACCATCGGCCGGTTGTACGGCTTTTCAATCGCCAACACACCCACATGACCAACGCGCTGGTCCACGAAACCCTAATGACGAGTGGCCCCGTGACCTCCCTAAAAGGCACACTTTGGCACGACAGCTACGGTTCCCTACACGATTATATCGGCAAGATGAATCAATACACCTCGCTCAATGCCCGGCAGTCGGAGCGAGTTGGCCGCCGACCGGGGCCGCTCGATGTGTCGGTGCGGTTCGTGTTTAAATTTTTGAAGGTCTACTTCGTGAAGGGTAGCATTCTGGATGGGCTACCGGGCTTCGTATGGGCCTTTTTCTCAGCCGTTTACCCCGTGCTGAAATACACGAAACTGTATGAACAGCAGGTAGGGCAAGGCTATTCACCCTCACCAGCCATGAGTTATTAATTACAAATTCTTCTTCTTCATTTCGGCTACGGCGAAGTTGGCGGCTCGTGCGGTGAGGGCCATAAACGTGATCGACGGATTTTGTGTGCCGGTCGAGGTCATGCAGGCTCCGTCGGTAACGAACACGTTTTTGCAGGCATGTAGCTGATTGTGTGCGTTGAGTAGCGACGTTTTGGGATCACGGCCCATCCTGACGCCCCCCATCTCGTGAATGTCGAGGCCGGGGTTACGGTGATCGTCGGAGGGGCGAATGTTCTTACAACCCGACTTCTCGAGCATCTCGGCTCCCTGTTGCAGGAAGTCGCGAATCAGGTTCTCGTCGTTGTCGGTATAACCCACCGACGTGACCAACTGCGGCACACCCCAGCGGTCTTTTTGGTCGGTGCTTAAACGAACGTGGTTTTCGTAACGGGGTACGGTTTCGCCCTGCATCATCATGTACACATGCCAGGGGCCGGGTTGGGTCATACTTTCTTTAAAATCAGCCCCGAACGTGGCCGAACTCGCTTGCCCCGTGCCCCGCCCCGCGCTGAAGGCCACCATATAGCCCCGCTGAAACTGCGACGCCGGACCGCTCGTTTCCTGCTTGTCGACGTTGCGGAAGTTGGGCATAAAGGCCGTGGTCGGTCGACGTCCGTAGTAGTAACTGTCTTCAAAACCTTCGTAACTCGCGTTCAGGCTCCCCCGGTAGTTATGGAACGCCAAATAATGGCCCAACATGCCGCTGTCGTTGCCCAACCCGTTTGGGAAACGGCGCGAGGTCGAGTTGAGCAGAATCAGGTTGGAGTTCAGACAGGCCGCATTAACAAAAATGATCCGGGCAAAATACTCGGTTGCCTGCCCCGTGTTCGCGTCGATTACCCGCACGCCGGTAGCCTTGTTTTTTGTCTCGTCGTAAATAACAGAATGCACCACCGAATGAGGGCGCAACGTGAGTTTGCCGGTCTTGGCCGCCCAGGGCAACGTACTCGAGTTACTGCTAAAATACCCGCCGTATGGGCACCCCCGGTAGCACAAATGCCGGGCCTGACACTGAGCACGGCCCTGATCATAATGAATCTGCTTCGGTTCGGTCAGGTGAGCGCACCGGCCAATAATCACGTGCCGATCTTTGTAGCTGGCCGCTATTGACTTCTGAATATGTTTTTCAAGGCAGTTCAGTTCCCAGGGTTTCAGGAACTCACCGTCGGGCAGGGTTTCGAGGCCGTCTTTGTTGCCCGAAACGCCCACAAATCGCTCGACGTGGCTGTACCAGGGGGCCAAGTCAGCGTAGCGAATGGGCCAGTCGATGGCGGCCCCGTCGCGGGCGTTGGCTTCAAAATCGAACCGGCTCCACCGCTGAACCTGCCGTGCCCAGATGAGCGATTTCCCGCCCACCTGATAGCCCCGAATCCAGTCGAAGGGTTTCTCCTGCACGTAAGGATGCTCGGCGTCTTTCACAAAAAACTGTTGCGTAGCTTCGTCAAGGGCATAGCATTTGGTAGCAATGGGGTTTTGCTCATCGAACGCCAGCGGCATCCTGTTCCGGTGCGGGAACTCCCACGGGTTCTGCGTAGCCGTGGGGTAATCGGTGATGTGCCGCACGTCGCGCCCGCGTTCGAGCACGAGTGTTCGCAACCCTTTCTCGCAGAGTTCTTTAGCGGCCCACCCCCCGCTAATGCCGGAGCCGATAACGATAGCATCATAGGTGTTCTGAGCGGTGGCAGGTCCGGTGATAGTCATGATTATTGTAAGCCGAATTGACGCAAGTGAAAACCCTCGTCCGTTTTTTTAAATGTGAAGCCAATTCCATCCAAAATCTGCCAGTCATTGCGATCTTTAGCAGGCAACTTCTTGATTTCGGGAAACAACCCAACTGGAGCTTTTACGACGACCCCGTTTTCGAGATATAATTCGATATAGCCCTTTGGAAAGCGAAGATTTACTAAGCGATTTTTCATTGTCGTTTACCTTTTTTGTTAATTCGTAATGCTTTCACTTTCTCACCTTTCTGCACCTGTAATGCTAATGTCCTGGTTTGTTCAGCATACGTCTGTAGGTCTTTCTGGATCTGATTCAACTCTTTGTCCGTAAAGTCTCCCCGTTCAAAAAGGCTTAGATCGTCCAACCAGAATTTGGCTCCAAACGAGTTTTTGCTGTTCGTTCTAAACACGTGAATGTGTAGTCGCTCCGCTGGATTTTCACCTGCCCAAACAAAAAAGTAGTAGGAAGCGAAGATAATCAATTTCCCCATGTCTTTCTGATACCCCTAGTCAATTAGCTTCAACCTGAAAAGGTAATGAGTATGAATAATTAATTGGGACGCCATTTAGGCGGGCAGGTTCCCAGCGGGGCATACGCAGAAATACCTTCCGAATTTGGGTCACGTAATTGCTCATTTCGTCAGCCCATTCGGGCGGGGTTGGGCGCGAAGTCACCTGCACATCACCCACGCGCCCGTCGGTCTGAATGAGGAACTTGACCGTCAGCGGCCCCGTATTGAACCCCTTACGCTGGAATGTTTTAGGATACTTGATCCGGTAAGCCACATAGTCCATCAGGGCTTCGGGGCCGCCCGGATATCGAGGGCCAATTTTCACTGGTCGGGCGAGGGTATCCGTACCAGACACCGCCCGCCCTCGCATCACATCGACGGCGTTTTGAGCGTGAACAAGGGTTACGATCAGGTAGACACCAACAAAAACAATACAACGAATCATGCCTTAAATATACGGCGTTTTCGCGGGTTACGCCATTAGAACCGCCACCGGGAGTGGCCCGAACAGTTCATTCAGGCTTGTTCCGGACACAGCCTCGCCCGTCCAGATACTCGTCCATTGGTTTGATTTGGGCAGAACCACGCGGGTATCCTGCCAGTCGAGTTGTTGTATGTCGCGCACATTCTGCTGCTGGTACAGGCGGGCCGTGTACAGCGGCACAATAACCACCACCTGACCCGATTCATGTTGCCGCGCAAAGGTCATCACATGCTCGCGCAACGCCCCCTCGACTTGCAGTGGCACGTAGTCGCCGTGCGCGAACAGGTCGGGGCTGGCCCGGCGAAGTTGGAGGAGTTTGTGCGTTACGAACAGCTTCACGCGTCCGCTAAACCGGTCGTCCCAAAGATCGGCAAGGTCAACAGTCTTTTGTATCTCCGCCAACCACGCTTGCCGTTTCGCAAAATCGACGGGTCGGCGGTTGTCGGGGTCCACGAAGCTAAAGTCCCAGCTTTCGACCCCCTGATACAGGTCGGGCACACCGGGGCAGGTATTTTTCAGAACCACCTGCGCGAGTGAGTTTGTAATACCCAAATCGGCCACGCGGGTCAGGAACGTTTTGAAACGCCCCCAAAAAGGCCGACTCTGGTCTAAAAGGCCCCGCGCAAAGTTTCGGGTAGCTTCTACGTATTCGCCGTCACTCGGTTGCCGCACCTCCGACACGTGCCGTTTGGCTTCGTGGAGGGCTTTTTGCAGATAGCTATCGAACCGATCAGCAAAATCATCGTCGGTAGGATCGGGCACAGAAACAGCCTCTCCCCTACCCGATGGCATGGTGTAATTGCCCACCAGCGACTGATACAGCATGTACTCGTCGTTGGCATCGGGTTTGTCGTAGATTCTCAGGTCGGCGTTGAGCGTTTGCCATTCGCGCACCTCGGCCAGCCACTCGTCGGGCAGGGCCGTGAGCACGTTGAGCCGGGCGCGGGTATCTTCGCCCCGTTTGGTGTCGTGGGTTGAGAGGCCGTTCATACTCAGGGGCCACTCGGTTTGCCGTTCCTGCATGGCCTGATGAAACGTTTGGACCGGCATACCAAACCGGTCGGGGGCATCGCCAACTTCATTATGGCCAATGAACCGGTTGTAGGTGTACATGAGCGTGTCCTCAACACCCTTGGCCATGAGCGGCCCCGTAAACTGCATCAGCCGTTGGTAGAACCGACGCGCCCGGTCTCGGTAATCGTCATCGGCTACGGGTGGTTTTAACAACAGGCTCTCTTCCAGCACGTCAACGGCACGTGCGAGGTCGGGTTTTTCATCGCGGATGGCCGTAAAGAGTGTTTTAAGGGCGGTTGCGTCGGTGTCGGGCAGGGGCATTTGGTTGCCGTAGTACCGATAGACGGGGCAGTGAATAAGTACCTCGGCAATGGCGAGCCGGAGCGAGTCGTGACCCACCTTAGCAGCCCACCCCACCCCCGGCCCCTCCCCTGTAGGGAGGGGAGTAGGCTCACCCAATTTCAGGTCGTGGAAATGGTCGAGCAGGTTGTTTAGTTCGCCCTGCATGTGGGCGTACAGAATGTATGCCTTGCGGTCGCGGATGCGTTTGGGCATGGGCGTGTGCGTGCCCACCATCGACTCAAAAAACTCGGTAAAGGGTCGCTCGCCCGTGGGGTCGGTGAGGAGGTTGTTGACCTGCGCCAGAAAGTCGTAGCCGCTCGTCCCCTGAATGGTAGTTGCCCACTCGCGGGGCAATGGTTCATCGGCCTGCTGGATTTTCTCGACCACCAGATACGCTTCAGGGCCAGTTAGTTCGCGGAGCTGGACGAGGTAGCCTTCGGGGTCATATAACCCGTCGACGTGATCGACGCGCAGACCGCTGAAGACGCCTTCGGCTACAAGTTGCTTAATCAGATCGTGGTATTGGTCGAACACGTGGCGATTCTGGATGTTCAGGCAGATAAGCCCGTTCACGGTGAAAAACCGCCGGTAGTTCATGCGCTGCATCCCCTCGGTCCACTGGCACAACCGGTAATGTTGCTCGTCGGCCAGGGTTTGGAGCAGAGCGGAATTCTCGTTTACAACAGCTAAGCAACCCGCAACCCACTCACTGACAGCTTCGTAACTCATCAGCGATGCGAGTTGCTTGAGACACTCTTCCCAAGCCAAAGCCAGTTGCTCAGGATCGTCGATGGGGCGTAGTTGCTCCACCTGCTGGAGCCATTGGCCGGCCGCATCGGACGGGGTCACGCCGGGTTGCCGCAGAACGGTCAGGTACGAACCGGGTTTGAGGGGGAACTCGTTATCATGGCTTTTGAAAAACAGGCGGTCGCGGTCGTAGATAAATTTCAATCTACCATTTTGGATCGCGTCGTCCAGCGACTCGCCCAGGAACGGGGCCATAATCCGCCCATGGTACATGTCGCTCGTATAAGTGAGGTCGAAAAAGTCCTTGTAGCGCGATAGTGGCCCTTTTTCAAGCAGGTCGACCAGCCAGGTGTTGTGCTGATGGTAGGCCATGTGGTTCGGCACAATGTCCTGTAACCAGCCCATATTGGCCTCGCGTAGTTGCTCGGTCAACTGGGTGAGTTGCTCACGGGTGCCAATTTCGGGGGCCACGCGGGCGGGGTCAACGCCGTCGTAGCCGTGGGTACTGCCGGGAGTGGCTTCAAAAATCGGCGCGGCATAAATAGTCGTGATGCCGAGGTCGCGCAGGTAGGGCCATAACTCGGCCACATGATCGAGGGTAAACGAGTCGTTGAGTTGCAGCCGGTAGGTGCTGACGGGATTGTACATGCTTCTGCGTTTGTTGAGTAAAGCCATCGGCCCAAAAGCGGGTGGCTACTCAACAAACGCAGGGATGCGGGGGGTGTTTGAAAAAGTGAGTCTTACAGCAATTTATCCAGCGTAATCGGCAGGTCGTGGACGCGCTTGCCGGTGGCGTGGAAGATGGCGTTGGCAATGGCTGCGGGTGTGCCAACCTGCCCGATTTCGCCCAAGCCTTTAATGCCCATCGGGTTCACCACGTCGTCGTGTTCTTCCACAAAAATCACGTCCATGTCGGGGGTGTCTTTGCAAACTGGGATGTGGTATTCGGCGTAGTTGTGGTTCATAAACCGCCCCACGTTGTTGTCGCGAACGCTCTCCTCGTGCAGGGCTTTGCTGAGGCCCCACACCATGCCGCCGATGATCTGCGACCGGGCCGTTTTGGGGTTAATAATCCGTCCGGCGGCTACCGCCCCCACCAATCGGCTCACCGTCACCACGTTCAGATCAGGATCAACGCGCACCTCCGCGAAAATAGCCGAGTGGGTGTAGCGCGTGTATCGACTTTGCTTGAGCATGTTTGGGATACTCGTCGACGTTTCGCGAACGGCCTTGCCCCCGTTCAGGGCGACGATGTCCCGCAACGAGATCGCCACCGATGGGTCGCCCACCAACCGCATGTGGCTATCAACAAACTGAACATCGGTAGATTTCGCTTTTTTGAAGGGCGAGTCAGGCATTTGCGCGGCCAGTTTGAGCAGTTTTTTGCCTAAATCTTCACAAACGACTCGTACGGCGTTACCAACCGTTGCCGCCGTCCACGACCCACCCTGAATGGGAGCCAACGGCATGTCGGTATCACCCAGCCGGAACAGCACGTCATCAATGGGCAGGCCAAGCGTTTCGGCGGCAATCTGTGTCATAATCGTGTAGGTGCCAGTGCCAATATCGGCGGTGGCACTGCTCACACGAAGCTTGCCGTTGACGCCCAACACGGCCTCAGCGCGGGCCGGAATCTGATCAGCCATCCACACACCCGACGCCATCCCCCAGCCAACAAGCACGTTACCGTCGCGCATAGAGCGGGGTTCGGGCGTACGCCGTGCCCACCCAAAACGCTCAGCCCCTTCGCGGTAGCAAGCCAAGATTTCTTTGCTCGAATAAGGCCGGTCGTGCGTTTGGTCCCAAGATGTAAAGTTTTTGATCCGAAACTCCAACGGGTCCATGCCCACTTCGTAGGCCATCTCGTCCATCGCCACCTCCAGTACCGACACGCCCGTAACGCCCCCCGGTGCCCGCATGTCCTGCGGAGAATACACATCGAGCGACACCAGTTGATAATCGAGGGCCACGTTGTCGCACTTATAGAGTTCGCCCGACCAGTTCACCACCGTTTCGGTATAGTCTTCGCGGTGCGAGGTTTCGGCAATGGCCTGATGATAGACCGAACTCAATGTACCGTCGGCTTGCGCCCCCAGCGCGATTTTCTGGACTGTAGCAGGCCGGAAACCCATCGTAAACATTTGATCGCGGGTGAGCGAGACCCGGACAGATTGTTTTAGTTCGAGCGCGGCCATCGACGCCAGCAACAACTGATACTGAGGCCGTAACCCCGACCCAAACGCACCGCCAATAAACGGCGAAATAACGCGTACGTTCTTAAACGGCAGGTTCAGGCCATTGGCTACTACCAGTTGACTGTTGGGGGCACCCTGCGTTTTATCGTAGATGGTCAGGCGGGGTTTTTCGCCCCGTTTGGGGGCTTCGTACACCGCCGTCGTGGCAAACATCTCCATCGGGTTGTGGTGCTCGGCCTGATGGACAAACTCGCCCGACACCCGTTTGTCGGCTTCCATATATGCCTGCTGCGCATTGCCACGAGGCTTAGGCGGCAAGGGCTTGAACAGGTTCACGGGGCCAGCCGCCGGATTGTGAGCCTCACTCAGATTCGCCTGCAAATCTGTTTCGTGGGCTTCCTCGTGGTAAGCAACCTTCACGAGCGTGGCCGCATACCGGGCCATCTCGAACGTGTCGGCAACAACGAGTGCGATGGGTTGCGTGCTGTAAAAGATTTTGTCATCCTGCAACGGACGAAACGGCGAGCCAGCCGGGGCATCCTGATCTTTGTAGTTGAGGTCGAGCCGGGCCAGTTTAGGGCGGTTTTTGTGGGTCATCACCATCCGAACGCCCGGTTGTGCAAGGGCCTCGCGGTCATCGATGCCTACGATTCTGCCTTTAGCTATGGCACTCGTCACCACAACCCCGTAGGTAAGGTTGGGAACGTTGAACTCGGCAGCAAATTTCGCTTTGCCGGTCACTTTGGCGGGTCCATCGACCCGGCTAATGGGTTGTCCGATCATGATATTGCTTCTTGTAACGCCCGGACTATTGCCCGTTTGCCTAGTTCGATTTTGAAGGTGTTGTGGCCGAAACCAACCGCTCCGTCGAGCAGTGACTCGGCAGCGGCCCGGAACGTTTCGTCGGTGGCGGGTTTGCCAATTAGCAGTTGTTCGGCTTCGGACTTGCGCCAGGGTTTGTGCGCCACGCCCCCCATCGCGATGCGGGCCTCGGTGATGGTTCCATTGTCATCCATCTCTAGTCCTACCGCTACCGATACCAACGCGAAGGCATAGGAAGAGCGGTCGCGCAGTTTCACGTAGGTAAAGTGCTTGGGGAATCCCTTCGCGGGCAGGTCGATGCTCGTAACGAGTTCGCCCGGTTCGAGGGTGTTGTCGCGTTGGGGGTCGGTGTCGGGGAGTCGGTGGAAATCAGCCATCGGGATCGAGCGGTCGCCGTTGGGACCAGTCACCCGAACCACCGCTTCGAGAGCCGCCAAAGCCACGCACATATCGGAGGGATGCGTGGCGATGCAGGCCGTTTTCGAGTTTGGGTTCTGACACTCGGCTTTGTCCATACCCACAATGGCGTGAATCCGGTTGTAGCCGTTAATGGCCGGACACCCTGACCCCGGCTGCCGCTTGTTACACGACATCTGGGCATCGTAGAAATAATAGCAACGCGTGCGCTGAAACAGGTTTCCTCCGTTGGTCGCCATGTTGCGCAACTGGGGCGAGGCCCCCGCCAAAATGGTTTTCGATAACAACGGGTAGCGTTCCTCAACCAGCGGGTGCCAGGCGGTGTCGGCGTTGGTGACGGACGCGCCCAAACGCAGGCCACCATCGGGCAGTTCGGTGATGTCGCCCAAGGGCAAATGATTCACATCAACCAGATGCGTAGGGTGTTCCACATTGACCTTCATGAGGTCGATGAGGTTGGTGCCGCCCCCAATAAACTTGGCGTTGGGCTGCTGACCAATATCGTTCAGCGCGTCGGCCACAGCCTCGGGGCGCGTGTAGGAGAAGGGGTTCATAGTACGGTTTTGATGGCGTCGATAATGTGTGGATACGCACCGCAGCGGCAGAGGTTGCCGCTCATAAGTTCCTTAATGTCGTCCGTGGTTTTGGCGCGGCCTTCGTTGATCATCCCGATGGCTGAACAAATTTGGCCGGGCGTACAGTAGCCACACTGAAACGCATCGTGTTCAATGAAAGCTTGTTGCAACGGGTGCAGGCCACCGGTTTCGGTTTGGTTGGCGATGCCTTCAATCGTGGTGATCTGGTTGCCCTCGTGCATGATGGCGAGCGACAAACAGGCATTGATCCGTTTGCCGTTGACCAGCACTGTACAGGCCCCGCATTGGCCGTGATCGCAGCCTTTTTTAGTACCAGTAAGGTCCATATACTCACGCAAAGCGTCGAGCAGGGTGGTCCAGGGGGCCAGATTCAGCGTTCGTTCGGTGCCGTTCACGTTCAGCGAAAACGAGCGGAGACCCGTATTTGCGTTGGACAAGCCAGCCGCAGAAGCCGGGTCAGTTTTTGTCTGTTTTGTTTTGGGGGGAAGGGTTGCCGTTTGCATGGGCGTCGACGTTTGTTAGTCCATGCAAAACATAGGGTATTATCGAGTGTTTGAAAAAAGGAGGGAGCGGGCTGATCTCCTCACTCCCAGCGAATCCAGAGCCGCGAAAATAGATTCGGGTTTGTTGAAATGAAGCTCGTGACCCGTGTTCGGTACAGTGATGAGTCGAGAGCCGGGCACCATCTTATGGAATCGTTGAGCAAACGCCAGCGGGAGGTTGGCGTCTTTGTCGCCGTTGACGATAACCAGGGGCGTTTTAAGATTCTTATAGTTGGGCACCAGCACGTTATCCAGCAACACGTGATCCTGGTCTTTAGCCCAGTTCAACACTTGCTGAGGCTTCATGAACAGGGCCGCGTAGGTATCAATGTACTGCTGCGGGGCCGGTTTGTCGGGCGAAAACGCTTTATCTAAACCTGCCTTGATATACGGTTTTGAAGCTGGCACATAAAACGTATGGGCCAAAAACGGACCTAGCAGGGGCGTCTGTAACAGTTTGTATTGCCAGGAAGGTTCGTTGTTCTGGGTATTGAAACAGGCCCCACCCAGCGTTACCAACCCAGCCACGTCGTTGGGGTATTTCAGGGCCAGGCAAATACCCACCTCGGCCCCGCGCGAATGGCAAATCAAGACTGGTTTTTCCGTGGTCAACTGGCTTAGGCAGGTGTGCAAAAAGTCGGCCTGCCCTTCAATGGATTGGTTTTGTAAGGTCGAACTGTGTCCGAGTCCGGGCCGGTCGATGGCGATGGTTGTGTAGTGCCGGGACAGTGTATCGAAACACGACAGTTTCCAGTCGTAGAGCGAACCGCCATCGCCGTGAATCAGGATCAGCGGTGGCCCGTTCCCCGCTTTTATGTAGTGTAGCGACTGCCCGTTTTTGGTCAGGAACGAACCTTCAGGCGGGTATTCTTTCTCCGATTGCCAGACGATGAAGGCCGTATAGCCGTAAAAGAGGGTACACAGTATTGCAAAGAATACGGCAAGACGAATACTGATTTTCATTAGTTTAGGAGGGTACAGAACTACTTAGTATTGCGAACGGGCAAAACATTCTATCTAATCAGTCGCTCAATCCTAGATCCTGCCAGACTTGGTCACGAGTTAACCATCGTTTGTTTTCGGCTTTCGTTTTCAGGATAGTCACGTAGTCTAAGAAATCTTCTAACGAATCAAATTCAGCCAGTTCACTGGCTAAGGTCTGATACGACTGGTAGGGCAACACCGCAAATTTCGGTTCGCCATTCTCTTCGATAATTTGCGCTTGTAAGGTCATTTGTATATCTCTTTTCGGCTGCCAACGTCAACTATTTCGATTACGCGATTTGCCGCCAACTCATCAAGTTTCACTAAAATCCGTTTGGCGTCCATTTTTGGGGGTGCATTTCAATCTTGTGTGTTGTTGGCCTTACGGCCATGCCGGAAACTATCCGGCATTACGTGGCGGGGCGACGTTTGTAGTGCCGGATACCTTCCGGCATGGCCGTAAGGCCAATATAGACACCCCATTTTTGGAATCTTTTTTAGGCTTCGTGTTGCCTTTTCCGTAAAGATGAGTTCGTACATAGAATGAGGCTCCTTCAAACCTACACAAATAAACACTCAAAACGTCAACTCGCGAATTTTCTCCATGTAGGATCGACTCACGCGCACAACGTCGCCGTTTTGTAGGATCACATCGTAGCTCGACGGGTACTTCTGAATCTCGCGGATGTAGTGCAGATTGACAATGTCGGAGCGGTGGACGCGGATGAACAGGCGCGGGTCGAGCCGGGATTCGAGGGCCGTGATGCCGTAGTTGCTCAGGTGGTGCCCTTTAGCGGTTACGAGCGTGGCGTAGTCGCCCTCGGCTTCGATGCGCAGAATGTCCGCAACGGCAACCGTGACGAGCCGGTTGCCGGTTTGCACCAGGATCTTTTCGGGGTATTGATCCGGCATCGGGCGATCAGCGGTTCCTCGACCAGACGGTGCCAACAGGCTTTCGGCGAGGGGTTGAATTTTCTGGAGGTTGGCGGTGCGGGGGTCCATCACACGGGCAACGGCCTGCGCAAACCGGTCGCGTGTATAGGGCTTGAGCAGGTAATCGACCGCGTGAACCTCAAAGGCTTGCAGGGCATACTGATCATAGGCCGTCGAGAAAATAATCTGAGGAATCTCGTCGATGTGTTGCAAGACCTGGAAGCCGGTCAGGCCGGGCATTTGCACGTCCAGAAAAATGAGATCGGGCCGAAACTCGTTGATGAGCCGGACCGCATCGACCCCGTTGTTGGCCTCGCCCACCACAATCAATGTTGGGTAGGCTTCCAGATACTGCCGGATGAGCAAGCGGCCTGCGGCCTCGTCGTCGATGATAAGAACCTTCTGCATGGTATGAGTAACGCACCTGAAGGTGCTAAACAGTTATTACCGCATCGGCGGACCGACAGAGATGCTCAGAGGAATAAAAGAGATTCGCAGAGGTTTTTTTAAGAACTAAAATCATTTTGTTCTCTCATGTTTTCTCTCTGTGAATCTCTATATACCTCTGCGTATCTCTGCGGTATAGCTATTTCAGGGGCTTTAGCCCCGTAAAACGGTATCTCAAATTTCGCCACCACCCCGTGCGGCTTGTTCGCTTCCAAAACTAACTCGCTGCCGAACATTTTCTCTAAACGCAGGCGCGTGTTAGTCAGGCCCACACCAAAGCCCGGTGTTTGAGAGCCGTTCAGGCCCGCGCCCGTGTCGGAGACGGACACCTGTAGTTGTCCACCCTGTTCCGAAATCTGCACCCGTACCTCACCCCCTTCAATCTGGGGCGCGATGCCGTGCCGGACAGCATTTTCGACCAGCGGTTGCAGCAGCATGGGTGGAATTTTGGCAGTCATCACGGCGTCAGGCACGTCGAATCGAACGCGGAGCCGGTCGCCGAAGCGGGCCGTTTCGAGGTCGAGATATTTCTGGAGAAACCCCACCTCATCGCGCACTGTTACGAGATCGGTTTTGGAGGCTTGCAACTGGTATCGAAACAAGTCGGCGAGGTCGGCGAGGAGTTCGCGGGTGTGTTCGAGGGCAGGCGGAACCGTGGCACTGATCGTGTTGAACACGTTGTACAGAAAGTGTGGGTTCAACTGGGCTTTCAGGGCCGAGAGTTCACTTTTTACGGCCAGTTCGCGGAGTTCGACTTCCTGCATTTGCTGATGCTGAAAGTCGCGATAATAGGCGTAGGTGTGGAAGACACCAAACTGAACCAGATAGAACAGCGAGCTGATGTAGGTATCCCAAATCTCGCCGTTGCCCTTCAGTCGACCAGTACCAAACGCATCGCTAATGAGATAACAAACGTTTTGCCAAAACACAATAAACACGGGTAAGAGCACCAGATGAAGCGCAACACGCCGAAGAAGCGACCATTCCCGCAACCGGACAAACAACAAATACCAGATTGGGGCCGTGAATGCCAATTTCAAGGCGTAGTCGAGCAGGATTCGTGGTAAGTAACTGAATGCGTCGGCGAGCATGGGCTGCTCCGACCACTCCTGCTGACTGATCGACAGGGCAATGTCGTACATCACGACGGCCAGTAAATACAGCCCCAACACCCCGGCTAATTGGCGGTACGAAATTCCCCAGAAGGCGGTTTGTTGGGGCATGGTGTTATTCAAAAACGTCGGTTTTCTCTTTCTTCATGATGGCCGCGATGATCAGCGAAAAGATCAACCCCATCAGTACGTAGAAGAAAACACCAACTACCAGGGTCCAAACCGGGTTTTGCATCTTTTGTACCATCTCCATCGACGTTTCGATCTGATCGTCCGACATGCCCATCTCTTCGTATTTTTCCCGAATTTTCTCTATAGCGCGCTCAGTGGCCCCCGTATCGATAAAGTTCGTGTAGAAATACGAGAAGATACTAGATAAAACACTGGAAACAGCCGCCGTCACCACGCCTACTGTCAAGCCCTCCCCATAGCTCATGAAGCCATTATTGAGGGCGCGAAAATCACGCATTGCCAGTACCAGCACCACAACGATGATCGGATAAGCCAGCAAACTAGGCAAGGTATCGCCAACGGTGTTGGTCAAGTACAGCGCGAGTGTATAAGCAACTAGGACAAGGCCCAGAATTAAGCCCCATTTTAACGCTACGCGGAAAGTAGATGGTTGTTCGTTCATGTTGGTTAAGAATGTTTTTGTTCGGTGCAATAGTACAAAACAAACGTATCGGTTGACCAGACCAACTCCACTTCATTTCCGACGAACTGACAAATACGTCGCCGAACGGCATTAGCTCTTCATTCACCGACCCATTTGACCACTCGCCGATTGCGGCTGGCC
Source organism: Cytophagales bacterium (assembly GCA_004292855.1). Classification (GTDB taxonomy): domain Bacteria; phylum Bacteroidota; class Bacteroidia; order Cytophagales; family Spirosomataceae; genus Rudanella. The sequence continues at coordinate 26,505 of RDXN01000055.1, forward strand.
GGGGGCTTGGTACTGCTCTAGCTTTAACCCATCAAACCGGCCAATGCCATGAAAACGCTATCTATTCTCCTCCTCCTGGTTCTCTCGTTGGCAACTGCCTTCGCCCAAACCGCCACGTTGACCGGCACCGTTGTCGATGTGCGGCAACAACCCTCGCCGTTCGTAACCGTCACGCTGCTTCGCGGAACCGATTCAACTCTCGCCAAAACTGCCGTTGCCGATGCACAGGGGGCTTTCTCGATTGTCGGCATTCGGGCGGGCAGTTACCGGGTCGCGGTGTCGGGGGTGGGGTTTGCGGAGTGGCGGTCGGCAGTGCTGACAGTGGCCGAGGGCCAAACCCTGAACCTACCCACCGTAGTACTGACCGAAACGGCACAATCGCTGAAAGCCGTAACCGTAACGGCCCGCAAGCCGTTGGTCGAGATGAAGACCGACCGGCTCGTGCTGAACGTCGAGGGTAGCCTGACGTTGGCGGGAAGTTCGGCCCTGGAGGTGCTGCAACGGGCTCCGGGCGTATTGATCGACCCAAACGACAATCTGATGCTGCAAGGCAAAAACGGCGTTCGCATCTTTATCGACGGAAAACCCTCGCCCCTGAGCGCGGCAGATTTGGGTGCATACCTGCGGACGTTGCAGGCGTCGGACATTGAGGCCGTGGAGATTATTACCCAGCCCTCGGCCCGGTTCGATGCGCAGGGTAACGCGGGAATTATCAACATCCGGTTGAAGAAAAACAAGAACTACGGCACCAACGGCACGGCCACGCTGGGACTGGCACAGGGGCGGTATTTCCCGAAAGCCAACGGCTCGGTGAGCCTGAACAACCGCACGGAAAAGGTGAACCTGTTCGCAACGTACAGCACCCGTGCGGCCCGCGACTGGTCGTTTATCAACCTCTATCGTGAGCAATCAGGGGCTAACGGCCTGGTTCAGTATTTCGACCAACAGAGCCAAACCCGCTCTCGGTCGGTGAGCCACAACGCCCGCGCCGGGGCCGACTTGTTCCTGAGTCGCCGGAGCACATTGGGGGTGTTGTTCGACGGCTCCCTGCGCGACGGCAACAGCGGCACCCTCGGCCAAACGCCCATCGGTCTGGTTGGGCAAACCCCCACGAGTTTGTTGATAGCCAACAACCGAAACACCAATGCCCGCGCCAACGGCAACGCCAACCTGAATTATCGCTACAGCGACACCACCGGGCACGAACTGACGGTCGACGCCGACCTGGGTCGCTTTCAATCGAACAGCGATTCGTACCAACCCAACCAATACCTCGACCCGCGTACTAACGCCCTGCTCGCCGAACGCAACTACCGCATGACTACCCTCACAAACGTCAGCCTGCGCACGCTCAAGGCCGACTATAGCCAACGGTTGGTCGGGGGAAAGCTTGGATTGGGCCTGAAACTCTCGTCGGTGGAGACGGATAACGGGTTCGATTTCTTCGACCAGATCGACGGGCGCGACCGGCTCAACCTCGACCGCACGAACCGGTTTGTGTATACTGAACGTGTGAATGCAGCCTACGCCACGTACAACAAAACGAAGGGCAAATGGCAAGCCCAACTGGGTCTCCGCGCCGAACATACCTACTCGGATGGGCAACTACAGGCCGCAAACGGCCAAACGGACCTGAGCCGTGTGACCCGACAATACCTAAACCTATTTCCAAGCGCGGGCCTAACCTATTCGCCGAGCCAGACGAGCCAGTGGAATTGGACGTTCAGCCGCCGAATCGACCGGCCCAGCTATCAGAGTCTGAACCCGTTCGAGTGGAAGCTCGATGAGTTGACCTACCAAAAAGGCAATGCCTTCTTGCGGCCTCAATACACCAACACCGTTCAACTGGCGCACACGTACAAGTACAAGCTGACCACCTCGATCAGCTACAGCGACACGCAGGACTTTTTCACCGACATCACAGATACGCTCCGCGCCGAAGCTGACGGGCGTCCGCGCAACTACATGACCACGCGCAACCTCGCCAATCAGCGGGTTTGGTCTGTCAATGTGAGTTATCCCTTCAGCCTGGCTACGTGGTGGAACGTCTACGCCAACGTGAACGCGTACCGCTCCACGAACCGGGCAAACTTTGGCGAGGGAAAGTTTATTGGCCTGACAGTCAATGCATTGAACCTATACATGCAACATACCATTACACTACCCCGCAAGTGGAACTTGGAGCTGTCGGGCTATTACACCTCGCCCTCGATCTGGGGTGGCACATTCCGCAACCGCCGGTACTGGGGCACCAACGTAGGCCTGCAACGCAAGGTTCTGGCTGATCGGGGAAGCGTAGTGCTGACGGTGTCGGACCCGTTCAACCGGCAACAGTGGCGGGGCATCAGCCGCTTCGGTGGCCTGTACATGGATGCCAGCGGGGGCTACGAAAGTCAGCAAGTTCGGGTCAACTTCACCTACTCCTTCGGCAGCAAACAGATCAAAGCCGCCCGCCAACGCAAAACGGGTTTGGAAGAAGAGAAAGGGCGGCTGTAGCGGTCCTAGCCCCATCGGGGCGACATGTTAATAGAGAGACAACGGTAAGCAGGGACCATAAAGCCCCATCGGGGCGGCATGTACGCGGGTTGTCTTTTACATACCGCCCCGATGAGGCTTAAACACGAAATACCAGGTGCTATTTTTCTATTAACATGTCGCCCATACTGGGCTTTCAATCAAGCAAAATCTCCATGAAAACGACACTCCTCGCAGCGAGCCTTCTTCTTTTCACCAGCTTTTTCGCCTTCGCCCAAACGGCCAACCCCACTAGCCAAACCGTTTTACCAGCTATCGACAGACAAACGCTCTTGCAGGAGTTGATCGGTAACTGGGAAATTGACCTGCGCCCCACTCCCACCGATTCGCCTTACATTGTGAAGTTCACGATCACGAAACTCGACGGGGAAGGCGTTTTACAGGGCACTTTTTACGATACGCCATTCACGAATGGGCGCATTAATACCGAATGGGGCAAGTTGCATTTCGCCTTTACTACCTCCGACGGTTCCAACACGTATTTTACGAGCGGCTACCTGAGCAATGGCAAGTTGTCTGGTGCAACGTTCACCGAAGGGCGCGGCTTTGTGATGCCCTGGTTCAGCATTGGCAAAAAATAGGGTCTATTGTACCTTCACGACCCTCTCCACCGAGACCGGCAAGCCGCTTGTACTGATGCCCTGAACGGTTACACGCAGGGTTCGGGCCACGTCCGACAAGGGAAACCGGAGGGTTAGGTTTCCCTGTGTATCGGTCTGTTGTTGGGGGGTCCAGAACAACACATCGCGCCGGTCGGTGCGGGCCGGGTCGAGGAGGGTGGGCACGAACGTAACCGGGCGCGGGAAGCCCATCACGAGCATTGCTTCTGCGCCGGGAGTAACTTGATCGGGCTTCGATTTGCGGGAATAAAACGCGACAACACCCGCCCCACCACGCGCACCATAGATGGCCGCGCTTGCGCTGCTTACTACCTCAATCCGCTCAATTTCAGCAGGATTTATAATAAGCAATCCAGTACCTGTCTCGTTCTCATCTATGTACTGTCCATCCCAGATGAACAAGGGGGCATTATTCGATCCAAACGACCCGATACCCCGGACAATCACCGTATAACCGCCCATCGCACTTGGGTCCTGACGGCTGGTGACCTGCACGCCCGCCACCCGACCACGTAGCATTTCATAAACGTTGCCATACTGAGCCGATTTCTCATCGAACGTAACGGCCCGGTCGGGGGTACCGTGCAGGCTTACGCGCCGGGCCTCCCGGTCGTCGGTGGGTTTGATGGCCCGAACCGTCACCTCGCGGAGTTGGCGGGCGTCGCCCTGCCGATATCCCTCCGGCGATTCGGCCTGCCGCAATCGGGCCGCGCGAATGGCCCCAACATACCGCCACCATTGCCCCGACGCGCTCGTATCGACCGGCCAAACGTGCCCTTCCCCCTGCGGCCCACCGGGGTTGTCGAGCCGGACTGTGGCTTTAAGCGGCTTAAATGCTTCGTCGACCACCCGCGCCGTTACTTGCGCCGAATCGGTTAGGACCAATGTTTCCAGCCTGAAACGTCCTTCGGCGTCGGTGCGTGTCGAGCGGGCAAACGACTCGGTTTGGGTCACAAACGTTAACAAAACACCCGCTTTAGGAACGGGTTGGCCTTTCCGGTCGAGCACGCGCCCACGCACCACCATTCCCACGCTTGTGTCGCGCCGGGCGGTTGGCTGGGCAAAGTCGGGCAGGGCGCGGGTAGCCTGCGCGAACAGGTGCGCCCGAAACGAGGCCATAAGTGAGTCGGGCGGGAGTTGGTCGGCATCGGTGATCGAGATCGACACGTTGGCCGGGAGAGGTTCGCCCTCATCAGTTTGGAGCCGGAGTTGGAGCGAGGTCGTGTCGCGGGGTTGATACCGGGCTTTATCGGGGGTAATGGTCAGACGAACGGGGTCGGGCGAGGGAGCCAGCCAAACCATGCGCTCGGCGTTGGGTTGGCCCTCCGAATCGAACAGGGTAAGTCGAATCAACCCCATTGGTACGTTCAGGGTTGGCACGGCAAGTATGGCCCGCCCGTTGGCGGGTTTGATTTTGGCGTTTCCCACAAACCGTTCACGCGATTGTAGCGTCAGGTACACCGGCTCGTCGCGGGTGGGGCCGGTTTGAACAACACGAACTTGAATCTGAGTCGTATCGGCAGTCGCGTCGAATTGCAGATTGGGTTGAAGGGTTTTTTGGCCCGAAACCGGGTTTGGGCGTAATTCCTTACCTGACACAGCGGGCAGATTCCCCAACCCATTACTGACCAAAATGGTCCGTTCAAACGCCGGTCGGTTGGCCATGCGTCCGGCCTCGGTGTAGGCCCGAAGCGTATAAACGCCTGTTTGGAGAGAATCGGACAGGCGAAACGCGCCGTTGGCCCGACCGTTTTTTAGGGGCACCCACCTGTGGCGCAACACCCGCCCCGACGCGTTTATCCAGTCGAGGTGCAGGGCATCGTCGACCTCGGCCAATCGGTTGGGCAGGGGGGCGTAGGTGGTCGGATTCAACACATAGGCCGAGAACCAAAGGTTGTCGCCGGTAGTGTAAAACGTTTTGTCGGTGTGCAGAAACACGAGCGGCAAAGCCGATTTTTGGGCGATCCGCCAGTCGCGTTTGATCGAATCGAGCCGGGCGTCGGGCGAGAGCAGGGTGCCCTCGGCTAAGGGTTTTTCGGTGGGTTGGATAGCATCGGTCATGGGTCGCCAGTCGGCGGGAAGCAGGTTAGCCAGTCGGTCGCGGCTCAAATGACCCCGAATTTCCATTCCATTGGGCACCGACACCCAGCCGTCGGTGGTGACGATGGCCGTTTGGCGGGGTAAATAAAGGAGCGAGTAGGCAAAGGGCATATCAGGATACGGCGAGTTGCGCGTATTCAGGCGGGTATTGAAAATTTCGAGCGGTTTGTCGAGTATCATCACCCGCTCATTGCCCAGTTCACCTCCTCGGAAAAGTCTCGAAACACTATCAGGTGTGATGCGAACGGGGCGTCGTGCTTCCTCAAAACTCATCACCGGTGCCGAGGGCATTGCCTGCGCCGACAGGTTAATGTTGCTTTTGAACACCATATACCCTTCCTGCTCGTAGGTCCCAGCGAGCAAGGTGGTGAGCAGGTGGCGGGTCGACCCCTCGTAGGCCTGCTGACGGTTGCGCTGCCACCGACGTTGTTGCTGCGGGCTTTCGGGTTTCATTTCCTCAAACCGTGTAGCACCACCGTAATACACGGCCCGGTTAAAAAAGTCGAACGACAACAGGTCGTAATAAATCCGGTAGCCAAACGCGTTATGGTCGAACACCAGCGGTTCGGTGGCTTTGGCCCGTAGGTGTCCATCACTGCCGTCGGTCAGGATCACGGCCTCCGGGTTTGTCAACACGCAGCGGCCTGCCCACGGACTTTCGCCCAGCAATTCATTTTTAAAGGTTCGCAACATTCGCTCCCAGGCCCGGCTGCGTTTGGCCGTAACGGTCACGTCGGTAAGGGCATTGCCCGTTGGCGCGAGTTCCAGATTGACCGTTGCGGGGGCGTCGGGCCGCACCCGCACCACCTGCCGCGCCTGCTTGTAGCCCACATACGAGGCCACCACCTCCACCGTACCCGCCGGGATGCCCGTCAGGCGGTAACTGCCATTTTCGTCGGCAGTGGTGCCGCGTGTGGTCGTGTTGATGTACACCGTCGCGAACGGCAACGGCTTGTCCGTACCGGCTTCGGTTACCTTGCCACGTATCACGGTTTGGGCTGTGAGCCAGTGAGATAGAAGGAAGCAAAGGGTGGTCAGGAGGGATTTCATGGTGGTTATAGAGCAGGAATAGTATATCTACGAAATATTTCGTAGCATGTGCAACGTAACTGGCCCTAGGGTAGTCTTTCTGTAAAAATAAGGTTATGAAACTACTCCTTCTACTATTTCTTGCGCTGAATCTTGCACGGGTAGATGCTCAAGATACTCCTGTTACGCTACGTCTCATAGACTCTACCATCACGCCCGGTAATGATTTCTACCGATTTGCCAATGGACAATGGCTCAAAAGTGCCAAGATCCCCCCCAATCAAGGCATGTGGGCACCTATTGTTGCTATCTATGAGGGCAACACACGGTTTGTTGAGGATCGAGTCAGACAACTGTCGACTCAGCGTCACCCGACGGGATCGGCTGGACAATTGTTGGGCGACTTTTATGCGAGTGGGTTAGATACGCATTCAATCGAAAGACTTGGCTATCTACCTCTCTTGCCTTATTTTAAAGCAGTTGACAGTATTCGCTCACCAAGTGATGTGCCTGCCTTTATAGCTCGTCACCTCGCAACGCCCACCAACGCGATAATCAATTTATACGCAGAGCCTGACGCTCAAAACAATACCATCCAACTAGCGACGCTTGGGCAGGGTGGGCTTGCTTTTCCGGCAACTTACTACTCGAAAAATGATACCAAGTCGCAAATTATACACGGTCAATACAAAGAGTACCTGACCCAATTGTTGACGTTGATTGGGTACGGCCAAGCACAAGCCGCTACAGCCGCTGAGCATATTCTTGTACTGGAAAAGCAATTAGCAAAGGGGCACGACACACCCGAACAGGCTCGCCAACCCGCTCTACACTATAACCCAACAGCCATCAGGCAGTTGAATCAACGGTATAACACTCTGGATTGGCAGCGATTCTTCACGCTGACGGACTTACGACCTAAGCGCGTCAACATGGCCCAACCTCGCTACTATCAATTGCTCGACAGTTTGTTGAGCATCGTGCCGATTGCGACTTGGCGGGACAAACTGAAAACCGACTACATGACTGCACACGCCGTTAAACTAAGTCGTCGCTTCAGGGAAACACACGTTGCGTTTTTTGGTAAGGTGCTCGCCGGTCAACAACAACCCGAAGCACGCGATAAAGCAATAATGGCCCGAATTGTGTACCCACTACGCGATTTGGTTGGGCAGATTTATGTGAAGGAACGGTTTTCCGAATCGGCCAAGAAAGAAGTGCTGGCAGTTTTCGAGACAATCCAGGCTGTATACGCCCGACGCATACAAGCGGCCTCATGGCTAAGTCCTGCCGCCCGAAGTGAAGCCCTTCGCAAACTTCGGAGCATGGCCCGTAAGATTGGCTACCCCGACCAATGGGACACCTACGATGGGGTACGGATTGACCGGAACGATTTCTTCGGTAACACTGTCCGGCTCTCTGAACGAAACCGCCGGAAAAATCTTCAATCGTTCGACCAACCCGTTGACAAGACAAACTGGCGATTCATGACCGCCGGAACGGGCGCATCGTACAGCAACAGTGAAAACACAATTACGCTGACTGCGGGGTATTTACAACCACCCTACTTTTGGGCGGGTGCCGATGACGCCATAAAATACGCGACCATTGGGCGAACCATTGGTCATGAGCTGACCCACGCTTTTGACTCGGGCGGCTATAAGTACAATGCCGATGGCAACCTACGCAGTTGGTTTAGCACTGCCGATTCAGTTGCTTTTATTAGTCGATATACCCCTCTTTTAGAGCAATTTAGCCAATACAAGGTCTTAGATTCGTTAACGAATAATGGCCCCTTGACTATCGGTGAAAACATCGCCGATCTGGTTGGATTATCTGTTGCCTACGAAGCTTTTGCGGAGACCTCTCAATTCAAAAACGGCGTTTTGGTAGAGGGCTTAACCCCAGCGCAGCGGTTCTTTCTTGCTTACGCTCAAGAACACAGGGCCGTTTACACCCCCCAAATGATACGGGCCATGTTAGATGATGCCCATCCGCTAGAAGAGTTTCGCGTGAATGGCACGGTACGCAATTTCACTCCTTTTTACGAAGCGTTCAACGTTGGCCAAACCCACAAACTTTACTTGGAGCCAAAGCACAGAGTTGTAATTTGGTAGTGTATCAACATAATCTTCATTTACGACTCCCTCCTACAGGCTTCTTTCGCGATACAGGGGCAACCTTCGAGAAGACGGGCGTTCCTCTTTTGAAAACCATTTTAACCTGCGTTAGAGCCTGAGCGAAATCGGTCTCCAGGTCGCCCTCAAAAAACACCAAATCGGCCTGCATGCCCTTGCTGATGCTCCCTAGTTTATCTGAGACACCTAGAGCTTTCGCTGCTTTGTAGGTGGCATACTGCAATACCTCGCTGACAGGAATCCCGGCTTCATGATAGGCCAACACAACATCAACTGCTCCTTGCCCCTGCCCTACCCCGGCTACGTCCAGATAATAGTCGGACCCCGACACGATGGTAACGCCCTTTGCAACGGCTCGTCGCAGCCGATCATGTACCCCGTTCAGAAAGCTATTCGCATAGTCGTCGGCCTCTTTACCCACCATGCCAATACCGGCCACCAGCCGGGCTGCCAGTCGGCGAGAGGCATCCGTCGGCACCAGATACGTACCGCGTTGGGCCATTAACTCCAGCGTGGTGTCCGACAGCGCGTAGCCATGCTCGATGCCACTCACCCCGGCCAACACGGCATCGCGGGCCGACTCGTCGTAGGTGGCATGGGCCGTAACGGTTATGCCGTTGTCGCGGGCAGTTTTCACGATGGCCTCGATCTCGTCTGGGGCCAGTACCCGGTTGTCGGTATTCATACACACTTTAATCACGTTGATGCCCTGCCGGACATGCTCCAATACCGCTTCGCGAGCGTCGGCGGGCCCCTTCACAACTCGATATTCCTGATTGATAACAAAGCTGTCGGCGGGGAACAGTTTGCCAAATTGCCCTCCCGGCGGACTCAGGATAGGCCCCGATACGTATATTGTCAGGTTTCCACTTTTGCTCAGAAGCTTCTGTAGCCGAACGTCCAGATACTGCCCCGAATTACCCAAGTCCCGAACGGTGGTAATTCCTGCTTCGATATACTGACGGGCAAACCTGAGTCCCCGCTCAACCCGTTGGTCAGCAGGCACTTTTGAAGCTACTTCCAATCCATCTTTGGTTTGTTTTTGGTGGATCAGCAAGTGGGTATGCATGTCGATCAACCCCGGCGTTACGGTGTACCGACTCATGTCAAGCTGTTTTGCTCCTGCGGGTTTCGCCACCTGCGGCCCTACCGCCTGAATAACGCCATTGACAACGACGAGTGTCTGATTGGCTAAGAAAAGCTTGTTTTGGGCATCGTAGAGCTTGCCTACACGGATCACCCACGTGTCTTTAGGTTGAGCCAATCCAGTTAATGAGATGATTGTTAGCAGAAAAAGCAGGACAGGTCGCATGATGGAGAAGGGGTTTGTGGTATGTAGATGCAGACAGAATAGACCGGGTTGCATACATAGATCGCAAAATAAACAATTTCACCATCAACCCGTTAAATAGATAGACTTAATTACTTCAACGTTATCTAGTAAACAACATGAAATCGTCACAAAAACTGACGCTTGGCCTGGGTGTTCTCGCCACGCTAGCCCTTGCCAACAGCGCAATGGCCCAACAAAACACCCGCATGAATTCGGGGGCTACCACGTCGTCATCGTCGATGATGAACGCCAACATGGTGGGTCGTCAGAGCAAAGCCGAGTTCGACCGGGTGAACAAAAAAGGAGCCGCCGATGTGGCAGCCATCCGCCCAACGAGTACGAAACTGTCGACTGCCGACCAAAACCTGATGCTCGAAGTGGCCAAAGGGGGCATGATGCAACTGGAAACGAGCAGGATTGCCGTTCAGAAGGCTACATCGCCTGAGGTTCGTGCGATAGCGCAGGCCGAAGTGGATGAGCAAACGGGCCTTTCCGCTAAATTGAAGGAGATTGCACAGGCGAAAGGCGTTACCCTGCCCGAGTCGCCCGATGCCGATACGCAGGCGATGATCACCCGGATGAACGCCATGTCAGCCAAAGAACTGGAGCAGCATTACATGGGCGAACACGCCGTGAAAGGTCACGAAAAACTCGATCAGGTAATGAACAAGGTGAAAAGCCAGGCCTCAGACGCAAACCTCAAGAGCATTGAGATGGTAGCTCACCCACTCGTGAAGGCTCACCTGAATGTTTCGCAGGATGTGCTGTCGAAAATGGGCAACGGTGGTACAATGAACCGGTAATACACACGAAGCCAGATACAAAACGGGCGACTCAAATCATGAGTCGCCCGTTTTGTATCTGGCTACCGCCCAAAGTTGAGGGTTGTTCCGACCCGGAACCCCAAGCCCTTATACTTCCAGTCTTGAAATTGCCCGATCACTTCCAGCCGGAAGAAGGGAAACACCTTTGGAATCAGACCGTTCAGGCCGTAGCCCACCTCGGTGTAGTTGCGCGAGTTAGGCGTTGCGAGGTGATGCACGAACAGGTTTTCTTTCAACTCCAACAACCGGAACCAGGTGATCTGCGTGAGGAAAAACTTACGGTACTCCGCGAGCAGGTGCCCCTCAAAGAACCGTTTGCCCGTGCTGAATTCGTAGTACGGCAACAGTCGGAACACGCTCACCGGGTCGCCCTGTTGCAGGAAAAACTGGTTGCCCGCAAAGTGGCGGAAGTCGGGGAAGTACACGGCCCGGTCGTTCACAAACGCCCCCGCCGATAGGTTGTAGCTCAACCGGCTCCGAATCCCCGTCTCGAACGAGTGGCTGATACGAGCCTGCAAAAAATCGTAGTTTACGTCGGAGCCACCCACTCCCGCGATGCCTTTGCGATAGTTGACCGACAACCACGGCGCGTCGTTGTTGGGGCGGCTGTAGCGTTTGCCGTTGCGGATGTAGTAGCGGGGCGCACCCAACCGGGCCGACGCCGTGAGGTTGAACACCAATGCCTGATGCACCGGAAATGCCGACGATCCTACCTCCGCGTTCTCGACGCGGTTCGTCGTAAACGACCGGTTGCGCCAGTTGATCCAGGGGCGAATCGTTTCCCTGAAATTGGCCAGTTCGGTGCGCTCGGCGTATTCCAGCGAACTGTTAATGGTCACACGCTCCTTCCAGGGTTTGAAATCAGCCGAGAGTCGCAGGTAGTCTTTTTGATACTCTTTCAGGAAGTTCTGCTCGAAAAACAGTGTCGTGAGGGTGTTGAGGCCATTTCCAATGGGGCTTTCGGGGTTCAATTGCGACACATACCGCCCGCCCTGTAGGTTCACGACCGTATTTTTGAACGCATACTGTGTTTGCCCATACCCAATAAATTTATCCCAGCCGAAGCCGTACCGGCCCACGCCCCCCACCGACCAGGTTGGTCCGGGCAGGTAGCGCGGTCGTTTGTCTTTGTCCGTCGAGGCCCGTTTGGTCGTGTCTACTGCCCCACCCCGGATGTTTAGTTTCAAACCGGCCGTGAGCCAATAACCCTCCACGGTATTGTAGCCGAAGCTAGTCGTCGGGTCGTTTAGAGGGCTATCGTAGCGTAGGTTCGTTCGGTTGCCCAGCCGCCAGTTGGCCCCGCTCCAAAGCTGCGACAGCTTTACCGCCGAGCTACTTTTGGTCGAGTCCTTCTTGGCAACCTTCACCGAATCTTTCTTGGCTTTTATTTCCCGCACTACTTTCAGGCTGTCGTTACGGACGTAGCTTTTGATCTCTGCCGTTGTGAGCGGAACCGACCGCAATGAGTCCCAGTAGGCCACCGACCGTTTTCCCGCCAGCGAGTCAATCGAAGTCGAGTCGTTGCGCACCACCTGCACATCTTCTTTCTTTTCTTGCCGGGCTTTCTCTTTGCGTTCTTTCAGTTCCTGTTTTTCGTACTCCTTCATCATCTGCCGCATGTTCCTGGTCGAAAACTCTTTCTGTTTTTTCACCAATTCATCCATCGACTGATCCTTCACCTCGCGCTTCGACAACTGAACATCGGGTTTGTATTTCTTCTCATCGACCACCTGCACGTCGTCGACAAAGGCGGGATTTATCTTCAGGTTGCGGTACTGATAACTGACCACCGCATCGCCCCCGAGCTTTACGCCAAAAATTTGCCCTTTAAAGTTAAATCGCCCGTTTACCGGCATCCACACGTTCTGAATCGGCGTGTAGGTTTGCCGCAAATTTATCGTAAACCCCTGTTGTACAACCTGTTCGAGTTGCAGGCTGTGGATGGCCCACGACTGCTCGATAATGTAGATGATGCCCCGAAACACACCCTCCCCCCACGACCGGGGCGTCACACGTATCTTGCTGATCTCAATCCCATTGGCCTCCCGAAACGTACCCTCATACACAAACTTGTAGTAGGCAAACGCCTTTGGCGACAAGGGCGATACGGCGTTGTTGATCTCCGGGCGATAAAACGATCCCATCGCAAACTGTGCCGGAATGAGTTCATTACTTTGGGAATTGCGCGAGGCAATCAGTCGTTGTTTGTAGGTATTGGGTTGCTGAAACGACACCTCGGATACGGACTCAAACACGTTCGGCACGCCCACCTTAAAATTGGCATCTACTTCAGCCTCTTTCAGTTGTTTCTTGGCCATCTTCTCGACCAGAGCCGGAATACTCTCCACGATAAACGACCCTTTTCCGTAGATCCGGGCGGTGTAGCTATTCACCTGCAACTCGTGAAATTTGCTCTTGGCGATGGCCCGGCGCATAATGGTGTAGGCCGGATCTTCGTTGGTCGATTTGGTCGATACCTCCTGCAACCGATACGCCTGCTCAACCATCACCACATCCAGGCTGACAAATTCACTTTTAACGTCAACAGATTTTTGTTGGGTCTGAAAACCCAGATATTGAAACACGACATCGTAGCGACCCGGTGCCAAGGGCAATTCATAGCGACCCTCCGTGTTAGCAATGGTGCCGTTTGGCGTGCTTTTCACGACAATGGCCGCGTAAGGTAGCACCTCGCCTTTCTCATTTTTGATAACTCCCCGGATACCCTGCCCAAATACCGCAATGCTAAACAGGCAGCAACAGATTGACGTAAAGAAATGGCGAAACATGGTGGTTAATTTTGATGATGCGACAAGTTACGCCCCTCCGCCCACCACCCGAAACTATTTTCGTTCAATTAACCAATTTTAAGGATCAACGCCGGGAAAGCCCTTTTGAACGGGCGAGAACTGGAAACAAAACAGAAGCGGTCCCCGATTTTGTGGGGGACCGCTTCTGTTAATTCGCCTGAAACGATTTCTGCCTAGGGTCGGATATCACCGCGAATTTCGCCCCCCGGGAAAGCCGGAGTGTGCAGATTAGCGTAATAAAATCCGTTCAGCAAACTATCGACCCGCGTGCTTGTGGTCAGTGTAGCCGTGCCAATGATGGGTGAGCCGAGTGAGGCAAACCCAATTTCGACTGGGCCGTTGCCATTGGCCGCATTTATTCGGTGGAGGTGCCCCGCCGACGGAGTCAGGCCCGCATACGTTACCGTGTAATTCAACACGCGGGTTGTTGGGTCAATAACGCCCGCAAAAGAGCCGCTTGCACTTGTAACAACCGGATTTGGTCGTTCGGCAGCTCCCGAAAGAGTAGCTTTCAACTTGATGGGGCCGTCGACCCGCACATTACCCCGAATTTCGCCCCCCGGATTGGCGGGCGTGTGGAGGTTCACATAATAAAACCCATTGATTAGGCTGTCGACCCGGCTGTTGGTCGTCAGTGTGGCCGTACCTATGATAGGCGACCCCAAATTAGCAAACGGAATTTCGACCGGCCCGTTACCATTGGCGGCATTGATCCGGTGAATATGCCCTGCCGAGGGGGTAATGCCCGAATACGTCACGGTGTAGTTCAGCACGCGGGTAGACCGATCCAGGATACCCACAAACGTACCCGTACCGGGCGAAACCACTGGATTTGGCCGCTCAGCCGAACCGCTCAAATTGGCAACCAACCGAATCTGAGCAGTTGGCCCAAACTGGGCGTGGTCGTTACAGCCGATAAAGAAAATAGAACCTGCCAGCATCAAAAGGGCCGACCAAACAGCGTAGGTATGTTTCATAAGGAAATCAGAGTTAAATAGGTGATTCTCATTAAACCTACGGATTATTCGTTTGTTCGGTTGCTCCTCCACTTAAATAAATTTTGACGATGCACGCTGGAAATAAAAAACCCCGCATCGTTTCCGATACAGGGCTATTGATATTGCTTCACAACGATTAACCAACCGATCCTTCTAAGCTGATTTCCAGTAACTTCTGTGCCTCAACGGCAAATTCCATTGGCAACTGATTCAACACCTCCTTGGCGTATCCGTTGATGATCAACGCTACAGCCTGTTCGGTTGGAATGCCGCGTTGGTTGCAGTAGAACAACTGATCTTCGCCAATTTTCGAGGTCGTAGCCTCGTGTTCAACCGTCGCAGTCGGGTTTTTGACTTCAAGGTAGGGGAACGTGTGCGCCCCGCATTTATCACCAAGTAATAGCGAGTCGCACTGCGAGTGGTTCCGGGCGTTGTCGGCCCGCTTCATCACCTCAACCAAACCCCGGTATGAGTTTTGGCTCTTCCCCGCCGAGATGCCTTTCGATACAATCCGGCTTTTCGTGTTCTTACCGATATGCACCATTTTGGTGCCCGTGTCGGCCTGCTGCATATTATTGGTGACGGCCACCGAATAGAACTCGCCAATCGAATTATCGCCTTTCAGGATAACCGAAGGGTATTTCCAGGTGATGGCCGAGCCGGTTTCCACCTGCGTCCACGAAATTTTGGAGTTTGGCCCGTCGCAGATGCCGCGCTTGGTCACGAAGTTGTAAATACCCCCGCGCCCTTCTTTATCGCCCGGATACCAGTTTTGTACCGTCGAATACTTAATCTCGGCAGCCGTATGGGCAACCAATTCAACCACAGCCGCGTGCAACTGATTCTCATCACGCATGGGAGCCGTACACCCCTCCAGGTAGCTCACGTACGAACCCTCGTCGGCCACAATCAGCGTCCGCTCGAACTGCCCCGTTCCGGCTGCGTTAATGCGGAAATACGTCGACAACTCCATTGGGCAACGAACACCCTTCGGAATGTAGCAGAACGAACCGTCAGTAAACACTGCCGAATTGAGGGCGGCAAAATAGTTGTCTTTAACCGGGATCACCGACCCTATATATTTCTTCACCAGATCGGGGTGCTCGTGAACAGCCTCCGAGATCGAGCAGAAAATAATACCTTTTTCGGCCAGTTCTTTCTTGAACGTAGTCGCCACCGACACCGAGTCCATTACAGCATCGACGGCCACACGGGGGCGGTCGCCCTCCTGCTCAACCACACCCGCCAATCGTTTTTGCTCGTTCAGAGAAATACCGAGTCGCTTAAACGTATCGAGCAGTTCGGGGTCGATTTCGTCGAGCGAGTTAACGGTTTTCTTTTGTTTGGGAGCCGAGTAATATTTAATGGCCTGATAATCGATCTTCGGGTATTTTACGTTTGGCCAATGGGGTTCGGTCATGGTTTGCCAATGCCGAAACGCCTTTAGTCGCCAATCGAGCAGCCACTCCGGTTCGTTTTTCTTGGCCGAAATAAACCGGACAATATCTTCGTCTAAGCCTTGAGGAGCTTCATCCGCTTCGATGAGGGTTTCGAATCCGTACTTATATTCTGAATTGGTGATGCTCTCCAGGAGTTCAACTTCTTTGCTCATAGTTTGTCGCGAAAACGGTTTTACCGTTCTATCGTACAAAAGTAACAATTTAGCGAACGGCCCTGTTCCGTTGGCGGAAAGTTTGTGTAGTAGAACGGTTTTCCAAAACCGTTCGATTAGTTCGGTTACTATCACGAACGGTTTTGGAAAACCGTTCTACGTTCTACTCATCCAACGGAATGGGTCGGTTCACGCTTTCTTCCAGCGAGATGAATGTTTCGGTTCGCTGAATGCCCTGCACTTTCTGGATTTTGTCGTGCAGTACCTCGCGTAGATGGTTTGTATCGCGGCACACGATGCGGGCAAAGATGCTGTAAATGCCCGTTGTATAATGAATATTCACCACCTCCGGGATTTGCCGGAGTTGATCGGCTACCTCGGCATAGAGTGAACTTTTGTCCAGATAAATGCCCAAAAACGCACTAATGTCCCAGCCCAGCTTGGTATAGTCGATCACCAACTGCGACCCTCGCACGATGCCCATTTGCTCCATTTTCTTCATGCGGACATGCACTGTACCGCCCGATACAAAGATTTTTTTACCGATTTCGGTGTAGGGCATATTCGCGTCCTGCATCAGGAGCGACAGTATTTTTAGGTCAGTATTATCAATTTCTAAATTTTTGTCCATTTCCGTGAACCTCTATTTGAGAATTTACAACAAAAATAGCTTTTTATTAAACAGACTTTAAATTTTGAGAATTTTTTATAAAATATTTGCAATGAAACCCAACGCTGCTTTACCTTTGTACTATCAAGTTAATCAAATAACGCTGGGTCAACGGGGTAGAATTTGACAAATTGCTCTTTAAAATTGTAGGGTGTCGAAATTGGCAGACGTGCCCTCCTGTCTCGGGGGTGGTGATAAATGGATAAACGCAGTATAATGCCGCTCCTAGGAGCGACTGGGGTTGACCACCAGAGTTGTATTGTGGCTAACTACACCGTGGGTGGTTCGAGTCCCCCTCCTACAGCATGATCGTTATGATGGTTTGGCTTCGCCGTTGCGAACGCTAATCATCCCACACGATTCGATTGGTTTTTAGTTTGTTGATGAAGTGTAATTCGACACACCGACCCCATTTGAGGTCGGTGTTGTTTTTTTATGGACGTTGTACTTTGCGATTCTATTCGTCCTTCATATTGTGATAGACGTTCTGCACATCATCGTCCTCATCAAGCTTGTCCAATAGTTTCTCCACATCGGCCACCTGCTCGTCGGTGAGTTCTTTAGTATCGTTCGGGATGCGCTGGAACTCAGCCCCTTTGATCTCGTAGCCCTTACTTTCCAAAAACTTCTGAACGCTACCGAAGGCTGTAAACTCGCCGTAGATAACCAATTGGTCGGTTTCCTCGTCGAATTCAATTTCATCCCCCCCCACGTCGATCAATTCCAGTTCGAGTTCGTCGGTATCGATGCCCTCGGCGGGGATGCGGAACACGCTCTTGCGGTCAAACATGAAATCGGTCATGCCGGTGGTTCCGAGGCTCCCCCCGCATTTGCTGAAATAGCTGCGTACATTAGCCACGGTCCGGTTATGGTTGTCGGTGGCGGTTTCGATCACGATGGCAATGCCGTGGGGTGCGTAGCCCTCGTAGGTGATCTCCTTATAATCCTCCTGATCTTTCGATGATGCCTTTTTGATAGCCCGCTCCACATTCTCCTTGGGCATGTTGGCGGCTTTGGCATTCTGGATAATGGCCCGGAGCCGCCCATTGGAGTCGGGGTCGGGGCCACCGCTTTTCACGGCGATCACAATATCTTTTCCAATTCGGGTGAAGGTCTTGGCCATCTGCCCCCACCGCTTCATTTTCCGGGCTTTCCGGTATTCAAAGGCGCGTCCCATATTTGTTAATTGTCATTAAATGGTCACTGATAGTCATTATGTTGTCATTGGTAGTCATGTGTTGTCATACATTGTGAATTCCACAAATGACTACCAATGACAACATAATGACTATCAATGACGCGAAGCTAATAGCGTTGATTCAAATTCTAGTTCAATTTGCCCCCGCAGCAGGTCGTCGAAGGTCTCGCGCTGCCGGATCAGGTGCGCCTTGCCCTCATAAACAAGCACTTCGGCAGGGCGTTCGCGCATGTTGTAGTTCGAGGCCATGCTGATCCCATAGGCCCCCGCATTTTCGAGCGAGAGTACATCGCCGGTACTTACCTCGGGCAACAACCGGTCCGTAGCAAACGTATCGGTCTCGCAAATGTAGCCCACCACGTCGTAGAGTTGCTCGATCCCAAGGGGGTTCGATACGTTCAGGATCGTGTGCCAGGCATCGTACATCATGGGGCGAATCAGGTGATTCAAGCCTGAATTAACCTGTACGAACGTGCGGGTTGGGTTTTGCTTCACCACGTTCACGCCCACCAGTAAATGTCCGCTCTCGCTCACAAGCAGCTTCCCCGGCTCAAAGCAGAGTTGCACATCGCGTCCCCGGCTGGATTGCCCGTAGCGGTCGCAGAACGAATGGAACGCCGATGAGACTTTGGCCCCTAGATCGGGGAGGTCGGTGAAGTAGTCGCCTTCGCGGTAGGCCACTTTAAAGCCACTGCCAAAGTCGATAAATGTCAGGTCGGGATAGTCGGCGGCCATATCGAACAGCACGTCGGCAATTTTCAGGAACGTATTGCTGTCCTTAAAATCAGACCCTGTGTGAATATGCAGCCCCACAATGCGGATACCGTATTGCTCGACCAGTGCCTTAATACGGTCGCGGTATTGGTTCGAGATACCAAACTTCGAGTTTTCGTGGCCGGTTTGAATTTTAAACGTGCCGCCATCGACCAAACTCGGGTTAATCCGCAACGCAATGGGGTAACGGTCGCCGTACGTTTGACCAATTTGTTCGAGCAGGGGCAGGCTGTCGGCATTCAGTTGGAGACCCATTTCGAGGGCCTGCTGTATTTCGGGCCAAGCGTTGCCGCTGGGGGTATACATAATTTGGGCGGGCGCGAAACCGGCCATCAGAGCCAGCCGGGCCTCGTTCACCGACACTACTTCAATATCGATACCCTGCGTACGCATCAGTTTCAGAATGCTCAGATTCGTCAGTGCCTTGGCCGCGTATTTTATCTTTAGATTAACTCGGCGGTCAGGCGTCCCTGAGAAAGCTGACCGGAGTGCGTCTATTTTTTCGATAATTTTGTCGGCATCGTACACGTACACCGGTAGCCCGAACTGGTCGGCTATGTTGAGTACGTTAACGCCCTGAATCTGATACGCGCGGTTTTCTAAATACATAATTCCCAAAAAAGACCCGCAAATATACGGCTCTCAACTAAATTCCGGGATCGGAATCTGTTCTACAATTCATGAAACACTCACTATTGCTGGCTTTAGGCTGGCTCATCGTGTCGCCCGCACTGGCGCAGACCGCACAACCTGCCCGCCGAACGGCTACCCCCGCTCAAACGCAATCAACAACCGCCCTGCTTCAGGCCGGCCCGATGGTTGGCTACTCCGAAATGCGCGAGGTGAAACTGTGGGCACAAACCAAAGGCCCCGCCCGCGTACAGATTCGCTACACCGAAGAGGGCAAACCCGGCACCTCTTACCTGACCAACGAGGTAAAAACCGAGCGTGAAGCGGCTTTTACAGCCCACCTGCTCGCCGATCAGGTGGAACCCGGAAAAAAATACAATTACGAGCTGTTGATCGAGGGCCAGAAGGTGAGCCTGCCCTACCCAACAACCTTCCAAAGCCAGGCCCTATGGCAATTCAGGACGGACCCACCGGCCTTCCGCTTCGGCGTCGGAAGTTGCACCTACGTCAACGAACCTGAGGTCGACCGGCCCGGTCAGTCGTATGGGGGTGGCTACGAGATTTTTACGGCTATGAACGCCCAAAAGCCCGATTTCATGCTTTGGTCGGGCGACAACACCTACTTGCGCGAGGTCGACTGGAACTCGCGAACAGGCGTGTTGCGCCGGTACACGCACACGCGCTCGGTGCCCGAAATGCAGCCGCTGCTGGCCAACGCCCACCATTACGCCACCTGGGACGACCACGATTACGGCCCCAACGACTCCGACCGGAGTTACTGGCTCAAGCCCGTCACGCTCGACGCGTTCAAACTGTTCTGGGCCAACCCGAATTTCATTTTTGATGAAGGATGTACGGGAACATTTCAATGGAACGATTGCCAGTTTTTCCTGATGGACGACCGCACTTTCCGTGCCCCCAACGACATGCCCGACGGTCCAGAAAAA
The DNA here is from genome assembly GCA_004292855.1 of Cytophagales bacterium. GTDB lineage: Bacteria > Bacteroidota > Bacteroidia > Cytophagales > Spirosomataceae > Rudanella. The sequence continues at coordinate 46,723 of RDXN01000055.1, forward strand.
GACTATCTCGGCCAACGGCAGTTGCAATGGCTAATCGAGGCTCTTGGCAACAGTCGAGCGGCTTTCAAGTTCGTTGTAACGGGGAATCAAGCCGTCAACCCAGCCAAATTATTTGAAAATTACAGCAACTACGGCCACGAGCGCGACCATCTTTTGAAAGCCATTGCCGACGCCAAAATTCCGGGCGTGTTGTTCCTGACCGGCGACCGGCACCACACGATTCTGCACAAATTAGACCGCCCCGGCACCTACCCCCTTTACGACCTGACGGTGTCGCCCCTGACCTCTGGCCCTGCCAAAGCCCGCGACGAGGAGTTAAAGCAGGCCACCTATGTCGATGGCACCTACTTTTCGGAGCGCAACTTCGGCATCCTGAGCGTGAGCGGCCCTCGCCTGGACCGGGTGCTGAACATCAAGGTTTACGACCAAAAAGGAACCGAAAAGTGGAGCCGCGATATAAAAGCGACCGAGTTGAAGTAAAACCCATTGGCGTTCATTTGAGTTAACTAAAGTGGTGTCTTGTGCGACACCACTTTTTTGTTTCTGCACACTCAACGATTTCCCTATGAAACTTCACAAAACCCTCCGCTTCGCTACCATCGGAGTAGCCTGGATCGCCACCTCGGCACTAGCACAGCGCGTTACAACCAACCCCACGGCTGTTCCGAACACGGTGAGCACGCCCACGTTCTCGCCCGACACATTGCGACCCTCACGCGCTCAGATACTCAACGACGACACGGCTGGTCAGGACGATGCAAGCCGAAAAAACCGACGCGACCAAAAACGGGCCATTCGCCGGAGCCAACGCGATTCTCAGAACAACCGCATGAATCGGGGCACCACAACGGGCAGCGGAACATCACCCAACACAAATCCTGATGATGGGGCTTATCGCCAAAATTCGGCGAATGGCACCGCAGGCAACAACTCGAATACAACCAACTACAACAGCAACAACGTGATGACGGCTCCAACCGGTGCCGGGGCAAACCCCAGCGCGACCGGGGCAGCGGGCGACGTTCGGCCCGGCACAGGCAGTGGTTCGTCGGTGGGGAGTGTGGAAGCGGGTAGCACAACGCAATCCGCGACGAACCGGACCAGCAATGAGCAGCCTAATTTGAGCCGCCCGGCGGCAACGGGCACCGGACAGGCCGTTTCAGGTGCCGAAAACGCACTGGTTATTAACCCATCGGCTCGCTCGCGCAGCACCACAGTGGCCGATTTCGTGGCCTCCCAACCCAATTATGCAACGCTGCAAAACGCCCTGCAATCGGCTGACCTGAACGAAACCTTCAAAGGGGGACAGGCTTACACCGTATTTGCGCCCTCAAACGCAGCGTTCAAAAAGCTGCCCGCCAAAACGCAGAATGTGTTGCTGGAGGGGCAAAACCGCGAGGCCCTCAAGAAGTTACTGACGTATCATGTTGTTGCAGGCACACTCGATGCGCAGGAGTTGACCCGGCAAATCACAGCGGGCAACGGAACCGCTCGCCTGACCACGCTGGGCGGGGGCGTTTTAACGGCTAAGTCGGGGGCTAATGGTCGCATATTGATCACCGATGAGCAGGGCAACTCGGCCACGGTCGACACGCCCAACCAGTCACAAACCAATGGCATGGTGCATGGTATAAATGGCGTATTGATGCCTAAAGCAGGTACAGTTTCGTTTAAGTAGCCTACCTATTCTACTGCCCATAAACGCACAAATGTCGGCTCAGGCATGGCGCGTTTATGGGCAATGGCTTATATTTGGCCGACGTTTGAGCTTCAACTCACTCCTTATCCCTATCTCTTGAAACGCTCGCAGCCGTTTGTTTCTGAATCTGTCCTGATCGAAAAGCTTAGTCGTCGCGATCAGCAGGCATTTCATTGGCTCTACGACCAATACTCGCCTGCTCTGTTTGGCGTGATTCGTAAAATCGTACACGACGACGAACAGGCCCGGGACCTCTTGCAAGATTCATTCATTAAGATCTGGAACAACCTCGATCAATACGATGCCTCCAAAGGCCGGTTATTCACCTGGTTGTTAAACGTAGCCCGAAACACGGCCATCGACAGTTTGCGTTCGGCAAAGGCAAGCAGCCGCCCCAACCCGGCCAACGCAATCCATACCGATTCAGAGAACGTATATATCGTAGACAGTCAGCACAAAACCGACCCCGTGCCTATCGAGCATATTGGCGTAAAGGATATGGTCGATCAACTACGCCCGGAACGGAAAATGCTGATTGATCTGGTTTATTTTAGTGGCTATACCCACGAGGAGGCCGCCGAAGTGTTGAACCTGCCGTTAGGAACCGTTAAAACACGTATCCGGTCGGCTTTGCAGGAATTGAAACAATTTTTTTCGCGATAAGTAGAGGCTGTACCGTTATAACTTGGCCTACACAACATCTGACCAACCGTAATGTACGTAGTTAAGACCGTAATTAATCACCAAAATCGCCAGCCGCACCCATTGGCGGGCTACCCTACGCGGTATCCCCTGGCAGGGCCACTGACCTTATGGACGTAAATGAATATATAGCATCAGGAACGCTGGAACTCTACGCGCTCGGGGCCGCTACCGATCAGGAGCGTCGCGAGGTGGAGTGTCTGTCGTCGATCTACCCTGAAATTCGTCAGGAACTGAATCGGTTGACGGAGGCTATGGAGAACTACGCCCTAACCTACAGTGCCGAGCCTCCCGCCGATTTGAAAGAACAAATTATGGCGAAACTGAGCTTTGGCGACGCACAGCCGGAAGCCATTGTGAAGCCCATGCCCGTGTCGCGCCCAACGTACAACTTTACGTGGGTGGCTGCGGCTGCTATTGGCCTGATCATTCTCTCGTTCGCTTTATTCCTGGTTAATCAACTCCGTGAAAGCCAACAAGTACAGGCTACGCTTCGGTCGACGAACAACAGTTTACAGGACGAAATTCTGCAAATACGCGACCGTCAATCGGGTCTCGATGCGGCTTTGGCCCTCTTGAAAAAGCCGGGAACACGCATTATCCCCGTCGTTGGCAATGATAAGGCCCCCGGCAGTCGGCTGGCGGTATACTGGAATGCCACCTCGAAAGAGGTTGCTATTGAGGTAAATGGCCTCCCCAAACTAGCCGCCGATCAGCAATATCAACTGTGGTCGCTGGTGGGGGATAAGCCGGTCGATGCAGGCGTGTTTGAAAATACACCCAGCACCGGGCAAATCCAACGATTGAATCGGGCTATCGGAGCCGCCGACGCCTTCGCCGTGACTATCGAACGCCGGGGCGGCAGCCCAACCCCCACGCTCACAGCTCTGGTGGCTGTTGGGCCGGTGTAAACAAACCCCTCCCCAACCCCTCCCCAGTAGGGAGGGGCTAAAACAAACCAAAATCGTCCTGATTACGTTATAGTTGTATGAACCGGACAACCATTCTATTCACAGTAGGCGCGCTCGTTATCAGTGCATTACTCCTTGTAGCTTCTCGCTTTCGCGAAGGTCGATCAACCCCAGTCGCTAACACCCAAACCGCTGCCGACGAAAAGCCGCCGGGTGGTCGTCGGGTAGTGAAAACCGACGCCGAGTGGAAGAAAATACTGAAGCCAGATCAGTTTTATGTGCTGCGCGAAAAGGGCACCGAACGGGCGGGCAGTAGCTCGCTGAACAACGTTCACGAAGAAGGCACGTTTGTTTGCACGGCCTGCAAAAACCCGCTGTTTGACTACAAAGCCAAGTTCGATTCGGGAACGGGCTGGCCTAGCTTTTACCAACCCGTTGCCAAAAACGCGGTGAAAGAAGCTAAAGACGTCGCTTTTGGGATGGTCCGAACCGAGATCATGTGTAGCGTGTGCGACGGCCATCTGGGGCACGTGTTCGACGATGGCCCGAAGCCAACCGGCCTGCGCTATTGCATGAATGGCACCGCTATGCAGTTTGTAAAAAAGCCGTAGTACGCTTACCGACTATAGATTTAGGCAGGGGCCGGGCCAAGTGTCCGGCTTTTTTTATTGCCCAAAACTCTCCGTTGAAGAGCCTATCTGAAACGCGGGCTTCTCAAACGAACCCCAAAGCCGTGTATGTAATGACGGAATAGTTATCTCGCTCAAATAACACCCCAATTTGACCGTTTTGCTGCACAACCAGATCAGAATAAGCCGATGAACCGGCATAAATTTCCCGGACAATCGTCCAATGTCGGCCATTGTCCGTGCTGGCCCGAAGGGTCAATTTCTCCCGTTTATTTTCGCTGTTGGGGTTGCAGAACAGTAGTATCCGTTTTCCGTTGGGCCTCTGAAAACTAACCATAGACCCTTCACAAACAGGATCGGGTAGGTCGTTGGCAATGGTCACGGACTCCCAATTGGTTCCGCGCTTAGTAAGGCGGGCCATGAGTCGACGCTTCACATCGCCCGACTGATTACGGATATTCATCAGCACTTTTCCACCTTCCAGCTCGGCGGCAGTGCTTTCGTTACTACCGGGGTAGGCTACGTCGGGCGTGAGGTGCCAGGTTTGGCCGTGAGTGTCGGAGAAAAAAGCGTGGGCGCGATAGTCACGGAACTGGGGCTGAGGTGGTCCGGCTGAGTGGTTGGCGGCTACGAATAACCGACCCCGTTTCAACTGTAGGGCATGGCCGGGGGTGTTGGCATAAGACCGCCAATCCTCGGCAAAAGCATAGGCCGGGTTCACATTGGGCTTGTTGGGGCGACTGACCTGCGGGGTGATATTTACCGGATCGGACCAAGTCAGGCCCGCGTCGAGGCTGGTTTTGTACCAAATCTCCCGTATAGCCTTTCCGTCGCGCACCTCTTGCTCCGATGCTACTCCGGTGTTGTAGACCAAAAACAACCGTCCGTCCGGGTAGCGTGCATCGGTTAGGTCGAAAACAGGGGCCGGGTTACCCGCCTGCATAGAGCCATTGTCGGCCACGAGTTTTTGAGCACTCCAGGTTTGTCCGTTATCCCGGCTAGCTTTAAGCACAATATCTACATCCCCAAAATCATTACAACCTTGTCGGCGCGCTTCGGCGAAAGCCAATAATGTTCCGTCGGGAGCTTTAACCAGGGCCGGAATCCGATAACACATGTAGCCGTCATCGCCCGCTTTGAACACCGTGGTTCCCTCCAACACTGGGGTTATCGGGCTAGTAGTGGATGATTTTGGCAACCACCAATAGACATTGATCACAAAGCAAAAAGTGGAAGAAAGTAGTAGTCGAAGCATAGGGAGTGCCGGTAATAGTGGGTGCAAGTAAGGGGTGCATCGCTTATATTTGCAACACTATCCTAAACTATTCTACTGGATAGTCTACAGCAATACCAACTGGCAAAATGAACGAATTTTTGGAGCGACTGAGCGCAATCTGGCAAACCGTAACGCTGTTTCTGGGTCAGATCACACGCAGGTTGAGCCGTCTGTTACACCGGGGTGCTACGGCAACGCTGGGCGACGAACGAGTAGAGCAAATTTATGATTCATACGGTCGGCTGCGCGAACGCCGAGAGGTGTTACGCGAACGTCGGCGCGAGGTGATGGGCCGATACGTCGACCGGGAGGCCGCATATTATCCGTATTTGCGCAAAGCCGGGCGGTTTTTTTTGTACGGTTTTTTGTTCCTGGGCATCTACGTATTCATGCTCGAAACCAACTTTTTGTGGCTTACAGGCGGCATCCCGACCATCGAAGAGGTGCGCAATCCTAAACTGGCACAGTCGTCGGAGATTTATACGTACGATGGGGTTGCCATTGGTAAGTTTTATACCGAAAACCGAACCCCCATTAAGTTTGAGAACATTCCAAAATCGTTGATCAGTGCGCTGATTGCGACCGAAGATGCGCGGTTTTACGACCACATGGGCATTGATCCGCGTGCTATTGGCCGGGCTGCCTTTAGCTTTGGTAAGGATGGGGGTGGTTCTACTATTACGCAGCAATTAGCCAAAAACCTATTTAAAACACGCCGGGCTAACAATACGGGGATGCTGAACAAAATTCCGTTTGTTCGCAAAATCGTTTATAAATCAAAAGAGTGGTTGATGGCTATTAAGCTCGAACGCAACTTCTCGAAAGAAGAAATCCTAACGTATTACTTCAACACGGTCGATTTTGGCAGCAACGCGTTCGGTCTGAAAACAGCCGCCCGGACGTTTTTCAACAAAGTCCCCGACAGTCTGAACGTGCAGGAAGGGGCCGTGTTGGTGGGCCTGCAAAAAGCCACCACCTCGTACAACCCGCTGCGCAACCCCGACCGCTCTAAAGAACGGCGTAACATTGTGCTGGGGCAGATGGCCAAGTATAAGTTTCTGACCAAACAGCAGGCCGACTCTGTTTCGGCACTACCCCTCAAAACCGACTTCACTCCCGAAAACCCGTATGCCGGGCCTGCCAGTTACTTAAAAAACGCTGTGCTTGATTTCGTGAAAAAATGGAGCGAAGAGCGCAACAACGAGTTCAACCTCTACACCGACGGCCTGCGGATTATAACGACCATCGACTCGCGTATGCAGACCTATGGTGAGGAGGCCACCGCCGAAAAAATGAAATCGCTCCAACAGCGATTCAATAGTCATTGGCGCGACCGCAACCCCTGGACCGACGAAGACGGCAACGAGATTCCGGGCTTCATCGACTCGGTTGCCAAGCGCACCGACCGCTATAAAAATCTGGCCCGCCGGTTCCGCGATCAACCCGACTCCATCAGTTATTATATGAAGGAGAAAAAAGAGAAGATGAAAGTCTTCGATTGGGACGGTGAGCGCGTGCGGGAAATGACGCCGTACGATTCTATTGCGTACTACAAACGGTTTTTGCAGTCGGGGCTGGTGGCGATGGACCCCCACAATGGTCATATTCGGGCGTGGATAGGCGGACTGGATTACGATTATTTCAAATACGACCACGTAAAGCAGGGCCGTCGGCAGCCGGGATCGACGTTTAAGCCGTTTGTGTACACGGCAGCTATCGACGATACCACGCTCAACCTCAGCCCCTGCGACCGGATGCGCGATAAGCCTTTTCGGAAAGAATACCGTGAAAATGGCGAGGATAAAGTCTGGGAACCGAAAAACTCAACAGGTTACTACAGCTATTCTAACCTGACGTTGCGCAAGGCAATGGCCCGCTCGGTGAACTCCATCACGGCCAAACTTACTGACGAAGTTGGCCCCGAAAAGGTGGTTGAGTATGCACACAAGTTGGGCATCAAAAGCCGGCTTGACCCGGTTGCATCCATTGGTCTTGGCTCGTCGGATGTGTCGCTGTACGAACTGGTAAACGCTTATTGTACCTTCCCCAACGGCGGGCAGCACGTGGAGCCGATTCTGGTGGCCCGTATTGAAGACCGCGATGGCAACGTAATTCAGGAGTTCAAAGCCGAAACCCGGCCCGCCATCAGTGCCGAGTCGGCTTATCTGATGCTGTTTATGCTACAGGGCGGTTTGCAGGAGTCGGGTGGCACGTCGCAAAATTTGTGGTCGTTCGAACTGTTCAAAAATAAGCACGAGATGGGCGGCAAAACCGGCACCACCTCTAACAACTCCGACGGCTGGTTTGTGGGCGTTTCAGATCAGTTGGTTGTTGGGGCCTGGGTGGGTGGCGACGACCGCAGCATTCACTTTCGCTCAACCGATTTGGGCGAAGGGGCCAAAACAGCCTTGCCTATTGTCGGGCTATTTCTGGAGAAAGTTTATGCCGACGCCAAGTTTAAATCGCTACAGGGGCCTTTCCCGAAACCGTCCATAACGATCACCAAAGATTACCTGGATTGTACGTATCAATACCAGGGATACGACAGCAGCGACGAAACCGACTCCACCGAATACGACCCCGGCCTGACCGACTCGACGGCGACCCCGGCCCCTGCGCCAACAATCCCGCTCGAACCCACTGCCCCACCCGATTCGACAGGAAACGGGCGTTAACGGGGCAGTACCATACCCTTTCGAGCGTGGGGTGTTGTTTTTCAAGAAGGATTTCAGTTCTTTGCCCTGCTAAACAGTTATGTTTCACAATAATCTTTAAACACAATGGGTCTATTGAATTTCTTCAAGGGCGTTGGTGAGAAAATTTTCGGCAAGGAGCACGAGGCACCGGCTGCTGAACCAGCCAAACAAGCCGAAGTTGAGCCCCTGAAAGCACAGGCATTGCTCAACCACGTGAAGCAGTTGGGTCTTGCTTATAATAAGCTGACCGTTAAGACTAAAGGCGACACAGTTATTCTGGAAGGCGAGGTAGCCACGCAGGAAGACGCCGAGAAAATCTCGCTCGCCGTGGGCAACGTAGAGGGCGTACACCTGGTTGACAATCAGCTCGTGGTTGATGATCCAACCCCAGAGGCACAATACTATACCGTAAAGTCGGGCGATTCGCTGTCGAAAATTGCCAAAGAGGTATATGGCGACCCAATGAAGTACGGTGTGATTTTCGAGGCTAACAAGCCCATGCTGAAAGACCCCGATCTGATCTACCCCGATCAGGTGCTGCGGATTCCGCAATTGTAGTTAAAAGGAGGAAAGCAGGAAGGGAGGAAAGAAGAAAAGGCTGTGAATGTCCTTCTCCTTTCCTCCCTTCCTGCTTTCCTCCTTTTCTCCTCTAGTTCACACTCCCATCCACCCGGCTTTCCAGGGTTTGTTGCAAATCCTGCGGGAGGTTTGAGAAAAAGTCGTAGCCAGTTCGGCGTTCTACCTCGTCCACGCTCATCAAATAATACGTCCAGGGTTTGTCGGCGGCTGTTTGCCGGTTCGGAATATTCACGGCAATCACCCGCGTGTTGGCATTGATACGCCCAAGATCATTGGAGCCAACGGGCATCACCACAATCACTTTCCAGAGTGCCTGCGGAACGGTCAGCTTACCGTCGGCGAGTTTGCTTACTTCGCCTTCGGAGCCAGTGCCGCGCGTGCCGTCGGTCCCCGCAATAATGTACAGTTCATTATTGCTTGCCAGTAACTTCCGGCAATATTCTTCCAGTTCTTTCCAAACCTCGCGATTATGACGAGGGGCTTGTGGCACGATATTCGTAAGCAAAAACGTAGCACTATTGTCATCTATGCTTCCGTCTCGGTCGTCGGAGGGGCAGAGGTGGCCCCGGTCGAAGCCCGTGTTGGTGTAATCGCTTGTTCGGGGCGTGAACCAATCGGTAGGGAGTTGGGGGTCGGGGCGGAAATCGTTGTTTCGGCTGGCGGTTCCTTTCCAGGCGGTGCTCAGGTGCCAGCTTACCCAATTGGCAATGCCGCGCTTGCGATTATACGACAGCGCGTAGGCCGATTTAACCATCAGAAAGTTATCGGGGTCCCCTACCGACGCACCACTGGGGTTGCCCAAAGCCAGATTATCGTCGCGGGTGGGGTTTGGATTATTGATCTGAACCCGGCCACTGGGCTGGGGTAATGAGATTTTACAGCCTTGCGAAACGACTAATAAACCCACGGCCAGAACAAGCTGACGAAAATGAGTTGAGTAACAAATTGCTTTTTTTAGCATCCTTTTTGAAATTTACAGTGGCAAATCGAGCCAACCCGATGTCTGTGCGTTTGTTTGCGCGTTCGTTTCATTCATTTTGGCCGATCTGATTGGCAAACGAACTAACAACCGAACGAATAGCCAAACCTAATTGTACTTTTCTTTACCATTATGTCGAAAAAAAAAGGGCCTGTACCGGCTAGACCTGCCACAACTCCATCCTCTTCGGGTCGTGTGATACCGCCCGCCCCGGCACGTCCGGGTAATTCAGCGACTACGGCTCCCCGGCCTCAGTCGGGGTTTGTGAAACCCGTTTCGTCACGCCCTGCTGCCCCGGCCGAACCAAGCGTTCAGTTGCCCATTCCAACCCGGCCTGTTGCCTGGTGGCCCCCTGCTCTGATGGCCCTTGTGGGTTTTCTGCTGTATGTGAACACGTTCGATCACCATTACGCGCTTGACGACATTGCGGCCATCAGCCAAAACCTGTTCGTAAAGGCAGGTCTCAAAGGTATTCCCGACTTGCTCCGAACCGAGTTCTGGCACTTCAGCAACATCTCACTCGGCTATTACCGTCCGCTCTCGCTCATTACGTTTGCCATTGAGCACGAATTTGCGGGCGACAAACCGGGCCTGAACCACCAGATCAACACCGTTTTGTATGCCCTGATGGGCCTGGTGTTGGGCATTTTGCTCCAAAAGTGGCTCGTTAAACCCGTTGGACAAACAACCGATGGGCAATTGGTTGACAACGGTAACTCGAACCGGCTGGGGCAAACGATTGTGGCCCTGCTCGTTGGACTGGTCTTCATTTGCCATCCCGTGCATACCGAGATCGTGGCCAACATTAAAGGGCGCGACGAGGTATTGAGCTTTTTGTTTATCTCGCTCATGTTGCTGTTCCACTGGCGGTATCTGGAAACGAACCGCTGGGGCTGGCTTAAGCCCGACGCCCGGATGCTGGCCGGTATTGCCATTTGCCTCTTTGGGGGGTTAATTGGTGGTTCGCTCGTGTGGGGTATTATCGGAAAAGACAGCGTGAGCCTTCCCAATCAGATTGAAGCGGGGGTAAACCTGCTCGAAATTTTCCGCATTGCGGCAGCGGGCGTATTTGCCAGTTTGCTCGTAACGGCGGGCTTGTCGGCCTGGGAGTCGAAGCAGGCGGGCAAAGCGCAACTCTGGTGGGACAACACCGAGCTGAACCCCAAATTGGTTGGCGTTGCTCTCACAACCCTGGCCGCTGTGGTGGGGGCCGTGGTGATGGCAAGCACCCGCAACATTCCTGAAATCACGACCGGCAAAGCGATCTGGATTGGTTTGGGAGCCGCTACTGGCAGTTTGCTCATGACAAGCTGGCTCGGTTTGGCCTGCGCGTCGCTCTATTTTGCGTTCCTCTCGAAAGAATCGTCTATCGTGAGTTTGGCGTTTATTCCGGCTGCTTCGTACTTCTTTGCGCGTCGGAACATCTGGCAATCGCTGGTAGGTTTGTGGCCGTTTTTGATCGTAGCTGCCCTGTTTTTCTACCAGAAACAAAAGATGATCGGCACGTTGAGCGGCAAGCCCCCCGTCGATTGGGCCAACTACCCTTATGCGATTGAAGGCACGCAGATTCGGAGTACGTTCAAGTTTTTTGCCTATTACCTGAAACTGCTCGTATTGCCGCACCCGCTGGTATACGACTATTCGTACAACGTGATTCCGTCGTCGAAAGGCACCCAAACCGCCCTCGTTGGGCTGGGTCTGCTGGCTATGCTGGGCATGATTTACCTGGCTGTGAAAGGCTTCTTTAAGCGGACGCTGTGGGGCTTCGGGTTGTTCTGGTTCTTTGTGGCGATGGCTCCCGGCCTGGGCTTTATCTGGTTGCGGGGTGGTATCCTGGCCGAACGTTTCTTGTTTGCCGCCGTGCTTGGCTTTGCCGTTATCGCTGTTTGGGGTTTGCAAGAGATTTTCGAGCGTATTCAAAACCGCAACAGTGGCTCGTCGGAGGCAACGGCTTCGTTTGCGGCCAATGGGTCGGCAACGCAACGTCCGTTCATGGCGCAGTATGGACCCATTATCGGCCTGATGGCGGTGGTGCTTGGCCTGTATTCGTTCAAAACGGTTGAGCGGAATAAGGACTGGAAAAACAATTACATTCTCTTCAACTCGGCCCTCCCCTACTCGCCCAGCAGTTGCCAGGTGCAACGGCACGTAGCGAACGAGGAGATCGAAAAAGGTCTGAAATTCCGGGCCAAAGCCGATTCGATTGCGAATGCAGTGAACGCCAGAATCGCTAAACTGCCTGTCAACGAAGACCGTAACAAGCAGGTGCAGAAAGCTCAGGCCGTTATCGACAAAGAGATTGGCAGCGCGAATTTGCACGGTCGGCAGGCACTCGACCACCTGAAAGAAGCCACCCAGATTTATCCCGGTTTTGGTGAGGCCTATTTCTCGATGGCCTACGTGTTTCAGAAGATCATCCCGAACCGCGACTCGGCTGTGTATTATTACAAGCAGACGATCCGGGCGGCCAATGCGTATGCTCCCGCTTACAACAACCTGGGTGTGATCTACCAAAACGAAGGCAACACCGACCCCATGAAGTTCCAGTTGGCGTCGTATTACTACAACAAGTCGATTGAGGTGAATCCGGCCTACATCGACGGACGTAATAACCAGGCGTCGTTGAAGAAGGTAACGGGCCTCGACGTGAAAATACTACCCCAGACTATTCTGGATAAGTACTGATGAGGTAAGCTCGTTGGGGCAACAGAATAGAATTTTGACAAAAAAAGCTATTGCTAATCAGCAATAGCTTTTTTTTGATGTTTACAACAGGTTGGCTGTCTCCTCACCCTAAACGTGTGACTTATCAATTGCCTGCTTTGCCCCATATGCCGTATCTTCCACATGAATTAAGTTATGACACCGAGGCAGAACGGGTCATTCGTGAAAAATTGCTGCTCCGGGAAGCCCAGTTGAGTCAGGCGCAACGAATGGCAGGCATGGCTAGCTGGGAGTGGTATTTTGGTGATACAATCGTTCGGTGGAGTCCCGAAATGTACTTGTTCTGGGGTTACGAACCGAACGAAATCACCGTCGACCTCGACAGTGTGGCCCAGTCGACCCACCTCGACGACTTGCCCATTTTGCAAGGGGCCATTGGCCGTGCCTTGCAGGGCGAAGACGTCGAGATGGAATACCGTCGGTACGACAAAAGTGGCCGGGAAATCTTTATTCATACCATTGGGCGCGTTATGCGCAATGAAGCGGGCGATCCGATTGGCGTTTTTGGCATTGATCTGAACATCACTAAACGCAAGGAGCATGAGATTCATCTTCGCCAACTGAATGAAGCTCTGGAGCAAAAAAACCGCGAACTGGAGCAGCGCAATGCCGAGCTGAGTGCGTTTTCGTACGTAGCCAGCCACGACTTGCAGGAACCGTTACGCAAGATTCAAAGTTTTAACAGCCTGATTCTCAAGACAGAGTCAGCAGCACTGTCGGAGCAGGGGCAGGATTATTTCCGACGGTCGATGGCGGCTGCTGAGCGAATGCGCCAACTGATTAAAGACCTGATCGACTACTCACGGGTACACAAAACAGCCGCCGAGTATGAGCAGGTTGATTTGCATGAGCTTCTTCATCAAATTAAGGATGATTTGGCGGAGCCAATTCGGGAAAAGAACGCGACAATTCGGACGAGCAACTTTCCAAGCGTACTAGTTAATGGCCTCATGTTCAAGCAACTACTCCAAAACCTGATCAGTAACGCCCTCAACTATCACAAGCCTGGCATCCCCCCCAGTATTCAGCTCACATACAAGCAGCTTGAACCCGGTATTGGCAATACCGATTGTGTAAAGCCTACGCACCAGTTGCAGGTTGCAGATAACGGTATTGGCTTCGATCCGGCATTTAGCCAACGTATTTTCGGGCTGTTTCAACGACTACATGGCCGCGACCAATTTGGGGGTGGCACCGGTATTGGGTTAGCCATTTGCGACCGGATTATGCAGGTGCATAAAGGCACTATTTTTGCCGATGGTAAGCCCGGCGAAGGAGCCGTATTTACCGTACAGTGGCCAGTGTAGCACCGGGCTTACTTCTTTTGAATGATCTCAATAGCTCGTTCGAGAAGTTCATCGCGACCCTCGCGCAGGCCTGCCCGTGTGGAGTGCATCTCCACATCGACACCCACCCCGATGCGTTGGGTTTCGCGCCCATCGGGGTAATTTACGCCAATGCCGCTGATCCAGGTTCGGATGCCCCCGGGTAGTTCAATGGCCGAAATATTGCCATCGGCTCCGGCGGTTATGCTGCCTAATACTACCGCACCGGGGGCGTTTCGGAAGGCCATCGTGGTATATTCGGCCTGGCTTTGGGTCTCCTCATTCACCAGAATAACCACTTTGCCCTTGTAGCGGCCCGCCACGTTTTGCTCACCTGCTGATAGCACCGGACTCCACACAAACTGCCCCGGCGTTTGCACACTGCCGTTCGTGAATTTAACAAATGGGCTTGGGTTCATCAGGTATTTACCCAGCGAGAACACCACAAATTCTGAGGGATAGCAGCGCAAGTCGATCACCAATCCTTTCGTATTCGCGAACGTTTTGAAGATTTTGGGAAATAGAGCGGACTTGATATTGCCCAGGAACAGGTAACCCACATCGGGCCGGACGAGCGCGTAGCAACTGTCTTTGGGGAAACTGCTGCCATCCAACTCGCGTCGGTAGCTTGGAATAGTGTTCATCTTATAGCGCGGCACCGCAAGCGTCATTTCCTGACCGTCGCGGTCGATCACGACACGGGTTGAGGGTGTATGGCCGCGCAGGATGCCCATGTTGCGCAAGCGGGTTGGCTCGTTCGAGGCCGGGTAATAGGCCCGGCGTTCGTCGACCCAATCCCGCACCGTTTTTCCATCGACCGATTTGATCAAATCGCCCCGGCGCAGGCCCGACAGTGTACCGAGTGAGTCGTTGTAATAGTTTGCCACCACGAAATCCTGCCCGACGTTCTTTATCTGCACCGCCGAAAAATAGGCACCCTTAAACCCATTGTCGATGATTCTATCGCCATAAATATTGGCGTGGGTGTCGTGAATACGCCCGATGAGCTTCAGAGCTGCCAGGCGATAGGACAGTGAATCGCTGGCCGATACAAACGCCGGTACAAATTCGGGCAGGGTGGCGTTCCAGTCTTTGTCGGCTCGCACGTCGGCCGACATAGCCTGCGTGATGAGATTCTTGTAGGGAAAGAAATACTGAATCATGTTCCAGTACCGAAACAGGGCTAACAACCGGTAGCCCGCGTCGGGCGTGACCATTTGTCGGTGGCCTGCTTCGTGCTCAAACATGGGGTTACCAACGTTTGGTGCCATCGTGATATAATAGGAGCGGTTCGGTCTTCCGGCTTGCCGAATCAGGTTCAACGTTGTTCGGAGTGAGTGGCTTAACTGTGGGTCACTCAGCCAGGCAAGGTTGGGTTGGATGACGGGCTTTTCAGGAGCCAGCTTTTTATCAGCCGCCTGCACTGGCCCGAACGTTTTGAGCCAATTTGCCAGCACCTCATCGCGTTGGGCAGGGGTGCTGGCGTTGAGCAGGTTAGGCATTACTCGAAACAATTCCGAATCCATGTTGTGTTCGCCTGCGGCCACCGCCGGGTGGTGGTATTTCACGAAGCCCCACACCTTACCCAACCAGGTTAAGTTCTCGGTTTGCGTAGGCGTAAGCGTGTTTAGTGCAATGCCTGATCCTTTGTAAAACGCCGTATCTGTCTGGGCTTTTTTGAGCGTGATCACACGAGCGGGGGCTGTGGTATACGGCTGACCATCGACGGTGAGGCTGAAATTATCGAACCAGGCCGTGCCCAGTCCAACCACCAAACCGCCAATGTGTAGCGTATGGGCGTCGTCGGGCAGGGGCAACTCAATGGTGTATTGTTTCCAACCGGTGGTGCCTTTGATACCCCGGTTCTGAGAATTATCGAACTCCAGCATCTCGCCTGCTGCATTATCAACGCGCATCCACAAACCAGCCCAGGTATCGGGTTTCTGGCCGGTGCCTTCGGTTTTTACATAACCTGTCAGGGTCAGGCGTTTACCACCAAATTTGGCCAGAATAGACCAGTCAGCAGCGCAAAAGCCACTTTCGCCTTTATCGCTTATGCGTAGAGAACGTTTTCCTTCCTGTGCATTGGCAGAGTCGAGCGTAAATGAGTAGTTACCCCCGAAGCGGCTCCAGCCTTGGGGTTCGCCTTTTGGGGTGCGTTGTTCAAAAGACAGATTGGGCGTTTGGGCGTACAGATACGGAGAAACCAAACAGATAAGGAATAGAACGAGGTGTTTCATGAAGCATAAAAAGGTTGACTACAAAAAACGGTGTTTCGGGTACTGAAACAGATAGCTGGTGGTGAAAGTTAGGAACTTTTAACAAATTGCCTCCCCTACCTTTACGCTTCGTCATGATTTTGCTATGCTGCCTGATCTAATCGCCCTCCGCCACGAACTTCACCAACACCCTGAACTGTCGGGCCACGAACACGAGACCGCCCGCCGGATCGTCGAGTTTATTCGTCCGCTGAATCCCGCCCAAATCCTGACCGGGCTGGGTGGTACGGGCGTCGCGGTGGTATTTGAGTTTGGCGATGGCGGCCCAACGCTACTGTTCCGGGCCGAGCTTGATGCGCTGCCTATCGCCGAGGTAAACACGTTCGCCTATCGGTCGGGGACGGCGGGGGTCTCGCACAAGTGCGGACACGAGGGGCATTCGACCATTCTGGCGGGCCTGGCGCAATGGCTCAGTACGGCTTCTTTTAACGCTGGGCAGGTCATTTTGCTGTTCCAACCCGCCGAAGAAACCGGCAAGGGAGCCAAAGCCGTTCTGGACGACCCGCGCTTTACCGCCCTCCACCCCGATTATATATTTGCCCTGCACAACCTGCCGGGCAACCCTATGCACGAGGTAATCTGGGTGGCGGGGCAGTTCAGCCCGACAGTGCAGAGCATGGCGATCCGGCTGTTCGGTAAGGAGTCGCACGCGTCGGAACCCGAAAACGGCATCAATCCATCTCTGGCCGTGGCCGAACTGGTTATGGTCTTCGACCGCTACGTGATACCCGACCCCGCCCGGTCCGATTTTACGCTCATCACGCCCGTGCATTTGCTCGTGGGTCAACCCGATTACGGCATCTCGGCGGGTTACGGCGAGGCTCATTTCACTCTGCGTTGCTGGACTACCGAGGGCATGGAAACGCTCGTAGCGTCGTTGCAGAACGAGTTACGCGAAATTTGCGCCCGTCACGGCCTGCGCTCCGAGGTAAGTTGGTTCGACTATTTCCCGACTACACGCAACACCGATTTTTGCAATGAACAGATCGTACAGGCCGCTACAGCAGCGGGATTGCCCGTGCGCCAACGGCCCATGCCGTTCAAGTTTGGCGAAGATTTTGGTTACCTGACCGGGGCCTATCCGGGGGCTATGTTTGGCCTCGGTGCGGGCGAAACCACCCCCGCCCTCCACAACCCCGACTACGATTTCCCCGACGAACTGATTGAATCAGGTGTAGCGATGTTCAGCAGGATTGTGGGGCAGATGTTGGGGTAAGGATCTAAATTGTCTTTTTCAGAACCTCTTACCCGGTTGAGTGGTTAGTACTATGTTGATAGCAATACTATCATAAAAGCAATAACCACTCAACCTGCCTTGTCAGCAGACCACGAAATGATTACGAGTTCATTACGGTTCATTCAACTTGCTACAGTTTTCTTTTGCCGCATCCTCACTGGCGTAATTCTCACACTATCCTGTTGTACAAATAGCACTCGCGCCCAATCACTTATTGCTGGTATCCCAAACGCGAGCGTTGCCCACAAAGGACATTTTGAGATGACCCACGAAAGTCAGTTCAACTGGTGGGAGGGTGATCTGAAATGGACGAGTTTCAATTTCTGGTGTTATGGGATCAACGACCGTACCGAGTTAACCGTAACCTTCAATAATTTGGCCGTACGGGGTTCGCGCAACCTCACGGCGGGGGTCGGTTTTAAACACTTGATCCCGCTCCTCCCTGATCATCCCAAACACGAGCTGAAACTTACAGTGGGCACTAACGCCCTCGTTTCGTTGCAGGGCCGGGGGGCGGGTTTCTGGAGCTACAGCCACTTGAGCGGGCGGCTCCCCGTGTTGCGCACCCGCCTGACCGCCGGGGCAAGCTATGGAACTGAACAGGCGTTTGGCTTTCGCCAAATAAACCCCGAACTGGGTGTGCAAAGCCAACTGCGCCCCCTTCGACCCCTCAGTTTTATTGGGGGAGTGGAGCAACCCCTCGTTGGCCCCGTCAGCTTCATTGCCGACTGGTTCTCAGGAACTCACGACTTAGCCGCCCTCATCACAGCCCTTCAATATGACCGGAAAAAGGTGACGTACATCGCGGGCTACAAACGGGCTAATAACCGCAATAGTGGTGTGAACGCGCTGATTATTGAAGTGATGTACCGGTTTTAATACGCGGCTATCAGGCTTTCAGCGGGAATTCCGAGTTGGGTGTGAAGCTTACGAATCATCTCTAGGCTCAATTTCCGTTTGCCGCTCAGTATTTCTGATTGTCGGCTACGTGTTCCTAAGATTTTGGTCAACGCACGTTTTTCCAGCCCAAGTTGCTCTAACCGAAAATTGATTGCTTCAATCGGGCTTGGAGGAGCTATTGGGTAATGTTTATCTTCATAATGTTCGATCAGCAAGGCGAGTACCTCCAATTCATCCGATTCCTGCGAATCGTCGGGTAAATCGACTTGCATCAGTTCGTACACACGGGCGAGTGCGTTTTCGTACTCCTGCTCGTTCTTAATCACTTTTAACATACGTGATCTTTTTTACGTCGATTTTATCGTATTCGGCGTGCGTGCCAATCCAGACGATAAAAACGAGTTTTTTCTTAAATTCTATGTCGGCAACTAGCCGGTAGGAATTGCCTTTGATATTAAATACAAAGCGTTTTCCCGTGATGACATCTGCCATTGGATAGTCCGCAATGACATCATTCGGCTTATCCCAATCGGCTGTGCTAACTTCTTTGTAAAATGCTTCTAAGCTCGATTTAGCTATAGAATAGACGGCGTAAAAACTTACAATGGTCTTGCGTGAGATAATTCTCATCGTAGAGGAGTTTTTGGTTAATGATTTCGATTCTCATCTTCTTAAATTTTATCTGGATTGTTTGTAGTAGTTTATTTGTTGAGGGTGAATCTGGTCGCTCCCAATATGGGAACAAAGATAGCACAAATAAGTTCACAACTAATGAATCAACAGCTCAATTTGCTCACAAAATAAAAAGCCCCCGGTTGCGTGACCGGGGGCTTGTATCCTAAGCAGTTAGCAGGTTTATGCTAACCGATTGATGCAGTTCAAATCGTCAAACGCGACCTTCAACCGGGCCGCCATGCTCTCTTCGCCCTTGCGGAGCCACACACGGGGATCGTAGTATTTTTTGTTGGGCGAGTCGGCACCATCGGGGTTGCCGAGTTGGCTCTGTAGGTAGCCCTCCTTCGCCTTGTAGTAGTTCAGAACACCCTCCCAGGTCGACCATTGCATATCGGTGTCGATGTTCATCTTGATGGCTCCGTACTGGATGGCTTCGCGGATTTCCTCGCGGCTCGACCCCGACCCCCCGTGAAACACGAAGTTTACCGGCAGCGGCCCCGTCCCGAACTTCTCCTGAATAAAATCCTGCGAGTTTTTCAGAATAATCGGCGACAGTTTCACATTGCCGGGCTTGTACACCCCGTGAACGTTACCAAACGCGGCTGCAACCGTGAAATTAGGCGAAATCTTGCTCAGGTGCTCGTAGGCATAAGCTACCTCCGAGGGTTGGGTGTACAGTTTCGAGTCGTCGACGTCGGAGTTGTCAACGCCGTCTTCCTCGCCACCCGTTACGCCCAATTCGATTTCGAGGGTCATGCCCATCTTGGCCATCCGCTCGAAATATTGGCACGAAATCTCGATGTTCTCCTCAATCGGCTCCTCCGACAAGTCGAGCATGTGCGACGAGTAGAGGGGCTTTCCCGTTTGGTCGAAGTGCCGCTCCGAGGCCGTCAGCAGGCCGTCGATCCAGGGCAGGAGTTTCTTGGCGCAGTGGTCGGTATGGAGAATCACGGGCACGCCGTACATCTCGGCGATGTTGTGAATATGCAATGCACCCGACACCGACCCGGCAATGGCCGCCCGTTGGCCTTCGTTCGATAAGGCTTTGCCCGCATAGAAAATGCCGCCACCGTTCGAGAACTGGATAATAACGGGGGAGTTTACGGCTTTAGCAGTTTCGAGAACGGCGTTGACCGAGTTCGTACCAACAACATTGACCGCCGGTAGGGCATAATCATTCTCGTTGGCGTGACGAAAAATTTGGGAAACGCCCTCGCCCGTTACAACGCCGGGTTGGAAGCGGACAGCTACATCACTCATAAAGCAGTCGAAATTTGGATAATGATAAGAAAGAATTGGTTAAGGTGTAGTTGTTACGAAGTGCGATTTGAAAATCATCGCAAAGTACAAATTTTTGACGGAACACTAGGAAGTCCTAAACGTGTGGGAAGGCGCAAAGCCCTCACTTATCATTGGCAAGAAAGGGTTTCTTCCGCCGAAAAATATGAAATGTGTTCGTTTCTTTGGCAAACGTAGTTTCGTGAACCCACCCATTTCGATACAGAAAATTGAAGATGTCCATTTCACTGCCGAAAATTTTGTCGCCACCGTTTTCGTCCTGAATCCGGTGCAATCGGAGTTCTAACCAGCGGATGGTTTGGCCGTAGTCGATTACGGCGAAGACCTGCCGCTGCATGAAGGGCCGCTGATCTTCGATCAATTCAATGTACTCAACGTCAGGCAGTTTATTGACGTCTT
This sequence comes from Cytophagales bacterium, assembly GCA_004292855.1. Taxonomy (GTDB): domain Bacteria; phylum Bacteroidota; class Bacteroidia; order Cytophagales; family Spirosomataceae; genus Rudanella. The sequence goes on from RDXN01000055.1 coordinate 67,032, forward strand.
TGCCGTTGACAATGACCTGCGCAAAGGTCAGGCTGGAAGTTAGAAGAAGCAGGGGGAGAACGAAGCGTTTCATGGTTGATAGATGGTATTAGTTGGTTTAACGAATCAAAATCCGCTCGCTGTGTTTCGTCCCCAAATCATCGGTGAGCGTAACCAGCACGTCGGGGATGGGTGTATCCAGCAAGGCCCGCCAGCGTGTTGCGGCTTCGCGCACAAACCGAACCCCGAGCCGCTGTCCCTGCACGTTGGTCACCTGCACCGACAGAATAACGCGGGAATGCTCAACCACGAACGAATGGCCGGTTGTTGGATTAGGGAACACGCGAAAGGAGGTGGCTGCTGATGTCGGCTCTATGCCCAAAACGAGCGGGGCCACAAACGTGGTGGTCGAACAAGCAGTAGGAATACCGGAACGGATTTGGCCCAACAACGCATACAGGTTCGTGCCGGGGCAATCGGTGGCGCAGGTGCCGTCGCGGTGGCCCGAAATAATCGACAGCGTTTTGCCCGACGACGTATGCGATGCGGTTCCAAGCGGCTCTTTCAGTCCTTCCTTCGCCATCTTCCAGCTAATGAGCCGGTTGAGCGAGGTCAGCGCGGCTGCGGGCGGTTGAACGGTCATGTAATTACCCAGCAAACAGATGCCCATTGTGCCGGAGTTGGTCCCGCAGAAATGGGCACCGATCACGTTGTCGCCATCCATAACGCCCTGCCCGTCGCGGCCTTCGTAAATCGTACCGTCCTGCGCAATCAAAAAGTTGTATCCCACATCGTTCCAGCCATTACTTTGGGTATGAAACGTATAAATGTTCCGCACTACGTTGGTAAAGTCGGCGGGGGTGTTGGAACCAGCCTCGTGATGCACGATGATAAACTGCACTTTAGTAGCCGTCGGGCGTTCTTTGGGGGGTACAAGACCCGCCCGCCACGCACTTGCCGACACTACGGCGGGTTTCTGGCAGTCGGTGGCACCCAGGCGAGCCGGTACCGGATTGGGCAAAGTGAGCGAGAGCGGGGGGGCATACACGCCCGTCAGGGTGAGGGTGTCCCCGGGTTGGGCGTTTGGCAGTCGTATTGCCGAAACAGCCTTCGGAAACACAACAAGCTGGGTCGCGGGCACAAGGGCGTGCGGGTCGCGGTGGAGCCGGAACGTATCGGCTCCGGCCACCAGCCAGATAGGCTCAGGCATGGATGGGCCAATGGTCAGGACCACGCCCGTAGCCGACTTTTCGAGGGCGATGGATGGCCCGGCTCCTGTCACTACAACCCGTTGCCGGAAGGTGTAGGCATCGGGCGATTGGGCCAACAGATGAAGCGGAAGCAGGCAGAGCAATAGAAACAGACGGGGCATAGGTTCTGGGTGGTTATACAAGATGTCGCTTGTGTGAATGGGTTTGACTTCCCCAAACAAAATTTGATCTAAAACTTGACTTTTGCCATAGTTCATGACAAAAACTAGACAACCACTACCCCACTTCGCGCGTCAACCGTTATTTTCGCCAACATGAATCGACTCCTTTACCCCGCCTTAAGCCTGTTGGCTCTCGTTTCGGCTTGCCAGACAACGGCCCCGCGTCAGGCCAGTACCACCACAACCTCGACCGTTGCCCAAAGTCAGGGCGTATACCAATATCGTGACGAAGATCCGAGTGTAAAACCGTTCTTTTCGGACCGGGTAGGCACAACGGGTCGCAACGGGATGGTAGCCTCGGCGCACCCCGAAGCCTCGCGGGTGGGAGTCGAGATTCTGAAAATGGGCGGCAACGCGGTCGATGCTGCCGTTGCGGTGCAGTTCGCGCTGGCGGTGGTGTATCCGGGTGCAGGCAACCTCGGCGGGGGTGGGTTCATGGTGTACCGCGACGCCAAAGGCCAACTGGCTACGCTCGATTTTCGGGAGAAAGCCCCCGGCAAGGCTACCCAAAACATGTATCTCGACTCGCTCGGCAACGTGCGGCCCGGCCTAAGCATCAGCGGACACCTGGCGAGTGGGGTGCCGGGATCGGTCGATGGGATGGTGCAGGCGCATGGACGGTACGGTAAGCTGACCTGGCAGCAGGTGCTGCAACCCGCCGTTGATCTGGCCGAAAAAGGATTTTCGTTGACCGACCGCGATGCCCGTGGCCTGAACGGTATCAAGTACGACCTCAAGAAAATCAACCCCGGTAAGGCATACTTTATCAAAGGTAATCCTGCCGACACGCTCCGTTGGGGCAAAGACGACCGGCTCGTGCAGGCCGACCTCGGCCAAACGCTCCGGCGGATTCAGGCGCAGGGCCGGGCGGGTTTTTATGCGGGCGAAACGGCCCGACTGCTCGCTACCGAAATGCAACGGGGCGGGGGCCTCATTACCGAGCAAGACCTCGCCGACTACAAATCCGTGTGGCGCGACCCGCTCAAGGCCACCTACAAAGACCTGACGATCATCACGATGCCACCTACCTCAAGCGGGGGTGTTGCGCTGGTGCAAATGATGCGGTTTGTGGAGCCGTTCCCCCTCCGCAAGTGGGGCTGGAACCGCGACAGCACCGTGCAGGTGATGATCGAGGCCGAACGGCGCGTGTATGCTGACCGCGCCAAGTTCCTCGGCGACCCCGATTTTGTGAAGGTGCCCGTGCCCGAACTCACGAGCTACCCCTACCTGAAAACCCGCTGGACCGATTTTAACTGGGCCAAAGCTACCGATAGCAAGAACGTACGGGGCGGCACCATTCCTGGTTACGAAAGTCTCGAAACTACGCACTTCTCGGTCGTGGACCGCGACGGGAACGCCGTGAGCATCACCACCACGCTCAACGGCGGCTACGGCAGTCGCGTGGTCGTGGGCGGGGCCGGTTTCCTGATGAACAACGAGATGGACGATTTCAGCATTAAGCCCGGTACGCCCAACATGTACGGACTGGTGGGCAACGCGGCCAACGCCATCGCCCCCGGCAAACGGATGCTGTCGAGCATGACCCCGACCATCATCGAGAAGGGCGGCAAACTGTACATGGTGGCGGGCACTCCCGGCGGCTCCACGATCATGACGTCGGTATTCCAGACCGTGTTGAACGTGGTGGAACACGGCATGACGATGCAACAGTCGGTCAACGCGCTTAAGTTTCACCATCAATGGCTCCCCGACAAAACCATATTTGAGAGTGGGGCCTTCTCGGAGCGCACCCAACAGGCCCTGCAAGCCCGTGGTTACGTGCTCGAACGCCTAACCAACACCCTGGGCCGTATGGACTGTATTTTGGTCCGCCCCGATGGCAGCTTCGAAGGTGCCTCCGACCCCCGCGCCGACAACACGGCAATGGGGTATTAAATTAGTTTAGCACGTTTCTGATCTGTCTGGCCCGGTCGCGGCTTTCCTTATTCTCCTTTTTCAGGCGATTGGCAAACTCGCGGACCTGGTCGTTGGGGGCATCGTCGGCGAGGTCATCGGCCACGTCGGCGGCTTTGTCGGTCACCTTGCCTATTTCTTCAAGATATTTCAGGTCAAACGCTGTGCCGGGTTTCTCTTCGCGCAGGTCTTCGATGCGGTCGCGGCCCTCTTTGGAGAGTTCGGTGGGGAGCACGAGCCGGAGGTTTTGGGCCAGTTCGCGGGTTTGCTTCTCGTTGGCCACGTACTTCTGCATAGCTTGCCGGGCGTAGGCCTTCACATCGGGGTTGGTGGCTTGTTTGGCCGCAAGCTGACTTAGTTCGTAGCTCGTCATGCTCATGCTCGCCAGCTCGACCATGCCCTCGGCGGTTTGTTTGGCCTCCTTCTTGGCGTCGTCGCTGATGCCGGTGGCTTGTTGATCAATGCGTTTTTCGTTGGCCTTCTCGGCTTTACTGTCGCTGTCGTTACCCCCGCAGGCCAACAAGGCAACCGCGAGGGGTAGGAGGAAAAATGTCGTTTTCATCGTTGAGATTGGTTTTGTAGTATAACCCAAAACCAATCGTTTTGTCATTACAACCCCGGATGATACACCCGTTTGGCATCCTGCAAAACCTGTTTTTTATCGAGCGTCATTTTTTTGGTCTGCTGATTCACAAACAGGTTCATCTGGTCGGTGTAATGCGGGCTGTCGGGGTGGGTAGAAGCCCCGTAGGCGTTGACCGTTTCGATCTCGGGCAGGGCATCCTTGCGAAACCGCACGAGTTCTATGTACGACTCGCCCTGTTCGGCGCGGAGTACACCAGACGGATGCCGTTTGGAATCCATAGCCGCCAACACGTCGGGGACACCCGCGCAGGGCAGGCTCACCGACCCGCGAATATGCCGTTGTACCCGGCCTAGGGGCAGGTCTACGGTGCCGAAGTGTTTGAGCAAATAGGCTTTGGTCAATTGTAACCCCTCTACGCACTCGGCAGGGGTCAACGGGCGATAGGGCGAACCACCGGCCTTTTGCAGAACGTCTTTCAAGTGCGTGTAGACTACGGCATACACAGCCGCGCCCCGGCTCGTGGTGTCGGCATGGCGGTCCCAGTTGTTGAGGGTTTCGATCAGCGGGGCAATGTCGGGGTGATCGGCGGGGTTGAGGGCGAACAACGGGTTCACGTCGGTCATGTACGAGAGTTTTTTGGGCAGTTGCAGGTCGTATTTGATCCGCTTAAACTGCTCATACGTAAGCGGTTGGTTGCCCGCCATCATCTCGCCCATGCGGATGCTTCGGTTTAACTCGAACCGTTCAATGCCCATCGTTGGGTCATAATTTTCGGGTTTGGGGGAGTCGGCGGGGTCGGTGGAGTGGTAGGGTGTGTTGTTGGAGTTGAACACGTAACCACTGCGGGGACTCACCACCTGCGGCAGGTCGTTGAGGGGGTGAAATTGGGTCCAGCGGGTTTTACTGGTGGTTCCGGGCAGGGTTTTCTGCCAGTCGAAAGCCGGGTCGCGGAGGGGGAGTTTGCCGTTGGTGACGTAGAAAATCGTGTCGTTTCGGTCGGCATACACGATGTTGAACCCCATCGGAATGGCGGTCATCTCCAACGCCTTTCGGAACTCGGTGTAGTTCCGGGCCTTGTTCATCCGATACCACTGCTCGCCCGTGCGCGACTCGAACAAGCCCGCGTAGCGCAGGGCAAATGCACCCGTTTTCGTGACCATTGTTGGCCCGTATTCGCTCCAGTAGGCTTTTTTGCGAATTGCCACCGGGATTCCCTTCACGCGCAATTTCACCGATTGTGCTTCCAGCGGCAACCATTTCCCATCGAACCAATATTCGTTCCGGTTGGCAGGGTTGAGTTTTAGTTCGTACACGTCCATCTTGTCGTGGTAGTTGACGGTGTGCGCCCAACCCAAATTTTCGTTGACGCCGTGCAGGATGGTGGGTGCGCCCGGAAACAGCCCGCCCAGAATGTTCCAGCCCTGCTCGCTACACAAATGGGCCTCGTACCAAGCCACCGGCCCTTCGAGCGGTTGGTGCGAGTTGATCGCCAGATACGTTTGTCCGTCGGCGGTTCGGCGACTGTTCAGGGCAATGCCGTTGGAACCACCCGTTGGTAATGAGTGATTGAGTGAATGAGCGAATGAGTGAATAAGCTGGTCAACATGCTCTGTTTTTCCTGACGAGGATTGTGCCTGAGCAACATCCGTTTTGGGAGCTTTGGGCATAGTGCCGTTGAGGATGCTCGTGAGGGCGCGGTCGATGCCCGAAAACGAAGCCGTTGAGAGAATAAATCCCGCGATTACGTCGGTTTCGGCCATCGGGAACGAGCCCCGTACCAGCACCTCGCCGGGGTGCGTGCGGGCGTAGGCGTTCAGGCCCTGCACGTAGCCGTTGAGGACAGCCCGGTAGTCGGCAGAGAACTTGGCGGGGTAGTCGCGGGTGGCCTGTTCGCGGGCGCGGATAAGGCCCACCACATAGTCGATAGCGGCCCCTTGTTTGCCGAGGTGCCGACCCAGCAACCCTTTGGCTCCCAGCAGGGTAAGCTGCATGGTCTTGAAATCGTCTTCGGCGTGTGCCCAGGCAAGTCCGTAGGCCACTTCGGGGTCAGTCTTGGCGAAGATGTGCGGAACGCCCCAACGGTCGCGGGCAATGTCGATGCGGGGGGGGTCGATTTGGGCGGTAGTGGGTAACCAGATAGTAATCAGGGCCAACAGCCCGCAACAGTTTAGGAACAGTTTCATGGCTCACAAGATACAGATTGTGCCTTACATTTACGGCATGGCCCAACATCTCTCCCTCCTTGCGCTCGTCGTGGCCGACTACGACGAGGCTATCCAGTTTTATACACAGAAACTAGGCTTCATGCTCATCGAAGACACGCCCCAAAGTCCCACCAAACGTTGGGTGGTGGTGGCCCCGCCGGGCGAGGGGTCGTGCCGGTTATTGCTGGCGAAAGCCGCCACCGACGAGCAGTCAAGCCGCGTAGGGAATCAGACCGGCGGGCGGGTATTCCTGTTCCTGCACACCGACGATTTCTGGCGCGATTATAACCGGCTGTTAGCGAATGACGTACGAATTGTCCGGCCTCCGTCAGAAGAAGAGTATGGAACGGTAGCAGTTTTCGCGGACCTGTATGGTAACTTGTGGGATTTGATCGGGGCGGGGAAGTAATTACTACCGCCACCAAATATCCTTCGGCATGGCCTCGCCCACAACGACCGGCTCGCCAATGCGGGGTGTGGTGTAGGGCAACCCTGCCTCGGCAGCGCGTTTGGTGAACCGTTCAATCGGTTCGGTCCAGGAGTGGTAGGCGAGGGCAAATTTGCCCCAATGCACGGGCAACACGGCTTTAGCCCGCAATGCCTGCCCCGCTGTAATCAACTCTTCGGGCATCATGTGAATGTTTGGCCACAGCTCGTTATACTGCCCGCATTCCAGAATAGCCAGGTCGAATGGGCCGAACTTCTCGCCCAGTTCGGCAAAGGTTTTGTCGTAGCCCGAATCGCCCCCCAGCAAAATGCGATGGTCGGGCAGGTCGAGCACATACGACGACCACAGGGTTTTGCCCCGCGCGATGCTACGCCCCGAAAAATGTCGGGCGGATGTGGCCGTAATGGCCCCGCCGTTGGGCAAGTTGGTCTTCTCCCACCAATCAAGTTCGGTGATTTTGCCCCCAGGAATGCCCCAGCGTTCGAGATGCGCTCCCATACCGAGCGAAGCCACCACGCGCTTTACACGGGGTGCGAGCCGCACAATCGTTTCATAATCAAGGTGATCGTAGTGATCGTGCGACAGTACGAGCAGGTCAATGTCGGGCATATCGTCGGGACCATAGACATCGGTGCCGGGAAACGACTTCCCAAAGAACGACACTGGTGACGCGCTTCCGCTGAACACCGGGTCCATCAATACCCGGAAGCCCCGGTACGAAATCAGGTACGACGAATGTCCAAACCAAACAAGCGTGGGGAGGCTGTCGGCCAGCGTTCGCAGGTCGGTTTTGATGGAGGGGAGGGGCGTCTTCGGCTCGTTTTCGGGCGAGCGGCTCCAGTAGCCGCCCAACAGTTTCATAGCGTTCGACTCTTTGGCCTCCACGCTCGTTTCTTCGCGGTTCTGAAATACGCCGTCTTTGTAGTGGGGCGATTGCCGAATACGTTCGAGCCGGGCGTCGGCGGGGTCGGCCCCGAACACGGCGCGACGCATAAACAGGAAAACAGCGGCCACCAACAAGGCCAGTGCAAGAACGAAATAGAGCATAGTGCGTTTGAAACGGCGAGTCATACGCGGGCAACGACGGGGCAGGGTAAACGAGTTCCGTTTGACCACCCCCCGGCCCCCTCCTAAAACAAGAGGGGGCCGGGGGGTGGTCCCGTTAAAAAAGTGCAACTTACGGACATGTCCCACAACTACTACAATCACCTACACCATCAACTCCGCACCCACCCTGACAATCCGGTGATCGTTTGGCCCGACCCCGCCGGCACCGAAACCACCTACACAGGTCGCGACGTACTCGACCGAGTGGCGGCTATGCGGGCTGTATTGCAAGAAGCCAACATTGAACCGGGACAGGCCGCGTTACTGGCGGTGCCCGTGTCGTTTGGGGCCATCGGGGCGTTGTTAGCGGTTATGAGCGCGGGGGCCATACCCGTGTTGCCTCCGGCTCGTTCATCGGTTTGGGCAGTTCTTCGCGTGATCCGTTCAGGTACCATTCGGGCGGTGATCACGGGGAAACCGGTGGCTAGTCCGCTGCGTTTGTTGGCCCGGCTGTTGGGCGTGCGGCTCCTGTCGGCGCAAGTGGACGCGTGGTCGGGGGGCGCGTGGCCAAGCCCGGAACCCGTCGACCAGGAGCAGCCCGCCCTGATTTCGCACAGTTCCGGCTCCACGGGCCAACCAAAAGCCATTCGGCGGAGTCACAGGGTGTTGGGGGCGCAACATCAAGCGTTGGATACGGCCTTCCAAGCCTGGCCCGGTCAGCGCGATTTCCCCTTGTTTCCAAACGTATTGCTGCACAACCTGGCAACGGGCACCCAGAGCATTCTGCCCGATTTACCCCAGTTTGATCTGCTCCAACTCGACCCCGCCCGCGTGGTAGCGCAGATGGTCCGGCACCAGGTCGAGACGATGACCGGGAACGTGTTTTATTTCCGTAACCTTTTGGCGTATCTGCACACCAACCCGCAACCGTTCGATCACGTGCGGGCGGTGGGCGTGGGTGGGTCGCCTGTACCGGAAGGGCTGGTTCACGACTTGAAACAGGCGTTTTCTCAAGCCGAGGTGTACGTAATTTATGGCTCGTCGGAAGCCGAACCGATTGCCATTCGGCGGGTCGATTCGGTCCCGGCGAACCCGCGTTTGGGATACACGGTGGGCACAATTCACCCCACCATTGAACTCCGAATTCGCCCAACAGCCACCCTAACATTACCCGATGGCACCAAACAACCCACAGGCGAAATAGAAGTCCGAGGGCCACACGTTGCCGCCGACGGTTGGTTGGCTACGGGCGATTTTGGCTATCAAACGCAAACTGGTTTACTCATCCTCACAGGCCGTAAAGGTAATGAGCGGGTACACCGGGGCGTTCAGCATTATCAGATCGAGCATGTAGTATCGGGGGTTTCGGGCGTGGATCGGGTAGCAGCAAAAGCGCACGAAACGGGCTTTGTAGTGTATGTGCAGGGTCGGGCCACGGAAGGCCGGGCAACCGAGGTCGATATACGCCAACGCCTTCTCGAATCGTTTCCAGAAAGGCTAGTCACCGATATTCTTTTTCGGGACGAATTACCGGTTGATAACCGACACCATTCCAAACTAAAATACGATGCACTCTGAGTTCTACAACGTCGATCTCGACCGGGTTCGGTACTCGCTCGTTTGGGAAGACAGCCACACCCTCTACACCGCCCTCGCCCCTACCCCCGACGACCGGATTCTGGTCATCACATCGGCAGGGTGCAACGTGCTAAACATACTGTTACAAAGCCCTCGCGAAGTAGTTGCCGTCGACCTGAACCCCGTGCAAAATGCCCTGCTTCGGTTCAAAATTCACTTGATAGAACACCATACTCACGGTATTTTTCGGGCGTTGATGGGCTTCGATGGGGGCGACGCCGTGACACCGGCCCTCGCGGAGGTGGCCCCTACCCTGCCCGACGACCAACGCGCTTACTGGACCTCTTTTTTCAAGAGCCATCCCGATGGAATCCTGCCCGCAGGCAAGTTAGAATCGTATATTTTGGGCTTCTTTCAAACGCTCCCACCCACTCAACAACAGGCGTTGGAACGGCTCGTGCAAGCGGACGAAGTTCTGGAACAACAGGCTATTTTTACCCGCGAATTGTCCCCTACCGACTTCCGGGAGCGGTTTATTAACTATTTCGATGAGGCTAATTTGAGCAAGGGCCGCGACCCGCGTTTGTTCAAATACGCGCAGGAGTCAGGGGGCGAAGCGTTTTATAATCGGTTTATCTGGCATGTCGAAACGGCCCTGCTGAAAAACAACTTCTTCACGCGGTTTTTCTTTCTCGGACCACAGCACCTACCCGAATCCGTCCTGCCGCCCTGTTATCAAGCTGACAATTTTGCGCGATTGAAGGCCAACTTGAACCGGCTGACCATCGTGGACGGCGAGGCTGTCGATTACCTGCTGTCCGATGCGGGCCGGGGCATCACGAAGGCAAGTCTGTCTAATATTTTTGAGTATGCCAGCCCCGACGAGTTTGCGCGGGTGTGCCGGTTGTTGGGCAAACAGTCGGGTCATCTTAAGCGAGTGCTGTTCTGGAATTTGCTTCAGGAACAGACCGCCCCACCCGACAGCGGCTGGCAAGAGACCGTCCTCACCAACCGAATTGACCCGGACCGAGCCTGTTTTTATTTTCGTGATGTTCGTCTACTCAATCAAGTAGCCTCTTAAATCATGCACTACCTCACACCTCCGTTCATTGAGAAAATCATGCAGCAACACGCGCCCGACAGCAACATTCGGGTGGCCAGTTGCGAACCGCTGCCGGTCGATAATTCGGCCAGTATTTTGGTGGTTTTGACCGCCGGGCAGTCCGACAACCCCATTGGCCATTACGGTTTACTAGTCGAGTATGAGCAGGACAGGAAACCCCACACCCGGCGTATGGTGCTGAAAGTGAAGCCCCACGGGCGCGAAATTGTGGCGATGCTGACCATGCTTGCCGGGGCCTGCGGGGGCAAATTAGCCGAGGTATTTCCTGCATTCGCCCACCTGACAGGCTTTGCCCATACGCACGAGCGCGAGTTGGACGTGTATGCCAATTTGCCCTCGCCCCTGCAACCCGATGTGTTTGGCACCTACGCCGACGAGGAGCGCGGCTTGTACCTTATTTTGATGGAATATCTGGAGGACGTGACGCTGCTCAACAGTGTGATGACGCCGAACGCCTGGACCGACGAGCACATTCGGCAGACACTCCGACAACTCGCCCGTTGGCACGCCGACCACCTCGACCAACCCCTGCCCCTGAACCCGGCCTACTGGACCGACGATATGCCCTCCCGCGCCCACATGCCCCACCTGACCCCGCTCTGGCACGCCCTCCTCGACAATGCCGCGACTCACTTTCCTGATCTGTACACGCCAGCGCGGGCAGATCAACTCCGGGCAGTTATTACGGCCATCCCTACTTACTGGCAGGAGCTTGAAGTCATGCCTAAGACACTCATTCACAACGATCTGAACCCACGAAATACCTGTTTTCGCGAAGGGCCATACAGTTACGAGTTGTGCGTGTACGACTGGGAACTCGCCACCTACCACGTCCCGCAATATGACGTGGTCGAATTCCTCTGTTTTTTGCTTGGGCCCGACCGCTACCACCTCCGGCTGGAGTATCTGGAATTTTACCGCCAACGCCTACACGCGCTCACGGGTCGTTTTGGTGATGCACTGGCATTCCGGCGGGGTTTCCAGTTGGCGGCCTACGACTTCGGGCTGCACCGGCTCGGCATGTACATGATGGCCCATACGGTTAGTCCTTACCCGTTCCTGCCGAGAGTGGTTGAGAGCTATTTCGATACAATTACCTTCTCAAACAATCCATAATCGGCCTGCTCATAAGCCATTCGGTCGGAGAAGTGCATCGAAAAATTGTCGAGTCGCATGAGGCAAAAGATTACGTCGGCATAGCGTTCGCGAAAATGAACCATGCCGTACGCGCCCAAAAACGACATTAGGCCCATTTTTCGATAGGCCGGATGCACCCCCACCGACCGCACCAACAGCACCTTCCGGCCCAGTCGCTCGAAGTCGCGGGTACAAACGGGCGGGTCGTTTGGGGGTAGGTTCAACTCGGCGTAGTTGGGGTGGCAGAAGCTCATGGCCACGAGTTGGCGGGTAGCCCGGTCGCGGAACAGCACCGAGGTATGCGGGCATAGTTTTTGGGCGTACTGCTCATTGTACAACAGTCGGAACTGCTCGTTCGAGATCGGTCTATAGGCCGGGTTTGCGCTGAAAACTTGATGCACCAACTCGAACAATTCGGATTCATGTTCGCGCCAGGTGTCGGGGTTGAGCGGGATAACGTCGAACGGCATCTGCGCCAGACTAGCCAGCAATTGCTCTTTCAACTCGTAAGCAAACGGAATGTCCTCACTGTGAATCATCCGGCTCGCAAACCGACTCCGAACCGAAAAACCCAACGTTTCCAGAATAGTCTGATAGTAAACAGGCTGTGCCGGTTCCCGGTCGAACTGCCCCCACGACGGGGACGCTGTCAGCCGCAGGCGGTACGCATGAAACGTATTGAAATTGATTGGCCCCACGAGCGTGGTTCGGCCCCGTACCTGCGCATCAGCCCGGAGTTGGGCAAACGCTTGTCCGTTTATTGCCAGATCGTTAGGCGTCTCCCAAAACCCAAACAAGGCCTCCTCGGAGTTGTGGGAAAACATGCCAACGAGTCGAAAACCGCTCTCGTTTGTGTACAAAATCACTTCGTTGCGCTCGGCCTCCAGTTGGAACAGGGCGGTCAAATACGCACGGTCTTCGTTGGGACGAAAAAACGAGTCCGGGAGGGGGTGTTGGTATAAAGTTTGGGTGAGCATTTGGATTGTTGCTGTGGGGGTTAGTGACTGCTTTTTTTGTCATCCCGACGCAGGAGGGATCTACTCCATTAACAATCAACTTGTGCGTATACCAACTAGATCCCTCCTGCGTCGGGATGACAAAAAAACCCGCGTTCACTTAATCTTAATTTCCCCCGTTCGCCCGTTCATCATCACGACTTGCCCGGACGAGAGGGTTTTGGTGAGGCCGGAAATGTTGATGATCGTCGGGATGCCCAGTTCGCGAAGCAGGATGACCGAATGCGAGAGCGATGATCCTTTTTCGATCAACACCGCCAGGCAGGTGGGGAACAGCACCGCCCAACCGGGGTCCGTGCGGAGGGCGCACACAATTTTACCCGTCACGTCGAGCGAGTCGCGGGGGTCCGTAATCACAATTACCTCACCCGTGATTTCGCCCGATACGCAGCCCGTGCCTTGTAGTTGGTTGGGGCGTTCGGGGGGCGCGACAGCGTTGGTCGGGGGCGAGGGGATCACTACGCGGCTTGGCACGTCGTCGGTTTCGTAGCGGGCAAACTCAGCTTTTCGGGTGATGATTAAATCGGCTAAATGAGTCGAGTTGTAGCCGTTGAGGGCGTCGGTGATTTCGGTTTCGGTCAGGTAAAACACGTCGCGGGGGCTGGCAAGTTGGCCCGTTCGGGTGAGTTTTGCGCCCATCGCCAGATACAGGGCTCGGTACATCCCAAACAGGCGCGTGCGTTCGAGCCGCATACTCTCGCGGTAACGGATAGCCTGTTGCAACCGCTCCAACACGCGCCTGGTCGACTGCCTGAACCAGAACGACTTCCGGGTGAGCAGTTGGGCTAGTTCGTCGGTGGCCTCGCGGTGCAGGCGCGACTCGGTTTCGGGCAGGGCGCGGGCGGTTCCGGGGGCGGTGAGGTAGTTGCGGAGGTACTGGTAAAAGATGGCCGGGTTTAGCCGCATAGTCACGGTTTCGAGTTTCAACTCCCCCACCGTCCGGTCGCCATATTGGTCAATAAACGCGTTGACAGCCTCGTAGAATGCCGGAAAGCGGGTTTTTACGGCTGCGTGCAGAGTGCTTAAATCGCTCTTTTTCAGATTATTGAACAGGTCGGGTTGTTGGCGGGCGAGGTCGGCGAGGTGCTGCATGGCCCGCACAGGCTGGGTACTCTCAATCTGTTTATCGCCCGACAAATAGCGACTCAGAAACTCGTCGGGCTGGGCGATGCCTGCCCGTCGGAGTTGCCGGATGGCCCGTCCGTTGGTCATCATCACGTAAAAATCATTGATGATCGGCGTCGACCAGTTGCCGAGCCGGTCGCGGTCGAGTTGGGCTTTTTGGTCGAGCAGTTGCGCGGGGTTGAGTGCGCCCAAGTCGACGGTATAGAATCGTTTGTAATGGCTCTGAAATTGGTTGTGAAACGCCGGAACTGCCTTTTTTAATTGCCCAAATGCCCATACCAACCGCGCCAGATTCGTGAGCAATCCCGGCAACATTTGGAGGGCTTGTAGGGGTGTTTTTTTGGTATCCTGCACAAAATCGACGGGTTCGTCGAGGCCCATCATGCGCTCCATGTCGGCCTTGTTTTGCCGAAACGAGGGCAACAGTTGCAGGCCCCGATACCAGTTGTTGATGTTGTAATAAATTCGACCCTTCACCAGCCCTAACAAGTTGGTAACCAGATCTTCCTGCGCCCGAATTTTGGCGTCGGGCAGGCCCAGCGTTTTCATCGTTTGCTGGTACACGGTCGCGTAGGCACGGCTGGCAAAGCTGAACGTCAGGGGCGTTGTTACCCCACAATAACTCTCCTGAATGTTCGAGTTGTCGTAAACGATTACCTCCGGGATGGGCTGCGTGATGGGCCGGGCCTGTACCACAAACAGACCCTGTTCATTCACCACAAACTCCACGTCCTGAGGCCGTCCGAACGCGGTTTCTATTTGTTGACCTAACGCAAAAAGGTCCGCTAATTGAACGTTGGTCAGGCACGGGTTGTCCTGTCGGTCGGGCACCACCACCCGTCGATGCACCATCCCCGATGTTTTGAGCGGGTAAAACTCGTCGGGGTCGAGTTGGCCGCTCACCAGTCCCTCACCGAAACCGGGCACGGCATGAACGGCCATTTCCTGCGGGTAGTCGGGGGAGGTCGTGAACAAAACGCCACTCACCACGGGGGCAACCTGTTGCTGAATAATCACGGCGGGCCAGGCCGCGAGCGACAAGCCTTTTTGTTGTCGATAGGCCACAGCCCGTTCGGAATAAGCCGAAGCCGTACACTGCGCAACTTTCTCATAAACAGCATTCAACGTTTTCAGATTCAGGAACGAATCCATCAATCCGGCGAAGGCATTGGTCTCGCCATCTTCATCGGCCACCGACGAGCGCACCACCACCGGGCAAGCCGGAAAACTCCAACCGGCCAACGTTTCGCGAATGCGGTTTTTCTCGGCATCGGGCAACACGAACGCGCGTAATCGCTCCCGGCGCAGGGCAATTCCCGCGTCGTCGGTGGGTAAACCGGCCAGCACCGGGTCGAAGAGTTCGGCGGGGATAACCAGGAACAGCGGCACCCGGAAACCGGCTTCCTGCAACCGCACAAGGCCCTGCGCTTTCCCGCCGATGGTGTGCGTTTGTCGGCTCATAGCACCACCCCAATCACACATACATAACTGACCAGCATGGACAGCGAAACGAGCAATTCGCCCAATTTGAGCGTTTTCTCGGCGGGTCGGGCGAGGGCAAGGCCGTAGAGCACGAGCGTGGCCGCATACAGCAAGCCAATCAGGACAAACGGCAAATTCGGCGAACGCAGGTCAGTTAGCAACAACCGCTGCACCAGCACGCTACCCGTGAGCACGAGCAACACCGCCCCGATGGCCCCGGCGTAGCCCATCGTTTTGGAATACGAATCGACCAAAGGCCGCTCGGCTGCGGGGGTATGGAGTTTGCGGGCAATCTCGAACGCAAAACCACCCAGCAAACTCAGTGCGGCCAGCAAATAGAGTGGGCGCGACAACCCAAAATCGGGCGTGTAGGCCGACCACACCCAGGCAATCACCAGCGGCATAATGAGCATGTGGGTGATGGCATACAGCAACAGCCGTTTTTTGAGGAACGCCCCCACGAAAAACTCGTAGCGCATCAACAGGCTGTACCCCACCGCCAACACCCAGCAAACCACCGTTGGCCAGCCGCTCCAAACCGACCAGGCGAGTTCCCAAACGCCCCCCGCAACGGCCAACGTGAATAGTTGACGCAGGTTGACCCGCCCCGACTGCAACACGCGTTGCGGATGGTTGATGGCGTCTAAATCGTAGTCTTTGATCTCGTCGAACACGCGCAGCCGGAAGAAAAACGTGATCACGGCCACCATACCGCCCACCTCGCGCAGACCGAACGGCGCGGGCGTATAACTAGACCAAAAATAACGAGCCACTGAGTACACCGTCCCGAACAGCACCGCAAAAAGGGCCATGTTGACCGGTGGAAATCGCTCTTGTAAGTAGGCGAATAGGTTTTTAAGATTCATCTTGCGAAAGATAGCCGAAATCCAGACATGAGGTTCACCTCAACCTTATATGCCATTGGCCTCACGGCCCTGCCGGATGGTATCCGGCATGACAGGGAAGGGCGTTTTTTGTCATGCCGGATACCATCCGGCAGGGCCGTGAGGCCAATAGTAGTATGCTTGAATCGGAAGCGGTGGAACAACACACAATGGTAAAATGCACCCCTGACATGGCCTTTTTATATAAACTACGATACGGCATTCTTGTACTGACCCTACTAATAAGCGGCCTGCTATGGCCGGGTGTGCAAACTGCCCTCAAAGTGGATAACAGCCTGACGGTTTGGTTTTTACAAAATGACCCCACCCTAAACAGCTACAATCGTTTCAAAACGCAATTTGGCAACGACGAAGTGGTGATCGTGATGGTTCACGACAGTCAAACGGTCCTGAAACCTGCCTATTTCCGAGCGTTCACAACCCTCAGCCGGGCATTGGAGAGCAATCCCGATGTGGCCAGCCTAATCGGCCCCGGCAACGCCAGTCTGCCCACCCGCGATCTGCTTGGCACCACCCTCACGCCCCTACTTACCGACACTAGCACAACCGCCATCCTGCGAAACACCCTCGCCCGTCACCCCACCCTGCGCAACCAACTGTTCTCGCCCGATTACCGAACCGCCCGTTTTCTGATTACCCTCAAAACCTCGCCCCATTTCGACGAACGGCGGGGAGCTATTCTGGACACGTTGCAAACCACTGTTCGCGCACACATCAGCACGGGCGAGGTTTATTTCGGTGGAGTGGGCGTTATTTACGCGGGCCTGAATACCCTGTCACAGAAGGACTTTGGCTTTTTTCTGGGCATCGGCTACCTCATCATGTTTGGCTTATTGTGGTGGATTTACCGACGCCCGTTGTTGCTGATCTACACCATCGGCATCGTGTCCACGGCGACCTACCTGACCCTCGGCATCTACGGCACGTTTGGTTACCACCTCAACCTGATGACGGTGTTGCTGCCGATCATCCTGGTGTTGCTCGGCGTGATGGACGCCGTTCACGTCATCAACGAACGCAATCAGTTGACGCAAAGCGGCTTGAACGAAAAAGATAGCGCGTTGGAAGCGTTGCGACGGGTGTTTCGGCCCTGTTTGTTCACGGCTCTCACCACCGCGTCGGGGTTTCTGGCGTTGCTCACCGCGCCAATGGCCATTCTGCAAACGTTCGGTTTGTTTGCGGCTATCGGCATTGTACTCTGCCTATTTTTCACGTTCCTACTGGGGGTTCTGATTCTGCCTTACACCCAACCTTCCGCGCAGGTTACACACGTCACGGGCGAACGACTGATCCGGTTTTTGGGGTTGGTGCTGGCGCGAAAACGCCTGTTTTGGGGCGTATCGGCCTTATTGATCATACTTTCGGCGGTGGGCATGTCGCGCCTGGAAACCGATACCTACACCCTGGGCTACCTCCCCGACGATCACCCGGTTGTGCGCGACCACGAGGCCATGCAACACCATTGGGGGCCGTATATGCCGCTCGAACTGCTCGTTCAACCCAAACCCGGCCTCTCGCTCCACCACCCCGACTTGGTTCGGGAGGCCCTCCGGTTCGGCGACTCTGCCCGAACCCTACCGGGCGTCGGGCGCGTATTCGGGTTCCATTCCCTTTATCAGGCCGGTCTCGAAGGCGAGTTTGGTACCCGCACCGACAGGGCCTTGCGTAGCCGATCTATTCTCCAGCGAGTCCATGATCAACTTGGCAAAAACTATCCCGATCTGACTCGCTCGTTTGTGCATGAGTCGACTCAAACAGGCCGCATCACGGTATCGGGGTCGATGGTCTCGGCCCGCCAACTAACTGCCAAACTCGACTCGCTCCTGCGCATAGCCGACCACACGCTGGGCCGGGTAGCCACGGTCACGCCTGCCGGGTATCAGCCGTTGTACGCGGGCATCGTTAACTACGTGACCGAGTCGCAAACGAACAGCCTGTTGCTATCGTTCGGGCTGGTATTTGGGTTGGTTTGGCTGTTTTTGCGCGATGCGAAACTGGCGGCTCTCGCGGTCATCCCGAACCTGTTTCCGGTGCTGCTCATGCTGGGTGCGATGGGTTGGCTCGGCATCCGGCTCGACACGGCAACGGCGAGCATCGGGGCCATTGTCCTGAGCATCTGCACCGACGATTCGATTCATTTCGTTTACGCATACCGGCAGAATCGGCGGGCGGGCATGTCGCCCTCAATGGCCCGACAAGCCACGGTTGGGCATGTGGGGCCAGCGGTGGTACTTACGGGCGTGGTGCTGTTTGTCGGCTTTTTTCTGATGGTGCTTGGGTCGCTCAAAACGGTACAGTTGTGGGGTCTGCTCACGGCCATCGCCATCGTCGCGGCCCTGTTCGGCGAACTCGTTCTATTCCCGCTCGTGCTGTCCCGCTTTGATCGGGACTGATTCCCAACCACTTTTCACCACTTCACGCCCAACCGAAAACCGCCTACAAAATTCCGGCGGGGGGCCGCGTTGTAGAATCGGTTTACGGCTGCGTTGAGGTCGTAGCCCAGGCTATATTGTTGGTCGAGCAGGTTGTCGCCAGTGGCGTAGAGGTCGAGCGAGAACAGGCCGAAGGTGCGCCGGTAGCCCAATGTGGCCGTGGCAATGCGCGTGGGGTCGGCCCGGAACATGTTGGCGTCGTTGAGGGCAAAGGGGTTCAGAAACTGGTACGTCAGGAAGCTGTACAACCCAAATCGACTGCTAAAATCCAGGCCCGAAACGTTCGTGACCGGAGCCACTCCTGGCACGCGGTTATTGGAGAAATCGGTGGCGAGTTGCCGGTAATCGCGGTAACGGTAATCCGTCAACGTCAGGGCGTTCCAGATCCGTAGCGAGATGGGTTGGAACCGTATTCCCGGCTGCAATAATTGGTAGCTTACCATACTTTCCACCCCGCGCTGATCGGTTCGGCCCGCGTTGGCGAAGGTCTCGGCCCCGTTATCGTTGGTACGGCGGACAATCGTTTGCCGAAGCGCGAACCGATACGCAGCCACGTCGAACTGCAACCGCCCGTCGAGCAGCGAACCGCGCAGACCCAGTTCGTAATTGGTGCCGCGTTCGGGGTTTAGCCCCGCGTTGAACACCAAATCCGACGGGCGAATTTCCTGCTGCGTGGGGGCCGAATAGCCCGTTCCGATGCTCCCAAACACGGATATGGCCTCGGTCAGTTGTTTCAGCAGGGCAACACGCGGCAACCAAACCGGATCGAAACCGCTTCCCTGTTCAACGACGGGTCGGCGCGAGAATCGGGTGAACGTATTCCGTACATCATTACGGCTCAGACCCGCCGTGAGCAGAACGCCCCCCGGCAAGGTGCTTTCGAGTTGGGCGAATGCAAACCACTGCACCGTCCGCAGTTCGTCGTCGGTTTGGAGGGTGTCGATGATGCCTCTTCGGTTACCGTAGTTTCTAGAAATGAGAAAGTTACGACCAAACTCTCCCCCGAACGTCAACACCGTCGGGATGCCCGTTTCGGCCACTCGCCAGCGCGTGACGGTGCGCCCACCCAACCCCTGATCGGCCCGGCGTTCGTAGTTGGTGATGAACGGGTTTTTGAAGTCGGTCACCGACGCATACAGGCCCGTTGTGTTGTCGATTCGGCGGCTCAGGCGGTAGGTATGCGACACACCCAGATAGCCCAGTTTTTGGTAGATACCCGCCTGTTGTTCGGCACTGCCCGCCGTGGTTCGGGTGGCCGGGCGCGATTGGCGCGGGTCGGCGCGGTATTGCGCTTCGGTAAGGCCACCCGGTGTTTCGTAATGCAAATCGGAATAGAGAGCCAGCACTGAAAGGGTCCGGCGGTCGCTCGCTCGAAACTGCCCCGTAATCTGCACATTGTCGCGCCGGAAATCCGTATGATCGCGGTACCCCCCGGCTTTCAACCCGTTGTAGCTCACACTGATCGACCCGTTGTTCATGCCCGACTGTACCAGCACGCCCCCGCCTTCAAGCCCGTACGAGCCTGCCACGCCCGACAGTTCGACCGTTTTTTTGTCTGCCGGAGCCGTAAGACCCGAAAACAGCACCGCCCCGCCCGTATTGGCCCCGTAAAGACTCCCGGCAGGGCCTTTGATGATTTCGGCCCCGCCCAACGCCCGCACATCGAGCGCGTTGAGGGGCGTAGAACCACCCGCATCGGTCAGGGGCAGATCGTTCCAGTAGACTTTCACGTTGCGCACCCCAAACGGCGACCGAATCAGGCTTCCCCGAATCGACAGCCGGTAACTCCCCGGCGACCGTTCATCGGCCCGCACACCCGGAATGGTGTTAAGGGCGGGCACGAGCGTTGGTGTACTGAATCGGTCGGTGAGGTCGCGCCGGGAGAGGATACCTATTGAGGCCGCCGTTTGCAATAGCGGGCGGTTGCTTTCGTAGGCGCGGACCACCACCTCGTCGAGCCGGACGGTGTCGCGTGATAGAGAAGAAGTCTGAGAAAGAGAGTCAGTTTGGGCGTGCGTCAGCAGCGGGCAAAGCACCGCAGTGAGCAACGAGAAAATACGAAGAGTCATGCCGTAAATTTACGGCTTTTTGGGGCAAGAATGGCTACACAAGATCGTCAAGCTGCTTGCGTTCTTGGCTGGTTTTGTGAGAACCGCCCAAGGGCTTCTTCAATCAAAAAACCACGCAAACTAAGGTCCGCATCGAGTTGAGGCCAGTGAACACCCGTTGCCGAGATCGTGTATTCTTGCAACTGATCATCAGTCGCCTTATCCAAAAATCTGTACGCTGATAACTGTCGATTGATAACCATTCGATTGCTTAAAATAATCAGCATCATATCCATATCCCGAAAGAAAGCTAATTTATTGACTGTCAATTCATTCAAGAAAATAAATCGATCAAATTCATCCAGACGCGGCAACGAAATAGTTTCGTCCTCCGACTCTAAGAAATCTTTGAGTCTTTTACTTACCAAAGGTTTCGCTCCAGGCATTGATGAGGTCGTCATAACGGTCTTCAAGTATGTTTATGATGTCGCGTATGTCATTTTTTCTAAATCCGCGACAATGAGTCATATCAATTTCGGGCACTAAATCGAATCGTGCTTCGCACCCTGCTTTGGCAACGTGTATGTGGATTGGTTCGTGTTCGTTCATGTAAAAAAAGAACCGATAGCCACGAATCATCAGTATAGTGGGCATTATCAAAGTTAGTTATTTTCTGCTACCCAATCACCAACCAGACATTCCACAACCCGAAGAATGCCGTTACGGCCACCACCAGCCCCATCGCGATGTTCTGCCACAGCGAGTTGCGGTAGGTGTCGCCCAACAAAGTGCGGTTGTTGACGGCCATGAACAGGAAGATCGTCACGAACGGCAGCAACACCCCGTTGATCGCCTGCACGGCCACGATGACCGGAATAGGGGTTACGTTGAGCAGCCCGAAGGTCACGCCCGTGGCCAGAACCACCAGCCAGATCAGGCGATAGGCAGGGCCTTTTGGGGGAATCCCCAGCAGACTCTGTGCAGTGATCGAAGCCGCCAACGGGGCCGTGAGTGAGGAGGCAAAGCCAGCCGCAAAGAGTCCAAACGCGAACAACAGACCTGCCCAGTTGCCGAGTCGGTCGCTCAGGACCTGCGCCATGTGGGGGTACGAGAACCCGTCGGGGATGAGCAGTCCGGCCAGCAACAGCACCACCGAGATGATGCCGCCCAACCCTACGGCCACCCAAAGTCCCAACCGCATGTAGTACATCCGTTGCGGAACCGACTCCCCCTCCGGCACGATGCTCGACCCAAAAAACAGATTATACGGTACAATCGTAGTGCCAATCAGACTGTTGATGAGCAACAGCGATTTATCGGGAAAACTGGGAATCACCAAGGCCTTCGTTAGGTCGGGAGCCGATACGGGTGTGCCAAATGCCACGTACACAAAGGCCGCTCCCATTGCGAACACAATGATGCCGAGGAAGTTAGCCAGCATCTGTGTGGAGCCTACCCAAAGCAGCAGGGCGCATACGATGCCAACGCCCACGGTCAACGCTGGAACGGGCAGATTCGTGAGCAGATGCAGGCCCGCAACAGCACCGAGAATATTACCTGCCTGGTAGGCTGCGCAACCTAGAAAAATAGCCAAAAACAACGCCCAGGCTACAATTCGGGCTGTTTGGGGGCTATACGACCGGACAATAACCTGCCCCAGATCGTGGTTCGTGGCAATGGTGATGCGGGCGGCTGCTTCCTGTAGCCAAACTGTTCCGAGGGTGGCGAACGTGAGCACCCAAAGCAGTTGCAAACCGAACTGCGAACCAGCCATCGCACAGGCCGTTACAGAACCCGGACCAATAAACGCGGCTGAAATAACCGACCAGAACAGCACGCTGCTCAGGCCCGAACGAAAGGAAATTGATTTAGGCACTAGTTGGAGTGATGAATGATAAGTGATGAGTGCCGAATGTAAGCACAAAACAGCTAATTCACTCATCACTCATCACTTATCATTCATCGCTCATCACTACGACAGATACTTGCGTAGCATCCAGGCCATTTTCTCGTGCTTTTCCATGAGGCCCGTCAGGAAATCGGCGGTGCCCGCGTCGTCGAGGTCTTCGTCGGTAGTCTTCACATCGTCGCGGAGTTCGCGCACTACTTTTTCGTGGTCCGCCAGAAGCCGTTCAAACATGTTTACCGTTTTTACCTCGCCACTGTGATCTTCCTCCAGACTCGTACTGTCGATAAAATCTCGCATCGTTGAGAGGGGCTTGCCGCCCAATGTACGGATGCGCTCGGCCACCTGATCGATCATCTCTTCGAGCTGCTTGTACTGCTCCTCGAAAAACTCGTGGTACTCCTTGAAGCTCGGCCCGGCCACGTTCCAGTGGTACTTGCGGGTTTTGATATACAGAACGTGCAGGTCGGCCAGATAGGCGTTGAGCAGTTCGTTGTCTTTTTTGAGAACCGCCTTGTCAAGGCCAATATTGGGCTGAATAGTCTTCACGCCCTTTTCTGTGGTTTCTGGTTTGTTTAAATCAGTAGTCATAACGTGAGTTCGTAAGTCATACTACCGATTAACTCGACATGGGCAATTTGGTTTGGTGTTTAGAGTTTATGGTCTGCGCGTTACACCAGCCCCGCAAACACTTCCCGTGCGTAAGCAATGTCTTGCTTGTGGGCGTCAACAACATTAATGGTGTTGGGGCTGTTTTTTTCAATACACTGCTCCAGCACCAACAAAGGCCGTACGCCCTGCGCTTTAAGATCGGCAGCTAATCGGCGATAGTCAATGTCGCCATCCGAGAGTGTTTCCTGCCAAACGCCCCCCTTCGACTGCCGGATGTGTAGCTCCGTAATCCGCTTGCCGTAGAGTTTAACTACATCGAAAAGAGCCACTTGCGAGTTGCCCGACCCCCGATATACCCAATGCGAATCGAGGCAAAGTGACACGTTTTTGGGGTCCGACGACAGCAGCATGTGATGAAATTCACGGGCGGCCTGCCGGTGTTCGGGGGCGTGGGTGTGGTAGGCGAGCGTGAGGCCGCGCTTGCGAAGTTCGGCCCCCAATCGGTCGAGGTTGCGGGCCTGCTCGGTGAGTTGGGCGTCGGTTTTGTCGTCTTCGCTGCCCCACTTGAGCGGGTTGGGGTTGGTTACGACAAGGCGCGTACCGAGGGGCTTTACGGCGTCGGCAATGGCTACGGCGGTTTCGATGGATTTTTGCGCGTCGGTAGCCTCGTGCAACGAACTATTCACGTAGATCGACGGCATGGCGAGGTTGTACTTTTTCAGGTACGGAGCCAGCTTTTTCACCTCGTCGGCGTTGTTGAATGAGGGTTCGTAGGCGGTAAGGCCGGTTTTGAGGTATTCGGTAAGGCAGGCGTCGGGGTCGGCCATCCAGGTTTTCTTGTCGCGCCCGTAGAACGTGTTCCAGGTGTAGGCGTTACAGGAGAGAGGCTGCGGGTTGGGGGCCGTTGGAGCGGCTTCATGGTCCCTCGCTTCGCT
This sequence comes from Cytophagales bacterium, assembly GCA_004292855.1. Lineage (GTDB taxonomy): Bacteria > Bacteroidota > Bacteroidia > Cytophagales > Spirosomataceae > Rudanella. The sequence goes on from RDXN01000055.1 coordinate 90,941, forward strand.
CGGAATGACAAGGGTGGCCCCGGTCAGGGCTGTTAGGGAGGTTAGGAAGTGGCGTCTTTGCATAATTTTAACCGTCGGCTGAAGCCGACGGCAATAGGTTAAAAGTCCCTTCGGGACTGGTTAGCAAGCATTTAATCAAATTCGTATTCTGCAAGTACACAACCCGTTAACAGTGGTCCAGTCCCGCAGGGACTTTTCATCCATTGCCGTTGGCTTCAGCCAACGGAGGGAGATCAAATCCATATTTACTAGCCATCCGCTCCATCTCCTGATAATGAGTCATCGCTTGGTGGTGGACTTCCTGCCGCTGAATATACGACCGAACATGCTCCAAATGGACCTCACTGACTGACACAGCGTAGTAATCATCCTGCCATGCTAATCGAAAACCACTCTTCCTCGGACCGTTATGATTAAACCAGTACGCCGACTCGCCTTTGATCGATTGCATGATATGGGCAATACAATCTCTGAGAGCAGTACTTCACGCCGTTTTGTAGAAAAAACGGCATGAACCAGAATCCTGACGTAAGACATGTAACGGTGGTTATTGTTTATCGACCGCAGCTAGCGGCAATTACTCCCTCGAAAAGTTCAAAAAATAAGTGATTTACCCACCCCAACGTCCAGTCCCGCAGGGACTTTTCACCCATTGCCGTCTGCTTTAGCCGACGGCAATAAATAGCCCCCGCCACCCGGCGTCTCGATCCTCACCCGCTCGCCCACTTGCATCTTCCTTGTGAAAATCCCCGGCAGTGCCTCAGTATGTCCATCCGAAAAAATAATGGTTTGCTTACCAACCAGCCCAGGCTCACCCCCGTTCAGGCCATACGGGGCCACCACCCGATGCTGACTTAGCAGTGTGGCCTGCACCGGCTTCAGAAACTCGATCTCCCGTACGATGCCATCGCCCCCGCGCCATCCGTGCGACGGACCGTGCCCTTCTCCGCCAGAGTTTTCGCGGATGCCGAACTGCCACAGCCTGACCGGATACCGCCGTTCGAGTTCTTCGGGGTCGGTGAGTTTGGTGTTGGTCATGTGCTGATGCACTCCTGACCGGCCATCGGCCCCCTCGGTCGCGCCCGTGCCACCGCCGATTGTCTCGTAATATCCAAACGAGTCGGAGCCGAACAAGAAATTATTCATGGTGCCGTAGCTACAGGCCGCCAGCTTTAAGGCTTTCAGCAACGTATCGACCAGGCGTTGGCTCACCTCGGTGTTGCCCCCCACCACGGCGGGGCAGGCTTCGGGTTGGTTGTCGGGAAAATGGGGATTGAGAAATGAGGCTTCGGGCAACACAAACCGCACCGGGGCCATCAGGCCTTCGTTCAGGGGGATGTCCTGCCCAACCCACAGCCGTAACACGTACAACACCGCGCTGTGCAAAATTGAGACGTTGGCGTTGAGGTTGTTCGGGTGCGGGGCCGACGTCCCTGTAAAATCGACCGTCAGTTGTCCATTCTGTACGTGCATTTTCACGCGGATGGTGTGCCCATCGTCGAGCGATTCCTCAGCCTCGAACGTCTGCCCCTCATGCTGTTCTAACACGCTCAGAATGTGATTCCTAGCTGACGCCTTGAGTCTGTCCATGTAGTGATGCACTGCGGGCAAGCCGTGCGCCCGAACCAGGTTGAGCAGGGCCGTTTCGCCAGCCCGGAGCGAGGCCAACGCGGCTTCGATGTCGGCCCGATTTTCGGGCAGGGAGCGGGTTGGATAGGGGGCGTTCTCGAACCGACTTTTCAGCCCCGCGCTGCACTCCTCAACGCCCATTTCCCAGAGAAACCGGCCCTGTTTCACCACGTATTGCGGTTCCAGAACAACGCCCTCTTCAAGGAGTGAGGTGGCATCGGGCGGCATGGACCCCGGCACCTTACCACCGATTTCGGCGTGGTGCGCCCGGTTAATCAGGTAACCCACGAGGGTTGGTTTCTGGTTGGGAACGTTGTCGGCGAAAACACCTTGTAACAGGGTCACATCGGGCAGGTGTGAGCCACCAAACTGCGGGTGATTCGTGATGAGAACGTCGCCCGGACCGAGCGGCAATTTTTCGAGACATAGGCGGGCACATACCCCCAAGCTACCCAGATGTACCGGAATATGGGGCGCGTTGGCCACTAGTTCGGCGTTGGCATTGAGCAGGGCGCAGGAAAAATCGAGCCGTTCTTTTACGTTGGTCGAAAAGGCCGTGCGCTGCAACTGCGTGCCCATTTCCTCGGCAATCGCCATGAACCGGCGGGTGAAGAGTTCAAGTTGGAGCGGTTCGACCTCACCTGACCCGTCGGACCGCCCCGCCCCCCTCTCCTCCGCAAGGAGAAGGGGTGTCTCATCAGTCAAAGCCACTACCATATTTCCCTTCTCCCCTACTCTAGCCTCCCAACCGGCCTCAATAAACGCCGACGACGTGCGGTTAAGCAACAGGGCAGGCCCCGCGAAATGGTCGCCGGGTCGGAGTTTTGTCCAGTCGTAGGCAGGGTATCGGTCGGTGTGGAAGGTTGGCTGGGCAAGTTGCATAGCCGTGATACTTGCGTGGTTCTGAGCAGTATCATGGGCAGTACGCACCTGCACTCGCAGGCTCTCCAGTTCAACAATGCGTCCTTCGGGAAAATGTCCGTACCGTTGCTCATACGCCCGCTGAAAATCGCCCAGCGCATCGCCCGAGAACGGAATCTCTACCGTCGATTCCTGACCCTGCAACCGTAAGAACAGCCGCACCGCCGACACTTCTACGCTTGCCTGAGCAGTAACATCTTGCCGTAACTCATTCGTTGCCTGATGGGCAAGTTGGCTAATCCAGCCAGATAACTCATTCATAACCAACGCCATCGACTGCAACACCACCCGACTGGCCATGCGCTCGATTCGGGCTTGGCCGATACCGTATGCACTCAGCAAGCCTCCATCGAAAGGCAACACCACGCGGTTCATGCCGAGCAGTTGGGCCACTGAACAACCGTGCAGTCCGCCCGCCCCGCCAAACACCAAGAGGCTGTAATCGGTCGGGTCGAAACCGCGCGCGATGGATATTTTGCGGATCGCTCCAGCCATAGCCTCGTCGGCAATCCGGGCAAATCCATCGAGCAAGGCATCGGGAGTTTCTCCCGCCTGTTGGGCCACGGCTTCGAGAGCCGCCCGCGCTTTGTCAGGGAAGATTGGGATACCAAACTGAGCCGGGTGTAGTCGCCCCAACAACAGATTCACGTCGGTAATACTCAGGGGTCCACCCAATCCGTAGCAGGCCGGGCCGGGAGTAGCCCCCGCGCTGTGTGGCCCCACCCGCAATCTGCCAAGCGTGGCACCGCCAAGCGTGGCCCGGCCCGACACACCATCAAACCAGCATACCGACCCGCCCCCGGCGGCTACCGTTTCAATCGCCAACGAAGGCAATTGCAGGTCGAATGGGCCAACCGAGGTTGTGAACCGGTAATCGGGTGCAGCCAGAATCCGGGCCACGTCGGTGCTCGTGCCGCCCATATCGAGCGTGAGCAGGCCCGTTTGGGTGTGGTCGGGCGACACCACCGACGCGCCAATGACGCCCCCCGCCGGACCACTCAGCAAACTGTCTTTGGGTCGGAACAAATCAGCCCGGACCAGCCCGCCCGCGCTACTCATGATGCGGAGCGTGGCCGCGTCGCCCAACTGCGTTTGCACATTGTCGAGATACGACCGCAACACAGGCGTCAGGTACGCATCGACCACGGCGGTTTGGGTCCGGGCCACGTAGCCGGGAGCCGCCGACACGTCGGTGGAGCAAGTCACGTGCGCGATTCCGGCCCGGTGCAGGGCTTTGCGGATTTGGTGTTCGTGAACGGGGTTTCGGTAAGCATTCAACAACGAAATCGCCACCGCGTCGGGATTTGTCTGTCGTATTTGGTGGACAAGTTGGGCCAGCGTTTCATCGGTGAGGGGTTCCAGTACCTCGCCCGTAGCTGTCAGCCGTTCATCAACTTCCAACACCGACTCATACAGGATTTCGGCGGGGGGAATAGCCAGTTGAAACAGGTTGGGCCGCTGTTGGGTGCCAATTTGGAGCAAATCCTGGAAGCCGCGTGTAACGAGCAACGCCACGCGCCCGCCCTTCCGTTCGAGTAGGGCGTTGGTGCCTTTGGTGGTCCCCAACCGCATGTCGATGGGTGGAAACGGCTTTCCTAATGGCGTTTGGGTCAACAACCGAGCCGCCAGAACAGGGGCCTCTTCGCCGGTAAAGAGTTCGACGGTGCAGAGAGAAAAAAGAACGGAGAAAGACAGGGTCAGTTCGCCAGCTACCGTCAATGATTGCACTGTGTATTCTTCTCCCGTTTCGACCACCCGTACCGTGTATCCCGAAAAAATTGGAGCCGTGAGCCAGGGGGCCACAAGCCGCCCTTGCGCGTCGATTTGACCACGCAACCGGCTGCTACTTAATACTTTGGTGCGGTGAAGCGTACCGTGTGGGTCGCGGGCAATACCATCGGTGAAGGTGCCGCCCGTGTCGATCCAGATTTGCCAGGGTTGAGTCATGCAGGGATACTTTACAGCTTCCGTATCTTCAAATTACGAAAGTAAATAGGTGCCCCGGCATGTTTGCCCTGCAAGCCAATAAAACCGCGAGCGGGTAAACTTGCTACGGGTTTACTGAGCCATTCGGGTACGTCGGAGCCGTCTGGATTTTTCTTCGCGGACGTATACTCGTCCATATTCATCTCGTTGACGAGCGCACCGTTGAGCACGACATAGATCTTGCGGCCCTGCGCCGTAACGGTGTAGCGATTCCACTCCCCTGGTTTTTTTACGCGCTTTTCGGTGGCGGCTTTGTGGCCAAAAAATGCTCCGCATTGCCAGTTTTTGGGCGATTCGGCCCACTTTTGGTCGTAGTCGTCGGCAATTTGCACTTCAATCGCGTTGGGAATCCAGTTGGCGGTATCGCTGCAATACACAATCACTCCGCTGTTGGTGCCGGGGGCGGTTTTAAACTCCATATCGAGTTCAAAACTCTCGTAAGGCATCGCCGACCAGATGGTTTGATCCTCGGTGGCTGTCAGCACGCCATCCGTCCCGCTCCAAACGCCTTTCGGGTAACTGGCATCGGACAGGTCGGCGGCAAAGAGTGGTTTCCAGCCCGCTTTGCTGGTGTTGGGGTGGCCCGTGGGGGCTTTCTGAGCGAAGGTGGTAGCGGCAACGAGCAGCGCACCGAGAACGAGCATGGTCTTTTTCATGAACACAAAAAGCGATTCGTCGTTATCTGTTTACTCCAATTGTTTCCTTATGCGCCCCGAAATCACCACCGAACCGACCGCCGTTACCGTAGCCGAGCAGTTTCAGAACCAGACCATCCGGCCTATTTTGAAACAACTCAACGACCTTATTCTGGCCTACTATCGGCACCACCTGCCCAAGCGCAAAGTACCCTTCGTTAGGCTCACCCGCGAAGACAAGCTTGCCCATATTGAACGCTCCATCCGCGACGACACCCGTCTGCGACTGACGCTCATCGGCATGGTCCTCGGCCAATTCACCCCCGACGAGTTTGCCACGTTCGCCACCGAAGAAGCCGAGCTAACCCGCCGAATTGGCAATCTGTTGACTCAGCGCGTACAGAGTCAGGTTGAGGAATTGTAGTAAACCAGTGTTGTGCATGTGCATGTTGTGCGTAGTGTTCCGCAGGGACACTGCGCACGTTTCATAAATGGCCGTTTGCAACGGCCAAGCCGTAAGGCTAATGGCATCCCCGTTTGCACATCTCGCCGTTAATCAAGTACTTAGCCTCGCGGCTCGGTCGTTGCAAACGACCGTTCATAAAAAATGCGCAGTGTCCTTTCAGAACATTACGCACAACCTGCTAAACCACCTTAACTTACTATCAATATGGCCTTCGCCCGCCGTATCCAAGATCCCGAAGCGGTGTATTTTATTACGTTCGCGACGGTGCGATGGGTTGACGTGTTTACCCGCCCCGCTTACGTCGATATTTTGCTTGATAGCTTTCGTTATTGTCAGCAACACAAAGGTCTGCGCATTCACGCCTGGTGTGTGATGAGCAACCACATTCACTTAATGATATCGACGAAGGTTTCGCATCATCCCTCTGATGTACTGCGCGATTTGAAAAAGTTTACCGCCAAGCAAATTATCGAGGCCATCGAAAACTCTGAAACGGGTGAAAGCCGTAAAGACTGGATGCTGTGGATATTCAAACGGGCCGGTATGCAAAACAGCAAAAACAAGCTTTACCAGTTCTGGCAGCAAGAGACGCACCCCATCGAGATTTTCTCAAATAAATTCATCGACCAAAAGCTCAACTACATCCATGAAAATCCCGTAAAAGCTGGTTTAGTGGATGAACCGTGGGAGTACCGCTATTCATCAGCCCGCGATTACATGAACAATACGAAGGGCTTGCTGGAGTTGGAGTTGCTTTAAATTTTGATTGGTGGTTGCGGTGTGGTTGTGCGTAGTCTTCCGAAGGATGACTGCGCAGGGTTTATAAATGGCCGTTTGCAACGGCCAAGCCGTGAGGCTAAGTACTTGATTGACGGCACGAGGTGCAAATGAGAGCGTTGTTAGCCTTACGGCTCGGTCGTTGCAAACGACCATTCATGAAAAGCGCGCAGTGCCCCTGCGGAACACTACGCACAACGTCCAAAATCACAATATGTCTTTACCGCACTGACGGCATATCCGAAGGGTCGATCAGCAAGAAGCCGGGGTTGATTTTTTCGCCGTGCCAGCGGGCACCAAAGTGCAGATGTGGGCCGGTAGTGCGGCCTGTTTCGCCAACGGTGCCAAGCTTTTGGCCCTTCGTAACGGTCTGATTAGGCTTCACGTCCATCGTTTTGAGGTGGAAATATTCGGTCAGTGATGTTTGGGCGTAGACAGACACGCCAATAGTCAATAGACTTTTTTAGCCTATTTTTTCTAACTTTTGTTCAAAATGCTTGCGCTTCGTCCAGCGATAGTTGTGTAAGCTACAGGCCGTTTGAAACACTA
>RDXN01000056.1 GCA_004292855.1 Cytophagales bacterium
ACCGGAGGTGTTGGCACTGCCTGATGAGTTGCCGATAAAGAGGTTGTAGGAGCCGCCCTGATTGCCAAAGCCGGCTTGCTGGCCCATAAACAGGTTGCCCAAGCCAGTAGTATTGCTGTAACCGGCAGATTGTCCGATAAAAGTGTTAAAACTACCGGTTGTAGTGGAGTAGCCAGACTGATAACCCAGGAAGGTATTATATGAAGCAGTTTGATTGCCTTGACCTGACCTTGAACCTATCATTGTGTTCCCTGCACCGGTTGAGTTGGTCGCTCCTGCCAAAATTCCTACAAAGACATTGGCGGTACCATTTGTATTGCCTGAACCAGCATCTGAACCTAAAAACGTATTCTCCGCACCGCTTTGATTGGCATAGCCAGCACCCGATCCAAAAAACGAGTTGCTATTACCAGTTTGATTAAAATACCCCGCTCTATATCCCAAAAAAGCATTATTAAAGCCTCCTGCATTAGCAAAGCCTGATCCTGAGCCAATAAACGTGTTATTGTTTCCTGTTGTGTTATTTTGGCCTGAACTAAAGCCAACAAAAGCGTTACTTTGACCAGATGTATTTAAATTACCAGCAAATGCTCCCAAAAATACATTTTGCGTACCAGCCATATTCTGTGTACCGGTTGAGCGGCCTATAAACAAATTACTAGCTCCACTCATATTTAAATTACCGGCACCAACACCCACTAAAGTATTATCTGATCCCGGTGTGCTAGCTGACGGTGATGTTGCTACAAAATTAGTTTGTGCAAATCCGTCCACGGCTATTATACAAAAAAGTGACAATAAAGCGTATTTCATTTTGAGCTGGTCTAATCGTGCTGATTTAGTACTATACAGTCAAATTTACTACAAGGTTTTCTGCAAGGAAATTAAAATTGGATATAGGTTATGAAATGGTTCCCCGTTAGTATTGCCGCCTTTTACTTAGTCATCTTATTGACTCCATCACCCGATCTCAAAGTTGGTGATAAGCTAGATTATTTTCAGCCAGTAACAGGCTCACCAATACTCCCCCCCATTAGTGCAGACTGGGTCGCTACTGATGCTCTCGGACGAACACTCCCTGCTCATAACACAGTAGGAAATTTCAGATCAAATAAGTACGTCGGAATCTTTTATTTTTTGTTACAAGGACAGTACAATGACAAAGGAGTCTATGATATTTCTGCCTCAGTTAAAGCGAATCCAACAAATCCAAAATTTGGACCCGAAACAGCATGGCACTGGTGGGGTCAACCCGAAGCTGGTTATTATAAATCAGATGATCCTTGGGTTATCAGACGAAATTTACAACTTCTGACTTTGGCTGGAGTTGACATTTTGTTTTTAGATACAACTAATGGAGACACTTATTTACCAATTGTAAGTAAATTATGTGAAATCTCGGTTGAGATGCGTCGAGTGGGTATCCCGACACCCTACATCTGCTTCGTTACATACACGAAAAGTTCAGAAACTGCCACAACTATTTACCAGCAGTTCTACGCGCAAAATCGCTATTCAGAACTCTGGTTCAGATGGCAAGGTAAACCATTGATACTAGGTAAAATTGAGGAAGTCACTGATCCAACCGTGCGGGATTTTTTCACTTGGCGGTTTAGTTGGGCATGGACTAACGCTCGTAATGACCCGCGAAACTGGCAATGGATCGACCGAACCCCGCAAAACTACGGTTGGGATAAAGACCCCTCTGTTCCTGAACAGATTCCAGTATCGGTAGCCAGTCATCCTTTCGATAACAACATTGGCAAGAGCTATAAGAAAGGTAAGCCTGGCACGCTAAATAAAGTTGGGATTACTCCAATAACGGGGCAGGGTGTTTATTTCGATGAACAATGGAAACAAGCATTACAGGTCGATCCTTCGGTAGTTTTCGTAACCGGGTGGAATGAGTGGGTAGCTCAACGATTTGTTAATCGGATTGACCCAGCGAAACAATATAAGTTTATGGGGCGTCCAATGAGCTTGGGGCAGTCGTATTTTATTGACTTATACAACGAAGAATATAATCGCGACATCGAACCCATGAAGGGTGGCTATGTTGATAACTATTATTATCAGCTAGTGGCAAACGTCCGTAAATTCAAGGGGTTGCCTCCTCCTGAAACAGCTTCTAAGTCACGAACTGTGCCTATAGATGGCAAATTCACTGAGTGGAATGATATAAAACCAGCATACATAGACTGCCGAGGTGATATTGCTCACCGGAAATGGCCTCGTTCTGACAATCAGTTTGTATATAAAAACGCTACAGGGCGAAATGATATATTCGTTTGTCGAGTTGCTCAGGACAACAAGAATGTGTATTTCTACAGCAAAACGTTGGAAAAACTTTCACCTTCTACAGGAAAGAATTGGATGCTTCTGTACGTTGATGCCGACCAATCTGCAAAAACAGGTTGGATGGGATATGACTTTCTGATTAATCAGAAAGTAACAAGAAATCAGTCAACAGTTAGCAAATGGAACGGCCAAGGTTGGGTTGAAATTGGCAAAATTCCTATACAATTTTTCAATAATGAACTTGAACTGAGCGTCCCATTAAAAACCATTAATCAAGTATCAGGTCGAGTTAAATTAGATTTCCACTGGGCCGATAACATTCAGCGATTATCAGATATAACAGAGTTTTTTGTGAATGGGGATAGTGCGCCTGACCGTCGATTTAATTATAGATACAACAGTCGTTAGTTACCTGTTTTTTAATAAATTTGGCATTAATTATTCTATCCTGATAAATTCCATGAGGCAACACTTCTACACTCTGCTCCTGATGATGTCTATCATCTGTATTGACGGTTCCTATGCTTTTTCACAGTGGACTACTGGTTCTCTATCACGGTCGCGCTTGTGGCCAAGTGCCACCGGAGCCGGGAATAAAGCTTTCGTCGCTGGTGGATATTATTATTCTTCGGCTTATAATATTGTTGAGTACAATGGTGTAGATATCTACGACGCTGTCACTGCTCAATGGACAAGTTCTACTCTCTCGGTGGGACGAACAGCACACGCAGCAGTTGCTGTGGATAGTCTAGCTTTCTTTGCTGGAGGAATTTCTGATTTTAACGCTTTTAATCCTGCAAACTCCACAGTAACAGACCGTGTGGATATATACAACGCGAATACAGGGCAGTGGACAGTAGCACGGCTTTCACAAGCAAGGTCTGCCTTGGTAGGTATCAGTGTTGGAGGTAAAGTTTTGTTCGGTGGAGGGACATACAATTCAAGTACATCCAATGTGGTGGACATTTATGATATAGCTACAAACCAATGGACAGTAACCCATTTTCCAAGAATAAGCGGAAGTGGAATAGGTGTGGCAGGCGTAGGAAATAAAGCATACTTTGTAAATAACGGACGATTGGAAATCTATGATGTCTCAACAGGCCAGTGGATATCCCAAGTATACCCTCAACAAACTACGGGAGTAGCAGCTATTAGTGTTGGGAATCGGGTCTTTTTTGCGGGTGGGCGCATAAACTTTGATTACACTGGTATCGTAAATATCTATGATACAGTTACTGGAGAGTGGTCAACAGCTAGCCTATCAATAGCACCTTCTGCCATAGCCACAACCAAAGTGGGTTCGACACTATTTTTCGGCATCAACAACGGAGTCTCCACGGTGCTTGATATTTACGAAGATTCAATAAATAGATGGTCGTCTACAACGTTTCCGCGAGTAAGTGGCCCATTGCATGCCGCGTCAGCGGGTAATCAGGCATTATTTATAGGGTACAACAGCAATTTAGTCGACATATATACAGTGGTTCCAAAACCCGTTTGTCAGACAATCAGATCAGGAAATTGGGCTGACAGCGCAGTGTGGACATGTGGAAGAACACCTAATGACTCCGACTATGTTGTTATAAATAACGGACACACAATTACGATTCCGAATGGGGTTTCAAAAGCAGGGTACGTCATCTATAAAGGGGGTGTTATTACATACCAGCTAGGTGGAAATCTTATCTTGGGGTCGAATTAGTACAAGCAGTTAATTTCTAGGCCAATAAATAGCATTTGTACCTTTAGGTAAACAATAAGCTAGGATTTACGATTGCGCCATAAGTGGCATATTGAGTATTTCTAAAAGCTAAAAAGATCTAAAATCAAATCATAATGATCAACGTCAAAGATGCGCAGTTCGGGGCTTTGGGTAATGGACAAGTAGATGATACTGCGGCTATTCAACGAGCCGTTAATTTTGCGCGGACTCAGTCGTTCCCTACTGGAGGAGGAGCCTATCGAATTACTATCTTTTTCCCGGCTGGTTTTTATTACATAACAGCCCCTATTGACTTGACCAATGCTAATGGGATTTGGCTGGTGGGCGACGGTGGGCCTTACTTAAATACAAATATTCTTGGTAACACCAGTGGTGCTATCTTCGATTTTAGTGGCTCGTCGCTGTCAGGCTGCGAAAACTTCTTGTTTGTATCAAGCACGGGTAGTGGTGCTATCCGTTCTACCATCGGTGTACAGTTTGCTTTAACAGGTAATGGCGGCTTGAACTGTGGTATCCGAAATTGTTCGTTTCAGATGGAGGACTACCCAACAGCCAACAACGGCTTTGGCTCAATTGGTATTTTAAACGTGCGTGCGGAAGAGTTTTTTATCAATGACTGTTTAGTTCGCGCTAATGCTCCCGTTGTGATGAGCAATGCTGTTTCTGTGACAGGCCAGGGCGTTAGTTTTACGGCCACGAGTCGCTATCAGGCATTGGTCCAGGGCGTTGGTTCGATGGGATCAACAAATATTCAGGGCACCTCACTCCAGACATACGAGAAAAGGCAACCAGCCTTGGTATTAAACGGAACAAATAGCCTAAGTTTTCAAGGGTACTTAAGTCGATCAACCGCAACGAATGGAACGAATGAAACAGCTATTTACTGTAATCAGTATACAACTAATTTACGCATTTTCGCCATCATTGAGTCTTTCTCACGAGTAATGCGAGTGACTAATAGTGGATTCGAATCAAACGAGTTCAACATTGTTTCCTCTAGTGTTACAAGTCCAACAACCGAGCTTTTTGATTTTACAAACTGCTATGTAAAGGGATTCAAACTTCAGCTTTCGCTCCCGGTTTTGTCCGAACGCAACAACCGATACGTCATTTATCATGCTCCCTCAAGCGATCCAAATCAGCAAGCAGCGGGCAACATTACCAACAGTGAGATCTCGTGTTATGATATTAATTCAAATCAATATATCATTTCGGCCAACTACTTGCGAAAAGGCGAAAATTTGATTTTTAATACGTTTCGCCCATTTGAAAAAAGAGGGGGTCGAATACGCCAATTATCTAATGACAGTGTAATTGCGGGGACTGTTGGTTCGCCCACAACGGCAACTGTATATCGTTTTTTACAAGCCGATAATTTTGCTTCCCCGAACGGACGTGGAGGTTTTTACAGAATTATTGTTGATGGTGTGATACGGGCAGGAAGTTACGGCTCTGGAGGCACAGCCGTATTGTCTTTCCAATCGCAAATTCTGGTGAATCAGAATTACCTTGGCTCACAAGACCCGGCTGCCATATCTGTGGTAACGTTCGCACGAAGCGCGACTGATGCATCCTACATTAGTGTTAACGGAATTACAGTTAACATCAGTTTCGCTGGTGGCGTTGGTACAGTTACCGTTCTACCACGTGTTTCAGGGCGGGGAACGACTGAACCGATTAATTACGATGGTACAGTTGAATTACAAAACGATTTTTTGGTAAACAGTTCAATTCCGCTCTAAGTGCCAGAACGTGGGGTGCATACTAAGCCGACGCTTCAACGAGTTAGGGAGATGGTTCTCAAACCGGCCTATCTTATACCCCACATATTTTGCAATTGTTCTAACTATTTGTGAAGGAATGAGTGCGAGTTGCCCGTGTTCTCGCAGGTACTGCCACTCGTTGATGACATATTTAAATCCTTCAGACTCGGCTTTGGAGAATCCGTTCAAGATAGCCTTTTGCTCTTCGTGAAAAACTCCAATATCAAAGTATCGCTTGAACTCTTCAGTAACACTGTAATCGTGGGAGTGATAGACCTTAGCCTCTGCACAATATGCCACGCCTTTACCCTGTAATATAAACCGGGCTGCTACCGATACATCTTCGCCCAAGATCGTGTCAGAAGGGAACCCACCCACCGATTCTAAATCGCTTCTTCGATAGGCAGCAAACGAGTTGGAACAGGAACACGTTTTGATGCCCATTTTCGGAATCAGGACTTTCGTCTTTATGATACTCTGATCGGGATAGTTCATCAGACGGGCAAACCGTCCAAAGGCTCCTGTTTCTCTATACGGCAACTGACGGCCATACGCCATAGCAACGGTTCCGTCGACTTTCAATATATTCGTCAATTGCTCCAACGCGTCGGGGGCAGCGGGCAGGGCATCCTGAGTGAGAAAAACTATAATATCGGAATCGGCCATGCGAACGCCCAGATTCCTGGTGGATCCATGATTAAATGTGGCCTTTTCTATGGGGACTAAAACAGCGTCGGTACGCTTAATTATATCCTGTGTTCCGTCCGTCGATTCAGAATCAATTAGTATTAATCGATGCTTTAGGGTCTGTTCGCGAAGCGTTTGCAACAGCGACGGCAGGTAACTTGCAGCATTATAAGTAGGGATTACAACTGATACCATCATTTTTCAGAAATCGGGGCAAATTTACGTCAGTTGTCGCTTAATAACGTTCCATAGAAGAAAAAACCGAATCCTGACTCGCTTCGCCAAGCCATATCCTTTGCCACCCGTTGGGGAGAAGTTGTTACCATGACGAACATATTTGATTAGTGGCTTTTCGTAAAGTACAATACTACCCCGTAGCTCCACCAATAAGCCAATCCACCAGTCATGCAGAAAAATAGTACGAGGAAACGGTAAAGCATAAGACAAAACCGCTCGGCGAAAAGCCATACAACAACCAATGTATGAATTACGAAATAGGTTGTGCCAAAACCCTCGCCTACTCCCTCTCATTGTGAAAAAGGATGGATGAAGCAATTTGCCATCCTGATCTATTATCTCGCAGTCGGTTAGCACCAGATCATTGTTTGCCAATAGTTCCGAGATGTCCTTCACTTTGTCTGGTAACCATATGTCATCCTGATCGGATAGAATGATATAATCACCGGTTGCCAGTTCTAATGCTGTCTCAAAGTTCCCCGCTGGCCCCCGCTTATGTCTATTACATACGACTTTAATTCTATTATCAGCCAATTCGCTTACTACCTGCAAGGTTCTGTCTGTCGACCCGTCATCTGAAATAATTATTTCATCTTCCTCAGCAAGTTGACTAAGTATTGATCGGAGCTGACGCTCAATAAACTGTTCGCCGTTGTAGGCAGCCATACACACACTTACCCGATTCATTTGATACATCTAGCTATGGACAAATGCGTTCGCCAACTTTTTACTCAACCTAATCTTAAGCTTCTTAGTTAGTACCAGACTTATAAATACATAAGGTACTAATACAAAAAAGGTTAAGTCGAAAAGTTGGGTAATAGCCAGATTGGTATCAATAATAATTGAACTGGCAAGGTGAATGAAGGCTCCCATGTAAACAAAATAGAAGGCAGTGGATTGAGTCAGCGAGAAATAATACACCCGCAGACGAGCGTACGCATATCCAACCAGAAAGCTATACGGGAAGGCAGCCCAAAATGTGAAATAGATTCGCCCTTCAATATAAAATGGAGCGTTAGGGCCAACCGTAACGCCAGCTACGGAACCAGGCGCACGTAAGTTATCAACCATTAAATTACCTGGTGCTTCAATATATGGTTGGATTCTGAAAAAGCCTAAGATGGGGTTGGCAATGCGAGCCAGATAATCACCAAACGAATAATTTTCAAAAAAAGTAATGTTAGCAGGCTGATAATAATACAAGACTGAATCAGCACTGTAGAGCAACCGCCTGATGAGGGCGAAAAACGCTCCTTCATACCCCTCATTTTCTTTTAATAAAACCCCTACAAAAACGCCCATAACACCTACAAGTAACACCGGAATGTATCGCTGAAATCTTCTCAAAATTGTCTGCTGATCGGCAAAAGCAGGATGATAAAAGACAATACCAGCAGATATTATGATCTGTAGGAGAGCTGATTTTGACCCTTCCAAAACTGTAAAGAAAGTTATGACCAGAAGGAGGATGAAATCTATTTTCTTCCGTTGTAACAAATACAAGAATATCAGGCTAGTGCTGGTAAACGTTCCAGTACTCCAGTTAATCTTGCGAAAAAGGCCGAACCCTTGTTGAAAGTTCGCAATTTTCGCTTCCGTTGGTGCATCAGACAGCAAAGCAAACCCTTTTACATATCCGATAATTAAATTGGAAAAAATGTAGGCAGCCAACAGAATATATGTGATCCAACGCAGTAAAGATTGATCTCGAAAAAGATAGGATTGCTTACTTATACCAATACAATCTAGCTTATTTATCCGAGTATAAGCAACAACAAAACCGAACCATAAAGCCAGTTGACAACCAAAAAAATGCAGTATATCAGATAGATCGGGGATAATCTGAATAGCTAGAACGCTGGCAAAAGCTGTTGTGAAAACAAAAACAAATAACGGGTCAACTACAGAATAGATGAATTTAAAGTACAACAAGACATAAACAACTAATAGGGCCGTTGCTACCCCGACTAGCATTGGTATGGTAGTAAAATCAATTTCCACGCAGTCTTCGCTTTACAATGTGTAATTCTCAGCCAAAAATATTTCTGAGTCCTGCCCGAACTTTAGGCACGTTGTACCGCCTTATCAACGCTCCAATGCTTCGACGTAACCAGAAATAACTCATCACCCAATTGCGTCCCGCCCCGTTAAACAGTCGGCGATGTACCCGCTGCATTTCGGAATAGCCTCGCTTTAATTGATTCTCGCTGACGCCATCTCCCCCAAAGTCACAAACGACTACGCTCATTGACTCATGAGGAATCCCAGCTAAAGCTAGTTTAAGATTCAATTCGTAATCGGACGATATTTTTAGGTTCTCATCATACAGGATATCATTAAAAATTTCCCTTCTATAAAACATACCTTGATGATGTACCTGATGACGCATTAGATATGGTGATCCAAAAAGAGGTTGTAACGTATAACCTTGCTTGATGCATCTCACGTCGCCAACTAAAACCTGAGTAGTATTGCGACACGTCGTCAATATACCGATGACTTCTTGTAGCGTGTTAGGGGCGTGCAGTTTATCGTCAGCTCCCATAAAATAAAGCCATTGACCAGTTGAAGATTTCACACCAGTGTTCAAACCCGCATAAAGTCCAAGTCCCGGAACTACCTTGACAACCTTGTTTTTAATCGAGCTGCCTTGAATAATCTGCACCGTGTTGTCAACACTACCACCATCTACAATTACTAATTCGTAATCGGTGAATATTTGCTGTTCGATGCTGCGTAAACTATCCGCAATTGTCTTTGCACCGTTTAGAACAGTTATGATGATTGAAATAAACGGCTGGCTGTTTGTTGAATGTGCAATAGATGAGGCTTTAAACACGGTGTCCATACAGAAAAAATCGTAACCGTTTTTGGGCGTAGTAAAGTCCCAAAAACGCTGATAAGAACTTTTGCTTCCACTTGTTTTCTACATACCGCTCACGCACTCGATTCGTTTCTTTCAACGAACGAGAGAGTTCGCTACTTGCTCCTCCTGTAGCACAGTCAGCAATAACTACGGGTAGATAAAGCGTTTTCGTTTTGTTGACGTACAACCGCAGATGAATGTCGTATTCAGATACGATTGTCAGTGTCGGGTCATAACGATATTGATCGAACAGAGTTCTATTATAAAACGCACTCTGGTGGTGAACAGTATTTTGCAACACTGTCCTTGGCCCTAAGAACGAGCAATACTCATGGCCATTGTCAAACAATATATTTCCGTACACTAAACTGAACGACTTGTTTAAGTGCGGTTGTAGTTGCTTGATAATACCGGGACGCAAAGTGTCGTCGCCACCCAAAAAGTAGACCCACTGTCCCTTTGCCCGATCTATACCTTTATTCATAGCATCGTAGATCCCCCTATCAGGTTCACTAATCCACCCTGCTAATTTGCCCTCATAGCCCTGTATTATTTCGATTGAACCATCTGTGCTTCCTCCATCAATTATCCAATATTCGACCAACCCTTCGTCTTGACTAATAACGCTTTGAATTGTTTTTTCTAGAGTCTTGCTGGCATTATAAACAACCGTAATCACTGATACCAACGGGCAATTCGTCATATAGACCTAAGTTAAATTAGCATCACAAAATTAAAGGTTGCTGATCTATCCCCATAATTAAAGATTGTCAAGCAGTTGTTTGGGTATATCCTTCAGGCAGTTAATTTTATGTTTTACTAGACCTATATGGTCCTCTAATCGTTATGAACGAAGGTTTTGCCAATCATAAAATAATTACTGAGGCTAACAGTCTGCCTACAATTACTGTCATCATTGCTACGTACAATGCGGAAACCTACTTAGCGGGATGCATTCAAAGTGTCTTAGAACAGTCTTATCCCTACTACGAGCTGTTTATTATTGACGGAGGTTCGACCGACCGTACACTGTCTATAATTGAACAGTACAAACACCATATTGCGTATTGGACTAGTGAACCGGATCAGGGCATTTATGACGCTTGGAATAAGGGCATCCGCAAAGCAACCGGATCATGGATTGCATTTATCGGCTCAGACGACCTATTGTACCCTAATGCTCTTCAAACATTCGTTGACCATATTTTGGCTCATCCCAAACAAAATCAACTGGAATTCATTTCATCGACTATTGAATTGGTTGATGAAAATTTATCACCCATTCGGGTTGTTGGTGATGCCTGGTCGTGGGATAAGTTCAGTCGATTTATGAACACTTGGCATGTTGGGGCATTTCACTCCTCAAGACTATTTTCGACCTATGGTTTGTTCAATACATCTTACAAAATATCGGGGGACTACGAACTATTACTTAGAGCAAACGACCGTTTAGTTACGTCTTTCGTCCCTGTGAACACGGTCAGGATGCGAACAGGTGGTGTAAGTAATGTTAATTTAATCAGAGCAAGCGAAGAGACATATCGGGCTAAAGTTGCTAATAAAGTTATTTCACCAATAAAGGGCTATGTGTTAAAATATATAGATCGATTCCGTTTGGAAGTACGCAAAAGAACAAACGGAAAATTCCTTTTATAAATAATTATTTCTCAGCATTCTATGAGTTAATTTAAGAATTATGTTCCCTTTAAACCGACTAAATATTGTGTTTTGATATTTTACGTCATTCGTTCCAGATATGCCTTCACAAACTGGATATCTATTTGGGGGTAACCACACCTTACCATCAGATATAGATTGATGTACAGCCCTTGCAAGCGCGTGTTCGAAATAAATACCTTCTGATTCACTAATTATATCAAGTTTTTTTGCAAAATAGACCATGAAGAAATCTTTGTGTGCTACAAAAAACCGCGAATCCGCAAACTGTAAAAACTGCTTCAACCAAGCCATCACATATGGCTTTTGCAGAGTGAACTCTTCGATTATCATCGCGGCATTCGTGATGTACTGTCTTCCAGAAGCTTTTGCTATAACACGGCTGGATTTGATGAGATGAGATGTTACTATGGCGTGCATTATTATCTCGGCTTCCCCATGGCTTTTACCCAAATGGCTTTGAGTGCTTTTGAATTTAATATACTCAGAGTTTGGGTTCTCACTGAATAATTTATCCAGTGAAACCGAATTATAGTTGCTGTTTTCAACGAATACGACTGGATAACCAAGCTTTATCCACTTCTGAATTGCATTGCAGTAATCGGCTTCTCTCAAAGATGGATTAGTTCGCTTCAAGTTTGGTACATTTTCAGGGGAAACTGTACCAGTAAGAAATATTACGATGTCGTTATTCATCTTTTTTACTTAAAATGGCACACAAACGGTCACTAACCGAGAGGTTCTCTCGGTACTGCGACTTTTGAAATTTAGACTTTAAATCTTGCCATTGGGAGAGTAAGCCGTAATCAATCAAATTTCGTCTGATGACATATCGTAGACCATTATGGGGGACTTCAAATAGAATATCACCCTCTGATGATAATGTTTGCTTACGCCATGGATCGCCGTAGACTCGTTCCTGCTTTATTTTAACCTGATACTTTGTAAAATCTGCAAAG
The DNA here is from genome assembly GCA_004292855.1 of Cytophagales bacterium. GTDB lineage: Bacteria > Bacteroidota > Bacteroidia > Cytophagales > Spirosomataceae > Rudanella. Next base: position 12,217 of record RDXN01000056.1, read on the forward strand.
CGTACGTTCAGTGAGAGTTTGTCACTGATACACACAAAACTTTTCTCGGAAAGCCACCAAAGATGTACAGGGGGTAGTTCAGTATCCCAGTATTTTTCGTGAGATACCACAGAATGCTTATTAGGAGTTGTTACAAGAATACGGCCTTTTGGCAAAAGGAGTTTTGTTAGTGAGTTAATAAAGCCTACTGGATCAGGAACGTGTTCAATTACTTCAGTTAGAATAATTATGTCATACTGTTTCAGTGGGTTTTGAGCAAGTTGGTAAATATCTGCTTGAGAATAGTATGCACCATATCTTTTAATTGCTTCATCAACAGCTTTATGCGATATATCAACCCCTTCTGCATTGAATCCCTCCTTTACGAGCGCATATGTTAAGTATCCTAATCCACAACCAACTTCTAATATTTTAGCATCTGTGTCGGTCGATTGATTTTTGAGATAATCATAAATCGCCCAATACGTGTCCTCTGTTTCTGCAAGGAACAAAAACGGATTTCTCACCTTTAAGACGTCTTCTGCAAAGCGATGATATCGGCTGTAGCCAGGCAACTGTTCGGCTTTTGAATAGATGACGTTGTATAAATTATCGTCAATTTGAAGAGGGGATGCGTATGAGGCATCACAGTGTGAGCAGTAGTGAATATTATAGGTTGAACCTTCTTGATATCCAATTAAGGACTCGTATACAAGTTCTGCCTCTTGGTAGCACAATGAGCAATGTGTCATATTAATTTTTTAGACCTTAGAACAAACAAACAAGGAATTATGTACAAAACAAACATCGGCAGAGTGGTGCTCCAAAATACACCAGAGACTCCAAATACCTTAGTCACCCAAAGTTTTGATAGTAACGCAACAACTACGGCGATAACGTAGAGTATTGTCTTTGTTTTGATTAATGAACTCGACAACATGATATAAGATAACGCGCACCCAATATTAGCGTATAACAACATAAATATTGCCACTGATAGTATAACATCACTGCTTATAAAAACATCATTGCCGAGCCACACGGTTATCAAATTATTACCAAACAAGTAGGTAAATAGTGCTGTGAGAATAGCCAAACCGAGAGCTATTGTTAACAACTTATTTATTGAGCTTTTGACCCAAGCACGATCATTATTGACCATTGCCTCATTAATTGCAGGAGTGATAAAAGGAGCAGAAGCTTCTAGTGGCAACAGAAAAAGTACAACTAGTTTATATACAATGTTAAACTCCGTTACCTTATCTGGACCATAATAGTGGACTAAAACCAAATTATTAGAAACAAATAGCAAGAGGCTCAATAATTGTACTAAGAAAAAGAAAGAACTTTCTTTTAATATCCCCCTGATTACCTGAAAATCAATCAAATTGAATCGTGGAAACAACCAGTTCTCTTTTTTAATAAAATGATGAATAAAATTGAATAATAGAAAAAGTGAGTTTGATCCATATATACACAATATGACTACGGGAGTTGAAGCATTTTGCGTGTAAGCAATATATAGAAGGATGATCCCAAGCAGGTTTCCCCCGGTAATCCAGAAATTGGTAATGTACCCTTTTTGCGCTCCTATTTGTATTTTTTGTACAATAGAAAAAGGAATAACAATTAAGATGCATATCGCAAACAGTATAACTGACAAGTTAACTTCAGCTTTTGCTGCTGGAGAACTTAAGTGCAGTGCATGCACCCAATCAATATACAAAAAAGCAACGAGAAATACGGAGAGTATAAGTATCGCTGTGGTGGTAAGAAAAAAGAACGCACTAGAGATAACTTTGTGCAACGCTCTTTCATCCCCAATTAAGAGAGGTATCTTACTTTGCAATCCAAATCCTAAACCCAAATCTGCAAACGTTATTAACGTCGATATAGAAGTTATTGTAAGCATCATTCCATATCGCTCTTTTCCAATACAGTTATAGATCAGAGGCAAGGAAGCAACAGCAACTATTATATTCACCAACTTACTTGTGACACTACTAATAGCAGCATAAAAAAAGAGTCGCTCCCTCTTGTGAAATTTCGACGTTATATGATTGTAAAGTGCTAACATTTAATTACAACAGGAACAACACAAATTTTCAGCTTCCATCTCTTACGCTGGGAGTTCAATATGTTATCTGTACGGTTTAGACAATTGCTTTGCGACATTTATGCATAATGCCAGCACCACTCCAACCACAGCAAAACCCGCCATGATCATCGTCCGCTTTGGGCCACTCTTCTTCAGTGGCACCTTGACCGGTTCGAGTGTTTTGAAAATAGGGGTCTCTTCCTGAACCTTTATCTTGGCCATTTCCAATTGTTTGGAAAGGTTGTTATAAAGATCTTGAGCCAGCATAAACTCAGCCTGAATTCGTTGCTCTTCGATTTTTGCGGTGTTTAGAAAAAGGCTTCTGTTTCGGTCGCGGTAGCTCGATAGTGTCACTTCAGCTTCCTGATATCGACGCTTAGAAGCAGCTACCTGACGATTAAGAAATTCAACCTGTTGCCGTGCTTTCTCAGTTCTGTAAGCAATGGCATAGTTCGTTAAGTAGTCTAAGGTTCGTTTAGCAACAGTAGCTGCAACAACAGGGTCAGGCATTGTGGCCGAAAGCGCGATTATACCCGATTTTTTGTCGTACTGAGCCGTAACACGACTTTGAATCTCCTTCACGCGCTCGTCTTGATGCTTGGTTATCACTAAAGCCCCAATTGTATGTTTTGGGTCGAGTAGCTCCTGTTTCTCCGAACTACCAGAGCTAAATAGACCAGAAAACCAGTTTGCCCAGTTTCCAGCGTTGTGTTGGCTTAAAAAAGCATCCAATGTTTGGGTCTTTTTAAACTCCTTTGAGAAAACAGGTTGCTCCAGCAGATTAAGGGCGAAGGGCACAGTCTGAATTACATTTGGGTACAAATCGGGGCGAATGGCATCACTCCCTGCTGACAGGTTGTCTATGTTGATGCCCGCCAAACCAGCGAGAGACCCCAAGCCACCCAACCCGCCTGCTTTCCCTTGAATTTCAGGCATTACTGTGACTTGCGAATTATATTCGTTCGATTTGGAAAAGGCAAAGAGTGCCCCCAAAATCAACCCTACGAAACCCCCGATGAACATGGCTCGTCGGTTACGTTTGAAGAAATTAGCAATATCACTGACTCGAATTTCGATCAGTTCTTCGTCGTTGAGTGTGGTATTCGTTCTCCCTATATCGGACATTACGTCTAACGTTTATGGCGTTCGTGAGAGATTAATCAATACTGTGGCTGCTGTAGCTGCCAGAGTTCCAATAAGCGACAATATTCCTATTCGTTCAGTCGGCGATAATCGTTTGTCCTCCAAGGGCTTAAATGGCACCACAATTGTTGCACCCGGCTCTACTTTGGAGGTACGACCAACATCTTTGCGACCATTCTGGTAAGCGATGTACGTCTTCTTACGTCGGGCATTTTCGGTGTAGCCGCCCGCTTGCCGGATATAATCGTCAACGCGGGCACCTTTTTCATAATTCACTAAAACAGGGTTCAAAACTGCACCCTGAACGGCCACTACTTCTGAGATACGCGAAACCATCAATGTATCGCCCACTTCGAGCAAGAGGTTCTGTTCGCCAGTGGGATTGTCGAGGATAGCCCGCAGATCAACCGCCACTAACGAACCCCGGCGTTTGAACTGGGCACCGGCTAGATAGGCCGAGCTTTTCAGACCACCAGCCAGTTTAATCAAATCAGCGATGCGTTCTGTACGGTTGAGCACGGCGTAGTTGCCAGGGTACATCACCTCGCCAGTTACGAACACGCGTTGCTGGGCTTCATAGTTGGGGGCTACGCGAATCGCGACAATGTCGAACGGTTCGAGAGCGAAGGTTTGAGCGTCGTTGCCGATGCGCAAGCCCTGATCAATGGTGAACGAGAAAATTTGTACCGTATTGAAGGGCGCACTTCCCGTCGTGACAGTGTCTTTGCGAATCCGGCGGGATACCTCGATACGCGAAGCTGAGGCCCCTTCCTGAAAACCACCCGCCTGCGCAATCAGGTCCGAAACGCTCATGTTATTCACGAATCCGTATTGACCAGCTTTATTGATGGCCCCTTCGATACTGACCGAATAGGTCTCCCGAAGGTTGCGTACCGACTGAATCACCACGCTGTCCTGACGAAGCAGGGGAATGTCGGCTTGCTCACCCCGGAGCAACCGGCCCACGTCGAACGGGATGTTTTCGGTATCCATGTTGTCGCGCTCCCTGAATATGTTTGCTCGGTTCGTGAAGGCATCTTTGCGCAGCCCCTCGGCCCGTTGAATCAACTCTTTGACCGTACCCAGACCGGGTTCGAGGGCAAACTCGCCGGGGCGCATCACGGCACCGGTAATCTGGACACGGTTCTCGTAGCGTTCGAGAATGCGGCCAACCGTATATTTGTCGCCCCGCTGCGGCATAAACGTAGCCTGATCGGGTTCGGTGATTGTAAAGATTTTACGTTCACGCGGGGTGTTGCGCCGGAGTGAGATCGAGGCCGTGTAGGCTTCGTCGGTGTAGCCACCGGCAAAGGCAAGTACGGTTTTGAGGTTCTCGTTAGGCAGCACCTCATAAATGGCCGGTCGGCGAACTTCACCTGCTAGCTCAATGCGTACACCATAGTCGGCCACGCGGATTACGTCCTGATCCTGTAAGCGAATGTTGTCGCTTTGGTCGGCGCGGAGCAAAAAATCGTAGAGGTCGATGGTACGGACGACCTTGTTGCCACGCACAATACTGATTTTACGGAACGATCCGGTTTCAGGATTCGGGCCACCCGCCAAATACAGCGCGTTGAACGCCGATGCCAGCGAGGGAACTGTGTAGGTGCCGGGCCGGACCACCTCGCCTACGAGCGTGACCCGGATGCTACGGATTTGCCCCAACGAGATGGTGGCGTAGGTGCCGCTTCCAGGCCGGTTCAGGCCCTGATATGCCTGACGTAGGCGGTTTACGATGCGTTGTTCAGCCGCTTCGACCGTAAGGCCCGACACAAAAATGGGAGCCAGATTCTGTACTTTGATAGAGCCTTCGGGACTAACGCGCAATTTATAATTGTCGGCGGAGGCCCCGTAGATGTCGATGATTATCTCATCGTCGGGGCCAATTACATAGCCGCGCGGGGTGGCAATACGCAGATTTGGCTCAAACGACAGGCTGGCATTCTGGAATAACGACGCCCCAAAAACCACAGGGCGACGGATGGAGTCGAGTCGGGGCAGCAGAACAGTGTCGCTTGTAGGGCGCGAAAGGTCGCCGGGCAAACCACGCACAATCCCTGTGTCGGCAATAGCTTGGCCGGTTTGTCGGGTCGATTGGGTACGTATTTGGGCAATGCGTCGGCGCATTTTAGCAACGTCGTCTAAAGTATAGCCCTGATTCATAGCGGCCTGCTCAATCTGAATCTCGGTCAGGCCACTTGCCTGTGCTTTACGGTAAAACTCGGCCACCTGCTCGTCGGACAACTGATCAACCCGCGAAGGCGTCTGTTGTGCCAGGGCGGTTCCTGTCAAGCAGATTATCCCAATCAGAACCAGCAGCAGGCGGGTGTATTGGTGTTGTAAATGGTTAATAACTGACAATTTGTCGGAATCGGTCAAGAATGATGACAAACGAGTAATCTCGTACTGAAAAGCAAATATACCGGAATAGTCCTAGAATCTGGGGTTCCTTTCAGGGTTTTTAGTTAATGGAATCCAATTCGTCCAAATTTTTGTTTATCCTGCCTAGAGCCAATGAGCTTACGGACTGGTTCTTGTAGTACGGGTTCAATGCACTAATTTTGTCCAAAATACGTCAAGACTTGACTAATGATTAATCTCATAACGAAGGGTATTACGAAGTTTTTCGGCACGAAGTCGCAGCGGGACATTAAAGAACTGCTGCCTTATGTCGAGAAAGTTAACGCGGAGTATGCCCGATTGAAAGACCTTTCAAACGACGAACTCCGTCAGTTATCCGCCGAATTGAAGGCACACATTGCGCAGGAGTTAGGCACCATCGACGAGCAGTTGGCGGGTCTGCGCGGGCAGATTGGCGAGCAGCCCGATCTGGATGTGAACGAAAAAGAGCGCATCTTCAACAACATCGATAAGCTCGAAACCGACCGGAATAAGGAACTGGAGCGGGTTCTGATGGACATTTTACCCCAGGCCTTTGCGGTGGTGAAAGAAACAGCCCGACGGTTTACGGAAAACGACCAACTCGAAGTTACAGCCACCGAGCTGGACCGGGAACTGTCGTTCCGCAAATCGAATGTGCAGATCGACGGCGACAAGGCCTACTGGGCCAACACCTGGAACGCAGCCGGTAGCCCCATCAAATGGAACATGGTCCACTACGACGTTCAGATTATCGGGGGCGTGGTGTTGCATCAGGGCAAAATCTCCGAAATGGCCACGGGTGAGGGTAAAACGCTCGTTTCAACGTTCCCGGCGTTTCTGAACGCCTTGAGCGGTCGGGGCGTACACGTGGTGACGGTGAACGACTACCTTGCCAAACGCGACTCCGAGTGGAATGGCCCGTTGTTTGAGTTCCACGGCCTCCGCGTCGACTGTATCGACAAGCATCAGCCCAACTCCGAGGCCCGTAAAAACGCCTATTTGGCCGATATCACGTACGGCACCAACAACGAGTTTGGCTTCGATTACCTGCGCGATAACATGGCGCGGGGTATTGATGAACTCGTCCAGCGCAAGCACCATTTCGCGATGGTCGATGAGGTTGACTCAGTCTTGATTGATGACGCCCGGACTCCCCTTATTATCTCAGGGCCAGTGCCCCGGGGCGATGAGCAGGATTATATCGAACTGAAACCACGCGTATCGCGGGTGGTGGAAGCTCAGAAAAAGTTGGTGTATGACCTGCTCAACGAGGCCAAGCGCAAGATCACGGCGGGCGACGATAAAGAGGGCGGTGTGGCTCTGTTCCGGGCACACCGGGGCTTGCCCAAATACAAGCCGCTTATTAAGTATCTGAGTGAAACGGGTGTGAAGCAGATTCTGCAAAAGACAGAGTCGATTTATCTGGCCGAGAACCAGAAGCTTATGCCCGAAGCCGACGCGCCCTTGTATTTCACTATCGACGAGCGGCACAACAACATCGATCTGACCGAGAAAGGTATCGACTACATTACTGGTTCCGGCGAAGATCCCTATTTCTTTATCCTGCCCGATTTGTCGATTGACCTGAACGGCATTGAAAAAAATGCCGAACTGTCGGATCAGGAGAAAATCCTCCACAAAGAGGCCATCATTCGCGACTACTCGGTAAAGACCCAGCGGATCAACACGGTGAATCAGTTGTTGAAAGCCTTTACGTTGTTCGAGCGCGACACCGAGTACGTGATTATGGACGGCAAGGTGAAGATTGTGGACGAGCAAACAGGCCGGATCATGGAAGGCCGTCGGTGGTCGGATGGGCTGCACCAGGCTGTAGAGGCCAAAGAGGGCGTGAAAGTGGAAGACGCCACGCAGACCTACGCAACCGTTACCCTCCAGAATTACTTCCGTATGTACCACAAACTGTGTGGTATGACCGGCACCGCCGAAACGGAAGCCTCGGAGTTCTGGACGATTTACAAACTCGATGTGGTCACGATTCCGACCAACCGCTCCATCGTACGCGGAGACGAGGAAGATAAGGTGTATCGGTCGGTGCGGGAGAAATACAACGCCGTGGTCGATGAGATCAACGAGTTGGTCGAGAAAGGCCGCCCCGTTCTGGTGGGTACAACCTCGGTCGAAAACTCCGAGTTGTTGAGTCGCTTGCTCACGCTTCGTAAGATTCCGCACCAGGTTTTGAACGCCAAATATCACCAACGCGAGGCCGAGATTGTGGCCGAAGCCGGTAAGCCCCGCGCCGTGACGATTGCCACCAACATGGCTGGTCGTGGAACGGACATTAAACTTGCCCCTGAGTCGAAAGAAGCCGGTGGACTGGCCATTATCGGTACGGAGCGGCACGAGTCGCGCCGGGTCGACCGGCAGTTGCGGGGCCGGGCGGGTCGTCAGGGAGACCCCGGCACGTCGCAGTTTTTTGTGTCGCTCGAAGATAGCCTGATGCGTTTGTTTGGCTCCGACCGGATCGCCCGCGTGATGGACCGGATGGGTCTAGAAGAAGGCGAGGTGATTCAGCACTCGATGATTACCAAGTCGATTGAGCGGGCACAGAAGAAAGTCGAAGAGAACAACTTCGGGATTCGGAAGCGGTTGCTTGAGTACGACGACGTGATGAACTATCAGCGCGAGGCCATCTACAAACGCCGTCGGAATGCCCTGTTCGGAGATCGCTTAGCCCTCGACATCGCCAACATCATGTACGACGTGTGCGAGGACATCGTGACCAACGCCGAGGGTAATTTCGACGAGATCAAGTTGCAGATGCTCACCTCGTTGGGTGTGTCGACCTCACTAACAGCATCAGACCTGATTAAGCTCAAAAAGGCCGATCAGGTACGCCGGTTATACGAGGAAGTCGAAGCCCACTACGTCGAGAAAAACCACGCCATTGCCGACAAGGCCATGCCGGTGCTGGGCCAAGTACTTGAACATCAGGGCAATCAGATTCAGAATATCATCGTGCCGTTCTCTGATGGTTTGCACGAACTACAGGTGTTTGTCGACCTCCGCGCGGCCATCGCTTCGAACGGTCGTTTGATGACTACTGAGATGGAAAAGGCGGTGTCGCTGTCGATTATCGATCAGGAGTGGAAAGAACACCTGCGCGAGATGGACGACCTGAAGCAATCGGTGCAGAACGCGGTGTTTGAGCAGAAAGACCCGTTGCTCGTGTACAAATTCGAGTCGGTCGAGTTGTTCAAGCGATTCCTGAGCAAGGTCAACTTCGATACGATCAGCTTCCTGACCCGCGCTGACATTCCGGCACAGGAGGCTCAGGAAATCGAGCAGGAGATTCAGCGGGCACCCGCGCAACGTCGGCCCGAACCACAGCCGAAGTTGCACACCAACATGGAGGATTTTGACGATGAGCATCTGGCCACCGGCCCGGAAGAATACGCTCGTCGGATGGCAGAGAACAATGCCATGGGAGCCGGCGCGCCCCCGATGCCTGACGCGGCCCGGCCCAAGCAGGCCCCGGTCCGTCACATCAAGGTGGACCGCAATGCCCGCGTGAACGTTCAGTACGTGGATGGTTCGGTGAAGCGCGACGTGAAATATAAGACGGTCGAGAACGACCTGATGTCGGGTAAGGCGATGCTGATTGAGTAGCAGTTTGATAATGTAATCGTTTAGAGATGACATCTTGTTCGGAAAGATGTCATCTCTTTTTTTATGCGTTAACCCGTATCGTTTTATGCCTTCTATACTGACACGCTTTCTCTTCTTTTTCAGCCTCTTACTTCTCTTTCTGGCCCCAATGGTTCCGGGTCGAGATACCATCACGCTCCGCTCCGAACTTCTGTCGTTTACCCCAGCCGACTACCATATTGCCCTCGTAACTGACGAGCGTGTTGACAAATCGCTGGGGCGGTGGCACACGGCAGCTAATGCGCCCGCTGTTCCTGTCGATTTGGCGGGTGGCACCGCCGAGGGCATTGAGCAGTTTATCCGGCAAAATCTACGGCAGAATACTAAACTCCGGGCGGTGGCTATGCGGCTGAGCGAGTGTCAGATTAGTGAGCGGATCAAGGGTAACCGGGTCGATGGGACAATTGCCTTCGCGGTGTCGTTCGAGCTGGTGCGCAACTCCGATGACGAGGCTATCCCGGTCAAGCTAACTGACTACCGGACACGCGCACAATACACGCGCCCCGCCAACCAAACCGGGGTCATCGAGCAAAGCCTGCGGCAGAGTGTGGTGGCGGCCCTGCGGACGTTCGACAACTACATGAAAAAGCAGGGTAGTCAGGATAGCCGACTGGCGACGAAGCTGGTTATCAAGTTCAACGAGTACGTCCGTAACCGCAACAACGACACCGTTTTTTACTCGCCCGACCGACCGCTGACCTGGGCCGATTTCCAGGCACCGCCCCGACGCGGGAGCCGGTATGCCGCCGAGATCAACCCCAACTTTGCCTATCAAGGCCACAGCCGGGTGACAAACGGGGTGGTGGAGTTGACCCTCACGCTCAAGACGTTCATGCTCAAAAGTGGCTCCTGGACCACGCCTGTAGCTCTGAATCCGTACAGCCTAAATCACGAACAACGCCATTTCGACATTTCGCGCATTATTACCGAACGATTCAAAAATAAGCTCAACCCCGACAGCCTGAGCATCGAAGATTACAACAGCAATGTTCAGTACCAGTTTATCGAGTCGTATCGCGAGATGAGCCGGATGCAGGAGTTGTATGATGCTGAGACCAATCACGGCCTGAACGTGGCGGCTCAGGCCCGTTGGAACGCCCGCATCGACGCCGACCTGAAGATGTATGGCATCCGCAACTGACCGGCGGTTGCGCGTGCTGTGCGTGAGTCCGGCCCACCCATCTCACGACCCACGCGTACTGAAAACCATCCGCGCCCTGAGTCAGCAACACGACGTTCGGGCGTTATTGCCGTGGCAAATTGGCGCGTCGGTAGGGATTTTGCCGTTTTTTGAGCGGGTGGCGGTTCGGGCGTTGCTGGTGCATCCGCTCGTGTTGTGGCATATCCTGCGCCAACGCCCGGAAGTGTTACACGTGTTCATGCCGGAGTTATTACCCGTAGGCCTGCTGTTTCGGCTACTTGGTGGGCGCGTCGTGTATGAAGTGCAGGAGAATTTGCGGCTCAAGTTCGACCGGAAGCCGCGCAACAAGGCCCGCTGGTTACGGTGGTTATTCGAGCATTTCGACCAACTGGCCCGGCGTTGGTGTTACTGCATTTTCACGGAGGATAGTTATTTAGGCGAGTACGATACGCTAGCCCTGCCGTATGCGGTAGTGCGTAATTTTCCTGAGGTGGCTGTGCTTCCAGAGATGTCCGCCGGGCGGCCCCGATCTTTTCCCAAACATGACATCTCTTCAACTTCCCCCCAAGCAACAGACCTCTGCTATCTCGGCTTAATCACTCTCGACCGGGGCCTGGATACCATGTTGGCCGTTGTTAATGAGCTGAGAAAACAATACCCGACCGTCCGGCTGCATTTATTTGGGCGATGTCTACTGAGCGAAACCGAACTACAGGCGTTGCCCCATTTCGCCGAGGTGCGGAGCCATCTCTTTTTCTACGGACAAGTAAAGCACGAAACGGCGTTCCCGATTATGGCCCGTTGTGTGGCAGGCCTTGCCCTGCTCAAACCCGTTGGCGACTACCCCGACTCCTACCCAACCAAAGTGTTTGAATACATGGCATCGGGAATTCCGGCGATAACTTCTTATTTTCCTCTGTATCAATCTGTTGTTGAAACAAACGAGTGTGGGTTTTGTGTCGAACCCGCAGATGTCCCGCTGGTTGTTGAGCATATCAACTGGTTGTTTGAACGACCGCAGGAAGTGAATCGACTTGGTGTAAACGGTAAGCAAGCTATAGAACGACTTTACAATTGGACAGAAGAAGCCAAGAAATTATTGAAATTATACCAATATATTGATTTTTAATAAGAAATTCTGGTATTCACGAAATCGAAAGTGATACGACTCCTTAGAAATACTTAACTTTCGACTTTAATGGCTGGTTAATACCAGACTATCTTAGTTGTTGGACAATGTACATTCATGCAGTTAGCCATTACCTGCCCACGCAGGTAGTTGGCAACGAACACTTTACCCAACTCAACGGTCTGTCGAGCGAGTGGATCATTGAGCGAACGGGTATTGCCGAACGGCGAAAAGCCGCTGAAGGCGAAAACACAAACACGATGTCGGTCGAGGTCGTACGGCGGCTTCAGGAACAAACCGACCTCTCCTCAGTCGACCTGATTGTGGGGGCTACCTACACCCCCCACGACACCATAGCCACTCTGGCGCACGTTGTTCAGCATCACCTGAACATTGCCGACATTCCGGTCGTGTCGATTTCGTCGGCCTGCTCGTCGCTATTGAACGCGATTGAGATTGTTGAGGGCTATTTCGCCCTGAACAAGGCGAGCCGGGCGTTGGTGGTGGTCTCGGAGCACAACACGGCCTACAATAACGATCACGACAAAGTATCAGGGCACCTTTGGGGCGATGGCTCAGCGGCTTTTCTGATTACCAAAGAGCGGCAACACGAGGGCGATTTCGCCATTCTGACTCTGCTCACAGGAGGAGCCGCTCACAGCGGCAAAGCCACTGAAGCCGTTGTTTTACAGCCTCTTGTGAAGGGTGTGATCATGCCCAACGGGCGCGACGTGTTCATTAATGCCTGCACGTATATGCCCAAAGCGAGTCTACAAGCTCTGGAGCGGTGCAATCTTACGCTCGATCAGGTCGATTTTGTGCTGCCCCATCAGGCCAATCTCAGGATCTCACGCAACGTGATGAACACGCTCGGCCTGCCCGAAGAAAAACTGATCTCGAACATCGAACGACTGGGTAACACGGGTTGTGCTGGTTGCGGGATTGCTCTTTCGGAAAACTGGAACGAGTTTCAACCGGGTCAACATGTGGTGATCACGGTTTTCGGGGGGGGCTACTCGTATGGAGCAATGGTGATCAGAAAATAAGAGCAAAAATTACCCCGATAAATCGGTTTTGAAATAGATTACGTACTTTTTGTGTTATTGCTTCTGACAACCCGCTTGTGGGTTGGTACGAACTTAATTAATGAGCCATTCAACAAAAGTATAGATGGATAAGAGCAGTCTTTTGTCGCGTGTATTGAAATCGGTTTTTTTCAAAACAGCGGGTGGTCGTGCTTACAAAACGGCCAACAATAGCCGGAGCATTCTGAAACTGATTCAGGATGCTATGAAAAAATCAGGCGGACTTTCGGGGGCGAGTTTCGCAGCCGTCCGTGCGCAAATCACCCTGTTGTCGCGCCTGTTGAAGGCCTACGCATCAGGCGAATACCGTGCGATTCCGTGGAAATCGTTGGTGAGCATCATTGCGGTGATGATCTATTTTGTATCGCCAATTGATTTTTTGCCCGATATTTTGCCCATTGTCGGTTTCACCGACGACATTGCCCTGCTCGTGTGGCTATTCAGTTCGCTTAGAGGAGATCTGGAGAAGTTTGAGCAGTGGGAGAGCCAAAAGAAGGAAGTTATTCCAATTGGCTAATTTGACGAGAGTTTTCTAACTTTGCATATATTCAACTCGAAAAGATTATGATGTTGGCATCCGTTTTAGGTTTCCTTGGAGGACTCGGCACAGGAGAAATGATCCTGATCTTTGCGGTGATCGTCCTGATGTTCGGTGCTAAGAAATTGCCCGAATTGGCCCGTGGTTTAGGTAAAGGCATCCGCGAATTTAAGGATGCTACGAAGGACGTCCGCGAAAATATCGAAGACGGCCTGAAAGAGACGAAATAAGGTATCCTTTCCATAAACAGACAACCGGATGAGGGCTTCTGCTCCCATCCGATTGTCTGTTTTTCGTTTATCGACCCCACCCCCGGCCCCTCCCCAGTAGGGAGGGGTGTTTTACCAGTCGCACTACGATTGTTTAAAGTAACTGAACATTCAGAAAGTGGGCGTTGACGTCTCCCCTCTCTACGGGAGAGGGGTCGGGGGTGAGGTAAAAAACTCTACACTGTGCCTCACAATTACCGTAACTTCTCTGATATTCAAGCCGACCTGCAAGCAGGTACCACAACCTGCCTTCACTTGGTGGAGGGTTATCTGGCCCGAATTGAGGAGAACAAACACCTCAACGTTTTCACGGAGGTTTACGCCGACGAGGCCCGTGCCCGCGCCGATGACCTCGACCGCAAACGCGCAGCAGGCCAACCCCTGGGCCGATTGGCCGGAATGGTCGTCGGTCTTAAAGACGTACTCAATTACGCAGGGCATGGCGTTCGGGCCGGGAGTCGGATTCTGGACGGTTTCGTGAGCCAGTTTACGGCAACCGCCGTGCAGCGACTCCTGGACGAAGATGCGATTGTGATTGGTCGGCAAAACTGCGACGAGTTTGCGATGGGGTCATCGAACGAGAACTCGGCCTTTGGGCCGGTTCGCAATGCGGCTGATCCAAGCCGGGTGTCGGGGGGCAGCAGTGGCGGTTCGGCGGTGGCGGTGCAGGCAGGTATGTGTTTCGCCAGCATAGGCTCCGACACGGGCGGTTCGGTGCGGCAACCGGCTGCGTTTTGTGGGGTCACGGGTCTCAAACCGACCTACGGGCGCGTGAGTCGCTGGGGGCTGATCGCCTACGCGTCGTCGTTCGATTGCATCGGCCCACTGGCCCACACCCCGCAGGATTGCGCTTTGTTGCTCGAAATCATGGCGGGTCCCGACGAGTTCGACAGCACCGTTTCCGGTCAACCCGTTGACGCTTACAACCAAGCCACCTTGCCGACCGACCGACCTTTGCGCATCGCCTACCTACGCGATGGCGTGGAGAGTGCGGGTGTAGACGCGGTTATTCGTGAGGCTACCCAACAGAAAATCGACGCCTTACGAACGGCGGGCCATGTGGTAGAGCCGGTGAGCCTGTCGCTAATCGATTCGCTGTTGCCTACTTACTACATTCTGACCACCGCTGAAGCTTCCTCAAATCTCTCGCGGTTCGATGGCGTACGCTACGGCCACCGGGCCGAGGGGGTTCGGGATTTGATCGACATGTATAAAAAGTCGCGAACCGAAGGATTTGGCAGGGAGGTTCGGAAACGGATTTTGCTGGGGACGTTTGCCCTGAGCGCGAGCTATTACGATGCGTATTACACCAAAGCCCAACAAGTTCGGCGGTTGATTCGCGAGGAAACCGAGCGGCTGTTTACCCAGTATGATTTTCTGTTATCGCCTACAACCCCAAGCCCGGCGTTTAAGCTGGGCGAGAAAACAGGACAGGATTCCGGGGCTGATCCGCTGCAAATGTACTTAGCCGACATTTTTACCGTTCAGGCTAATGTAGTGGGTTACCCGGCAATTTCGATTCCAAATGGTACGACCGCAGAAGGATTGCCCATTGGCCTGCAACTGATGGCCCCGCCGTTTCGGGAAGGGGCATTGGTGGCGTTGGCGAAGGAGATATTGTAGCTTTGAGTTTTTGTCATCCCGACGCAGGAGGGATCTACTCTGTTGACCCTCAACTTGATTGTAAACCGAGTAGATCCCTCCTGCGTCGGGATGACAAAAGCTCGATAATTTCAACTTGTGAGTCATTAATTTTGAGATGAGCAGCATGAAAAAGGTCGTGTGGTTGAGCCTGCTTGGTTTATTATCCTTCAGTAGCGTTGATGTGGCCGCTCAAATGCGGCCCGACACAATGCGCATCGACTCGGTGCAGGTCGAAGAATACACGGGCGTGCCGACAGTGCCCGAAGCGTTGTTGCAGGAGCGGTTGCCCAAGTTAGCAAAGACCATTCCCCTCCCCTATCACAAAACGGTTCACGGTTTCGTTGATCATTTTCTGTATCGCAAGCCCAGCTACACCCGGACCATGCTGGAGCGGATGTCATTGTTTTTCCCGCTCTACGAGCGGATGCTGGCCAAGTACAATCTGCCCGACGAACTGAAATACCTGTCCATTGTCGAATCAGGGTTGAACCCACGGGCGGTTTCGCACGCGGGCGCGGGTGGACTTTGGCAGTTTATGCCCGGCACCGGGCGCGATATGCGGCTCTACCAGGACGACTTCGTGGACGAGCGTATGGAACCCGTGAAAGCCACCGAAGCGGCCTGCAAATACCTCCGCGACCTCTACCGTATTTTTGGTGATTGGCCCCTGGCTCTGGCGGCCTACAACTCCGGCCCCGGCACCGTGAAACGCGCCATGCGCCGGTCGGGGGGCGATTCGTTCTGGACCATCTACGACTTTCTGCCCAAAGAAACCCGGGCTTACGTGCCGCAGTTTATTGCCTTTACGTACGTTATCAATTATGCCAACGATCACGGCATTTTTGCCGAGTCGCCGGAGTATCCGATACCGTTTGACACCATCCACGTGAATAGCTACTTCAACGTGATGACGTTTGCCAAACTGTCGGGTATTCCGAACGGCGAGATGTACAAGCTGAATCCACACGTAACGACTGGCAT
This sequence comes from Cytophagales bacterium, assembly GCA_004292855.1. Lineage (GTDB taxonomy): Bacteria > Bacteroidota > Bacteroidia > Cytophagales > Spirosomataceae > Rudanella. The sequence goes on from RDXN01000056.1 coordinate 28,272, forward strand.
CCTGCCCCCCCATACCCGCGATTTCATGTTGCGCGTACCGAGCGATCAATTCGATTTTTTCACACGCCACCGAAAAGCCATCCTTGACTCAGCCAGCACCATGCCCCCCATTCTGGACCATATGCTTCTGGCTGATAACGAAGGTGTTGTGTACGATTCGACCACCGACCTCGACCGATTTTCGTTAGCGCGTCTGAGTACACAACAGCCACTCGCGGCCCCGGTATCGAGCGGGCTAACAGCCAGCGCGGCCAACACCCCCGCCCTGAACGACGAACCCGAAGCCGACGACGTAGCCGAGGTGGTGCAGGCCAAACCCAAGAAGATCACGTATGTGGTTAAGAAGGGTGAAGGACTATTCCGCATTGCCGAACGGTTTGGCGTTGAGGTTTATGACCTGAAAAAATGGAACCACCTGTCGGGCACTAGTGTGGCCGTCGGTCGGAAGCTCGTTATTTTAAACGAAGTGGGCGAAACCCGCGCCGAGACCCTTGCCGATCAGGGAACGCCCAAAGCCGAAAAACGGGCCAAAACCGTTGCCGCCCGCCGACCCGCCCGCGTGCGTTACCACCGCGTTCAGCCGGGCGACACCCTATGGAACATCGCCCAACGTTACGATGGTCTCTCTATCGAGCAGCTCAAAAAAGCCAACCGGATTCGCGGCAACGCGCTCAAACCGGGGCAAAAGCTGATTGTAGGGTGATGCTTTCTGATTAAAATTAATGGGAACCGCAACGGCGGACCGTGCGGATGACGCGGGTGCTTCGCAACGCTGATTCTCGCAGACTTCTAAAAATCCGTGTGAATCAGCGTCGCGAAGCACCCGCGTCATCCGCGTTCCCATTTTTATTGGAAAGTTACAGGCTGAATGTCAACCAGCACCCCATTCAAAGCTGCGTTTCCCGTTAACTCGTCCAGGATTGTCTCGTCGGTCAGGTCGTTGATGCTGACGCCCGCGTGTGCTTGGGCAACGTCGAGACGGACGCCGGGGCGGTTGTGGCCGTATCCGTGGGGCATCGATACCACGCCGGGCATCATGTCGTCAGTCAGTTCAGCGGGAAGCTCGACCAGGCCCACGCGGGACTGAACTCGTACGGTTTGGCCGTTTATGATGCCCCGTTGGGCGGCATCAGTGGGGTTTATCTGCAACGTGCAGCGGTTGCGACCCTTCACGAGCCGGTGGGCGTTGTGCAACCACGAGTTGTTGTCGCGCAGGTGACGACGGGAGATGAGTTGAAGAGAATTGAGTTTCAGGTTTTCGGGAGCCGTTGCCTTTGCTTGAGTAGTTAGTTGCTGTTCACTGATCGATGTTAGCTGTTCGATGAGCAACTGAGGAGCCAGGTCGATACGGGCGTTGGCAGTCATGAGCCGGTCGGGCAACAGGGTTTGCAGGGGGCCGAGGTCAATACCGTGCGGGTTATTGCGGAGGGTTTGGAGTGAAAGATTTTGTTCCTTGTATGGGCCATACCGCAGAGCCAAATCAACTTTCTGATGCGGATTTTCGGGCTTAGGACCCGTTTCGGCAGAGTAGTTTTCGTCTTCCAGATAGAGCCGCAGGTACTCGTAAATCTCCCAGTCATAGAGCATTCCGTCGGGCTTTGGCACCATCGGCTCCGAGAAACGGGTGGTGTTTCGGATGGCTAGCGCGTGGAATGTCACGTCGTAGTGGGCTGTTTCGAGGCCGGTTGCCGGGGGCAGAATATAGTCGGCGTGGCGGGTAGTTTCATTGCAGTAAATGTCCACGGACACCATAAAATCGAGCGCGTCGAGTGCCCGGTCGAGTTGCCCGCCGTTGGGGGTTGACAATACGGGGTTCCCACAACTCGTAACCAATGCCCGGATCGGTTGCTCTCCTTCGGCGCGGGCGGGCGTCAGAATCTCCTCGGCCAAACACGACACGGGCAACTCGCCCATAAATTCCGGGCGGTTGCTCACCCGGCTGCGGAACCGGTCGTATTTGGTGTACCCCGGTGCGCCGGCCGGGTGCTTCTTACCCAAAATATCGAACGCGGGCAGGGTGAACATCATACCGCCGGGTTCGTCGAGGTGGCCGGTCAGGATGTTCAGCACATTGATGAGCCACAAACACAGGCTTCCATGCGCCTGCACCGACACGCCCACGCGCCCGTACAAGGCCGCCCGCCCGGCCCCGGCAAAGTCGCGGGTGAGTTGGCGAATCGCGTCGGCGGAGATGTTTGTGCGGTCGGCAACGGCCTCGGGGGTGTAATCGGCTACGGCGTCATGAATCCGGTAGAGATTATCGACAAGGGTTCCGAGCCGACCGAGCCGGACGAGGTTTTCAGCAAACAAAACCTGCGTCATGGCCAGAAGCAGATACACATCGGTGCCGGGGCGGATGAAGTAGTGCTGGTCGGCTTTTTCGGCGGTTTCGGTTCGGCGCGGGTCAATCACAATCACTTTACCCCCGCGCTCCTGAACGGCCCGAAGCCGCTTTGCCACATCGGGCGCGGTCATAATACTTCCATTGGACGCAATGGGATTACCGCCCATGATAATCCAGAAATCAGTGTTGTCAATGTCGGGCACGGGCATCAGCAGCGGGTGACCAAACAGTTGCCAGGCCGCGAAATGATGCGGGTACTGATCGACCGACGAAGCCGAGAAAACGGTTTTTGTTCCAACGGCCCGCACGAACCCCGGCGCGGCCATGAGCGTGCCGGAATTATGCACCGAGGGATTGCCCCCATAAAACGCAATGGCATTGGGGCTACGCTCGGCACGAATTTCCCGCAGCCGGACGGTCACCTCGCGAAACGCCTGCTCCCAGCCGATTTCCTGCCAGGAGATGCTGCCATCAGCCCCAACAACGCGTTTTTGCGGATGCCTGAGCCGGTTGGGGTCTTCATACACGTCTTTCAGGGCAACGGCTTTGGGGCAAATGTGGCCCCGGCTGAAGGGGTCGGCTTTGTCGCCCGCGATGCTCAGAACTTGTCCGTTGAGGTGTTTAATTTCCAGCCCGCAGATGGCCTCGCAGAGGTTACAGGCGCGGTAGTGGGTTTGAGGGTCCATTGCCAGGTTGGTTTTGTCGTTCCCGCAAGATACAGGATTTTGGCATAGGTGCCGGATTTTACGTCACAAGTAGTATATTGTGCCTGCTTTCGATTCGCTATCCCTCGTTATGACTCAACCTTACGCCACATCAAACCCCTGTCTCCGCTGCGGGCAATCGTTCCGATGCCGCGTCGACAACATTCAGTCCTGCGATTGCGCCCGCGTCACGCTCAGCCCCGACGAACTCGTTGCCATCCGGCAATACACTGAGCGTACCTTTGGAGCCTATACCTGTTTGTGCGCCGGTTGCCTGAACGAACTACGGACGGAATCACGTGTACCAACCGCGTGACCGCCTACTTTACCCATCAGGATACGCCATTCTCCTCCTTTGTTTGTATATTTACGGGTTCAATTCGACAAAAACGAGACCCATTCGGGCATGATTGCATACCTCGACGGAACGCTGGCTTATAAAGACCCCACCTACGCTATTATCGACGTAAGAGGAGTTGGCTACTCGGTCCAAATCTCTCTGGCTACCTATACAACCCTGCCCGGCGGGGGCGACAAGGTGAAGCTGTTTACCCATCCTATTTTCCGCGAAGATGCCCAACTGCTTTATGGTTTTGCCAGTGGCGACGAGAAGTCGCTGTTTCAGGAACTCATCAGCGTGTCGGGGGTGGGGCCAAACACGGCTCTCATGGCCTTGTCGGCCCTTAGCCCCTCCGAAATACGGATGGCTATTCTCTCCGAAAATGTCCGCGTCATACAGAGTATCAAGGGTGTAGGAGCCAAAACCGCCCAACGCATTATTCTGGAACTGAAAGATAAAATGAAAAAGATGGGCATCATCCCCGATGGTCCATCCTATCGGCAGGGAGCGGGACTTAACCCCGTTCGCGAGGAGGCTTTGGCTGCTTTGGTGGCCCTCGGCTTCCAACGACCCACAGCCGAGAAAAACGTCGACTCCATTATGGCCTCTGCCGACGGAGCCGATCTCAACGTAGAAGATATTATCAGACGAGCACTTCGATAATATTGGCACACTATTCGCCGTTTGAAATAAAGACTGGACGGGGCGCGTGGTAACCCATGCGCCCCCTCAATTGTTTTAGAATCTGTCTCTCATGGTGAACCCTTACTCTGTTCACGATTCCTTGCTTCCTCTCATGCAGTTTCTCCGTCGCTCAGTTCGGGGAGGGGTTGCCGTTCGGATATGCACCATTACGTTAGTGGGCTTTACCGCTCTGGCGAGTGTGAGCATCCCCACGATGGCCCAAACCGGTCGGCGCGGAACCACGACCCGGCGCAGCCCCGAAGCGATAAAACAGGCCCAACAGGAAGACTCGACCCGGCGAGCCAACGCCCGACTAGCCATTCAGGAACGGGCCGACAGTATCCGGGCCGCCCGCTCGGCAAACCGCCGACCCACCATCAACTGGCCCGACCGCTACGCCACCCGTTTCTCGGAACGCAGCTCGCGCTCGCCGTTTATCCTGCGCGACCCAAAAGCCGTTGGTCTGGATATCCGGCTCGACAACAGCCGCAATTTTTCGGTCACGGAACAAGTGAAACCGGAAGGACAAGGGGCGGTTACGCCCCCAACTTCGAGCCAAACGCCACCAACTTCAGGCCAACTCGGAACGCCGGACCGCCCAGGCTCTATGCCCCCAGCCCCGGGCGCGTTGCCCTACCGACCCGGCGAGTCGATTCCGTTTGATCGGTACGGAGCCGCGCAACGCGGACGCGCCGAGCAATCGTTGTTACGCGAGTTTAGTGCCCGGCGCGATGGGCAAAGCGCGACAAAAGGCCGGGGGTTGTTGCCCAAACTCGAACTGCCACCCATTGTCGACCGTTTGTTTGGCGGGTCGGGGATTGATTTTAAGCCCAACGGCTTTGTGTTGCTCGACTTTGGCTATTTACATCAGTTTATCGACAACCCGCAGTTGCCTGTTCAACAACGGAAACAGGGTAATTTTCTCTTCAATCAGCAGATCAACATCAACCTCAACGGCAAGATTGGCGAGCGACTTGGTATGCTGGCCAACTTCGACACGAAGGCCAGTTTTAACTTCGAGAACGCCCTCAAGCTCAACTATAAACCCGAAGGACTCGGACAAGGACTGGGCTTACCGGGCGGTTTGCCCCGCCTGCCCAACGCGCCCGATTTGAGCCGGAGCCTGGGTGCGCCCTCCGTCCCCGACTTCACGCCCAAGAACGAGAGCATTATTCAGGGTTTGGAACTGGGCAACATTAACTGGCAGATTAACAGTCAGTTGATTCCGGGCGTACAGAACCTGTTTGGTGTAAAAACACAACTGCGCTTCGGGCGGCTCAATGCCACGCTTGTGGGTTCGCAACAACGGTCGCGCAAGCAGGAGATCACCATTCGGAACGGGCAGGTGGGCCGTCCGTTCGAAATGCGGGCCGATCAGTACGACGAGAACCGGCACTTCTTTCTGTCGCAGTTTTTCCGGGATAACTACGAGCGCGGGCTGAGAACCCTGCCCATGATTACAACCGGCGTGACGATTACGCGTCTGGAGGTCTACGTAACCAACCGCACCAACACGACCGAGTCGCTACGGAACATTGTGGGCTTCGCCGATTTGGCCGAAAACCGTCGACTCAACAACACCGCCAACCCCAACGTACAGATTACGCCCGGTGCGGCTGTAGCCGACAACGGATCGAATGCCCTGTATGGCCGACTGCGTACCAACGCCGATGTGCGGCAGGTGGACCGGACGAGCTTTGTACTCGACGGGCTGGGCCTCCAGAAAGGCTCCGACTACGACCTCCTGCGCGGAGCCAAACGCCTGACCGACCGCGAGTACAAGTTCGACCCGCAACTGGGTTATATCTCCCTGCTGACGCCCCTCCGCAACGACGAGGTGTTGGCCGTAGCCTACGAATACTCGTATCAGGGTCGGGCCTACAAAGTGGGCGAACTGACCGAAGACTACCAGAGTCTGAGCGACGATCAGGTGATTATGCTGAAAATGTTGAAGTCGTCCACAATTCGCAACAACCTGCAACTGCCGATGTGGGATTTGATGATGAAAAACATCTACACCATTAGCAATCAGCAGATTAACCGACAGAATTTCCAGTTGCGGATCGTCTATAAAGACGACCAAACCGGTATCGACAACCCGAACTTGCAGGAGGGCCAAAATCTGAAGGACAAGCCGCTGGTGCAGGTGTTCAATATGGACCAACTGAATCAGCAGTTGGACCGCCAACCCGATGGCAACTTCGATTATGTCGAAAACGTAACCGTTGACCCGCGCTATGGCCGGATTATTTTCCCGGTGCTCGAACCGTTCGGGTCGTTTTTATCGCGGCAGTTCGAGACCCAGGAAGAAGACCTCCGGGCCAAATATGTGTTTAACGAACTCTACCGGCTCACCCTCGCCGATGCACAGCAATTGCCCGACCGGAATAAGTTTTTCCTGAAGGGTAGCGTGCAATCGTCTACTGGCGCGAGCATTCCGCTGCCGTTTGGCGTGAAAGAAGAGTCGGTGCAGGTAACGGCGGGTGGGGTGCCCCTCACGCCCGGTGCCGATTATATTTTTGAGTCATCGACGGGCCAACTGCGCATCCTGAACGAGGGCGTGGTGGCATCGGGCCGCGAGATCAGAATCTCGTACGAGCAACCCGACCTGTTTCAGAATCAGATTCGGCGGTTGATCGGCACCCGGCTCGACTACGCCATTAGTCCCGACATGAGCGTGGGCATCACAGCCATGAACATGCGCGAGACCCCGGCCGGTTTCCTTACCCGCGTGTCCATCGGCAACGAGCCGGTGAACAACACGATTCTGGGTTTCAACCTGAACCTGCGCAAAGAAGCCCCCGGCCTCACGCGCTTTCTGGACCGCCTGCCCCTGCTGCAAACAAAAGAGCCATCGACCATTGCATTGCAGGTCGAAGGGGCGCAGTTGTTTCCGGGGGTAGCTCCCCGCGTGAACGACAACTCGTTTATCGACGATTTTGAGGCCGCCCGGACCATTTTCGACCTCACGCGCCAACCCACGCGCTGGCGTCTGGGCGCAACACCCCTGCAATTCCCGCAGGGCACGTTCCAGAACCCGCTCGAATACGCCTTTAATCGGGCAAAGATTTCGGTCTATACCGTCGATCAAACGATCTACAACGACAACCTGCCGGGGCAGATTCCGCTTAACCTGACCGATGCCGAGAAGAACAACGCCTACGAACGGTACTTTCTGCCCAACGATATTTTTCCGGGCCGGTCGCTGCCTACGGTGGTGCTACCCACCAACGTCCTCGACGTGGCCTACTTCCCCGCCGACCGGGGTATGTATAACTACAACCCCAACCTGAACGCAAACGGGCAGTTTGCCAATCCCCGGCAGAGCTTCGGCTCCGTGACGCGGGCGGTGGGGTCCGATATTGACTTCGACAATGCCAACGTCGAGAACCTGACGTTCTGGATGATGGACCCCTTTATTGAGGGGCCACAGGGTGTTGTGAACGCGTATCCACCCAACTCACCCGCGCCGTTTACGAACCGAAACAACCGGACGGGTGGCAAGCTCATTTTCAACCTCGGCGATATTACAGAAGACGTAATCAAAGACGGCCGGTTCAATTTCGAGAACGGCCTTAAAGTGAATAAAGACGACCGGGGTCCTGATAACGAACCGACTCCCTGGGGCCTGGCCACCAAGCAGCAGTTTGTGACCAACGCCTTCCAAAACTCGGAAGATGCGCTGGCGAAGCAGGATGTGGGTCTGGACGGTCTCTCGAACGAGGAAGAGCGTGTGAAATTCAGAACGTTTATTGATCAGGTTACGGCACGAGTGACGAACCTGGAGGCCCGACAGCAGATTCTGAACGACCCATCGGGCGACGATTTTAAATTCTACCTCGGTCCGCAGGCCGATTCGGTGAAATTTATTGTAGCCCGCTATAAGCAGTTTATGGGCATGGATGGCAACTCGAAGGAGTTGAACAGCCGCGATCAGTACCTAACGCCCTCGTCGACCAACCTGCCCGATTCGGAGGATTTGAACACCGACAACACCATCAACGAAAACGATGCCTACTACGAGTACCCGCTCGATTTGAAGCCCGGACAGTTGCAGGTAGGTAAAAATTATATTGTCGATAAGGTCGAAACCAACGGCACCACCTGGTATCAGTTTCGGATTCCGGTGCGCGAATACGCCCGCAAGGTGGGTAACATCAACGGGTTTAAGTCGATCCGGTTTATCCGCATGTATCTGACCGACTTTGCCGACCCCGTTGTGTTGCGGTTTGGGCAGTTGCAATTGGAAGCCAATCAATACCGCAAGTTCCTCGGCGATTTGAATCAGCGTGGTTTGCAGGAAGTTCCTGAGCCGTACGACGCCCAGTTTAAGGTCACGACGGTCAACATTGAGGAAAACAGTCAGCAGAGTACTACGGCTGTGGTGGGCAACCAACCTGTTCAGCAAAAGTACTTGTACACGGTGCCTCCGGGCTTTATCCGCGACCGCGATTTCACCCAAATTGCCAACGTTGAGTTGAACGAACAATCCATGTCGCTCGGTGTTACGAACCTGCGCGATGGCGACTCACGCGGGGCGTTCCGCATTGTGAATCTGGATTTGTTGTTCCGCAAGCGGCTCAAAATGTTCGTGCATATGCACAACAACGAGAACGAAAGCGGCAAGGTTACGGCCTTCATGCGTCTCGGCACCGACTTTACCGACCATTACTACGAGATCGAAACGCCCGGCTTACAGGCTACTCCGTCGGGGCTGACCGGCGACCCTAATGATGACGGATTACGGAGTCAGGTTTGGCCCACTCAGAACGAATTCGACATTGCGCTACAAGATTTAATCGACTTAAAGAACACGCGCAATCAGCAACTCACACGCCGTTCGTCCTTACCGTTTGAAGGTCGATCATCAGACCCGGAACGGAAGTACAAGATCACGATTGTTGGTAATCCCGATTTGAGCGCGGTGCAGTCGGTGATGATTGGCGTACGGAATCCCAAGTCGGAGGACCAACTCGCCAAATCGTTCGTGGTATGGGTAAACGAATTCCGTACCAACGGCTACGACCAAACATCGGGGCAGGCGGCTATTGCGGCCCTGAACCTCAAACTGGCCGATTTTGCCAATATTACGGCCTCGGGCCGACTCACGACCTTCGGGTTTGGGGGTGTGCAAACCAAGGTTGGCGAACGAACCCGCGACTTTACGACGGAGTACGGTGTGGCATCGTCGGTCTCGGTCGATAAGCTATTTCCCGAAAAGTGGGGCCTGCGCATCCCGCTCTATTTCAACTTCGACTCGCGCCGGGTAGCCCCGCAATTCGACCCACTCGACCCCGACAACCCGCTCGAAGAAGCCCTACTGGCGTTCCCCGATGGTTCGGCCCGGTCGGCGTATCGGCGGATGGTGGAGGACCGGACCACGCGCCGGGGTCTGAACCTCTCGAACGTGCGCAAAGTGCGGACCGGCACGGGTGGCAAAATGCGTTTCTATGACATTGAAAACTTCGGTTTCTCGTATGCTTTCAGCGACGTGGAGCGGACCAATATCCTCACCGATCAGTTTCTGCAACGGCAGTACCGGGGAGGCATTGCGTACAGCTTCAACCCGCAGCCGCTCAAGTGGGAGCCGTTCAAAAACTTCAAGAGTCTGGACCGGAAATACCTGTTCTGGCTGAAAGATTTCAACTTCAACCCGTTGCCCACGGTGGTGTCTGTGCGCACCGACCTGGATCGGAGTTTCATCAAGACTCAACTCCGCAACGCCGACCTGAGCGGGGGCCTCACCACGGCGGGCGTGGTGCCGTTGTTTGAGAAGTACTTCCTGTTCAACCGCAATTACGATCTCGCCTGGGACCTGAGCACGAACCTCCGGCTCACCTACAAGGGGCAGGCCAACGCCATTATCGACGAGCCAGCGGGTGATCTGGATGTCCCCTGGAAACGCGACTCGGTCTGGCGGAGTGTGCAGAAATTGGGTCGGGTGAAAAACTTTCAGCAGGACCTGCGTTTCACCTACCGGCTCCCGCTCGACAAGTTCCCCCTCACCGACTGGATTGCCGCTGACGTGAACTACGCCATGGGGTATCAGTTTCAGGCCAACTCCTACGGACTCCTCGATACAACGGGGACTTCGTTTGGCAACATCGTGCGGAATAACCGCGAGCGGGGCATCAACGGGCGTATTGACTTCGTGTTATTGTACAACAAAATAAAGGCCCTGCGCTGGGCCAACACGCCCTCGCCCGTGCGCAAGAATTTTGCCCGAAGTCCCGGCGACGTGGAGGATATTCAGCGTAACGACAACCGCCTGATTAAGGCCGTAACGCGAACGCTGTTGACGGTGCGGGGTATCAATTTCAATTACACAGTGCAGGAATCGACCATTTTACCCGGCTTCCTGCCCACGCCCCGTTTTTTCGGTCTGGACCGGAACAATGCCCCCGGCCTGCCGTTTGTGTTGGGGAGTCAGGATCGTGAAATCCATTACAAAGCTGCGGACCGGGGCTGGCTCACGCGCAGCACGGTGCTGAACACGGCCTTCCAGCAGAATATCACGAAGAACTTCACGGCCTCCACCAATCTGGAGCCGTTCAAGGACTTCCGCATGAACATTCAGATGCGCCTGTCGCGCACGGATGCTTACCAGGAGTTTTACCGCCCGCTGACGGTTGGTGGTGATTTTGAGAGCCAAAGCCCCGTGCGCAACGGGCAGTTTAGTATGTCGTTCTGGTCGTTCCGAACGGCGTTTAAAGACTTGGGTTTCAACCCCAAAGTGGACTTAAGTGCGTCGTCGCTGTTTAAAAAGTTTGAGGAAAACCGGCAAATAATCCTGAACCGACTGGTAGCGGCCAATCCCGACCAAACGGGCAAATACAACCCAAAATCGCAGGATGTGTTGATACCGGCATTCTTTGCAGCCTACAGCGGGCAGGATGTGAACAAGACGAAGTTCTCGCCATTTTATAACTTCCCGCTGCCCAACTGGCGCGTCGATTACACGGGCTTGAGCAGCCTGCCCGGTTTCAAGAAGCGGTTTAGCTCGTTCACGCTGGCACACAGCTACTCGTCGAACTACAGCGTGGGCAACTTTGTATCGTCGCTCGATTACACAGCAGCTTACGTGAATTTGGCCGTACAGAACGCGCCAATGGCTAACCGGGTGAACTTCAACGGCGATTACATCCCGGTGTTTGTGATGAGTACGATTCAGATGCAGGAGCGGTTTGCTCCCCTGATTGGCATACAGTTCCAGACCAAAAGCCGCTGGTCGGCCCGGCTCGAATACAACCAAAGCCGCGATGTGGCCCTGAATCTCTCCAATTCGCAGGTGGCCGACTTAACCAATAAAGACATCACGACGACGGTGGGCTTTACGAAGAACAACGTGCGCATTCCGGCTTTCCTGACCAACGGGCAAAAGAAAAAGTTGAAGAACGACATGACGTTCCAGTTCCAGTTTACGCTCCGCGACACCCGCGCCATTCAGCGCAAACTCGACGCCGAGCAAACGATCACACAAGGCAATTACAACTTCCAGATTCGCCCGACGATTAACTACACTGTGAGTCGCCGACTGAACCTGAACATTTATTTCGACCGGACCTACAACGATCCGCTCGTATTGGGTGCCGGTTACCGCCGGGCCACCACCGCCGGGGGCGTGCAGGTGCGGTTTAACCTGGCGGAGTAAGGGTGATAGAGCGACACATAGTAAAAGGGAGATACATTTGCGATGTGTATCTCCCTTTTGTATTTTTATGCTAAACAGTCCGTAACCGAAGCCGCCTACATGAACATTGCTGGATTCACCTATAAAGGTACTCAACGACTTACTCAGCAAGATGCCATCCTTATTAATGGGCAGCTACTGATTGAAGGGAATCTGGAGCAAACGGGCCAAACGACCGTAAGTTGCTTTGTAGCTGATGGAGTAGCGAGTTCGACTGATGGTGCCTTTGCCGCTCAATTCGTATTGAATGCCGTACAATCGCTCCAATGGGAAGATTGGGACAAGGCTATGCAGCAACTTCGAGAAGTTAATACACGGCTTATTAACGAGAATCATACTAAGGCGGGCGATACAGCTACTACGCTGGCAGGGTGTGTCTTCACTGGAACAGAGTGGCTTATCTTTAGTGCGGGAGACTCAGAGGTTTATCTGATTCGTAATAATAAGTTGATGCCGCTTGTCAGAAGTCACAATGAAAGCCCGCACATTATTGGAAAACGGTATCCAGGCTTATCTGCTGAAAAAATACACGAAATAGCATCCAACACTATCTCCAGTTATTTTGGGGGCACTGCCCCTATGCTCAAGTTTGATGTTGATTGGAAACGACGACTAGCTTTACCAGCTATCAACGGCATTCAGAATGAAGATAAACTTCTAATCTGCTCAGATGGTCTTTTCAAATCAGTTTCGCAGACAAGTCTGTTGAACACACTCCAAATACAAGCACGACTTGAAGGTGTCTGCGATAAACTTCGCAGGCTGTCCGAGTTGAACGGTGCCCCCGACAATGTGAGTGCGGTATTCGTTGAGATGACCCGTTGAACGGGTGACTATTTCTTAATTTAGTCGCATTCATTGTATAACGTCCGAGTCTCTTCATATCTCCTAAGATTCAGTGAAAACAGGTTTATCACCGTTTGGAGTGTGCAGGGTCGGTTTAACCTAGCAGAGTAGGCGCGGGCAACAGCAAATTAAACAGACAAATTTTAGTTTTCATTTTAGATTTGTCTGTTTAATCCGTTGAACCTGATTATAACCCCCCAGGCCGACGACTATTGGTATCGCCCCTCAGTTCGCGTTTGTAGCATCGCAACGGTCTGGCAATATCTGAAAAGCGCGGGATTATTGGCCGAAAGCTAAACACCTTTCTGTAGTGCCTCTTTTTGTACCTTTGCGGCATGAAACCAACCCTCGTAAAAGGTACGCGTGATTTTGGGCCGGAGCAGATGAGCAAACGGCTCTTTATCTTCGACACCATCCGCGCCACCTTCAAACGCTTTGGCTTTTTGCCGCTCGAAACGCCCTCGATGGAGAACCTCTCCACACTCATGGGCAAGTATGGCGACGAAGGCGATCAACTCCTGTTTAAGATTCTCAACTCTGGCGATTTTGCAGGCTCGCTCGCCCCGGAACAACTGGCGGCAGGCTCCAAAGCCATGCTACCCAAAATTGCTGAGAAAGGCCTGCGTTACGACCTCACGGTGCCGTTTGCCCGTTATGTAGTCATGAGTCGGCATGCATTGACTCTGCCCTTCAAACGCTACCAAATGCAACCCGTGTGGCGGGCCGACCGCCCCCAAAAAGGCCGTTACCGCGAATTTTACCAGTGCGACGCCGATGTGGTTGGCACCGATTCGCTCCTATGCGAGGCCGAAATCGTGTTGATGGTGCATGAGGTGATGCGGAATCTGGGTATCGAAAATTTCGCGCTCAAGGTGAACAACCGCAAGATTCTGACTGGTATTGCCGAATTTATTGACGCACCGGGTATGGAAGGTGCGTTGGCCGTGGCCATCGACAAGCTTGATAAAATTGGACAGGACAAGGTGCTGGACGAACTCCGCGAACGCGGTTTTTCCGACAGTTCGATTACGGCCCTATTGCCGATGTTCACCATGCAGGGCAGTACTAACGAAGTTCTGGAAAAGCTCAAGAACTGGCTCACCACCTCCGAAACCGCCCAACGCGGCATAGCCGAAATCGAAGAGATGCTGGCTCTGGTCGGCCAATACGGTTTGGAAAACCCGAAACTGGAACTCGACGTGACCCTGGCGCGGGGGCTATCCTATTACACCGGAGCTATTTTTGAAGTGAAGGCTCTGGGTGTAAGCATTGGCAGCATCAGCGGGGGTGGTCGCTACGACAACCTGACGAGTGCGTTTGGTACCTCTGAGCGGCTGTCGGGTGTGGGCATCTCGTTTGGCGTGGACCGGATTTACGACGTGATGGAGGAATTGAACCTGTTCCCAGAAGGAGCCGGGCAGGGGACGCAGGTGCTGGTGGTCCCGTTTGAGGAATCGGGCAGACACGTGGGTCTGCCCCTACTGGCATCATTGCGTGGGGCTGGCATTGCCGCCGAACTGTACCCTGATCTCTCTAAAGTCAAGAAAATGCTCGATTATGCCAACGCTAAGCGCATTCCATTTGTGGTCCTGATCGGCTCCGAAGAGGTGCAGACGGGGCAGTTGGCCGTAAAGAACATGGTCACGGGCGAACAACAAAAGATGAGCGCGGACGCTATTGCGGCCTTTGTGCAGGCGGGTTAACGTTATTTCTCCAACGACAATGCCACGCGCCGGTTCTGAATCCGGTGCTCTTCGGTATCGTTCGGAACGAGCGGTTCCTTACTGCCCTTTCCGGTGCTGGTCATGCGGCTTTCGGATACGCCCAACTGACGCAGAAAGTTGATCGTCACCATACCCCGATACTCCGACAGAGCGAGGTTCTTTTTCTCGTCGCCTACATTATCGGTATGCCCCACGATTCGCAATCGGTATTGCTTATTAACAACCATGTATTTTGCCAGTTGCCGCAACACGGCCTCCGATTCGGGGATGAGTTGGTAGCTGCTTTGTAAGAAATAGATGGGCGGGATGTATTCGGTGGGTTTCAGGTCGGGGATAACCACCTCAGCAGCGGGAGCCGCTGGGGGTGTCTGTGTGGTTGGCGCGAGGTTCACCGCAACGGTATTCAGGCCGGTTTTCAGACTAACAACTTCCTGATGGCGAATCTGCCGCCGGTCGTCGGTGACGATCAGGCGGTAGGTTTGGGGCATCACCTCGAACGTACTGCTCCACTCGTTAGAGCCGGGGGTCAAAATCGTGCCGGGGCCATCGGTGGGGCGCAGTTCGCACCGGAAGCGTTCGCCCCGATAGCCGCCTTTTACCTGCACCGAGGCCGTTACCAGGTCGCGCATAAGCCGGTAATCCTGCCGGGTTCGGCGGTTGTCGCCATAGATCACGAGCGAGTCCGAATAGGCATAGTAGCCATCAGCTTTGATGCCCACGGTAAGAATATCCAACTCGGCGTAGGCCATCTCGAACCGCCCAATCACGTCGGGATCGAGACAGTTGGTCCAGTCGGCTTTGGTGTAGTAAAAGCAGGTGCGGGCTTGCAGAGGCAAACTCGTGTAAATATCCGTCAGGAAAAACAACGTCCGTTGCCGTTTGTCGGTCATCGTGGTAATGACCAACTGGGCCATCTCCTCCGACCGCAGGGGTCGCACGCTCGACTGCCGGTTGTTGGGCACCAACGGCACCGTCACGAAAATCGTGTTGCCCTGCGCCGTGGGGGTCGCGTTAGTCAATTCCAGACTCTGCTCTTTGTAGCCCGGCTGGCTGACCAGCAATTTGGTGGCGTCGCACGGCACGGCCACCGTGAACGTGCCCGACGCGTTGGATTTGCCCACGGGCACCCGAACCGACTGGACAAATACAAATAAATTGGCCGAAACGGGCTGGCGCGTCGCTACGTCGATGACAGTGCCCGTGAGTTGGCGGCAAATGTCGGCCCAGGTTGGTTGGACCATTAACAGAATAAAAAAAGCGATAAGTGCCGTGCGCAAACGGTTCATAGTGGGTTGTACAAGTAGTTACGCGAATGTACGCAGAGAAACGAAAGCTCCGATGAACAATACCATCCTAATTACAGGTGCCACGGGCAACGTAGGTTCCGAAACGCTCCGCTGCCTTATGCAACGCCCGGACCGCGACTATCGTGTGTGCGTGGCCTCGCGCAACCCCGAAAAAGACCGCCAACGCCTGCCCATTCAGCCCGATTCCTTTGTACGGTTCGATTTTGAAGACGACCAAACCTACGCCAAAGCCCTGCGCTCTGCCGACCGAGTCCTGCTGATCCGGCCCCCACAGCTTGCCGACGTCGACCGGTATTTCAAGCCGCTTATTCGGGTGATGAGCAACGTAGGCACGAAACAAGTGGTGTTTTTATCGCTGCAAGGAGTGGAAAACAACTCACTGACGCCCCACCACAAAATTGAGAAGCTGATTGTGGATTCAGGGATACCGTACACGTTTCTGCGGCCCAGTTTTTTCATGCAGAACCTGAGTACGACCCACCGGGCCGAGATCGCAGAGCGCAACGAGATTTTTGTACCCGCAGGCGATGGCCGCACAAGCTTTGTCGACGTAGCCGACATTGGCGAAGTAGCGGCAATGGCCCTCACCGACCCAACGCACCTGAACGAAGCCTACGAGCTAACCGGCTCCGAAACCCTGACTTATAGCGAAGTAGCCGACATCCTGACCGACGTTCTGGGTCGCCCAATTCGCTATACCAACCCGTCGATTCCGGCGTTTATCTGGCGCAAACGCTATAAGGAAAACAACCCGCTGGGCTTCACGCTCATCATGGTTGCCCTCTACACCGTGGCCCGCCTGGGCAAAGCCGACGGGGTTTCTGACACCATGCAACGACTGTTGGGCCGTATGCCCCGCACGTTTCGCGCGTTTGCGGAGGCTAACAAAAGCGTGTGGTTACGCTAACGCGGTTGAGGACAACCGCGTTACTTCCCCGGAACCGTGGGCCGTACTTCGACTTTGCTGGGCAGCGTGCGGGGGTGCATTTTCAACAAATCATACACGATGTTACCGATGTCTTCGGGTTG
The DNA here is from genome assembly GCA_004292855.1 of Cytophagales bacterium. GTDB lineage: Bacteria > Bacteroidota > Bacteroidia > Cytophagales > Spirosomataceae > Rudanella. The sequence continues at coordinate 44,940 of RDXN01000056.1, forward strand.
GATTTTCCAGGCGTCGGCGTCGGAGGGTTTGTGGTTGTCGAACTCGGTGGCCACGGAGCCGGGCATAATCGTCGATACTTTGATGCCCTCCTTGCGCAGGTCGAGCATAATGGCCTGCGTAAAGCCTACCAGGCCAAACTTGCTGGCGTTGTAAGCGGCCCCTTTCTCAAAGAAGTTAGTGCCTGCTAAACTGGCGATGGAGATAAAATAGCCCTTCGTTTGTTTCAGAGCCTCAACGGTCGCTTTGGCGGTATTAAACACGCCCGTCAGGTTAATGTCGATGGTCTCGTGCCACTGTTCGGGGGTCAGTTGCTGGATGGGGGCGAAGTGGCCTACACCTGCGTTCGCAATCACGTAGTCGAGCCGTTCCCACTGCTGGAGAACCATGTCGACTACGCGTTGTTGCGAGGCCAAGTCGCGCACGTCGGCGGCCACACCGAGCGCGTAGCCGGGCCGGATTTCGTTCAGTTTAGAAGCGGCCAACTCAGCCGCCACTGATGAGCGACTTGTGATGGCTACTTTGACACCTTGATTGATGAGGACTTCGGCCACGCCGTAGCCAATGCCTTTGGAGCCACCTGTGATGAGGGCTGTTTTGATGTGATCTACCATAGTGATGAAACGGGAAACAGGGCGGGGCGGTTTCCACAAATCCCCGAATTCTACCATTCATCAACCTGACGGTTTTCAGGATGGGTAAAGCCGTACTTTTGCGCGCTCAAGTGCAACATTCCGGGTGAGAAACTGTCTTTGTTAAAAATTGTATGCGTACACTTTACTTCATCAGCCTGCTGCTGTTTGCGGCTACGTTGTCTTCGTTTGCTCAAGTCCCCTCCCCCACCGACGACGACAAATACTCCCTACACATCCGTCAAACAACGGCCCCCGTCAAGCTCGATGGCGATTTGAGCGAACCCGGCTGGCAGTCGGCGCAGGTCATAAAAGACTTTTACCAGAATTTCCCGTTCGATACATCCTTTGCCAAGCAGCCGACCGAAGTGCGCGTGATGTTCGATCAGAATTTTCTGTACGTGGGCTTTCGGGTCACGCAGCCCCGGAGCAGCTACATTGTGCGCTCGCTCAAGCGCGACTTCGAGGGGGGTTCGTCCGACGTAATCACTGTCAATATCGACCCGTTTAAAGACCGGCTCAACGGCTTTCATTTTGCCCTTTCGCCTTATGGCGTGCAGCGTGAGGGCCTGATTGCCAACGGCTCCGACCTTTCGCTCGACTGGGATAATAAATGGTATGCCGAGGTGAAAAACTTCGACGACTATTGGGTGGCCGAGATCGCCATTCCCTTCGCCACGCTCCGCTACAAACGGCTCGAAGGCGAGAATGTCTGGCGCATCAACTTTGGGCGTAACTCGCTGAAACAAAACGAAATATCGACCTGGCGACCTGTTCCCCGGCAGTTTCGACCGAGTTCGGTTGCGTTTACGGGGCTGATGGTCTGGGACGATGCACCCCCCAAACCCGGTGCCAACGTGTCGATTATCCCCTACGTTTCGGCTCGCAACACCCGCGACTTTGAACTTCGCACCCCCACCGACCGGGGCATGACCGTTGGGGGCGACGCCAAGATTGCCGTGACGCCCTCGCTCAACCTCGACCTGACCGTAAACCCCGACTTCTCGCAGGTCGAAGTAGACCGGCAGGTGACCAACCTGAACCGCTTCGAGCTGTTCTTCCCCGAACGGCGGCAGTTTTTTCTGGAAAACAATGACCTCTTCGGCACCTTCGGCTTCCCCAACGCCCGCCCCTTTTTCAGTCGGCGCATTGGCATCGGGCGGGGCAATATCACCCGCGTGCTGAGTGAGGGCGATACCATTCGCTACAATAGCAACGTAACGGTGCCCATCCGCTTTGGGGCACGACTCAGCGGGCGCGTCGACAAAAACTGGCGCATCGGCCTGCTAAACATGCAAACAGCCGCCGTCGATCTGATTAACGCACCAGCCGCCAACTACTCGGTGGGCATCATACAGCGCAGAATATCCACCCGCTCAACGCTTGGGGGCATTTTCGTGAACAAAGAAAATTTTCTGAATACCATTGCCCGGCCCAGCGAGCTAACCACGCTGCCTAATCAGTTTAACCGGGTCGCGGGGCTGGAATACAACCTGTTCTCGAAAGACAACAAGTGGGAGGGCGAGTTCTATTATCACCGCTCATTTTCGCCCAATAACCCCGCCGATGCACAGTCGGGGGCGGCTTTTCTGGGGTATCGCGATCAATACTGGCAGCTTAACGGAGGTGTCCAATACATTGGGCAGGGGTTCCGCGCCGAGACGGGCTTTGTGCCACGCACAGGCGTTGTGAACCTGTTCATCCCCGAATCGAACCGGCTCTGGAACCCAAAAAACCCGAAACTGGCGAAGAAAATCATTGCCTGGGGCTTCGGCTCCGAAAGCGAGTTCTCCTGGAACCTGCCCGACTACCGCCTGACCGACCGCAACAATAACCTGTACGGTTTTATCAGTTTCCGCAACCAAAGCGAGCTGTTTGGCGGTGTTTATAACAACTTTACCTATCTGTTTTTTGGCTTCGACCCCACCAACACGGGCGGCCCCCAACTCGCCGAAGGCACCGACTATACAACTACCGGCGTTTTTGCAGGCTACTCCTCCGACCGTCGGCAGGATTTCACGGTTGAGAGTCGGGCGCAGGTTGGCGGGTATTACAACGGTCGGTCGGCCCGGTTGAATGGGCAGTTAGCGTATCGCTGGCAACCCTATGGCATTTTCGCCCTGAGCTACACCTACAACGCCATTCGACTCCCGGCCCCCTACCGCAGCACCGACCTGTTCCTGATTGGCCCACGGGCGGAGTTGGCATTCAGCCGGTCGCTGTTTTTCAGCACGTTTATCCAGTACAACACGCAGGCCAACAACATCAACATCAACTCGCGCCTACAGTGGCGGTTCCGGCCCGTCTCAGACCTGTTTCTGGTTTACACCGACAACTATTATTCCAACCAGTTTTTCCAGAACCCAGCCGTCAAAAACCGCGCGTTGGTGCTGAAAATGACGTATTGGCTGAACGTGTAAAACTCGTTTTTAGACAGGATTACATGATTTAACAGGATTACTATCTCTTTGAATCCTGTAATCCTGTCTAAAAAATCTCTTCACATCATATCATCTAATCAACTCCAGCAGATCGCGGTAAATGATATTGCGTTTCCAGAGCAATTGCTTCACCATTCCCACGTGTTTCTTGCCGGGCAACTCCCGGTACAGATGCTTCACTCCGGCAGCCTGTAGCTTATCCCGAAACGACTGGGTTCCTGCGATAATGCTTGGGTAGGTCCGTTCGCCCGTGTACAGCAACATCGGCGGCAAGCCCGCCCGCACCTTGAACAGGGGCGACATGGCTTTCCATACGGCCGGGTCTTTCCCGAACGACACGAGGTACTTTCGGTCGTCGGGATACTTCATTTCGAGCAGGTAATCGTACATGTCGATGCCCGCCGGGTCGTCCAGGATGGCCCCTTTGACCGGGTTTTTGGGCAGGCCTAGCTTGCTAAACAGTGCATCGTCGGTGGCCAACAGGGCAGCCAAACCACCACCCGCCGAGTGACCCATGACGAAGATTCGGTTGGGGTCGCCCCCATACTCGCTGATGTGCTGAGAGGTCCACTGCACAGCGCGGGCGCAGTCGTCGGCCATAGCGGGCACCATTACGTTGGGCGACAGCCGGTAGTTGATAATCACAGCCACCACCCCTTGCTTTGCCAACCGGCGACCAATAAACCAGTAGATGTTTTTGCTACCGCTGTCCCAGTTGCCGCCGTGAATGAACACCACCACGGGCAGGCCCTCTTTGGGTGTTTTGTTAGGCGCGTACACATCGAGCAAATGCCGCTCCGGGTCAGCTTTAACGGAAGAATTAGCCTCTATGTACGAAACGTTTTTGGTACGCTTACTGGCATACAGAACGTTGCTGACGAGCGAGATCAAGAGAACCAACCCAATACGGGCAAACCAATGTGCGTGAGGCATAAAGTGCTGACAATACATACACTATACATACTCACGACGATGGTTTATGGTTTTGGAAAGGGATTGACTGCTTCTTCTTTGGGTGTCCCGGCTCCTAGAATCGTTGGAATTCTTTCACTAAAATCATGGTGCAGTTCGCCGTAGACTTCAGTCGGATTAATTTAATTGGCTCGTATTCAGGGTCGTTATAGCACTGCAAAGCAGCCTCTTCCGACGGGAATCGGATAATAGCGTTCATGGTTCGGGCAATTCCTTCTACAGGAATCGCCTGTACGTCGGAGGCAAGCACCTCGGCTCCATATTTGAGCAGTAATGGAAGCACACGGGGGCCATAAGCACTGAATGCTTCGGGGTCAATGATGTCGTAACTATTGATGTAGTAAGCAGCCATAATAGACGCAGTTAGTAGTACACTGGCAAAGGTATGGCCCAACACCAGCAGCGATTTACGATAAACTGCTCTTTTTAGCCGCGCATCAGCGACGGGGCTTTACCATACCATTTCTTATACGAAGCCGAAAAATGCTCAAGGCTGTTGAACCCGGCAGAGAAAGCAATTTCGGAGATTGGCAGCGAGGTGGCCTGGAGGTTCTGATGGGCTTGTTGCAGCCGAACTCGAAGTAGGTATTGGTATGGGGTAACAGAGGTGAGTTGTTTGAACGAGCGCGCAAAATGGAACTGGCTCATATTGCCTAAATCAGCTAATTGAGTCACCGAAATGTCATCGACGAAATGCTCACTGATGAACGTTTTAATTTTCTCCAACCCCGGCAGGAGGTTTCTTTTTTGTCTGTCGGTCAACAAACGGACATCAGCTTGTTGCTCATTAACCGACAGAACCTTTAAGAACAGTTCACTCAGTAGCGACTCGGTATGTAAGCGCGAGTAACAATGAGTAGATAACAGTTGAAACAGGTAATGATGAAGGTATTCTGTTTCGGGAGTGGCAGGGATCAAGATGGATTTTTTATCGGGGTCATTCAAAAACCATCCAAAACTTTGATAATTAGATCCCAATAATTGAACGTTCTCTGCTGGCATTGAAAAAATAGTGCATTCATCAGGCATAGCATGAACGTGGCCAACGCGGTATTCGTGATGGGGTTTATTCAGCAAAAAATGGCCATGATGCGCATCAAAAGTCCGCCTGAAACTGTTAAACTGGAAATTACCCCGGCGGACATACGCGATTACAAAATCGTCCCGCTGTTCTTTCTCAGACATAGAGCATTCGTGGCAGCGGCACAGGAAATCGTGAACTGAACACAAGGACGACTCGTAAAGGGTTTTGATTTCAGCATGCATCCTGGTTAGTGCTTTAGACCGTCAAGTTTTCGTAATCAATTTCCTCTGGACGAGCCACAGCGCGGGACTGAATGCCAGCATGTTTAGGGTGACAATTGACCGCATCCCTGAACGCTTTGTCGATGATGATAGCCATTTTCCGATTAGAAAGCAGAATGGCTTTCAGGTGCCAATAGTCTTTGTTAAGCTTGAGGCATTTCTTGTCGGTTGTCTTGGAGAATCGTAACCCCTCCAATTGCTCGTTCGAGATCATAACAATGCACTCCTCTTTGGTCAAGCGGGCGATGATACTCAAAATGCTTTGCCCATAATTACCCCGATTGCTATCGTGATATTCTTTCAGAAGTTTTTGGGTTAACACCAGATGCCCGTCTTCATACAGCCACTTTATCAACCGTTCGTATTCGGGATCGGCGGGGTTTTTGAAGTTTTTGGCAATATTATTATCGACAAACAGATCCTTTATCATCCGATAGCGTTCATTGCAATGTCCATAATATCAATGCCGTACGTATCAAAGAAACTATCGGGGGCACCTTTGACAGCCCCTTTTGTCGTAAACTCTACATCATGCACCGTACTCTTAACCCCGTCATTTTCAAAATACAAAACGCGGACATCTTCCGGTTTCAACTCACCTGTTACGAGCAACAATCGAATCCGATTGAGCAGATATTCGCTGTGGGTTTCAATAATGTATTGCTTTTGCGTACGCTTAATCTGATTGGCCAAATAGTTACCGAATGTCGCTTGAATTTTGGGATGAAGATGAATTTCAGGCTGTGAAACAGCAAGGCAAGAGTGGTCGGAAAGTTGTAAGTCAGCAACAATGATTGGTAAGAATTGGCTAATGCCGAAGCCAACGTCCGTTAGGGCAGTCAAGCGAGCGTTCGGTTTCACCTTCACCATCAGTTCAAATCGTCCTCCTTTCAGTTTATTTGATTGAATCTGATCAAATAGTTCTGTCTGCTTCATTACTTCGTTTAACTCACTCAATTTATCAGGACTGGTCTCCTCCCATTCGATAATTTGATCAATATAACTTTCTCCATCAATATCTATTTTTTGTTGCGCTTTTGCTTTTTGGTAGTAGGTTCGTTCAGGCGGGCGACGAAAAGAGCCGATGTAATTGAAGTCTTTGTCAAAATCTTCCGCTTCAAACGATAAGTCAGTTTCATAGTATTGCCTCGGTAAGCCATTCGAGTTTCGCTCCCAGCGGGTATCAAAAACACCGTCGGGTTTATCAAATTCAATAAAAATAGCAAAATCCCACTTCACGCGATTTTGAAAAACTATCTCGTCAAAGCTCCCCATGTTCACATATTTGCCATTAGGGGACAAATAATGTGGAAATTGCTCCGTCTGCAACACCGCCAGAATCGCGTTAATCAGCGAGCTTTTGCCGCTACTGTTAGCACCGGTTAGGAGCGTGATGGGGGCGAATTTTACATTGAGTTCTTCAAAGCATTTGAAGTTCTTGAGGCCGAGCGAGTTAATCAACATGGTTTTTTCGGGCAAAAAGCGAATAGCTAAAAATAGGCATAATTGCATAGAAAAAACATATTTCTTGCCTATGCTGTATCTTTGCGGCATTATGGCAGACCAGCAAGTACCCGCAGTAGCCGCGCCCGCTACCTCACTCCAGGATATTATCGCCCACGCGAAAGAATACGGGTTCGTTTTCCCCTCGTCCGAAATCTACGACGGTCTACAGGCCGTGTACGACTACGGGCAGAACGGCGTCGAACTCAAAAATAACCTCAAAACCGTCTGGTGGAAGGCCATGACCCAACTCCACGATGAGGTTGTTGGGATCGACGCGGCCATTTTTATGCATCCCCTGACGTGGAAGGCATCGGGCCACATTGACTCGTTCAACGACCCGATGATCGACAACCGCGACTCCAAAAAACGCTACCGCGCCGACCAACTGCTCGAAGGCAAAGCTGAGCAATACGCCAACGCCGGCGACGAGGCCAAGTCGCAGGCTCTGCTCAACGAAATGGGTCGCTTGCTGGGCGACAACGACCTCGAAGGTGTCCGCAACCTGATTATTGCCGAGGGGATCAAGTGCCCCATTTCGGGCACCGACAACTGGACCGAGGTGCGGCAGTTTAACCTGATGTTTTCGACACAGGTTGGCTCCGTAGCCGAAGACACCACCACGATTTACCTCCGTCCCGAAACAGCGCAGGGCATTTTCGTGAACTTCCTGAATGTGCAGAAAACGGGCCGGATGAAGGTTCCGTTTGGTATTGCGCAGATCGGGAAGGCGTTCCGGAACGAAATTGTGGCTCGGCAATTCACCTTCCGTATGCGCGAGTTCGAGCAGATGGAAATGCAGTATTTTGTGCGGCCCGGCACCGAAATGGAATGGTATACCAACTGGAAAAACACCCGGTTGGCGTTCCACAAGGCCGTGGGTATCCCCGCTGAAAGCCTCAAATTCCACGACCATGAGAAACTCGCCCACTACGCCAACGCGGCTGTCGATATCGAGTACAAGTTTCCATTCGGGTTCCGCGAGATCGAGGGTATCCACTCCCGCACCGACTTCGACCTGAAAGCCCATCAGGAACTGAGCCGCAAAAAGCAGCAATACTTCGATAACGACGTTGACCCCGCCACCGGCAAGCCCTACGGCAACTACATCCCCTATGTGGTTGAAACATCCGTTGGGGCCGACCGCCTGTTTTTGGCCGTGTTCTGCAATGCCTTTACAAAGGAGACAGTCGGGGAAGGCGAAGCACAAAAAGAGCGCACGTATCTAAAACTGCACCCGGCCCTTGCCCCCGTGAAGGCGGCTGTGTTCCCGCTCGTGCGCAAGGACGGCTTGCCCGAAAAAGCCGAGCAGATTGTGAAGGCTTTGCGCTCGGAGTTCCGCGTGATTATGGAGGAGCGCGACGCCATCGGCAAACGCTACACCCGGCAGGATTTGATTGGCACGCCGTTTTGCATCGCGGTCGACTACCAGACCCTCGAAGACGACACCGTGACGATCCGCCACCGCGACACTACCGAACAGGAGCGCATCCCCATCAGCGAACTCAAGGCCCGCATCGGCTACGAGGTATCGGTGGAGCGGATTCTGGAGAAGCTGTAACGCGGTTGTCCTCAACCGCCGTGTCTCTATTGTGCGTAGTCTTCTATAAGCTCGTTATGCGTAGTGTTCCGAAGGGCGGTCCGACGTCTCGGCACTGCGCATTTTTTGTAAATGGCCGTTTGCAACGGGTGCATTTCAATCTTGTGCGTTGTTGGCCTTACGGCCATGCCGGAAGGTACCGTAGCGACGGACCGCCGGCATTACAACAGTCGCTTCTCCATGTAATGCCGGATATTTTCCGGCATGGCCGCAAGACCAATAGAGGTTGCTCTAAGTAGCGACGGTTGGGCAAAACACAAGATTGAAATGCACCCTTTGCAACGGCCAAGCCGTCAGGCTAACCGATACCAGTAAACAGTTTAGCCTAACGGCTGGTCGTTGCAAACGACCTATCATAAATGGTGCGCAGTTCCCTGCTTCGCAGAACACTACGCACAACGAACTGTTAATAAGCCATGAAACTCCTACTCAAAACTCCCGTCCGCCAACCCCTTCCCCAGGTTTGGGCGGGCTTTGATCGCAGTCTGTTTGAAAAACTAGCCCCGCCGTTTCCGCCTGTTGAGGTGGTGCGGTTTGATGGGTGCGCGAAAGGCGACGTGGTGCATTTGCGGCTCAATTTTATCTTTTTCAAACAGGACTGGATAAGCGATATTGTCGATCAGCAAGCAACCCCGGACGAGATTTTCTTTATCGATCAGGGGAGCAAACTGCCTTTTTTTCTGCGTTATTGGCATCACCGGCACCGGCTTGTTCTCGACCCGCAAACCGGCGGCACCGTTGTGATCGACGACATCACCTTCCGCACCCCCTCCCTCCTCACCGACTGGCTCTTTTACCCGCTTATGTGGCTGCAATTCGCTTACCGCAAGCCCATCTACCGGCACGTTTTTGGGGGAAACAGCCTTTCCGAGACCACGCGTGACGCATGACCCGATGGACAGTCAACAAACTGTACTCCATTTGAAAGGTCGTCATGCGTTTGTTCTTGCCTTTGCTCACTCTGTTGTGTGGTCTCCTGTGCGTTCGATGCACCGACAACCCCGCCCGCTTTGCTACGGCTAATCCGCAAGGTAAACCTACCGCTGTGGTCTTCGATGGGACATCATATCGGCTACTGCGCCACGGAAAACCCTATTTTATCGAAGGGGCCGGGGGCGTGAGCCATCTCGACCGGCTCCAAACCTGCGGGGGCAACTCCATCCGAATCTGGGACGATGCCGACGCCGACCAACTCCTCGACGAAGCCCACCGACTGGGCCTGACCGTGATGCTGGGCCTGTGGGTTGAGCGCGAAATGGAAGGGTTCAGCTACGATAATCAGGCGGCTGTGGCCCGGCAATACAAGCGCATCCGCAAAACGGTGCTTAAATACCGCAACCATCCGGCCCTCCTGCTCTGGTGCGTGGGCAACGAGTGGGCGCAGGGAGCCAACAACGTGAAAGTCTACGACGAGGTAAACCGGCTGGCCACGCTGGTCCACGACCTCGACCCCAACCATCCCGTCAGTACGGCGATCTCGCCGGATAGTAAGCGGGCCGTTTGGCTGGTCGCCGAGCGGTGTCCGGCGGTCGACATTCTGTCGGTCAACGCCTACGCCCTCACCGATCAGTTGGGCGAGTTTTTCCAGAAAGGCGGCTGGAACGGCCCATACATCATTTCGGAGTATGGCGCACAGGCGTATTGGGAAACGCCCACCGCCCCCTGGGGTGCGCCCGATGAACCCAATAGCGAACAAAAGCGGGCGTTTGTACACCAGTTTTACCCCAAACACATTGGCTCACGACCAGCCAACTGCCTGGGAGCCTACCTGTTTTACTGGGGCACGAAGCAGGAGGAATCGCACACGTGGTTCAGCGTGTTTGACGAACAGGGCCGCGAGACACCTCTGGTCGAACAGATGCAGGAACTTTGGGGCGGTGGAAAACCCACCAATCGGTCACCCGTATTGCAAACTATTCTGATTGATGGCAAACCAGCCCTCCGGCAGGTGTTTCGGGCGTCGGACAAACCGCACCAGGTACAGGTCTTGGCCCAAGACCCCGATGGCGATTCGTTGACGTACGCCTGGGAGATCAAACTCCGGGCCGCCCGCACCGCCGACTACGTAGGCACGCCCCGCCCTCCTGTTGCGGGTTTGTTCCAAAACTCGGCGACTTCAACTACTGAGTTTCGGTTACCCCGCCAACCCGGTGCGTATCGGTTGTTTGTGTACGTGTACGACAACCACAATCACGTCGCTACGGCGAATGTGTCGTTTATGGTGCAATCACACCCCGAATTTCAGGATAACGTTCGCGAATAGTTTCCAACGCTTCAGTGGTCCATTGGCCTCTATCAAGACTATCTGACACCGACTCCAAGCGGGCAATCAGCAGCGGCTTCTGTCGGATGCTGTAGGCCGCATGGGAGCGGATAGTCGTGTGCAGAGGTTGAAAGAGAGCAGCAAATGAATGGGAAAGATGGTCGTTGGCAGTAGCAGGTTCGTCAACAACCTGTAAACCAATCCAATGCACGCAGTCATCTCCGGGGTAATGGGCACTGATGGTGGCGGGTTGGGTGGGGCACCACACCCAGGCGATGTTGGGCGATGTTTGCGGTTGAGACAACCGGACAATGCGTTGCCAGGCTTGCCGATACAGCATTAGCGATTGATCGCGCTGCATCCCCCACGAACGAGCCGGATTGTCAAATTCGGGTAAAAAACTAACCAGCACAGGGCGGTTAGCCTCGCGTAGTTCGGCGAGGAAGCGGGTCAGTAATACATCGTGTTGCCCGTCGATGATCTGCCGCAAAAAATGCTGCATGAGCATCTCATCGTGGCCTTTGCTCAGGGTGGGGATGATGGAAACAAACGGAATCTGCCCGGCCAACTTCGGCCAAACCACCGAGTCGATAACGCCCCCGGTTAGCACCGGCCAACGGAGCAATTGGGGGCCAACAACTTGCCGGTAAAACGTCTGCGTGTTACCGTGTTGCAGGTCGACGGGCGGGCGAATGGTTCGTTGATTGTACGTGAAAACGGTCATGCCGAGGGTGAGGAATACAACGCCTGCAAACAGGGGCACCGCCGACCATCGTAGCCAAAAATACAACCCATAGCGCACTTTCCAGGCAGCAATACGCATCTGCCAAATAGCCCTGCGTCCGGCACTCAACCGCCGAATTAGCCGCGCTATGCTCAATAACAACCGCTCCTGCCCCATCACGACATTCACCAGCAGAATCAACGCGTTGAGCATGGCAAAGCCCATCATCAACTGCGAATACACGTTGTTCAGTGCGAACCGCCCGTAGTGGTAAATGCTGTACGCAATGGCCCCCAGCGAAGCCGCGATCATGAGCAGATTAGGTAGCAACAGCACAAAATGGTTGCGCGGGCGGTCGTCTTTTGGCGTGGGGATGTAGGGAACCCGTACGCGCAGGAACGTGTAGACCACGCCCAGCCCGTATACCCACCACGTGCCGCTTGCCAGAATGCCCCCAAGTAAGTGAAAACCAGCTTCGTGGCGTTCCATGAGCCAGCGTTGGGCATATTGCCGGATCAAAAACGCCGTGAGCAGCAGGGGCGTGTAAACGGTCGCGAACAGAAGCAGATCGAGGTAGATGGGCAGCCGCATCAACAGTAGCGAGGCAATCGGGATAAGCAAATCAATGCCTTGTACAATGCCGATCAGGTAATACAGCGGCAGGGTGAAGTAGTGCAGTCGTTGTCGCCAGTTCAGGCCAACGAACACACGCGGCAGGGTCGTCACGAGCAATTCAAACGTGCCCCGCGACCATTTGAGTTGTTGCTTGACATAGGCCGACAGCGTAGCCGGAACCAACCCGTACGACAAGGGTTTAGGCACGTAGACCGATTCCCAGCCTCGCGCGTGCATCCGCATGGCCGTGTGCATATCTTCGGATAAGCCGTTGGCGTGTCCGCCGATGTCATCGAGAGCGGCCCGCCGAAATGTGCAGTTGGCCCCGATAGCCTGCGCCGTGCCGTAGTTGCCCATGCAGGTCATCATCGGTCCATAAAAGCTGTACGTCTGCTCCGACGCGGCAAACGCCACCAGACTTTCCTTGCGGTTGTAATAGCCCTGCGCACACTGCACAAGTCCAACGGCGGGGTTCTCAAAGTAAGGTAACACCTCGTTCAGGAACGTCGGCAGGGGCACATGGTCGGGGTCGATGACGAGGCAGATTTCGCCGGTGGCCTGTTGGAGGGCGTTGTTGATATTGCCCGCTTTGGCGTCGGTTTTGTCGGTGCGGGTCACGTGCCGGACGCCCAAATCGGCGCAAACCTGTCGCAGATAGGGGTCGTCGGCCTCGTCGCAGAGCCAGGCAGTGTGGGGGTACTGGAGTTTTTGGAACGCCCGGAGTGTATTCACGACCATCTCGCGGGGTTCGCCGGGGCAATAGGTGGTCAGCACATCGACGGTCCAGGTGCGGGTAACGGGCGGGGCTACTGGTGGCCGAACGTTCCAGTAATGATACCACTCATGCAGCAGCCGAAGCAGTTTAAACCCCACCGAAATAGCCAGCAACACATATAACCACGAGTAGCCCCGGTTTTCAGGTTGAAAAAACACCCACCCAAACACGCCCATGAACACCAATCCCGCCAGAATCAGCACCCGAACGGGCCAGTTATCGCCGGGGCGTGACGTGAACGTATAATTGATTTCGGGAGTCAACTGCTCAGGTCGCGGCCATTTCATACGAAAAAAGGAGGCCAGTAAAGCCTCCCTTTTTTGACGTATTGCCCCTAAATCGGTCAGATGAGAATCTAGTATTTCAGCACCAGCCCATTGGGTTTCTTGCCCACAGCAACGTCTTTGATCTTGGCCCGGTTAGCCACGTCGATCACCGACACGGTTCCTTCGCCCTGATTGGTGATGTAGGCCGTTTTTCCGTCTTTGTCGAACACGATGGCGTGCGCATCGCTGCCCGCCAGCACCATGTCGTGTTGCATCCATCCGCCATTCATGGGTTGTAAAATGGGCACCCGATTGGTCCCCGCCTGACTTACCCAAATCTCGTTGCGTCCGGCGTGGTAGGCCGCGTAACCCGGCGTAAAGCCCAAGTTGAGCGTTTCGGTAACGGCCAGCGTTGCCACGTCGATGATGCTCAGGCTTTTGCCTGTTTCATTGTCGACATACATCTTGTTGTTGGCCCCCGGCCAGGCCCCAATTGGCCCTGCGCCAACCGGAATCGTTTTGGCCACGGTCTTGTCGCTCAGACGGATAACCGTTACAGTATTGCTTTTGCTGTTGGCGACAAACGCATATTTCCCATCAGCCGACATCGTCACCTCGGCAGGGTCCATCCCCACGTCAATGGTTTTTTTGAGGCTCATGTTCGATGCGTCGTAGACGAGTACTTTTCCCGCGTCGGTCATTTGCGAGGTCCAGATCTCGGAGCCATCGGGTGAGAACGTTGCATTGTGGTTCGTGACAGGCGTTTGCTGATTGGTGGCTAGGGCACCCGTTTTGGCGTTGACCACCAGCACCCGGCCCTTCATGCCCGCTGTGCCGCCCGAATGCCCCGCGCTCAGGTCCATGCCCGGCACGCCAACGCCTAGTTTACTGCCATCGGGCGAGATATAAATGTGATGCGGCCACATCACCATGTCGTTCATCTGCATCCCCGACATACTAGTCGACGGGTTGCCAAACGAAATGGTTTCTTTAACTTGATTGGAGGCTAATTCAATAACAGACAGCGAGTTGCTTTCAGCATTGACAACATAAGCAGCCGGGTAGTTGATGTTCAGTACGGGTTGCGTAGGCGCGGGGGTGGCCATATCGTGCCCGTCGTGGGAGGAGCAGCCAGCCAGCACGACACAGGCTAAAGCAGTAATTGTTTGACGAAGCATAAGACGTTCAGTGAGTTTTGAGAGACAAATTTACCACATAGAAATTAAACCGCCCTACGCATTCCAGGGGATGCGAATGACAAACGTTGTCCCCTCTCCCTCGGTCGATTCGACGCTCAACGTGCCACCGTGGCCTTTGGTGATAATGTCGTAACTCAACGACAGCCCCAGGCCGGTGCCTTGACCAGTGGGTTTGGTTGTAAAAAACGGTTGAAAAATCTTTTGCCGGATGGTTTCAAGGATGCCCGTGCCGTTGTCCGAAACCCGTATCTCTACACCGTCGGGCAGGCTCTGGGTTTGAACGGAGACGGTGGGTTCGTAACCCGTGGGAGTTGATTTTTGGCGCTCGCCAACGGCATGGAACGCATTGGTAAACAGGTTCAGCAGCACGCGACCCAGGTCCTGCCCCATCACCGATACCGGTTGCAGGTTGGGGTCGAAATCGGTCTCTAGCTTCGCATTAAAGCTTTTATCCTTTGCTCTAAGACCATGATAACTCAGGCGCAGATACTCGTCGGCCAGGGCATTGAGATCGGTGGGTTCGCGTTGGCCGGTGCTGGCGCGGGAATGTTCGAGCATACCGCGCACGATGCTCGCGGCCCGTTTGCCGTGGTGGCTTATTTTGTCCAGATTCTGGTTTAGGTCGCCCAGGATTTCGTCGATCAGTCCCTCGTCGCGGCTGTCGCTCGCCCGTTCGTCTTCGATCTCTTTGATGAGTTCTCCGCTCACTTCGGCAAAGTTGTTGACGAAGTTTAGGGGGTTCTGAATCTCGTGGGCAATGCCCGCCGTGAGTTCGCCCAACGAGGCCATCTTCTCACTTTGCACCAATTGCTGTTGGGTGGCTTTTAGATCGTTGAGTGACTGTTGCAACTCGGCGGTGCGCTCGGCCACCTGCCGTTCGAGGGTGGCGTTTTGTTCGCGCAGTAGGCTCTCTTTCTCAAGCGAAAGTTTTTCGACTTCGTGGAGTTTTTGCTCGAGTTGTTCGTTGGTTTGGGCGTTTTCGCGGGCTAGCATCAGAACCAGCGTTAGCGGGATACTGATGAAAAACAGAATGTTGAAGAGAGTATCCAGAAAAGGATATTGTTCCCAGAATTTTGAACCTAGCAACTCACTAATAATTACTTGAATTAACACAATGCCTCCTAGCAGACCGATGCTAACAAAAGCCACCCAAGCATTCGGAATTCGGCTGCGTACGGCCCTAACACATAAATAAACGCCCAGAAGCAGCAACGCAAGCAGGCTGTAGTTGATAACCGTTCCGATCCAGTCTACATCGATATAACCGCTGACTAAAATGCTTAAAATAATCACCCCAGCGACTAGATAGTATAGAATCGAGGGGCGTCTGTTCAGATAGAGCGTGTACGTCAGGAAAAGCAGACAGTAAAACGAAACATCAACTAGCTGCCGCAGAAAAAAGGCCCATTCTGTCAGGCGGGGGCTAGTTGTGTGCCCTGCCACATCATTCATAATGACACTGATCGCAAAAAGCAGCATCGTCAGGGTAAACACGGCGTTAATGCGTTTGCGACGAAAGAAGAAATACAAAGCATGGATTGCACTCAACGCAATGAAGAAACCACCTAGCAAATATGACTGTAGGGTTCGCCAAAACGTGTTCTCCACTGCTTTTTTGGCTCTACCGTCCAGATTCACTACCGAAACCAATAGCATAGACCATTTCCGACTACCCACCACAGGTTCATACCAGTGAGGCATGAAATGAACCAACCGGATTGCCAACGTATGACGACCCGGTTTAAGTTGAGGTAAGGTATGATACTCCGCCGACGGTGGGCTGTACGCTTCCTGTATTTTTCTCGATGGCCCAATCAGACCTGAACGGCGAAAGAGTTTACCATCCAGGTAGACTTCAACGGCTCCCGAGTGCCATACGCGCAGGGCCAGCGGGAGTTCCGTCACGGCAGAATCGAGCACAAACACGGCCCTGAACCAGCCAATTTGCTCCTTGTCCATTTTGGGCAACGTGCGGATGGCGACAGGTGTTGCCACCGTATCCCAGCGGCTATCGTCGAATGTCGCGCTTGCCCACGCAGGGTTGTCGCCCACGTGCCATCGCCAACCTTTGTCGATCTGCTTTCCTTTTTCAGGCAGGCTATCGACCCGGGTAACGGGTTGCGCGTAGGCAGCAGAGACTAGCAGCAGAAGCAGTATAATCAGGCGAAACATAGTAAACGGCAGGCGGTTTAGTGCCTAAAGTTACAAATCCCCTCAGTTAAACGCAATCTGTGCCTTTTCGCCAATTGCCCATTTGTTGCCCTGCAATACCAGCCGACCGGGTTTGGTGGTCTGAATCCGACCGTTGGGCGTGGGTTGACTAGCGTACTCGCAGGCATCGTTCAGGTACGAATAGGGGTCGCCCAGGGCCAGGCGTTGCGCGTTGGGGTCGTCGGACACCCGAAACGTGGCCTGCGTTGGCCCCTGTATCTGTATTTGATACACCATTGGTCGCTCGCCCGCACTCTCGGTCAGCGAGTCAACGCTGAATCCATCGCCAAGATCAACGGTGCGGGCGTATAAAATGCGCGGAGGCTGGGGCATGGGGGGTGGAGCCTGCGGACGTGGAGGTGCGGGCGGCACCGATTGCGACTGCGAACGGGGGCGATTTTCGGCCATAGTTGGCGGGGGCACGGCCTGCGTTGGCACAGGAGCCGGGGGTATAGCTGACGAAACAGGTGGGGCCGAAACAGGGGTCTGAGCAGGTTTGGGTGTCGGTTCTTGTGCAGCAGGAACCACAGCCGAAAGCCCCACTGCTTTTTGTAAAACACCTACTTGCTGCTCCAATTGATCCACGCGGGCCTTCAGGCGTTCGTTTTGCGCGATGGTCTGCCGCGACTCGCCTTTTACATGAATCAACTCGTCGTTCAATCGTGCCACGCGCATGTCCGACTCCGTGGTAAGCGTTGGGCTAGTTGTGCCTTTCCGACGCGTCGCCAGCAGATAGCCAGCTAATCCCAAACTCAGCAGCGACACCAGCAGAGCCAATCCACTTTTCGACAACCAACCTCCATCAGTTGAGGTCGTTGTGGCGCGGGAGCCTGTTGTTTTTTCTTCCGAAAATGCTGTGTCGGATTGAGCCGCTTCTTCGTCGGTCGTAACATTGAGTTGGGCCGTGTTTGGTTGGCCCGCATCAGCCATGAGTGCAGCCGGGTTAGCTGCGGGTTGACCGGCCAGTTGATTCATCTGGCGTTCAAACGTCATAAACGAGGGCAACTGCCGCCGGTGCTGCCGGTCGCTGCCAGCCGTTACGCGGTTTATGAGCTGCGTTTTTAGCTCACCCAGGGCCGTAGCCACGGGCTTGGCTGCGGTGGCGGGGTTGGTCGTCCAGCGTTCGGTCTCGGTTACCAGTTCATCGGCTTTGGTCAGTTTTTGGTCGACGATAAACTTCTTCAGACTCGGATAACTCACGCATTCGGCGCAGGTAACGCGGTCGGGGTAGCCGTAGGTTTTGGCATCGGTTGCCAGAAACTCGACCGTGGTTTTAGTCATCTGAAACGCCCGTTCGCGGAGATCGTTGGGGCCAAGCGTTTCAGACTGGGCGACGGCAAGGAACGGGAAAAGGAGCGGTCCGACGATTCGGAAAAGAAAGGTTTTCATTAGGGGCTTATTTAACCCCACCCCCGGCCCCTACCCCTGAACTCAGGGGAGGGGAGACTTACCAGATAAACTTCTCTATGTTTAGGCTACTCATATCTCAGAAATAACGCGTTGCCTGAACAGTCAAAAGTTAGACGTTTTCGTCTCCCCTCCCCTGAGTTCAGGGGCAGGGGCTGGGGGTGGGGTGTTATTGTTGAATATGCTTCGACAACTCGTACAAGGCATGTTTGAGCGGCAGGAAAAAGAACGTTTCGGACAGGCGGGCGTCGGGATCGCGTTCGATGGCCAACCGACCCAACAGGTAGCTGTCCCACAGCACATTGTGGCGCGATGCGGGGTCGTTCCCCACCAGAAAATCGTAATACTGCTCGGGCCGCTGAATGTCGAAATCGGCCAGGAAAGCCGCGATAGTGCGATTTTTAAGCGTTTTCTCCAGAAACAACCGGACGTTCTCGATCACCGACTCGTGGAAGTCAGGCTTCAAGCGGGCTTCTTCGGCACTCGTGATGTTGTAGATGAAATCCGATTGCGGTCCACCATCGGTCCGGCGCACGTCGCCCCAGTAGGTGACGGGTTCGGGGCGCACGGTTTGGGCGGGGTTGACGTCCTGTTGCTGTTGGTACAAAACAGCCCCGTTGGCGGTGGTCTCCTTTGGTTTGTCGGTAAACACAATGCGGAAGCCGCCCGGTGCTGTTTGGTTCGAGTACGCCTGGAACAAGAGTTGGGTCAACTCGGTAATGTCGGCCACCGACCCCAGCAGGTTCAGGTACTGCGACCCCCGGCCCGTGAACGTCAGGAAGCGCGGCAGTTGCAGCCCGTTGGCTTCCACCAGTTGCGTGAGGTGGTAGATAATCGAGGCATAGTGCAGGTACAGCACCATCCGCAGGGCAGGCCGGAAATCCTTCATCGACTGTGTGAACCGGAAGTGCGCGTCCTGCTTAAACAACAGGCTTACCACGTCCTCAGCGGTCATTTCGTCTTTTTGCAGGAACGACTCCAACGTCCCATCCTCCGACCGATACGGTACCGGGTTACGTTGTTTATACAGTAAGTAGTTCTGAATGAAGCCGTTGTCTTTCCGGTACGACGGGTAGCCCTGTTCGTTCAGGCCACCGCCCCAGATGTCGTTGGCCGCGAACCGGAACGAGGTGTTCAGATACCGCCGTTCGTTCTGCACGAACAACATAATGTCGGACGTGCCACCCCCAATGTCGATGTTCACGGCATCGGAAGTTGGCAACACGCCTTTCTTCATCAGATAGAAATACGGCGCGACGGATTCCGAAATCGGCTCGTACACAAACTGTCCGCTCGCGCCAAACACCCGGTCGAAAGCCTTTTGCCACTCTTCCACAAGGCCGTTGCGCGTACCCCGGCGCATACTCGATGGAGCCAGCCACACAACTTTGGTCTTGGCCACGTCGCCCTCGTTCAGAATCACTTTGTTGCGAATCATCAGGAGCAGCGTCTCGAAAAACGCCCGAACGCGGGGCCGGTTGAGCGCGTCTTTTGGCTGGTTCTCAAACAGCCATTTGAGGTTCGTGACGTAGCGGTTCACATCGGCACTCACCGACTGTTCCAGGTCGATGTTGAAACCCAGGTTGAGTTTGCTGAACAGGTAGTCGCCCCCGTCCTGAATACCTTTTTTCTCGTACACGGTCGTGCGCAACGGGAACGCAAACGGCGACCCCGCCCGACTATCGCCCGCAATCACGGTCGGCACAAACTCGCGCCGGATCAGCGGCTCCATCTCATCGAAAGAGCCAAAGCCGCTTTTGAGAGCGTAGCGTTGGTAGGTCGTCTGTGCCTCGGGGCCGTTGTAGGGCTTGTTGAGCAGTACCATCTGCATCTCATTGTCGTTGGCCACCGTGAGCGGCTGCGGCTCGGCATTCCCCGATACGCCGTCGTTCTCCAGAAAGGCGACGTGCGTGTTCGACGTCCCGAAGTCAATGGCAAACGTGTAGGCCTTGTAGCTCTGATCGATCACCCGGAACTGCGGCAACATAAGCCCCCGATAGGTGTCGCCCCCGTAGCTCAGGTTCACTTCGACCAAATCGAACGCCTGTGGCACTTTGTAATAGTAAGAGGCTGGTGCTAACGACGTTTTGAGGCTACGCGGCTCCGGCGTCGGCACCTGCAATGGGGCCTTCCGAATCAGGCCCGGAAACTGATAAAACTGCACACCCGTTGGTTTGAAGCCGTATTCGACCCCGCTGCCATCAGCCAGCATCACCGTGTATTGATTCAGGTGTTGCAGGTCGGAGCGCGTGACGCGGTAGAACGGGAAAAAGCCCAAATCAGCCCGGAAGTCAACTATCGTGCCGGGGTCGCGCAGGTCGTACGACTTGCGGAACGTGATGCGCCGGTTGCCTTTCACGGGTACTTCGAGAGAGGCCGTGACTAGGTTCGCATCGATCTGAATAGTCAGGTAACGTTCGAGATCGGCGGGGGTGAAAAAGTTGAAATATTCCTTCCGAACGGGCAACAGAAAATGGCAGTCGGCGTTGTCGCGCATGCCGGTCTGGAACCGCTCGTTGTTGATTTTGTAGGGCATCCGCACCAGAAAATCCTCCAAAAAATCATCGGTCGAGACAAACGGATACCGCACATTGTCCACACCGGGCAAATAGCGGTCGGCCAACAGACCGTCGCGGCTGAGGTCGTTCAGGTGAACAGGCAGGACTTCGGTGCGGGGGTTCCAGTCGGTGTTCTTGACGTACTTCCCGGCCACCTCCATCCGTGAGGCCAAGGCCAACGGTCGGCGAACTTTGGTAGGCGCGCCGTTGGGGTATGCCTCCTGCGCGTAGAAGTCCACGCTGGGCTGCATGACAAAATCGCTCTCGCGCTCGATGTCTTCCAGCACGTCGGCCTCACGAACGCCGTAGAGCACCAGGCCCGGCACCACTTGCAGGGTTGCATTGGTCTCGCCCCCGACCGTGATGGCGTCGAAACTGCCGAGTGTCTTGTCGGCCTCCGTACGCAATGGCGATGTGTTGTCTTCAAAAATCTTGTACAGAAACTCGCGGAAACCGCCTGACAGCAGGCCATTCTGCTCACGATAAATCCGCGCCAGATACGTCACAAACGCAATGTCGCGCTCGTGCAACGGCACGTACTCGTTGCGGAAGAGTGTCCGGCCATTCGTGCTTTTGGGCGGCTCAATAAAGCGGTTCTGGCGTTCCTGCTCCCAGTTGGGCGAGGTAAATACCAGCGTCAGGGGCGACGTGCCGCCCAACAATGCGCCCTTGTAATAAATCATCGTGATCTGTTGCAAACGACCCAAATCACCCTGTAAATCGAGTTCGAGGGCTTTGCCCAGGATGGCGTGCGGGTGCCGTACACCCGACCCCGGCGCGGCAGGTTTTGCCCGCATGGCTTCGAGCCGTTCGCCCTTGCTCCACACCCGGTAGGTAATGTCGGCGTTGCGCGGCCCGCCCTGAAACAACAGTTCGAGCAAGTCCAGGCACTGCGACACCAGCACGTGGTACAACGACGTTTCGCGGGGGTTCGGGTTGTTTTTGGCCATCCGAAACGCCGTGTCGAACAGATACAGCCGCGCAAACGGCGACGGAATCGACGTGCCCGCTTTAGCCGCCGTGCCGCTGCCGCCCGTGAGCGTGTCGGGAATGTGCTCGATGCGGTTGCCCGTCAGGCCACCCCGGCTCTGTGTCCAGTCCTGATGGTCCTGCTGACCCACGTTCGGGTCTTTATCAATGCGAAGGATATGAGGCATATTCTTGTGTAGCGTGGTTTTCCAAAACCGCGCGTTGTGCGTTAGCTGAGTGCGTTTTTGGAAAACTGCGTATTAAAAGGCTGGCGCATCATGCGCGGTTTTGGAAAACCACGCTACGTTAATCAGCTAGTTGTCTGTTTACTGTTTCTAATTTCTCGCGGCACTTCTCGGCTACGTCGATGAGCATTTGCATGAAGCGGGCCTCGTTCTGCGGGAAGGTTTTCTGGAGCTTGTTCTCCACCTCACCGGCGGCATCGCGCAGGAAGCCCTCGTTGATGCCTTTCTTGAAGAAACCCGTCTCGATCTGCTTCGAGCGGACCATCGAGTTGAAGTCGGCGTTGAGGTCGAAGGGGGCAAAGGCGCGGTCGTTTTGGGCCATTTCGTTGATCCAGCCCCGGAAATGCACGGCCAGAAAATTTTGCAGGGCCGTGTAAAACGAGTTTGTGCTGATGTCCTGCTTCAGGTTCAGGTTCCGGGCGAAAGCCTCGTTCAGGTTGCCGGGTAGGAAGTCGGTGTAGAACTTCGTGGCGTAGGCAAACCGGATGAGCGGCTCCAGCAAGTCGTTGTAGGTGCGGTCGTAGAAATGCGGCAGGTCGAGGGTGCGGTCGTTGCGCTTCACCCCAAACTCGTAATGCTGCTTCCCTGAACCAAACTCGTCGGCGGGTCGGCGGGCAAAGTCGAGTACGGCGGCTGCGGCCAGCATCTCCACCACATGTGCGTTGTTGACCTGTTGCGCCCCGCCCTCCACGTTCGGGTAGAGCTTACCCCCAGCCTGATCGCCGATGTAATAGAGTGCGTCCAGATTCACCTGCGTTTGGTAGTAGCTTAACGCGGCTTTGGTCTTCGACAAAAACCGGTTTTGGTCGATGGAACTGTTCGAGTTGTCTTCCAGTGCGAAATACGGCATCACCGTCACGGCTCCTTTGCGGGCATTGCGGATGGGCAGTTTCTGAGTCGGCTGTTGCAACAACTTCACCAACTGCGGGAACCCCGACGACCCCGTGCCCCCAAAGATGGAGCTAACAATAAAAATTCGGTCGGAGGCATCGTTGAACGCTCCCACGAAGTACTTGTAAACCGCTGAATCTTCGAGCGCGTTGAACACCACGCTTCCAATGTTCGGATTACCCTTAAAGCCCACCGAGAGGTTCAGCTTCAGCTCGGCGGTGGTTGGCTTGGCCGAGTTGTCGTAGAGCAGTTTGAGCAGTTCGCGGTCGGTATCGTCCATACTGCTGACCTGCAAAAACTCCTCAAACGTCCCCTCGTGATCGGTCAGTTTGGGCATCACCGAGTCGCCCAGTTTCTCCTGCGCGTTTTCGGCCTGCAACGTGCCGAGTGGTTGCAGGGGCGTACTAAAAAACGTCTGCTTCCCCTGACTGCCCGTTGGCCCTTCGTAGGCTCCCTTGCGGATGGTCCGGTACAGATCCACCACGCGCAAGCCGCGTTCGGTGTCGCCGTTCTGCATATCCATATCGAGCAGAATCGGCACGATGGTCAAATCGGCGGGGGTTTTGGCTCCAGCCGCCAGCATCATCGTCAATGAGCGTAACACGCGGGCACCGGTCCCCCCGATGCCAAAAAGGAATAGTTTCATAGGCGACCTCACCCCCTGCCCCCTCTCCTTGCGAAGGAGAGGGGATGAGTTACAGACGGGCTTGAGTTTGTTTATTTTGCTTGTTTACTGTTTAAGTTCAAGGCCAACATGGGCTTTATCAGCGTCTTTTTTGATTAAAAACTGCCTGAGTTTTTCTAATACGGCTTCCATATCACTTCCAACTTCATCGTTGGTGATTCTTATAACAGTCAAGCCGAGACTCTCCAGAGCCTGTTGTCTCAGTTCGTCGTTCTCGCGTACAGCTACATCATCATGTACGGAGCCGTCTATCTCAACAACTAATTCATGGGATGGGCAGTAGAAATCCACAACGAAGTTGCCAATGCTGACTTGCCGTTTAAATTTCAAACCTATAAACCGTCGCTCACGAAGTTGTTCCCATAAGACTTCTTCGGCCTCTGTCGCCGTTTGCCGAAGCTCCCGACGGATCGATTTCATGGACGATTTGTTAAAGATATCTGTCATGGTGACTCACCCCCTCTCCTTCGCAAGGAGAGGGGGCCGGGGGGTGAGGTTAAACAGGTGTTCGTCTCGCGTAAATCGAGAATCGCTTTAAGAGGAACGAAAAGGCCGTAAAATACAGTACGGCGTAGAACGCATTTACGCCCGCAAACCCCTGCATGTACGAGTCCGACTCGTCGGCACCGGTTGCGTCGAGGGCGTAGGTGAGCGCGTAGATAAAGCCGAAGATAGCCGCCACGATGAGCGTGATCACCCACGGGCCAACCTTATAAAAAACGGCCTTCCAGCGACCCAGACCCAGGTAAAATAAAGCAGCCAGCACAAAGGCCGCGATCAGCGTCAACAGGCCCACAGGGTTAAACACCGATTCGGCGTAGATGGGGTCGTCGTTCTGGCCCAGCCAGAGTTCGTATAGGGATGTAAACATCAGAAGGGGTTTATTTTTCCAGGGTAAACGAGAAGTTCACGAAGTCGTTGGTATTCGTTTGATAGGCCCCGCGAACGCCGTTCATGAGGTGGACCAGGGCGAAGGTCTTGCGCCGACGGCCATCCGGGCTGCGGTCGTCCATTGTTGACCAGTCGGTTTCGTACCACGTATCGAAGCGAACCGGCAGGCGCAGGTTTATAGTGGCTTCGTCGGCGATCAGGTTTTCGATTTTGAATGTGACCACGTGCGAGTTGCGGGCCAGGAGTTGTTGCTCACGGTCGCTCATGCGTTTGGTCGTGTTCACGTTCTCGCGCCGTTGCACACTTACCAGTTTGAGTGTTGCGTTATCGGCTTTTACGACAAGGTTATTTTTCAGATAATCGGGCGATTGGGCATAGCCGGGCAACCCGCTCAGGTCGAGGCCAATGGCAAACTCGGCGGGTTCGGCTTTGCGGCCAAACTTGATTTCGGTCACGTTGCCGCGCTCGGCTCGCCAGTCGCCTTTTTTGTTCAAGCCAAAGAACAGGTCGTATTTCTTCATGCCCTCGCCCGACCCAAAGCTCAATTGGCGGGACGGCTTTTCGCTCAGGCGATCCTGTAATTGCCGGTCGAGGTCGGCCACTAGGTTTTGCTTGCCAATGACCCAAATGTAGAAGGGTCGTTGCTCGCTCTCCAGTAGCGATTTTTTGTTCTGGTAATCGTAATACGTTCCGTTGAAGGGCGACGTAAACGCATACACCATCGCCGAGATACCCTTTTTGCTCAAGCTCGCAAATTGGTCGTTGATCTGATTTTTAAGTACGCTCGACGCATTGTTGCGGTTGATTTCGGGATCTCGCTTGATCTCCGAGTCGGGGAACGACAGAATACAATCCGACACCAGCACGGCAATGTCGTTACCGGTGGCCTTCGCACCCACCTGCCCAAAAATGGTGTGGAGCTTCGAGCTTTTGCCGTTGGCCAACGGGGTGGTGGCTAGGCTCTCCACGAACGCCCCTACCCCACCGTTGTAGGCCTGTGGCTTGTCGGTGATGGTATAAACCGTAACCGGGGCAATCTGATTGCTCTTGTTCACCACCTCCGACACCACGTCTTTGAACGTCGTGCCGCCTTTCAGGTAGCCGCCCATACTAGCCGAGGTTTCTAGGAAGAAGTGAATCTGCCCAATCGTCGCGGGCTTCTCGGCAGGCTTCGTAGCCTCGTCTTTCGGCTTCCGCTTGTTGCCCCCGCACGACCAGAGTAGTGCTACGATTATTAGTAAAAAGGTGGTTCTTATCATCAGTTTCAAGTTTCAATGCTTCGCTGTTTCAAGTTTCAATGGCTGGTCACAGAACCTGAAACGGCGAAGCATTGGAACGCCGTAGGCAATGAAACCTGAAACAGTTAAAACCGTACTCGGTACGGCAAGATATAGACAATCAAAAACAAAACTATCATCGCGTAAATGTACCACTGAGCCGCGCCATCGGCTTCAAAACCTTGGCAACCCTGCAACAAATACGCCATTATTGAGCAAATGGCCACGCCCCAAACCGCCGAACGCACCCGCCCGCGCGACATACCAACGGCCTGCCAATAGGTTGTCATGGCCAGCAAGGCAGCCGCACACATCCCCCAAATGGAGTTGATTAGAGGCAGGTTTTTATCGAACCGATTGCTTGGCTTATTCCCCTGCCCCGCTGCCAGCAACAGCCCGAAAGCCGCTACCGCCACCAACGTTCCCGGCCAGTTGTAAAAACCCATTCGGGCCGGTTGCGCCGGAGTTTCGTACGTCGTTGGGGATGTATAAGTGGTTTGCGTAAACTGGGGCTGAACGGGTTTAGCTTCCAGATACGTAACAGGCTCAGGCCGCTTCAATTCAGCATCCAACAAATCTTCGTATTGGTCGGGAATGGCCTCGGAGCGGGTTTTGGTAACAATGTTCAACCCCTCGCCAGCCCCCGAAAACGTGACGCGCTGCTCCGCCGACACCGTTCGGGCGTCGATCAGTTGGTTCTGTCGAAACAGAACCGGACTGCCTTCTTCCGGTCGGAGAAGACCGCAGCCGGTGAGCGAGTCGTAATGAAGAATGATTCCCTGCATCAAGAAACGTTAACGTCTTTTAGGAAAACGAAAGTATATGGACACCTTGTTTGAAACGTTTATTTTAGGACGAACGGTTAACTTTGTAGGGGCAGACCTGCGTGTCTGCCCAATAAACGGTCTATGTCAACGATAACGGACATCTCGCAGCTTGACCCAAAAGGTACCTACACCTACGCCGACTACCTGAAATGGCGGTTCGATGAGCAGGTTGAACTGATCAAAGGCAAGATTTACCTCATGTCGCCCGCGCCAAAGCGGATGCACCAAAGTGCATCCAAAAGGCTCAGTAGTATCCTCTTCAACTACTTTGAGGAAAAAAGATGTGAAGTGTATGATGCCCCTTTCGACGTTCGTTTACCCATTCCGAACCCCAAGAAGTCCGGTCAGATTCACACCGTTGTCCAACCCGATATTTGTGTAATCTGCGATTTAAGTAAGCTCGACGACGATGGTTGCCTCGGTGCGCCTGATCTGATTGTCGAAATTACTTCGCCCCGAACAGCAAAAAAAGACTTTAACGAGAAGTTCTTGCTTTACGAAGAAGCTGGTGTTCGCGAGTACTGGATTGTGCAACCCAAAGAAAAAGCAATCAACGTATACGTCCTAGAAAACGGTGAATATCAACTAGTTGATGTGTATGAATCGGGAGATATTCCCTGCCAAATATATCCCGATTTGATTGTTTCTCACGAGCGCGTTTTCCGCATTTTGTAATGCCGGTTAGTAACCGGCATGGCCGTGAGGCCAAAACGCTAAACTAAAACAAGTCGCTCTGCGCCCATGCCGGTTACTAACCGGCATTACAACACAATGCAAGTTCGATTTCTAATTTTCCTTTTGCTTCTTTGCCTACCCGTTTTGCTGCAAAACTGCGCGCAGGTAGCCAGCCCTCCGGGTGGCAAAAAAGACACTCTTGCTCCCAAGTTAGTCGAAAGTACGCCCAAAAATCGCCAGTTGAACTTTCAGGGAAAGGTCGTAGAGATGCTCTTCGATGAATACATCTCGACCGAAAACTTGCAACAAAAACTGCTGATTACCCCGCAGGATACCAATCCGTATGTGGTCCGGCAGATTCCGCAGGGGTTCCGGCTGGTGTTCAACCAGAATTTCAGGCCCAACACGACCTACACCATCAGCTTTGCCGATGCCATCCGCGACGTGACCGAGCGCAACGTGGCCGAAAACCCCAAGCTCGTGTTTAGCACCGGCCCCATTATCGACTCGCTCCGCATTGGCGGAACAATTCTCGACGCCGATACCAAGTTGCCCGTTGAGAACATGGTTGTGGGGTTGTTTTCGCCCACCGACACCCTGCCCGTGCAACGCAAACGCCCCCAATATTTCGCCCGGACCGATACGAACGGGGTCTATCTGATTGAGAATATCAAGGCGGGGCTGTACCAACCGTTTGCCTTTGAAGATCGCGACTTGAACCTTGTCAACAACCAACCTGGCGAGCGCGTGGGCTTCCGCGATACGCTCGTGAACCTGACCCGCAACTACGACGACGTAAACATGATCGGCTTTCGGGGTACGGTTAAACCCCGCGTCACCCGACGTGAGCGCACCGACGAAACAATGGGCTTTGAATTGAGCAGTGGGTTAGCGGGTTTCCGGCTCAAGCCCCAGCCGCCCACGAGTGCGTCCGTTACGCCCGCCGACACGGTGGTGGCGTTTCTGGAACGCCCCAACTTTATTCGGTTATACAAACCCACCGGTCGCGCCCCCGGCGACACCATCACCGCCGTCATTACCGCCATCGACTCGGCGGGCAACAGCACCGACCTCCGCGAGCGGCTTTATTTCTCGCCCCTCAAGGCCCGCACCCGCGACCGTACCGCCCTCGATTTCAATGTTGACCCCAAACCCGGCGAATCCATCGACAACAATCAGGTGTTCACCATCACGTTCAACAAGCCCGTCAAAACGCTCAACCCGGCCCTAATTCGGGTGTTTCGGTCCGATAGCACGAAGGCTTTGACTGCCACGGCTACCTCGTTTTCGTTCAGCAACGGCAACGCCCGCCTGACCATCACGGCCCGCACGAACATCGCCGACACGCTCAACCTGCTCCTGCAACGGGGGGCGTTCATGAGCATTCAGAACGATACCTCGGCCCGCGCCCGACTCCGCTATCTGGTGCTTGCCCCCGACGATTACGGCCTGATTGCGGGCACCGTGAACCGGCCTGCTGGGGAGAAGTTTGTGGTGGAATTGACCGACGAGAATTACAAGGTTATCCGGTCAGTGGCAAACACGCGGAGCTACACGTTTGCGCGGTTAAAACCGGGTCGTTATCGGGTCCGGCTCATCGTGGACCGTAACGGCAACGGTCGGCGCGATTCGGGGAATATTCAGCAACTGGTGCAACCCGAAGAACTGATTTACCACCCCGGTAATCAGCGCAACATAAAGAACATCATCCTTCTCAAGGCTAACTTTGAGTTAACGGATATTGATTTTTAGGGCTGATCTAAACTTTATCATAAAGCCAACAGACGTAGTACGGCTTGCTCGGCGTGCAGTTGTGTGGTGTCGAAAAGCGGAAGTTGTACATCAGTCTGTTTCACCAACATAGTAATTTCTGTACACCCTAAAATTACACCCTCCGCTCCCTGCTCCTCTAATCTACTGATGATATCAAGATAAGCTTGCTTCGACTGAGGATTGATTACCCCCTGGATTAGCTCGTCATAAATTATAGTGTGTACAATCTCAATATCACGCTGAGCCGGAATAATAACGTCTAAGCCATACTGACTGATAAGTCGTTCTTTGTAGAAATCCTCGGTCATAGTAAAACGAGTACCGAGTAGACCTATTTTTCTGATTCCACTCGCCACTACTGCCTCGGCAGTTGCATCGGCTATGTGAAGCATGGGAATTGATGTGGCTTCGGTGATCCAACTGGCCAATTTATGCATTGTGTTGGTACACAAAATCAGCATATCAGCCCCCCCTAGTTGGAGATTTTGGGCAATTTGAGCCAGTCGTTGACCAAGCTCTTCCCACTCACCTGCATGTTGAAGTTGTTCAATCTCAGCAAAATCTACCGAATAAAGTAAACACTGACAGGAGTGTTTGTTGCCCAGATGGGCTTTAATTGTCTGATTAATTATCTGGTAATATAGAGCTGAAGATTCCCAACTCATACCGCCAATTAGGCCTAATGTTTTCACTATCTGGTAATGATTTCTACGTGAGAAGTATGTTCCGTTTGATTGATGCACTATCCAACTACTGCAATGTTTACCCCATCCTCAACTCAAACCCCGGTAGCACATCTTCGCCCAAAAGCGGCTTGCTAAATGGGATAATTTGAATTTCGCCATTAGCCCGGAACACGTGCGTGAGTTGCTCCGAGGGGTCGATAAGCCAGGCAAGGCGGCAACCATTGGCGATCCAGACATCGGTCATTTTCTTCTTGGACAATGTGTTTGAATCCGTTGCCGACCGCAATACAATCACGAAATCGGGGCAGAGGGGCGGAAATTGTTCCTGCTCACGCTCAGTGAGGCTGTACCAACGGTCATGGCAAATCCAGGCAACGTCCGGCGAACGTGTGCTACCGTCGGGTAACCGAAAGGCAGTTGACGAATCGAACGCTTCGCCAAGTTGCGCTGTCTCATTCCAATTGAAGAAGTGTCCCCCAATCTTAAAGTTTAACCGTCCTGTTTTTCCTCCTGTGTTGGGCATAACCGTGATCCGACCGTTGGGTTCGCGCTCGAACGTGTGATCGGGGTTTTCCTGGCAGAAGTAAAAAAACTCCTCATCGGTCACGACCTGCCGGCTCGAAAGCACCATTGTCTCCATTTCGCGCCTGTTTTTGGTAAAGATAAGCAATTTAACGAACGGGTATATGAGCGCTACCGAGCCGCTTTTACGGGCAAATAACGAACTGACATGACTCCCTCCCGGCGTACGTTTATCAAAAATCTGTCGGCGGCTTCGGCCCTTGCCGCAACGGGCGGTGTGCAAACCGTTTTCGGAATGCCTGCCTACATCCCGAACCTCAAACAAGTTAGCCCGAACGACAAGATTCGCATTGCCACCATCGGCATGGGTATTCAGGGCAACTTCGACACGAAAGCCGCCCTCCGAAACCCCGACGTGGAACTCGTGGCCGTTGCCGACCTCTACGACGGGCGACTCACCACCGCCAAGACGGCCTTTCAGAACCCCGACCTGTTTGCCACCCGCGACTACCGCGAAATTATCGCCCGCCCCGACGTCGACGCCGTACTTGTCGTGACGCCCGACCACTGGCACGACCACATCACGATTGCGGCTCTCAAGGCGGGTAAGCACGTGTATTGCGAGAAACCGATGGTGCAGCACCTGAGCGAAGGTAAGGCAGTGATTGATGCCTGGAAAAAATCGGGCAAGACCATGCAGGTGGGCAGTCAGCGGATCAGCAGCGCATCGTTTCAGGAGGCCAAGCGGATGGTGCAGGCGGGCGACATTGGCCGCATCAACTACATCGAATCGAACAGCGACCGTTTCAACGCCATCGGGGCCTGGAATTACTCGGTGCCCACCGATGCCTCACCCGCCACCGTCGACTGGGACAAGTTCCTGGGCGACGCGCCCAAACGCCCGTTCGATGCCAAGCGGTTTTTCCGGTGGCGCAACTACAAAGACTACGGCACGGGCGTAGCGGGCGATTTGTTTATCCACCTCATCACCGGCGTCCATTTCGTGACAAACTCGCTTGGCCCAACGCGCATTTTCTCGTCGGGCAACCTTGCCTATTGGAACGATGGCCGCGACGTGCCCGACATCATGACGAGCATCATGGATTATCCCAAAACCGACGCCCACGAGGCTTTCCAGATGGTGTTGCGGGTGAACTTTGCCAACGCGGGTAAGATCAGCAACGTGACGCGGATCATCGGCAACGAGGGAACCATCGAGTTCTCGGAGGAAAACCTCATTCTGACTAAGAAGAAATTACCCCAAGCTCCTGGCTACGGCGGTTACGACTCGTATTTCACCTTCACGCCCGAAGTACAAGCCGATTTCAAGAAGCAGTACGAAACGCAGTACCCGCCCGAAACACGCACCGCCGAACCGATCAAAGAAGTGAAATTCAACTCACCAACGGGCGACGATGCCCACGCCAAACACTTCGCCGACTTCTTCGATAACATTCGCAAGGGGAGTCAGGGAACTATCGAAGACCCTGTATTTGGATTCCGTGCAGCCGCGCCCGTGCTGGCCTGTAACGAAAGTTATTTCGAGAAAAAGGTTGTGAATTGGGACCCCGTCACCATGACCAAACAAGGGTCTAGCCCCGTAGCGAGTGGCGGGAAGAAGGCGGCAAAACGGACATAAAAAAAGCCCCTCTGCGAAGTCAGAGGGGCTTTTTTTGTCATCCCGACGCAGGAGGGATCTAGCTTGCCAACACACAAGTTGAGCGTAGATAAGCTAGATCCCTCCTGCGTCGGGATGACAAAAACTGCGTCGGGATGACAAGAAACCGGCTTAAATCAAACTAAAACTTCCACCGCACAAACGCTTCCATAGCCTCGTACTCGGCGAGGCCCAGGCGGTTGTAGATACCTGCGGTGGTGCGGTTGCGCTCCTCGGCACGTTGCCAGAACTCCCGCGAATCCGTGCCCTGATACACGACACCGTCTTTTTGGGATTGGTGCTTGAAAATACCTAACCGCTTTTTCGTTACCTGATCGGGCGACATCGGTACGGCCATTTCAATCTCACTCACATCCCACTCGGCCCAGGCTCCGCGATAGAGCCACACCCAGCAATCTTTCATGAAATTCTTGTGGGCCAACCGACGAACGGCCTCCATGATAGCGTCCAGGCAAACTTTGTGTGTGCCGTGCGGGTCGGCCAAATCACCGGCTGCGTAGATTTGGTGGGGTTTGATTTTCTCGATCAGGTCCATCACCACCTTGACGTCGGCTTCGCTTAGAGGTTGTTTCTCTACTTTACCCGTTTCATAAAACGGCATGTGCATGAAGTGTGCGTTCTCGACTGGGATACCCACAAACCGGCAGGTCGATTTGGCCTCGCCCATCCGAATTAGACCCTTTACGTGCCGCACTTCGGGGGTATCCATCTCAGAGTCTTTTTTCAAGCGCAAGAACGCGGCTGCGTCGCTAAAAATCCGGGTGGCTTCGGGGCTTTTAATCCCGAACTTCGTATTGAAATCCACCACGTAATCGGCAAAGCGCAGGGCTTCATCATCGGCTACAGCGATGTTGCCGGAGGTTTGGTAGCCTACGTGTACCTCGTGCCCCTGATCGTGAAGCCGCTGGAAGGTGCCGCCCATCGAGATAATATCGTCGTCGGGGTGGGGGCTGAAAATAAGGCAGCGTTTTTGGGCGGGCAACGCGCGTTCGGGGCGGTTGGTGTCGTCGGCGTTGGGTTTGCCACCGGGCCATCCCGTAATCGTGTGTTGCAGTTGGTTGAATACGTCGATGTTGATGTCGTATGCCTGCCCGTACTGCGCCAGCAGGTCGCTCATACCGTTGTCGTTGTAATCGCGGTCGGTGAGTTTTAGGATCGGCTTGCCCAGTG
Source organism: Cytophagales bacterium (assembly GCA_004292855.1). GTDB lineage: Bacteria > Bacteroidota > Bacteroidia > Cytophagales > Spirosomataceae > Rudanella. The sequence goes on from RDXN01000056.1 coordinate 77,698, forward strand.
TCAGCGACAGGTAGGTGACCGCCTTCTTAATCATCTTGTTGTCCCACACCACCGTATCGACCAACCAGGGCGTTTTCATCCGGGTCAGTTCGGAAGCAGCCGCTTCGTCGATCACAAACAAGACATTAGGGTGCGTTTGCAGGTACGAGGCCGGATTTGTTTCGGTCACGGTGCCCTCCACAGCCCCGCGCAGAACCGGGGCTTTGCGCTCACCCCATGCCAGCAACACCACCCGCTTGGCCGCCAGAATACTCGCTACACCCATCGTAATGGCCTTGCGCGGTGTGCGTGGAAGGCCGCCAAAATCGACCGACGCAGCCGCCCGCGTCGAGTGGTCGAGCATCATCAGGCGCGTGTGCGAGTTCACCAACGATCCCGGCTCGTTGAAACCGATGTGGCCGTTCCCGCCAATACCCAACAACTGAAAATCAAGCCCGCCCAAGTCGGCAATTTTGTCTTCATACTGCTTGGCAAAATCTGCCACCCGGTCGTAGCGAATCGTGCCGTCGGGAACGTGGTAGTTCTCGGCGGGGATGTCGACGTGATCGAACAACTGCTCCCGCATGAACCGCCAGTAGCTTTGTAACGAATCAGGCTCCATCGGGTAGTACTCATCCAGGTTGAACGAGATCACGTTTCGGAAGCTCAAACCCTCCTCACGGTGCAGCCGCACCAGTTCGGCATAGACCGTCTTTGGCGACGAGCCGGTTGCCAAACCCAGCACACAGGGCTTGCCTTCGCCCTGCCGTTGCCGAATCAGATCGGCGATTTCGTGCGCCACCGCCCGCGAGGCTGCTTTGGCGTCGGCGTAAATGTGGGTCGGGATTTTCTCATACGTAATGGCCGACTGAACAGGGCCACCACTAACCGGAAGGTTCATAGGAGCGTCGGAAACGGGCGAATCGGTAATCATGACAGAACGGAGGTTGGTGATTTCGAGGGCAAAGTTGGGGAAAATGAGAGAACTAGGGAAATAAGAAACGGAAAATTTAGCGCAACAAAAAAGCCTGTCAGGATTGCTCCCGACAGGCTTCCAAAATTTATTTCCAAGCAATTACACCGGCACCGCGTAGTAGTACATCCGCGAGCTACCGGGATACATTCCGATCAGCATGAGACCCTCGCCTTCTTTGGTCGTACTCATAATGGCTTGCAGGTCTTTCTGCGACTTCACGTTCTTGCCGTTGGCTTTCACAATAATGAAGCCCTCTTCGATGTCGGTCTCGGCCAGTTTGCCGTCGCGGATCGACTTGATCCGAACACCACCCGTAACGCCCAACTCGCGGGCTTCGGCGGCACTCAGGTCTATCAGTTCGGCGCCGAGCGTGCTTACTGACGAGGCAGTAACTTCGGCTTTCTTGATCACGTCGCGGCCACCATTGCGGTTACGAAGCTCCACTTTAAAGTCGCGCTCCGTGCCACCCCGGTTCACGGTTACATTGATCACATCGCCCGGACGACGACGGCCAATGATCTCACGCATTTGGGCGTCCGAATCGACCGGCTGATTGTCCATTTTCACGATCACGTCGCCTTTTTGCAGACCGGCTGCTTTGGCTGCGCCATTGTCAGTGACTTCCTCAAGATAGATACCCCGACCAACCTTGAGGTTATTGTCTTTCGCCAGTTTGCTGTTCAATTCTACGGGCCGTACGCCCAAGTATCCGCGCTGTACGTTACCGTATTTAAGCAAATCGGCGGTCACTTTCTTCACAAGTGAAACAGGCACTGCAAAGCCATAACCGCTGTAATATCCTGTTTTTGAAGCAATTGCCGAATTAATGCCCACCAGTTCACCTCGCAGGTTCACGAGCGCACCACCTGAGTTACCGGGGTTAATAGCCGCATCGGTCTGAATAAACGACTCCAGGGGCGTATCGACCTGCTGACGCTCTTCGGCACCTTGCCCTTGTGTCTGCCCTTGCTGACGACGCTGGAAGTCCTGCTCCAAAATACCAATCTTACGAGCTTTGGCACTCACAATCCCCGCCGTAACGGTCGATTCGAGGTCGAGGGGGTAGCCAACAGCCAATACCCATTCACCCAACTTGAGCACGTCGGAGTCGCCGAGCGTAATAGCAGGCAGGTTGTTCGCTTCTACCTTGATCACGGCCAAGTCGGTGAGGGGGTCCGTACCAATCACTTTCGCTTTAAAACTGCGCTTGTCGGTCATCAGAACCTCCACCTCGTCGGCGTCCTGTACCACGTGGTTGTTGGTTACGATATAACCATCTTTCGAGATAATCACGCCCGAACCAGAGGCTTGCCCCTGCTGACGACGTGGTTGGCCACCGCCACCACCGCCGGGGAATTCATCACCAAAAAATTCGCGAAAAATATCGGGCATCTGTTGTTGACGCACCGTGCGGGTCATGGTCGTGCGAATGTGAACGACCATTGGCGTAGCGGCTTCGGCAGCGTACGAGAAATCGCCGGGGGCTGCGTTACCATTGCCTGTCAGGGATGCCAGCCGGCCCGTGATGGTCGGCATGGAGGCTTCATTAAAAATAACATCCCGGTTAGGGTTGCTGAATCCCAGGATGTTATAAGCCGCCAGAGTGACTGCGCTCGATAAAATGGCAATCAAGGTTAAAACTTTCCAGTTGCTTTTCATTTGTGTATTTGAGGTATTGTTGTCGAGGTCGACGGTTTGTTTTCATAGCCGACCGGCGGGTTTAAGACGTCGGTCATTCCCTAAAATAACGAATCAGGTGGGTCAAAAAATTCGATGTGAAATGGGTACTTAACAATTATTAACAGGGCTTTGTTGGCGGTAGCGCGGTTTTCCTAAACCGCGTGTACCGAATTAATGCTCACTACGCAATTTAGGAATCGGAACGTCGAACAGACCGCGCTACAAAATGCAAAAATGCCACAACATCAGAATGTGCGGCAAACTGCCTATAATTCACATAGAATAAATATCATTTCACTTCCAGTTGCTCCAGGGCCTTCTCGGCTGCCGATTGTTCGGCTTTCTTTTTGGAATAGCCACTTCCTGTAGCAAACGGCTCTTCGTTGATCACGATCTGCGCGATGAATTCGCGGTAGTGGCTGTTGCCTTTCTCGGCAATAATGTCGAACCGGACCTCCTTACCCTCGCGTTGCCCCCATTCGATCAGGCGGCTTTTGAAGTTGGCGTTGTTCTGCACCAGCGAGTCTATGTCGTAGTGCGAGAGAAGTTTTTTGAGGATAAACCGGCGTGTAAACCGGAAACCTTTGTCCAGATAAATAGCCCCAACGAGTGCTTCGAGGGCATCACCGTACATCGACGTGCGGGAAGGTAGGCTTTTAGTGCGGGCACCGTCGTACTCGATCAGGCGGTCGAGGCCGATTTTGCGCGAAATACTATTCAGCATCTCCCGGTTTACGATCCGTGACCGAATTTCGGTCAGGAAACCTTCGTCTTTATACGGATATTTCTGAAATAGATACTCCGCGATGACCATGCCCAGCACGGCGTCGCCCAGGTACTCCAATCGCTCGTTCGATTCGCGAAAACCAACAATTACGGTTTCTTTCGAGGCCGACGAATGGCGCAGGGCCAATTGGTACAATCCCAGGTTCGAGGGGCTTTCGCCGATAATGTGCGCAACAGCCGTTCTCAACTTCCTGCGCTTCGCGGCATCGCCGGGGCGTAAGAAATGAAGGAACGAATCAAAAAAGCTACGGGGCAAAGCGAGTTGCACTTAATCGGAAAGTTTACGGAAAATGACCGATGCGTTATGGCCTCCAAATCCAAACCCGTTGCTCATGACCGTAGTCATAGCGCGGGGTTGAGCCTGATTATACGTCAGGTTAAAACGCGGATCAACTTCGGGGTCGTCGGTGAAGTGATTGATCGTGGGGGGAACGATCTGACGCTCCAGGGCAAACAAGCAGGCAATCGACTCTACAGCCCCGGCAGCCCCCAGGAGGTGGCCAATCTGGGACTTCGTTGAGCTGATGTTCATCTTAAACGCATGGTCGCCAAAGAGCTGGTGAATGGCTTTCAGTTCCTGCGGATCGCCAACGGGCGTCGACGTACCGTGGGTATTGATATAATCGATTTCGTCGGGCCGGATGCCTGCGTCCTCCAGTGCATCCTGCATACCCAGGCGGGCACCGGCTCCTTCGGGGTGCGGAGACGTAATGTGGTACGCATCCGACGACATGCCTCCGCCAATCAGTTCGGCGTAGATTTTGGCTCCACGGGCTTTGGCATGTTCATACTCCTCAAGCACGAGTGCGCCCGCTCCCTCGCCCATCACGAACCCATCGCGGTCTTTATCGTATGGGCGCGAGGCTGTTTCGGGTGAGTCATTGCGCTCCGAGAGGGCGCGGTTGGCGTTGAAACCACCAATACCCGCCCGCGTTACAGCAGCTTCGGAACCACCCGTTACGCAGATCGTCATGCGGCCCGTGCGGATATAGTTGAACGCGTCGATCATGGCGTTCAGGCTCGACGCGCACGCCGACACCGTTACGTAGTTGGGGCCACGCAGGCCGTAGCGCATCGAGATTTGACCCGGCGCACTGTCGGCAATCATCCGAACAATGAAGAAAGGGTTGATCCGGGGGGTTCCGTCGCCTTTGGCATAGTCGATTACCTCTTCCTCAAATGATTTGAGACCACCGATGCCCGATCCCCAGATCACGCCAACCTTGTTCAGATTCAATTCGAGCGGATTTACCACACCCACCCGCTCGTCGCCGGGCGAGTGGGGTTCTAAGCCCAGACCGGCATCGCGAATAGCCTGATCGGCTGCAATGATGGCATAATGGGTAAAGGGGTCCATCTTGCGGGCATCCTGACGAGGGATATACTGAGTAACGTCGAGACCTTTCAGTTCGCAGGCAAAGCGCGTTTTGAACTTACTGGCATCAAACCGGGTAATGGGACCCGCCCCGCTTGTACCGGCGGCTAAGCCGTCCCAAAACGTGGGTACATCGTTACCAATGGGGGTGAGGGCACCAAGGCCCGTTACTACAACTCGCCGGAACGTCATACAGGAGAACTACAGGTGGTAAATACGAAGAGAATAAAGCAATTACTTGCCTGCGTTCTCCTCGAGGTAAGTGATCGCCTGACCAACCGTACCGATGTTTTCGGCCTGATCGTCGGGGATAGAAATGTTAAACTCTTTCTCGAATTCCATGATCAGCTCAACGGTATCCAAAGAGTCGGCACCCAGATCGTTGGTGAAGCTTGCCTCAGGCGTAACTTCAGACTCCTCGACACCTAATTTCTCAACAATAATGTTCTTAACTTTTTGTGCAATCTCTGACATTTTAGTAGTCAATTGGGGTTGAAAAACGGCACAAAGAAAACCATTTCCCCTATCATTATCAAACAATTTTTTTGAACCACAAACGTTCACTTCTTTATTTATTTCTACTATAAATAACTGTATAACAACTATTTACCTATCAATACTACGACCTATTGACGTACTTGACTGGGTGAGGCTATGTATACATAAATTTACCATATGGTTCTGATTAGAAGTAGGTCAGCTCGTCCAATCAGGCTCCTGATGAACTGGCAGATGCCCCAATTCCGTTGCACCTTTGCAACCATAAACGTAACCCGTTTGGCACGATGATTCAACTCCCGAAGCTCCAGCACACCGATTCCTCCAACTTCTTTCTGATGGCCGGTCCATGCGCCATCGAAGGCCGCGATAGGGCCCTCCAAATTGCCGAACGCATTGTTGAGATCACCAACCGGCTCCAGATTCCATACATTTTCAAAGGGTCGTACCGAAAGGCGAACCGTACCAAAGCGGACTCGTTCACGGGCATTGGCGACGAATTGGCTCTGTCGATTTTGAAGGAAGTGGGCGATACGTTCAACATTCCCACGGTGACTGACATTCACGAGTCGCACGAGGCCGCGATGGCTGCCGGGTCGGTCGACGTGTTGCAGATTCCGGCGTTTTTGTGTCGGCAAACCGAACTCATTGAAGCAGCCGCCCGCACGGGAAAGGCCGTTAACATCAAAAAAGGGCAGTTTCTGTCGGGCGAGAGCATGAGTTTTGCCGCCGAAAAAGTACGGGCCATCAACCCAGACGGAACGGTGTTCCTGACCGACCGAGGCAACTCCTTCGGCTACGGCGATTTGGTGGTCGATTACCGGAACATTCCGACCATGCAATCGTTTGGGGTTCCGGTCGTCATGGACTGTACACACTCGCTGCAACAACCCAATCAGGCATCGGGCGTAACGGGTGGCAAACCCGCCCTGATCGCCACCATTGCCAAAGCAGCTATTGCGGTGGGGGCCGACGGTCTTTTCATTGAGACTCACCCCGATCCGTCGTGTGCAAAATCGGACGGAGCCAACATGCTGCCGCTGGATCAACTGGAGGTATTACTGGAGAAGTTGGTGCGGGTGCGGGAAGCGATCAGAAATTGATCTCTTCCGGCTAGCGTCCGCGAATCACTGCCCAAGCCGTGTCGTCTTCTCCGTTTTCGGTGCCGTTGTTGGGCGTCGAATCCGGGTCGGCGGGGGGGGCGAGCGTGACCTGGGCTTTCAAGATAGCCTCGCCAAGCATCAGCACACGTGCCTGAAACACCAGCGTAGCCACACTACCCGCAGGCAGGCTATTGACGGTTCCTGTTACGGTTTGGCTCGTTGCCGTGGTTGATTGCGCTGTAGTCGACTGGGCTGTAGTTGATTGCGCCGTGGTTGATTGGGCTGTTACAGACTGCCCCACCGCCGTCAAGCTACCTACGTAACTCAAGCTGCCAGGCAACACCATGCCCACGCTGATGCTGCTGGCCGAGGCTCCTCCTCCGTTTGTTACGATCATTGAGACAGAAATGATCTCATTTAGGGCCGGAGCGCGGTTACTCACCACCACGTTCAGGCTCAGATCGGCAGTGGCAGAGTTTGGTATAGGCTGACTCGATTGCACAGGCGGCAGAGTAATCTGGTTCGGGTTGGGTGATTCAAATACGGACGTGCCAGCCTGTGGTGTGCGCCATTCGATACGGGCCTCGTCGTCCTGCCCGGTTTGAGTGCCCGTCCCCGGTTGGCTGTCGGGGTCTGTCACATCCGACCCAATAACCTCAACAGCGTTGCGATACACCCCCTCGGAAATAACCCGTGCCTGATAGCTAAACGTCGTTATGGAACCACTGGCCAATTGGCTGATCGTCCCCGACAAAGCGGTGGTGCTGGTTGTAAAGCCAGAGGCCGATACGACGCTCAGGTTTGCCGGAAGCCGGTTCAGAACCTGCACGTTTGTGGCCGGGTCGGGGCCGGTATTCTGCACATGAATCTGGACGCTGAACGTTTCCCCTACGCGCACAACGCGTTGGCTTGCCTGCATCGACAGGCTCACGTCGGCCCGTGGGGGGGGTGGTGGTGGGGGGGGCGGAGGAGGGGTTCCGAGCCTAAACTTGTTGGTGGGAACAGCCGGTGTTACCGGATTGGTGGCCAGAACGCGCAACCGAAACCAACCCGTTGAGAGATCGTCGGGGAGTTTGGTCCGCACCGGGTTCCCGGGCAGGCTCGGCAAATACCGCAAAAACCGCCCCGCTGAGTCGAGCAATTGTACTTGCCAGCCATTGTCGGCCCCGAACGTGCCAGCCGTATAAACGGGTAGCGAAACGCTGTCGGCGGGCAGAATAATGGGGGCCACTTTTCCGGTAACGGCAAACTGCTCGGTGACCAGGGGCGTTGCATTCTGAAAGAAACTATTGCTGAGGCTATTATTCCAGTTTCGGGCAAACCGCGACAGGCCCATATCGGTGGGTATTGCGTTCGGATTGTTGAAATATTGCGGGTGCGTGGTGGGTCGAACGGCGTTGCCAAAATGCACGTCGATGGTGCCCGCCCGCCGGTTCACGATGGTGTCATTCAATGGCCCCTGAAACACCTGGAACCCGAATATATTAATAACTTCCTGTTGTTTAGAAACCACGCTGGGGCGGGTCACCGAACCATCGAACGATACTCGGGCCACAACCCAGGGTAGTTTCCGTCCCCCAAAATCGGACCGGGATCGGTCAATTAACTCATACAGGCGATTCGCGTAGACAGGAATACTCCCGCTGTTGGCATCGCCGTATTCGGCCTCGCCCTGATGCCACAACACCGACCGAACGCCCCCCGTTGAGCCATAGTATTGGAGGATATTTTTTAGATTCGTGTAGGGCTGTAGGTTGGCCCACTCCGAATTGGGTGGGCACCAATAGCGGTTGCAGGCCGGAATGCCATTAGCTGAGTTAATCCAGTTCTCAACGGTCGAGGCATCCCAGCCGGCGTTATAAAAGACAACTGGCACGTTGTAGCGGCTCACGATATAATCGCCCAACTCGCCCCAGCCCCACGAGCTTTCGCCCATTGGGAACACCCGCCGACTTGCCGTCATGGGTTTGTAATTCGGAACGGGCATTGGATCGCCCGACGAGAACCAGGATTGGCCCGGCGGGTAGTAATGATTGATGGTGTCGATGGTGCTAACCCGGTCGGTGGCCGTGCCAAGGTCATTGTCGCCGTTGCCAAGCCCCCGCGAGTTCGATTGCCCTGCTGTAATAAATACCTCGCCGATGCCAACGGGCTGCACGGATGTTTCGCCCACAATTATGTTGTTACGTATAGCTCGTACCGTCAGTACGTACCAGCCACCCACCCCCATTACGGAGCCATAAAAAACACCCCCTTGTGGGTTGGTTTGAATCACTTGCCAGGCTGATGCCGTTCCCTGACCGGGCGAGGCTGGGGTGAGTTGGGCCTCAATACGATCTGCGGCAAAGTCGAGCCTACCCGACAGATACAGCTTTCCATTACCATCGGCCCCACGTTGTACCACGAGCCGGGGCATTGGATAAGCTAATTCAAACTGCTGTGCCCGGCCAGCAAGGGCAATTAAACACAACAGCATTGTGTGTATCAGTACGGGGATTGTCTTCTTCACGCGCTTACATCATGTCAAAAAACGTGAACTGTTGCTGCTTTGGAATCTTATAATTCTTCAGCCACAGTTTGAGCATATCGCGGTCAGCAAACAGTTTCAGGTCCGATTTGGTCTGTTTAATCTGCCGTTTCATCGCGTTGATATCGGTACTGAGTTTGAACTCCAGTTGAGCTGATGAGTGGATCATACCGAACATTGCCCCCGACATTTGGCCCAGTTGCATCTGTAATTGATACAACTCCCCATCCAGTTCGGTTGCCTGTTCTTTCAGGATTTTGTTGTAGTATTTCAGTTGTTCATCTGCCAACGTTTCCAGATGGTCCTGATCGATGCGATTAAACTCTAATTGCAGACGCAGCAACGCCAATAAGTCACTCGCTTCGTACGCCTGCGTAACGCGCTGCATGATTTCGGTTTTGCGGGCTTTTTCCGTCTCGTCGGTTTCGCGGTCGGGGTGGAAAGCCTTCACCAGGTCCATATAGAGCGTACGAACAGACTTGGTACTATTGCGGGCCTCCTCTTCCTTCTTGGCTTCTTTGGCTTGCTGTTTCTCTGTTTTCGGACGCTTAGCCCGGCGTTCGGCAGCTTCGCGGGCCTGTTGTTCATCGGCTTCCTGCAATTGAGCAATTTGCTCCTGCAAGGCCCCCAATGCAGCCTCCGGGTTGTTGGGGTCAATGTCAATCTTGATCCCGAACTGACTCAAAATCGCCTGTATCTGATCAATCTCTTCGGCCTGCGCCTGCTTTACTTCCTCTTCGTGGGGTTGCTCACTGTACTTATCATAAATGGCCCGAATATCGGCCATCTCTTCGCCATCGGCTACCTCGTAAGCAATCTCCTGAATGAGGTGAGCCAGCTTTTTCTTTTCGGCTTTCTTGAACGCTGCATCGTCGTGAGCGCGGTCGTAAACCCGAACGAGTTGAGCCTGTAACTTGCTCATTTCAGCGAGGAGTGGGCTGAGTTCACTCGCCACACGCTGTTGCACCTTCTCGGCCCCGGTCCGTAGATCTTTAATTTCGGCTTCGGTCTTTTCGATCTTCTTCGTTAGCCGATTGAATTCTTTTTGCGCCTTGCTCTGAACGGCCTTGTCCTTGCTCGTCCCGACCCGAATTACCTGCTGTTCTGCCATTCTTCGTTTCTGTCTTGGGCCACAAAGATAATGGATTAGGGGCTGTGCCGACCAGATGGTCAAATTGGCAGTCGGATCACAAACTCGGTTCCTACACCCTCACAGGTTGCACCTTCCACACTCGTCACCTCCAACGTACCGCCGTGGCCTTTTGTCACGATGTCGTAGCTTAAACTCAACCCCAGCCCTGTGCCCTCGCCGGTGGGCTTGGTCGTAAAAAACGGCTGAAAAACCTTCGCCTTCACACTCTCCGGCATCCCCGTACCGTTGTCGCAAACGCTGATATGAACGCCATTCGGGGTAGAACGGGTACGTACCCAAACCGTTGGTACATAACCCGCTTCGCCCTGCTTCTGGCGAAGTCGTACGGCATAAAACGCATTGTTGAACAGGTTCAACAGTACCCGACCCATGTCCTGCCCCACCATATTCACCGGCACGAGCGAGGTATCGAATTCTGTCTTCATAGTCACGTTAACGTCTTTATCCTTCGCCCGCAGGCCGTGGTAGGCCAATCGCAGATACTCCTCAGCAAGGGTGTTGAGGTTGGTGGGTTGGCGTTCGCCGGTGCTGGCGCGGGCGTGTTCGAGCATCCCTCGCACGATGTTGCTGGCCCGTTGGCCGTTCTGATTAATGCGTTGCAGGTTCTGACGCAGATCGTGGGCAAGGGAGCGGGCTTCGTCAAGGTCGCCTTTGGCTAACTCCTCGCCCAGTTCATCCACAAGTTCGGTGCTGACCTCCGAGAAGTTATTGACGAAGTTGAGCGGATTCTGAATCTCGTGGGCAATGCCCGCCGTGAGTTCGCCCAGGCTGGCGAGTTTCTCTTTCTGAATCAGTTGGGCTTGGGTGGCTTTTAGTTCAGTCAGTGCCTGTTCGGCCTTCTGGCGTTGAGCAGCAATCTCGTCGCGCTGGGTTTGCAGGAGCCGGTTTGCCTTTTGCTTTTGTCGGTTATTGCGGTACAGAATGGCCGCGATGAGCAGCAATGCCCCAAGTCCTGCGGCCAGCAGGTAGAGCGTGATGCGGGTCCGGTAGTTCTCCTCCAGCCGCACGGCATCGTCCAGCCGCATTTTTTCGGAAAACTCAATATTCTGAAAACTCTTCACTTTCTCCTCGTTCACGAGGCTGTCTTTAGTCGTCGACGCCAGTTTCAGATACCCCAACGACCGACGCGGGTCTGCCCCTTCGTATAGCTCGGACAACAACACGCCCGCCTTTTGCACCGTAGTGGGCATCGCTGCCGATTGGGCCAGTTTGAGCGATTTTTGCGCATACCTGACTGCCGAATCAGTTTGCTGAACGGCCCGGAATACCTCAGCCATTTCCAGATACGTCTGGCTCAGAGTGCGGTCGTTCTTAACGGCCACCGACATGGGAATACTCTGGCGGTAGTAGAGCAGGGCCTGTGGGTGCCGGTTCATGCGTTTGTGGATATTTGCCAGAATCATGAGTTCAATCTGTCTATCGGGAGCTTTTAGCCGTAGCGCATCCTGATACGCAATTTGGGTGTAGATCAGGGCCGAGTCTAACCGATTCAGAATAGCATACTCGGAGCCAATGTTGGAGCGGGCAATTCGTTGCAGGCTCAGGTTGCCCAACTGGCTGGCCAAGTGGGCTGTTTGGCGGTAGTACTCAATGGCTTTAGGGGAGTTTTTCTGTTCCGAATACAGATTCCCCAAGTTGTTGTACGTTCGGGCAAGGGCGTCGGAATCCTCATTGGCAGTGGCCACCTCCACCGATTGCAGATGGGCTTCGAGCGAGCGGTCGTAGTTGGCTGTGAGCCGGAAGATAGTGCCAATCCGGTTCAGAATACGGGCTTCTCCGCGCTGATCGCCCGTTCGCCCGGCCAGTTTCAGGCCCTGTTGGGCATACTGCATGGCCGTTAGCGGCTTGGAGTACATCAGCGACCGACTCAACTGATCGAGTATCTGCACACGGAGGGTATCGGCAAGCGGGGTTTCCAACCGCCGTTGCAAGCTGTCGGACAGACTTTGCTGAGCCATTGCCGGACAGCAGCAGAGGCCTGCAAACAAAAACGTGAGAAATCGACCCATTGGCTGTAGAGAGGCAGGAATACGCAAATATACAGGTGGGTCACTGCATTTTGCATTGATTTTCAAAGGGGTTATACTTGTCCCTACCAAACCCTCTTTAGCTAGCACCATGAACTACGTTCTCTGCTTTGTTTTGCTACTCCTGAGCCATTCGCTAACGCTCGCCAAAACAGAGCATACCGCCCGCCCAACCCACACGCCCCAGCTACACGTGATTTTTGTAATGGAACCCAAAGGCGTTGAATATGGGCGGCTCAACATGGAAAACGACACGCTGATGCGGCAATTTGCCAACCTCGTTCAGCGTGGGCTGGGCTACCCGATGCACATTCGGCGGCTCGATGAAAACCGCTTCACCAGCAAGGCCCTGCGCGACACCATTGCCGCCCTGAAAACCACCCCCAACGATATCGTGATTCTGTATTACTCCGGTTACGGAATCGGTACCCGAACGCCCAACGAGACATTCGCCAACTGGCGGCTCAACGACGTAAAAGACGTGGGTTTACCCCTGAATACCGTCGAGAGCTGGCTCAGGGCAAAAAATGTCCAGCTCGCCTTGCTCATTGCCGACTGTACCACCGAACGGATAACAAATGACGGGGTTTCGGCTAGTTTAGATGCAACCATCGACCTGACCAGTGCCATCATGAAGCAGTTGTTTTTGCGTAACAAAGGCATCGTTCGGCTCGGGAGTTCGGCCCCTTCGCTCCCCGGTTTTCTCAATCTGTTCAATCCCGGCACCCTGTTCACCAGCGGATTGTACAATGGCTTTGATACAATGCTGAGACATACTCAACCCGCCACGCTGCCTTTTTTATCCTTTAAAGACATTCAACGCCTGACCAACTCGTACATGAGTAGGTCGCTGTTTGGGAGTGGCACGCAACAAGTTAGCGTTTTGGAAGTGAAAAACTGGGATGGCAGCCCGGTCCGGGAGAGACCATCGACCGTCGATACGGTGGGGGTAAACGCCCGTTGGCAGGGGTTTATCGACGACGAATACGCCTACAACAACCTGATACAACGCAAACCGACGCAACCCAACAGGCCCCTGCCCCTCAAAACCGACTTATCCAGGTACGCCCCGCCTGTGATTAATCAGGGTGACAAAGGCAACTGCGTAGCCATCGCAACAGGTTATTATCTGCGGTCGATTCTGGAAGCTATAAAAGGAAACATCACCGATAAAGACCAGATTCTGAAGCGGAGTTTTTCGCCGTTTTACCTCTACAGTGCCGTTAAGCATGGGAACGACAAAGCTTGTACGTTTGGCATTGAGGTCGGCCAAACGCTCGAATACCTCAAACAAACGGGTTTGCCCCGTTTTTCGCGGTATCCCGACCCTGGTTACTGCCAATTCGGAGAGGGTGAGACCGACGCTTCGTCCCGAATCCGGGACTACGTGAAGCTCTTCAACATTACCGACCCCAAGCCCGACAAAGTGCTGGCCGTAAAACAGGCCCTCGCCGAACGGTCGCCGGTGGTGGTGGGCGTTCAAACCACCAGATCGATGCAGGGGTTGTCGTTTATCCAAACGCTGGTGCCCCGTTTAAGAACCACCGTCTGGGAATTGGTCGACAGTTTTTCGGACTCCGCCCCGGACCAAAATCGCCCCGGACTCGATATGTCGTGGAAACCCTATGAGGCCAACTCGCTGGCGTTCGGTCATGCCATGTGTGTGGTGGGCTACGACGACGCGATGATTCTCGGCAACTCGAAAGGAGCGTTTAAATTAGAGATTTTGAACAGTAAAAGTGTTTCTTGAACGCACGCGACCCCAACTTTGTGGATGGATTATCTCAAAATTCGTCAGAAACCAGCCCAGTTTA